>CAKSEE010000034.1 GCA_934446455.1 uncultured Oscillospiraceae bacterium | reverse complement strand
ACGGTCGCGTAAGGCGTAAGCCGTCGCGTTGCGTAAGCCGAGCGCAGCGAGGTGTCGCTTGCACACTTGTGCGGATATATGATTTAGTTATTTTGGGTTAAATAACAGCCCCAATAATCCCGTAAATAATGATGTTGTTTTATTTACGGGATAAGATGATTTGGACTTAGGCGATTTATACGCACCCGTCTTTTTCCGGGCACGCGTCCTGCATGATGGTGTGCGCATTCTATGCATATTTGCCATATTATTTCCTCCACTCTTATGTTTTAATTGGTTGAATACCGATTACCAAGTAGTTTTTTTGCTTTTTTCTTATTATATCATAGATTATTCTATTTGTAGAGTGGTAATTCTATATAATAGGCAGTTTTTATCATTTGATATCCCTGCTATCATTTAATTGAGGTGATAACATGTTAGACTATACCGAGATAGGTAAACGCATAGCCGCCCGCCGCAAGGAGCTCGGGCTCAGGCAGTATCAGGTATGCGAGATGATTGACGTGAACTACAAGTACCTCTCAAACCTTGAAACGGGGCGCTCCGCGCCGAGCCTTGAGCTTGTCATGAGCCTGTGCAGGGCGCTCGACATCACGCCCGACCGCCTGCTGACAGGCACGGACAGGCCGAACCCCTCCGCAGAGGATATCGTGCAGAAGGCGCAGAGACTGAGCGAGCAGAACCGCCGCCTGCTGAGCGGTATCATCGACCTTATGCTTGAGGGACAGTAACAAGGTGATAATTTTCGGCACAAAAGCTAAAGTTCGGGCGGAAAATGCCGATATTATATAAAAGTATGCCTTGAAAGGCTAAAATGAAAGGATAAATTACTATGGCAGACTCAATCGAATTCAGGTACGACACACAGCTTCTTATTGACGCGCAGGGTCTTGACGAGGACGAGATCTTCGACTATATCTCCGACAACTTCGCGGGCGACAGCCTGCTCGTTATCGCGGACGACGATGTGGCGAAGCTCCACTTCCACACCAACGAACCGTGGAAGATACTGGAATACTGCCGCTCCCTCGGCGAAATATACGACATAGTCGTTGAGGACATGGACAGACAGGCACGCGGGCTTAAGGGCTGATAGGAGGACGTATGAAAAAAAGGATACTGAGCCTGCTGACGGCGCTTGTGTGCGCCGCATCAACGGGACTCAGCGCATTCGCGGCAGGCTCGGCGGGCAAAATGCTTACCGCCAATATAACCGCGCAGGAATACACGCTTGAAGACGGGCTCTACATGAACAACGCGCTTTACAGCAACTGGGCTGCCTGCTCGCCGATAAGCGACTTTTTCGACGAGAACGGCAGATACACCATCGCTTATGAGGACGAGAACAAAGGAGCTATTATAGTCAGGCACCCTACGGGTACGCCCGACAAAGTGGAAATAGAGCGCGCAATGCCGCTTGTCGGCGGCGTTGTCTGCGACAGCGAGGGAAACCTCTATGTCGCATACGGCCGCTATGACGAAGCGGGAACGGGCAAGATATGCACCTTTGCCATATACAAGTACGACCCCGCGGGCAAGTATCTTGCCAAAGCTGAATACTACCCCGACGACCTTGACTGGAGCACACGTCTGCCTTTCAGGGCGGGCAACTGCGCAATGGCTTTTCAGGGCGACCTGCTGATATGCTCATACGCGCGGGAGATGTACAACGGCCACCAGTCGAACGCGGTATTCTGCGTCGATACCGATACAATGACCGAAAACCCGCTCTATGACAGCTACAGCAGCCACTCGTTCAATCAGTCCGTTCTGGTTCCGGACGAAAACACGGTTGTGTTCGCAGACCACGGCGACGCATACCCGCGCGGCTTTGCGATAAACGTTGTGAGCGCGGGCAGCAAAATGAACGGACACAACAACAAGGGCGTATTACCGTTCAGATTCTACGGCGAAACGGGCGAGAACTACACCAACGCATTCCTCACGGGCATATATAACGTGAATACGGGCATAGCGCTTATCGCTACTTCCGCAAAGGAGTATTCCGCCAAATACGATGGCGCGCCAAGACAGCTTTTCATGCAGGTGATAGACGCCTACAGCGGCGAGTGCGTTCTTGCGGGAGATACCCGCAGCAACGGCGACAAGGGCATTGTATGGCTCACGAACTACACGGACGGCAGCACGGTCGGCAACACCGCAGCCGTAGCGCTTGACGATTCGCGGCTGCTTGTTATGTGGGAGAAATACCGCGACAATAAGTTTGTAAACTCCTACTACTCAATAGTAGAGTCGAACGGCGTTGTGGAAACGGACAGCATTCCCATGCAGCACGCGCACATAAACGGCATGGAGGAGCTTAAAACGGACGGCACGGCAGCCTGCTGGACCTATGCGGACGGCGAAACGGCGACTACCTACACCCTGCTGCCCGACAGTCCCTCCGCAGACTCCATGAAGGACGCGGCGGTAACGCTCGCCTTTGAACAGAAGGTTTACACGGGCAAGGCGATAAAGCCCGCAGTAACCGTTGAGTACGAGGGCGTAAAGCTCAAAAAGGGCACGGATTACACCGTGACCTACAAGAACAACAAAAAGGTAGGCACGGCTTCCGTAATAATCAAGGGCAAGGGCAATTACAGCGGCAAGCAGACCGTAAACTTCACGATAACGCCAAAGGCCATAAGCGGGTTTAACGTAACGCGCGGCACTTCTAAAAACGCGATCAGGTGGAACGCGATCAAGGGCGCGACGGGCTACGAGATAGAGATAGACAAATACACAAGCAGCGATGGCTACTGGTTCATGTATGAAAAAACCGTCACGAAAACCTCCAAGAAAGCGGCTTACAACCACAAGATAAGCGCTAACCGCTATGTGGCGTTCAGCTACCGCGTGCGCCCGTTCGTCAAGGTGAACGGCGTTAAGATATACGGAGAATGGTCTGACTCCATAAGCCCGTATTTCGGCTGATTTTACATAATATACATAATATAAAGCCGCTCCGTCCACAATAACGGGCGGAGCGACAGTCTGTCGAAAAAGTCAATTCTGCCCGCGTATGCGGGCTTTGAAATCACTTTTTTGCCTCGGGCTTCCCGAGGAAAAAAACACTTCTATCCGCGCAAGTGTACGGTCTGAGTCGCTCCGTCCACAATAATGGGCGGAGCGAATTTTTGTCAGAACGGGCGGCAGAAAAAAATCAAAAAAATTTTGCGAAAGCACTTGACAATTCTGTTTGGCTGTGTTATAATATAATCACGGTAAATCAATAACGATTACTGATATCAAAAATAAATATTTTTGGAGGAAAAAGTTATGAAATATGTATGTCCTATCTGCGGTTATGTCCACATTGGTGATTCTGCTCCCGAGGTATGTCCCCAGTGCAAGGCGCGCGTTGAGTGGATAATCAAGAACGACGCGGACGAGAAGCTCGTTTTCGCTGACGAGCACAGAATCGGCATTGCAAGCGAGAGCAACGGCGTTCCCGCTGAGATAATCGAAGGTCTGCGCGCAAACTTCGTCGGCGAGTGCAGCGAGGTCGGTATGTACCTTGCAATGGCGAGAGCCGCTCACAGAGAGGGCTACCCCGAGGTTGGCCTTTACTATGAGAAGGCGGCATACGAGGAGGCGGAACACGCTGCAAAGTTCGCGGAGCTTCTGGGCGAGGTGGTTTCCGCTTCGACAAAGGAGAACCTTACAAAGCGCGTTGCGGCTGAGCACGGCGCGACACAGGGCAAGCTCGACCTTGCAAAGGCTGCAAAGGCTGCAAACCTCGACGCTATCCACGACACAGTTCACGAAATGGCAAAGGACGAGGCAAGACACGGAAAGGCTTTCGAGGGTCTGCTCAACAGATACTTCGGCTGATTGACAGGAGGTTAAACTATGGAAAAGTACGCCTGCCCCTGCGGCTACGTTTACGACCCCGCTATAGGCGACCCCGACGGCGGTATAGCTCCGGGCACTAAGTGGGAGGATATTCCCGACGACTGGGTATGCCCCGTCTGCGGGCTCGGCAAGGACGCTTTTACTGCCGAATAAGTGCGACAAATAAAACAAGGGCGGCTGCATTCCTGCGGCCGCCATTTTTTTGTAACTAAAATGTAATGTTTTGTAACCGCTTTGTAATTGCAAATAAATTCACGACGTGCTATAATTGTAAATAAGGAGAGGAGTGAGCGCTATGAAAAAACGCAGGCTGTTCTGCGAACTGTCCCCGGTATGCTACAAGCTGTCCCTGCGCAAGGAGTATATGCTGCGCGACATACGCGACCTGTTCAGCGGTGAAACCTTTGCCTGCGAAATAAATACAGTGCCGCTCCCCGCGCTTGTAAAGAGCCACTCCTCGGATATGCTGAGGAAGCTTTACGGCGTTGACGAGGCGCTTCAGCGCAGCAAGGCGGAGAATCTGCGGCTCGCCGCAGCGAAAATAAACGGGATAATCATTCGCCCCGGGGAAACCTTTTCATTCTGGCGGCTTGTTGGCGAGCCGAGCGAAAAGCGCGGCTACAGGCAGGGACTTGTCATCAGCAACGGGCGGCTTGAACAGGGCGTGGGCGGCGGGCTGTGCCAACTTGCAAACCTTATTCACTGGCTGGCGCTTAACAGCCCGCTTACCGTAACGGAGCTCGCCCACCATTCCGACGCGCTCTTTCCCGACTCGGGCAGGCGCGTGCCATTCGGTACGGGGACGAGCGTTTTCTACAAAAACGTGGACTACCGCTTCCGCAACACAACCGACCGCCCCGTGCAGCTTCTGGCGTGGACGGACGGAATGCGGCTGTGCGGGGAACTCCGCGCGCAGGCGGCGTTTCCGTACATATACCGCGTGACCGAGGAGAATTACGGCTATGTCGAGGAAGACGGCGTTTTCTACCGTGTTAGCCGCGTTTACAGGATAACGCTCGACAAGGCGCGGAACATAATGCGCCGCGAACTTATCCTCGACAATCACTCAAAGGTAATGTACGATTACTCCCTTATCCCGCGCGATCAGATAATCACCCCGCGGCTGCGGCGGCTCACATAAAAAAGCGGCGCCCTAAAACGCCGCTTTCTGTGTTTTCAGCGCTCGTCAATAAGCTGCCTAAATACCTTGTCGCGATCGAAGCTGCCCTGCGCAAAGCCGTCAATCTCCTTTATAGCCTTGCAGCACGCCGCGCTTGCCTGCGCAAATATGGTGCGCGCCTCGTCCTCGGAAAAGCTCCTGTGTCCCATTGCCGTCATAGCCGCCATGCTGTACGCGGTGAGCCACAGGTGCGAGAAATAGCAGTCCGCCTCGGCGGCGCTCATGCGGTAAACGTCCATTACGCTGCGCCTTACCACTCCCCTGCTGTCCGCAGAAACTCCCGTTATAACGCCGTTTTCCGCAGGCGACAGAAAAAGCAGCTTGTAAAGCTCGGGCTCCTCTTTGGCAAACCTTACTATGCTCATGCCCGCTCCAAGGAACGGTATCCTCTCCTGAAGGCCGCCGTCAATGTACTGCTGGAACTCATTTTCCGCTGCGGCGCGCACACCCGCCTTAAGCTCGTCCATACTGCTGAACCATGTGAATATAGGCCTTGACGACATCCCGAGCGCTGCGGCAACGCTGCGGGCAGTCACCGCGTCCGCGCCCTTTTCCCTTACGATGGAGAGCGCTTTCTGAACTATCTCTTCCCTTGTAAATTTCGCTATCGGCGGCATGGCTCATACCTCTTTCCATGTGCGAATGCCTGTTGCGCAACGCACGATACATAACATACATATATTATAACCCAAAAAGCCGCATTTGTCAAGCCGCAGCAAAACTGCCCCTGCACAACGCAGGGACAGTCAAGTCTGTACCGCAGCCTGCATCACATACGGCAGCTGAGCTTCTCCATAAGGCGCTCCATTTCGCATATACCCTTTTTCTGCGTGGCGATGATGTCGCACAGTATCGGGCGCAGCTGCTCGCAGACGGGGAACCGCAGCGCGTTTTCCGACATTCTCACCGCGCCCTCGTGATGGGGTATCATCTGCCGCATAAAGTCGCAGCTTACGCACCCGTCGGCACAGGCGCAGTCCATATCCCTGAACATCTGCGCGAGTATGCCGTCGCTGCACTCCGCATACTCCTTAAGCTCGCAGGGGGAGTTCTTTTTCTCCCCGCAGCAGCGCAGTATCCGCTGCATTTCGGCAACGCCCTGCTTCTGTGAGCTTACTATCCGCTCGGCTATCGCGCACAGCTGCGCGCTGTCCGTGAATTTCAGCACGCACTCCGACATGGCTATCGCCGCCTCGTGGTGCGGTATCATCTGCACGATGAAGTTGTGGGATATACTCCCGCAAAGCTCCGCCCCGGTCATCTCGCACTTCATTCGCGCGAGTATCTCCCTGTAGGCTGCGAGATACTGCTCGCCGTACCTTTTCTGCATGGTAATACACCTCCTGCCCCATTATATTCGGCGGGAGGCGTTTCCGTTACCTGCCCTTCATCTGCGAAAGGTACCGCAGGAACGTTTTTGTAAGCACCGACAGGCGTTCCTCGGGGAGGTACGCCGCGCCGATGCTGCGCCCGCGCACGCCATCTATGCGCACGCCCACAACGTCAAACGAAAAGGACTTAAGCACAAGCCGCGGCATTATTCCCACGCCGAAGCCGCGCTCCACCATTGCAAGCACCGAAAGGTCGCTGTTGAAGATATGCTTCATGTTCATGCCGCCAAGCTGCTCCCAGAGCGTCGGGCGCACGTCGTGCTCAAACACGTTGCCCTCCGCGATAAAGCTCTCCCCCGCCAGCTCCTGCGCGGTAACGTACTCCCTGCCCGCAAGCGGGTGTCCCGGCGGCAGCACCGCCATCAGCGGATCCTCCCACAGCGGCAGGAAGTTAAGCCCCTCAGAAGCGGATTTTGCGAGGAAGCCACAGTCCGCCTTGCCCTTTATTATCCACTCGCTCACCGTGTCGTAGTTGCCGTCAAGCAGCTCAAACTCCACAAGCGGGTATTGCGCGCCGAAGCGCTCCATTATCCCCACAAGCAGCTGCGCCGTCACCGAGCTTACCGCCGCAAGCCGCACTGTGCCGCGCACAACGTGGTTTATCTCCGAAATGGTCTGCGTGACGTTTTTCTGCTCGTTTACAAGCTTCTGTATCGGCTCGATAAGCCGCCTGCCGTCGTCGGTAAGCACCACGCCCCCCGCCGTGCGCAGAAAAAGCGGAAAGCCCGTTTCCCGCTCAAGCGCGGCAATGGCGTGGCTCACGCCCGACTGCGTGTAGTTGAGCGCCTCCGCTGCCTTTGTTATGCTGCAAAGCTCCGCCGCCTTAAGGAATATTTCGTATCTGCTGTTGTTGAGCATTGTGCGCCTCCCGTGGTATTACTCATCGTCATGTCAGGCATGAATATTATTCTCTTGAATTGTCCCTGCCTCTGTATTATAATATATTCCGACAGAAAAATCAAGCGAGCAGGACGGCGCTGAGCCGAGGGTTCCCGCCGTATCAGACATATTATGACAGGCACGGAACAAGGAGCGGGAGAATGAGCAGACCCATGAGCGCCGAAGCGTTCGGCACGGAAAAGACAAGCAGGATATTGCTGAGAATAGCGCCGCCGGTAATGCTCGCGCAGCTTATACAGGCGCTCTACAACATTGTGGACAGCTTCTTTGTCGGCAAGTTTTCGGGGGACGCGCTCACGGCGCTGTCCGTGATATACCCGCTCCAGCTGCTGATAACGGCGCTTTCGGTGGGCACGGGTACGGGAGTAAACGCGCTTATGGCACGCCGCTATGCGCATAAGGACGCGGAAAAGGCCGACCGCACGGGCGGCATGGGCATACTCCTTGCGGGGGCTATGTGGGCGGTTTTCACGCTGCTGTCGCTGTTTATACTGAAGCCTTTCGTCAATGTGTCCTCAAACTCGCAGCAGGTGCGCGAGTACGCCATGACATACGGCGCCATCGTGTGCGTTGGGAGCCTCGGCACGTTCCTTGAAAGCTGCTTTTCAAAAATACACCAGGCGCAGGGCAACATGAAGCTGCCCACAGTCGCGCAGATAGCGGGCGCGGCGGTAAACATCGTGTTCGACCCGCTGCTGATATTCGGCATAGGGCCGTTCCCGAAAATGGACGTTGCGGGCGCGGCGCTCGCAACGGTGCTCGGGCAGTTCACCGCGGCGGTTATAACAGGCATAAAGGGTATGAGAAAGCCCCCGAAGCCCGCGCAGTACAAATACTACACAGCGCCGATTTACCGCTACGCCTTTCCGTCGATACTCATGCAGTTCCTTTTCGTGGTTTATATCTTGGCGCTCAACATTATCCTTGCGGGGTTCTCTGACGCTGCGGTAACGGTTCTCGGGCTTTACTACAAGCTGCAGTCCTTCTTCTTTATCCCGCTTGTCGCCTTACAGACCTGCATTGTGCCCGTGCTGAGCTACAACTACTCGCGGTGCAGCTACGACAGGTGCCGTGCCATAATGCGCGAATCGCTCGTGTTTTCGGCGGGGTTCATGCTGCTTGGCGTGTTCTGCTTTGAGGCGCTGCCCGCGCAGCTTATCCGCATTTTCTCGCAGAGCAGCGAGGTGCTGGCGCTCGGCGTGCCCGCGTTTCGCATTATCGGGGCAAGCTTTCTGCCCGCAGCGGCTTCGCTTATGATGCCGACGTTCTTTCAGGCGGTGGGCGCTATGCGGCAAAGCTCCGCGCTGGCGCTCATACGACAGGTATTCTGCCTTATCCCGGTATTCTGGGGGCTGTCGTTTTTCGGCGTGGAGTATACGTGGTTCGCGTTCCCCGCAGCGGAAACGATCACGGGAACGGTCGGGTTCATACTCTATTTCAGAGAGCTGCGCAGGTGGAAAGACAAAGCGCAGAAAACATAGCAGATATTCGGCGCAGGTTGATTCCCGCGCCGATTTTTTGTGTGCAGTCACGCTTGACAAACACGCATAAAAGCGCTATAATATAGCTGAGTTTGTTAGGACTAACCTCGCTGTATTCCCAACGCGACAAACGCAACAAAGGAGATAAACTATGGACGAGAAAATAAAGCCCGTGCTTACGGGCGCTGCGGAAACCATGCTTCAGAGCTTTTATGCACGCGCGAAATACTCCCGCGCGAACCCGAAAAAGTTCTATGATGCAAAGGCTGTTGAAATCGTGGAGAAGCTCGACTACGACTTCACCAACGCCGAAAAGGACTCCACCATGAGCAACGGCGTTATCGCGCGCACGCTGGTGTTTGACGAGCTTGTGCGGGACTTTATCGCGCAGAATCCCGACTGCACGGTGGTTAACATAGCCTGCGGGCTTGACACGCGCTTCTACCGCATGGACAACGGCAGGATAACATGGTACAACATAGACCTTCCCGAAACGATTGAAGTGCGCGACGCAATTTACGGCGAAAGCGGGAGGGTGTCCACCATAGGCGTTTCAGCGCTCGACCCCGCGTGGGCTGAACGCGTAACGAAAAGGGGCAGAATGCTGTTCGTTATCGAGGGGCTTTCGATGTATCTCACCCCCGAGGAAAACGCGCAGATGCTCGCAATAATACGCGACAACTTCGATAACGCGACCGTGCTTTTTGAAACGATAGCCAAAAAGTGGGTGCATAAGGAGCATACCGAAAAATCCATAAGCAGCACGGGCGCGCAGTTCATTTTCGGCGCGGACACGTTCGAGGAGCTGGGCGACGTAGCAAAGGGCTTCCGCTGCGTGAAGAACGATAACATAATACGCGGAATGGCAAAGATAATGCCCATTCTGAAGCCCTTTCAGCGGCTGCCCTATGTGCGCGGGATCGCTGAGAAGATACTTGTTTTTGAAAAGGCGCAGGCTTGACAGACGCACCCGCTTCGTGCTATAATGAAGAAAAAGCGGGAGGCCATGCAATGGCAAGACTGTTTATTACAGAGGGTCTGCCCTGCTCGGGCAAAAGCACAATGGCGCGCCTTATCGCCGATTTGACGGGCGGTCGCTTTTACGACGAGGGCGAACCGCACCCCGCCGAATGCGAGTTCTGCGCGTTTATTCCCGACGGCGCGCAGGGAGTGTATGTGTTCAACTGCGTGCTGCTGCAAAACCCCATGTGCGAAACGATGATACGCTTTAATATGCCGCCTGAGCAGTCGCTCGGGTACATACGCGGCATATGCGAAATAATTGCGCCGCTTGACCCCGTGGTGATATACCTGCGCCGCAGCGACCCCGCGCGCGACATCACCGCGGCGCTGCCCGAGCGCGGGCAGGACTGGCTGGACGGCGTGACGGACTACCATTGCAGCGGCGGCTATGGGCGCGTACACGCGCTAAACGGCTTCGGGGGCTACATATCGGCGCTTGAGGTACGGCAGCGCCGCGAGCTTGAAATGCTTCCGCTCCTGCCCGTGCGCTCGTTTGTCGTGGATACGGACGACCGCGCCGAAGCGCAGCAACGCGTTAAGGATATCGTCGGGCAATGCCTGTAAATGAGGGCGGCATGGAAAAGAACGAACTTTATATGGCAATAGCCGCAGCGCTCGCCGAACTTAAGAGAGAGTCTGCGGAAATCACTCTGCACGACGCTTCGCCTGCGGAAAGCCGCAGCAGGTTCGGCGGCGAGCCCGACCTGCCCGCAGACTTCGTCTGGCCGCGCTATTTCGGCATGAATTATGCCGACGACGTTGAAGCGGAGCGCCCGCTGGCGTTTCTGGCGCAGATAGACCTCTCGCAGGTGCGGCTCGGCGGCGGGCTTCTGCCCGAAAGCGGATTGCTGAGCTTCTTTTACGAGCTTGAAAGCTCGCCATGGGGCTTTGACCCGAAAAACGCGGGCTGCGCACGGGTGTATTACTTTCCCGAGGGGAGCGTGCTGTCGCGCAGGGCGCTGCCGGAGGAGCTTGCGGAGGAGTGCCGCCTGCCCGCTTTCGGCATGAGCTTTAAGACGGAGGATACCTTACCCGATATCGAGACCTTCTGCGACACGCCGCAGGGCGCTGCTATCGCCGAAAGGTTCGGCGACATTGACTGCGACGACTATTGCGAGGCGCGCAGAAAGCTCGGCTTTGAGGAAAAGGAGGGCGTAACGCGGCTTCTCGGCTGGCCCGAAACGATACAGGGCGCCATGGAGTACGAGTGCGAGGCGGTATCGCGCGGCATTTACATGGGCGGACTCACGGACACCCCGCCCGAGGTACGGGCGGACATCAGGCGCAAAAGCGGCGAGTGGACGCTGCTCTTTCAGCTGGCTTCGGTGGAGTGCGGCGGGTACGAACTTATGTTCGGCGACCTTGGCACGCTGTACTTCTGGATAAGGCGGCAGGACCTCGCGGAGCGCCGCTTCGACAGCGTGTGGCCGGTGCTGCAATGCGGGTAAGCGCGTTGAAAAGGGGCATAACCGCCGTGATAGCAGCCTGCGTACTCGCCCTGCTTATTGCGGCGTGCGTTATCGCTTCATTCCGCCCGAAAAGGGACGGCGTTCTGAGTGATTCCGCGCCCGATTCGTTCAGCATAACGGGCGACAACTACATTGCGTATCAGTCCGACGGGCAATGCTCCGCCTACGCCGCAGCATACGTTATGCGCTCGCTCGGCACGCAGACAGGCGGCGAGGAGCTTTACCCCGATATTGAGCGGACGTTCGGGTTTGTTTCGCCCCAGAGCCTTGCCAAAACCTTTGCCGGGTACGGCTTTAGCGCTGCGGCATATCACGGCGATATAAGCACCCTGAAGGCGAGAGTGGCGCAGGGCGTGCCTGTTATTGCGTTTATCAGCATACCAAACGACACTCACTACGTTGTAGTCACGGGTTATGACGAGGACTTCCTGTACCTTGCGGACTCGCTCCCCGAAAACGCAAACGCCGCAGGACCGTGGTATAACAGAATGGTGAGCACCGGAGAATTTGTCGAGCTGTGGCGCACGGATACGATTCTGCCGGATAACGTGTATATTGTCGTAAAGCCTTTGGAGTAGCGGCGTTTTATGCATAACTCGAAAAAAATCTCCCCCTGCCATATGGCAGGGGGACCAGCTTTATGTTATTTGCCTTTTTTATCGGTTCTGTTCTCGCTTACGATGAACGAGCAGTTGTCGTGAAACTCCCTGCTCTCCTTCGCGCCCTTGCCGGCCTTTCGGTCGGAGGGGTGAAGCTCGGAGGTGAGATTCACCTCGCCGTCATCGCGGCGCGCGAACTCCTCGTCTGCAACGCTTTTCTTCATAGGGATACCCCCTTGATATCAAACGCAGCCCTGTGCCTTCATTGCCTCTGCAACCTTCAGGAAGCCTGCGATGTTTGCGCCTGCCATGTAGTTGCCGGGCATACCGTACTCCTTGGAAGCCTCGTCGCAGCTCTTGAAGATGGATACCATGATGTCGTGGAGCTTAGCGTCAACCTCCTCGAACGTCCAGCTGTATCTGATGGAGTTCTGGCTCATCTCAAGACCCGATGTAGCAACGCCGCCTGCGTTTGCTGCCTTTGCGGGACCATAGAGCATCTTATTTGCGAAGTAAACCTCGATAGCCTCGGGAGTAGAGGGCATATTTGCGCCCTCTGCAACTGCGTAAACGCCGTTTGCAGCAAGGTTCTTTGCAAAGTCGCCGTTGATCTCGTTCTGCGTAGCGCAGGGCAGTGCGATGTCAGCCCTGATGCTTGCGCCCCAGACGCTGCCGTCGTGGTACTCTGCGTTCTTGTGGGAGGTTCTGCCGACATACTCCTTGATTCTGCCGCGCTCAACTTCCTTGATCTGCTTTACAACGTCAAGGTCGATTCCGTCGGGGTCGTAGATGTAGCCGTTGGAATCGGATACGGTAACTACCTTGCCGCCAAGCTCGGTTGCCTTCTTTGTAGCGTAGATAGCAACGTTGCCCGAACCGGAGATGATAACCGTCTGACCCTTGAAGCTCTTGCCGTTAGCCCTGAGCATTTCGTCGGTGAAGTAGCAAAGACCGAAGCCTGTAGCCTCTGTTCTTGCGAGAGAGCCGCCGTAGGTAAGGCCCTTGCCCGTAAGTACGCCGCTGAACTCGTCGCGGATTCTCTTGTACTGACCGAACATATAGCCTATCTCACGCGCGCCCGTGCCGATATCGCCTGCGGGAACGTCGCAGTCGGGGCCTATGTGTCTGCAAAGCTCCGTCATGAAGCTCTGGCAGAAGCGCATAACCTCTCCGTCAGACTTGCCCTTGGGGTCGAAGTCGGAGCCGCCCTTGCCGCCGCCCATGGGGAGAGTGGTCAGGGAGTTCTTGAAGATCTGCTCGAAGCCGAGGAACTTGATTATACCCGAATATACGGACGGGTGAAGTCTGATACCGCCCTTGTAAGGACCGATTGCGGAGTTGAACTGAATACGGAAGCCGCGGTTTACCTGAACCTTACCGTTGTCATCGACCCACGGAACGCGGAAAATGATTTGTCTTTCCGGCTCAACGATTCTGTCGAATACTCCTGCCGCAACGAGGTCGGGGCGCTTCTCAACTACGGGCTGAAGGGTCTCAAAGACCTCTGTTACCGCCTGAATGAACTCGGGCTCGCCGGAGTTTCTTTTCTTGACCGTCTCAAGCAGGTCTGCAAGATACTGATTTGTTAACGCCATTGTTAAAAATCCTCCTATAAATCATTTTATTGCGCTTTGTGCCGATGCCCAAAACACCTTGTTTTTATTATACACTATCCCCAACGATTTTGCAAGTTTTTTTTATATTATTTTCATCTGTACTCTCTATTTTTGTATTCTATTCACATATTTATTCTATATTTTTTGTTAAAAGTACACAGAAAAGTGTGCGGGAGCATAAATAGTCAAAACAGAAAACTTTCATTTCCGTGCCTTTTTTTGGAGATATTTGCAAGCCCGCCTTCAACGCGCCGGCAGCTGTCTTAATGTAAGATTATAAAAAGCTGCGAAGCGGTACGGACATAAAAAGCGGAGCATGAGTGAAACATATGAAAAAAAGTCCTCTGCCACTTGATTTATAAGCGGAAAAATGCTACAATGTAATTATAGTCTGATAAGTACGCCTTTGTGCGCCCGCAGACGTTACCCGACAAACCGTGAGGAGGACATCACATGACTATAAAGACCCTATTTATCAACGCCGACAAGTCCGCCAGCGTAAAGGCATATCTCCCCGACAAGACCGCAGGGCTTGAATACTGCGAAAAGCGCCCCGCCATCATCATCTTCCCCGGCGGAGGCTACGAATACTGCTCCGACCGCGAGGGCGAGCCGATAGCGCTGCAATACCTTGCTGCGGGCTACGCGGCGTTCGTTGTCACCTACACCTGTAACGCAAAGTTCCCCGCGTCGCTTATGGACGCGGCGTACACGTTCTACAAGATACGCGCGCGCGCCGACGAGTTCGGCGTTGATCCGCAGAAGATAGCGGTTCTCGGCTGCTCGGCGGGCGGACACCTTGCGGGCTGCCTTGCAACTATGTGGAGCGACATCTCCATTGTAAAGGCCATAGGCTGCGAGGCGGACGAGCTGCGCCCCAACGCCGCGGTACTCTGCTACCCCGTTATAAGCGGCGTTACCGCTCCGCACGAGGGCAGCTTCCATGTGCTGCTGGGCGACGAGGCAAGCCGCAGCGACCTGTCGCGCCTTTCCCTTGAAAACCGCGTTACCCCGAAAACTCCCCCCATATTTATATGGCACACCGCAAACGACGACTGCGTTTCCGCGCACAACTCGCTTGTTATGGCAAAGGCGTGCATCTCAAACAAGGTCCCCGTGGAGCTGCACCTGTTCGACGAGGGGCCGCACGGTATCTCCACGTGCGACAAGTCCACAGGCTGGAACGAGGAGTTCCTGCGGCCGAACGTAAGGCGCTGGATAGGGCTTTCCGTGGAGTTCCTTGCGAAATACATGAACGTGTAAACCCTCAGAAAGGAGTACGCCATGACCGTCCCCGACAAGCTGAGCTACACTAAAGGCGAAAGGCTCGCCGAGATATTCTGCGGGGCGCTTGCAGCGTGCGCTGCGGCGGCTATGATAGTTATAATGGCGCTCGGAATTACTGACGGCGGCAACATCATACTGCTTGTGGCGCTGCTTATACTTTACGGCGTGTTTTCGCTGTGCTCGGTATGCCCGCAGCACACCAACATATTCAGCAGGCCCGAGCGTATCTCTGAAAAGGGATTCCGCACGACAAGGCGCGCTTTTATTATTGCAAAGGCTGTTTTTACGGCGGCGCTGTTCGTGCTGTCGCTGCCGATAATCTGATGGTCACCTCTAAAAACCTTGTTTGAGTGAAAATGTGTATAGCACACCGACTGCTTCTTCAAACCTCCTCGTAAGGCATACAGCTTTACTTCGTCGGCTTTCATCGCATTCGGCGCACTCTACCCATTTTCCCTTTTCAAACCGCTTTTTAGAGGTTCCCTGATATAGATAACAGAAAGGACGATAACCATGAAAAAACCGTTTATTACAAAGGAGCAGGCTGAGCAGATAGCGCTCACCTACCCCACGCCGTTCCATATTTACGACGAAAAGGGCATACGCGAGAACGCGCGCAGGCTTAAGGCGGCGTTCGCGTGGAACAAGGGCTTCCGCGAGTATTTTGCGGTAAAGGCCACGCCTAACCCGTTCATAATGCAGGTTCTGCGCGAGGAGGGCTGCGGCTTCGACTGCTCGAGCTACACCGAGCTTCTGCTGTCCGACAAGGTAGGCGCAAAGCAGCATGACATCATGTTTTCCTCAAACGAAACGCCCGACCTTGACTTTAAGGAGGCGTACAAGCTGGGCGCTATAATCAACCTCGACGACTTCACGCACATAGACGTCCTCGACAAGCTTACGGGGATTCCCGAAACGATATGCTGCCGCTACAACCCCGGAGGGGAGTTCAAGACGGACGGCAGCGCCAACGTTATGGACACGCCGCGCGACGCCAAGTACGGCTTCACGCACGACCAGATAATAGAGGGCTACAGGATACTCAAGGAAAAGGGCGCAAAGGTGTTCGGAATGCACTCGTTCCTCGCCTCAAACACGCTCACCAACGACTACTACCCCACCCTCGCGCGCATTCTGTTCAGGGCGGCAGTTGAGATAAAGGAGAAAGCGGGCGTGGAGCTCAGCTTTATCAACTTAAGCGGCGGCGTAGGCGTTGACTACACCCCCGCAGACCACCAGAACGACATTGCCGTTATCGGCGAAAAGGTCCGCGAGGCGTACGAGGAGATACTCGTACCCGCGGGCATGGGGAACGTCGCGCTCTTTACGGAGCTTGGGCGATTCATGCTCGCGCCCTACGGCGCGCTCGTTACAAGGGCTATCCGCGAAAAGCACATCTACAAGGAATACATCGGCGTTGACGCGTGCGCGGCGAACCTCATGCGCCCCGCAATATACGGCGCGTACCACCACATCACCGTCCTTGGCAAGGAGGAAGCGCCCTGCGACCACGTTTACGACGTCGTAGGCGGTCTTTGTGAGAACTGCGACAAGTTCGCAAAGGACAGAAGCCTGCCGAAAATCGACATCGGCGACCTCATCTATATCCACGACACGGGCGCGCACGGCTTCTCAATGGGCTACAACTACAACGGCAAGCTGCGCAGCGCGGAGCTTCTCCTGCGCGAGGACGGCAGCGTGAAGCTTATCCGCCGTGCGGAAACGCCGCAGGACTACTTCGCGACCTTCGACTTCTCCGAATACTCCTTCAAATAAGTGGGCACCCCTTGCGGGGGCTTGGCGCCGCTTTCGGCATGATTATTTTACGCCGCGCCCGGCGGGGAGCAATGCGCTGTTTTCAGCGCGGGAATTTGCGCCCGCGGGGCGCGGCGCGCTGTTTTGCGGCGCTTGGTGCGCGGGTAAGCACCCGCAGGGGCATTGCGCCGCTTCTTTGGTGCGGTATGCCATGCTCGGCAAAAGCCCTCACCAGAGGTCGAGCGCTCAATTTAGCTTCCGGCTGCGCTATACAAGTTAAGCGCCCGCCACTCACAGGGGCTTCTCGCTTGCCAAAGCGGCACGTTGCCCCCGCTGAGCACGGCGTAAAAATTCCCCGCGCCGAATGCGGCGCTCCCGCCCCCTGCGGTCGTTTTATGAAAGGCTGATGAAAATTCCCATTACCCTATTGACGCCGTGTCAGAATAGTGCTATAATCCAGATGCTGACACCGTGTCAGAATAAAACGAGGGGAGAACAGAATGCCGAAAGCCTCAAAAGAGCATACAGAATCGCGCACGGACGAGATCATTGAAGCGTGCGCAAGGCTCTACGCCGTAAAAAGCTTCAAGGACATCACGATAAAGGACATTGCCGCGAAAACATCGTTTACGCGGACATCGATCTACAACTATTTTCAGACGAAAGAGGAGATATTTCTGGCGCTCTTTCAGAGGGAGTACGTGCTGTGGGCGCAGACGCTCGCGCGGCTTTGCGCGGATAACGCTGAGATGAGCCGCGAGGACTTCGCGCAGGCGCTTGCGCACTCGCTCGAGGAGCGCGTTACCCTGCTTAAGCTGCTGTCGATGAACCTCTACGACATGGAAGCCAACAGCCGCATGGAGCGCCTTGTGGAGTTCAAGCGCGCGTACGGCGGCGCGATAAAGGCGGTGGATACGTGCCTTAAAACGTTCTTTGCTGAAATGTCAAAGCAGGACAGGCAGGACTTTATTTTCGCATTCTTCCCGTTTATGTTCGGGATATACCCCTTCACCTCTGTAACGCAAAAACAGCGCGGCGCAATGCTTCAGGCGGGGGTAGAATATGTGTATATGTCGGTATACGAAATAACCGTGCGCGAGGTGCGGCGGCTTCTTAACGTGTAAGGGAGGTACCGGAATGGAATATACGGAACTCGGCAGGACAGGCATTAACGTGTCAAAGCTCTGCGTTGGCTGCGTGAGCTCTGGCAGGGCGGACAAGGTGCGCGCTCGGCGCTTCGGCTCGGGCACTTCAGCGCAGGATATCTCCGCGTGGCTTGAAGAAGCTGGGATAACGAAACAGTAAATAAAGGGGGATACCCCGTATTATAAGGAGGACACATTATGAAAGCACTGACAGCGTATTTTTCGGCAAGCGGCGTAACAAAGGGCGCTGCGGAACGCCTTGCAGAGGCGGCGGGAACGGACCTCTTTGAGATAGAGCCCGCGCAGCCCTACACCCGCGCAGACCTTGACTGGCAGGACAAGAACAGCCGCAGCACGGTTGAGATGAAGGACCCCTCTTCCCGCCCCGAAATAGCGCGCAGGCTGCCCGACATGGACAAGTACGACGTTGTATTCATCGGCTTCCCCGTGTGGTGGTACACCGCGCCCACGATAATCAAGACGTTTCTTGAGAGCTACGACTTTTCGGGCAAGACGATAGCGCTTTTCGCGACCTCGGGCGGCAGCGGTCTGGGCAAGACGGTCAGCGACCTCGCCCCCTGTGCAAAGGGCGCTAAGTGGGCGGACGGAATGATGCTCAACAGGGCTTCCGAAGCGGATATGAAAAAGTGGGCTGAAAAGGTCATGAACGGCTGATAAAATCCTCCTGCAAAACCGCCCGCAGGGCGCTCTCGCCGCGCTTTGCCATGTGTTAGCGATTTTCGCATTCGACACGTTCATCATTGACCGGATATTCTTCCCGCGCGTCAAGCGGTGGCGGCTGCCCGGCGCGGAGCATAGGACAGGGAGTACGCGCAGAAGTGGTTTCACGTAAAGGCGTGCGTCCCTTTGATTCCCGTGTTTGCGGTTATGGCGGCGCTTGTAGGGCTGATTATTATGTGGATATCGTGAATATGGCAAGTCACCCGAACGGTTTTCGTTCGGGTGACTGAGTCTGTCGAAAAAGTCTTGCGACTTTTCCGACAGGAACATCCGCACTGCGCGCACGGTCGCGTAAGGCGTAAGCCGTCGCGTTGCGTAAGCCGAGCGCAGCGAGGTGTCGCTTGCACACTTGTGCGGATAGAAGTGTTTTTTGCCCCGGCTGAGCCGTGACAAAAAACGGATTTCAAAACCCGCTTCGCGGGCATAACATACTTTTTCGACAAGCTGAGTCACCCGAACGGTTTTCGTTCGGGTGACTTTTTCGTATTTATGCGTGAACCGCTTCCGCAACGCGCTTTGCGAAGCCGTATATCTCGTCTGCGGCGCTCTCGCCGAATTCCTCGACAAGCCTTACAAGCGCGCTTCCCATTATAGCGCCGTCCGACAGACCCGCCATTTTCGCCGCAGCCTCTGGACTGCTTATGCCGAAGCCTATCGCCGCGGGGACGTCCGTCGCCGCCCTTACGCTTGCCATAATAGCGCCGAGGTCGGTCTTTATCTCGGTGCGCACGCCCGTCACGCCCATGCTGGATACGATGTAGATAAAGCCCTTTGCCTCTGCTGCTATCATTTTCACGCGCTCCTCGCTTGTGGGGGCGATAAGGCTTATCACGTCAACGCCGTACTTTTCCGCAACGTCTGAAGCCTCGTGCTTCTCCTCAAAGGGAAGGTCGGGGCAGATAAGACCGTCCACGCCTATCTCCCTGCACCTGCTGAAAAACCTGCTGTAGCCGTATCTGAACACGGGGTTAAGGTACGTCATAAAGCATATGGGCGTGTCCGTTTCGCGGCGGACGCGCTCTGCAAGTTCAAACGCCCTGTCCGTAGTCATGCCGTTGCTCAGCGCGCGGATATTCGCGCCCTGTATAACGGGACCCTCCGCTATGGGGTCGCTGAACGGTATGCCTATCTCGATAAGGTCGGCGCCCGCCTTGTCGAGCGCCATTATATTCTCAAAGCTCGCCTCGAACGTAGGGTCGCCCGCCGTCAGGAAGCCTATGAACGCCTTTTTGTTTTCAAACGCCTTTTTTATATTACTCATGAATGTCTATCCCCCTGTATCTCGCAATTGCCGCAACATCCTTGTCGCCGCGCCCGCTTAAGCAGCAGATGATGATATCGTCTCGGCTCATTGCGGGCGCTATCTTCATCATGTGCGCTACGGCGTGCGCGCTCTCTATAGCGCAGATTATGCCCTCGGTGCGCGCTATGTATTCAAACGCGTTTACCGCCTCATCGTCGGTCACGGGTACGTACTCCGCCCTGCCAGTTTCGTGCAGATACGCGTGCTCGGGGCCTATGCCCGGGTAGTCAAGCCCTGCGGAGATGGAGTATACGGGCGCTATCTGTCCGTATTCGTCCTGGCAGAAAAGGCTCTTCATGCCGTGGAATACGCCGAGCGTACCCGTGGCTATGGTAGCCGCCGTTTCGCCCGTGTTCACGCCGCGCCCCGCCGCCTCGCAGCCTATAAGGCGCACGTCCTTGTCGTTTATAAAGTTGTAGAACATTCCCATAGCGTTGCTGCCGCCGCCTACGCACGCCATTACCGCCGTGGGCAGCCTGCCCTCTTTTTCAAGGATCTGCGCGCGCGCCTCGCGGGAGATAACGCTCTGAAAATCGCGCACTATCATCGGAAACGGGTGCGGTCCCATTACCGAGCCCAGCACGTAGAGCGTGTCGTCAACGCGCTTCGTCCAGTCGCGCATCGCCTCGTTTACTGCGTCCTTAAGGGTCATTGTGCCTGTGGTCACGGGGTTTACCTTAGCACCGAGAAGCTCCATGCGGTAAACGTTGAGCGCCTGCCTTACGGTGTCCTCCTTGCCCATGAATATCTCGCACTCAAGCCCGAGAAGCGCCGCGGCGGTCGCCGCAGCAACGCCGTGCTGCCCCGCGCCCGTTTCGGCTATAATGCGGGTCTTGCCCATTTTCTTTGCAAGCAGCGCCTGTCCCAGCACGTTGTTTATCTTGTGCGAGCCTGTGTGGTTCAGATCCTCGCGCTTAAGGTATATCTTGGCGCCGCCGAGGTCGCGGGTCATTTTCTCTGCGTAGTACAAAAGCGAGGGACGCCCCGCGTATTCGCGCTCGAGCGTGTCAAGCTCCTTTAAGAACTCCTCGTTGTGCGAGTAGTAGTCGTAAGCCTCCTCAAGCCTGTGTATCTCGTGCATGAGCGTTTCGGGGATATACTGCCCGCCGAACTCTCCGTATCTTCCCTTTGCCATAGTCGTTTCCTTTCATATAGTATCAAGCGCTCTTGCCGCATTGACGGCGCTTATCATCTTTTCCCTGTCCTTATAGCCGCCGCTTTCAACGCCGCTGCTCATGTCCACCGCAAACGGCCGCACGGAAAGCGCCGCGGCGGCGAGATTGTCGGGGGCAAGCCCTCCCGCCAGAAAAAACGGAACTGAAAACCCCTGCGGGATAAGCGAGTGGTCGAAAGCGCGCCCCGAGCCTGTCCCGCTGTCAAGCAGCAGGTAGTCCGCGCCGAGCGGGAGCGCCGCTTCGATGTCCGCGCGCCGCGCCACCCTGACCGCCTTTATTACCGGCGCGCGGGTGAGCGCCCTCAGCCGCGCTATATACGCTGCGTCCTCGCTTCCGTGAAGCTGTATCATGTCTATTATACCACACTCAGCCATGTCCGCGCAAGCGGTTTCGGGATAATTTACAAACACGCCCACCGTCTTTATTCCGGGCGAAAGCCGCGCTTTAAGCTCCGCCGCCCTTTCGCGCGTAACGCTGCGGCGGCTTTTCGGGTAGTCTATAACGAACCCGATGTAATCGGGACGCGCCTCGTTTGCATAGTCTATGTCGCACTCGCGCGACATTCCGCAGAGCTTTATTTTCATGTCATCCCTCTCAGCGCGTCAAGCGCCGCTTTCTTGTCTGCGCTTCTCATAAGCGTTTCGCCGATAAGCACCGCGTCCGTGCCGTTTTCACGCAGCAGCGCCACGTCCTGCGGGGCGGTTATGCCGCTTTCGGACACGAACACCCTGTCGCGCGGCACAAGCCCGCGCAGCCTTGCGGAGTTCGTTATGTCCACCTCAAACGTGCGCAGGTCGCGGTTGTTCACGCCGATTATGCGCGCGCCGCTTTCGACTGCCGTGCGCACCTCGGCTTCGTCGTGCGCCTCGACAAGCGCCGAAAGCCCGAGCGAATGCGCAAGCTCCAGATACTCCTTAAGCTGCGCGGGCGACAGTATCGCGCAGATAAGCAGCACCGCCGCCGCGCCGAGCGCCTTGGCCTCGTATATCATGTATTCGCTTACGGTAAAATCCTTGCGCAGCACGGGAATGCTTACCTCCCGCGCTATCTCCTTAAGATACTGATTGCTGCCCCTGAACCAGTACGGCTCCGTAAGACAGCTGATAGCCGCCGCGCCCGCGCTCTCGTAGCTTTTTGCTATGTCAAGATACGGAAAATTCTCCGCGATAACGCCCTTTGAGGGCGAAGCGCGCTTCACCTCGCATATGAACGACACGTCCCCGCCGCGCAGCGCCCTTTCAAACGGGAAGTCCGTATCGGCGCTCATGCTCTCCGCCTGCGCCCTTACCTCATGCAGCGTTATCTCCGCTGAGAGCTCCTCAACGCGCTGCCGCGTCCTTTCGGCTATCTGTTCAAGAATCATCTGTCCACCTCGTTAGAAGCTATAACGTAGCGCTCCATTGTATCATACGCCGCGCCGCTGTCGATAATCTTTTCGGCAAGCGCTATGCCCTCGGCTATCGTAACGCCCCTTGTTATGTGCAGCGCAGCGCCCGCGTTCAGCAGCACCGCGTCGCGGCATGCGCCCTTTTTGCCCTTGAGTATCTCGCGCGCCATTGCAGCGTTTGTTTCGGGGCCGCCGCCGCGCAGCTCGGATTTGTCGTGCCGCTCCAGCCCGAACTGCTCGGGCGTTATTTCGTAGCGCGTGAGCTCGCCGTCGGCGAACTCCGCTACGGCGGTGGGCGCGCCTGCGGAAATCTCGTCAAGCCCGTCCTTGCCGCACACCGCCATGCCGCGCTTTACGCCAAGGCGCATGAGCGAGCGCGCCATGGGCTCGAGAAGGTTCTCGCTGTATACGCCGAGAAGCTGTAGGTCCGCGCGGGCGGGATTCGTGAGCGGCCCTAAGATGTTGAACACCGTGGGAATGCCTATCTCGCGCCTTACGGGGCCTACGTACTTCATGGCACTGTGGTATCTCTGCGCGAAAAGGAAGCAGAAGCCCACGCTGTCAAGCAGCTTTACGCACCCCTCGGGCGACACGGAGATGTTCGCGCCGAGCGATTCAAGGCAATCCGCCGTGCCGCATTTGGACGAAGCCGCCCTGTTGCCGTGCTTTGCAACCTTGTCGCCCGCAGCCGCGCACACAAGCGCCGCCATGGTCGAGATGTTCACCGACTGCGCGCCGTCGCCGCCCGTGCCCACTATTTCAAGAATATCGCCGCTGTAGCTTACGCGCTGTGCCTTTTCGCGCATTATGTAGCCGCACGCCGCTATCTCGTCGGTGGTTTCGCCCTTTATGTGCAGCGCGGTGAGAAACGCCGCAGTCTGCGCGGGGGTCGTTTCGCCCGTCATTATCTCCGTCATTACCGCCGCCGCCTCGTCGTAGGAAAGGTTCTCGCCGCGCGCCGTCTTTGCAATAGCTTCTTTAATCATAACGTTCTCCTTGCTTTCGTTCCGTCTGTTCGTATGTTTATCTTATGGAGATGAAGTTCTCCGCCATCTTTCTGCCGTGCTGCGTAAGTATGCTTTCGGGGTGGAACTGCACGCCGTATATCGGCAGCGTTTTATGCTCTACCGCCATTATTTCGCCGTCGTCCGTGCGGGCGGTCACGCTCAGCGCCTCGGGGAAGCCCTCGTCCGCCGCCGCAAGCGAGTGATAGCGCGCCACATAAAAGCCGCCCTCTATTCCCTCAAAAAGCGTGCCGTGCGCCTCTATAAGCGACTTTTTGCCGTGCATAAGCCGCTTTGCGTAGGTTATCCGCGCGCCGAAGCTCTCGCATATCGCCTGATGTCCAAGGCATACGCCCAGCAGCGGCACGGGGTTTTCGCGCGCCGCGTCCGCGCGGATAACGTCCTCGCATACGCCCGCGTCGGCAGGTCTGCCGGGG
Organism: uncultured Oscillospiraceae bacterium; assembly: GCA_934446455.1. GTDB lineage: Bacteria > Bacillota > Clostridia > Oscillospirales > Ruminococcaceae > CAG-115. The sequence goes on along the minus strand of CAKSEE010000034.1, from coordinate 6,575 downwards.
CCGGGGCTTAAGATGATGTGCGAGGGGGAAAGCGCAAATATTTCGCTTACGGAAAGCTCGTCGTTCCTTATCACCCTTATGTCGGGGGAAATGCCGCCGATAAGCTGGAAAAGGTTATAGGAAAAGCTGTCGTAATTGTCGATAAGCAGTATCATAGTTCTTCCTCCTGCGACAGGTGAAGCGCGCTTACTACCGCCTTCGCCTTGTTTATGCACTCGTTGTACTCGTTCTCGGGAACGCTGTCGGCTACTATTCCCGCGCCCGAGCGGACGAATATGCGCCCGTTCTTCTTGAACACCAGCCGTATCGCAATGCAGGTATCAAGGTTTCCGCGGAAGTCTATGTACCCGATAGCGCCGCCGTACACGCCGCGCTTGTTGTTTTCAAGCTCGTTGATTATCTCGCACGCCCTTATCTTCGGCGCGCCCGAAAGCGTTCCTGCAGGCAGCACCGCGTCAACAGCGTCAAGCGCGTCCTTTTCGGGGAGTATCTCGCCGCGCACCGTAGAGCCGATGTGCATAACGTGCGAGTAGCGCTCTATCGACATATACTTTTCGACCTCTACCGTACCGAAGCGCGATACCTTGCCGAGGTCGTTGCGCCCGAGGTCTACAAGCATATTGTGCTCCGAAAGTTCCTTTTCGTCCGCGAGAAGCTCGCGCTCAAGCGCCCTGTCCTGCTCATCCGTTGCGCCGCGCGGCCTTGTCCCCGCAAGCGGAAAGGTGTGCAGCACGCCGTTTTCAAGCTTTACAAGCGTTTCGGGCGAAGCGCCCGCTATCTCCATATCGTCGCTTGAAAAGTAGAACATATACGGCGAGGGGTTCGTGGTTCTCAGCACCCTGTAGGTGTCCATAAGGCTGCCCTCAAACTCCGCGTCAAGCCTGTTTGAAAGCACCACCTGAAATATGTCGCCCTCGTAGATGTAGCGCTTTGCGCGCTCTACCATGCCGCAGTAGCGCTCCTTGCTGAAAAGCGGCTGAAGCTCGCCCTTTATGTGAGCCTTGGCCTCCTGCGCGGGGCTGCCCGTGCGTATAAGGCGCTCCATTTCGTCTATTTCGCGCGCCGCCCTGTCGTAGCCCGCGTCGGGGTCGTCCGTGGGAACGTTTGCTATAAGCACTATCTTCTGGCGGATATTATCGAACGCTATCACCTTGTCAAACAGCATAAGGTCCGCGTCCTTGAAATGCTCGGCGTCCTGTGCGTCAAGCTTAAGGCACGGTTCGCTGTACTTTATGTAGTCGTAGCTGAAATACCCCACAAGCCCGCCCGTAAAGCTCGGGAAGCCCTTGAGCTGCGGCGAGGTGTAACCCGCCATAAGCCCGCGCAGGCGCTCTGCGGGGTGCGCTGCGGGATAGGACTGCGTTTCGCCCGTGCGCACGTTTTTGATGTTCACCGTGCCGTCAAGGCAGGTGACCTCAAAGCTCGGGTCGTAGCCCAGAAACGTGTAGCGCCCCCATTTCTCCTGGTTCTCAACGCTCTCGAGAATGAAGCAGTGCCTGCTTGCGTTCTTAAGTATGCGCAGCACCTCTATCGGCGTTTTTATGTCTGCAAGTATCTCGCGGCATACGGGCACTACGCTGTAGCCCTTTATCGCCATGACCTGCTCCTTTGTCGGTCTTAGTCCCTGCATGATGTTCTCCTTTCTGACTGCCTGCGCTTCGGGGGAATACGAAAAGCCCCGCCCTTAAGCACAGAATACTACTGTACTTAAGGACGGGGCATAGAATACTATAACACCGCGTTGCCACCTTAATTCGCGGCTGCTGCCGCGCTCTCATCGAATACTTTCGGATAAACCGAGCATACCCTTGCGATTAACGCTCGCGCACGTTGCGGAATACTTGGCTTATCGCCTTTGACCGCACCCTCTGTGGTCCATTTGATATGCTCTGCATTTCCGCGGTACTCTCACCAACGACCGCTCTCTGGGGGCGCATAGGGCATTTTTATCTCCACATCATAGGTTTAATGGCATATTCTTTTTCGGCATCACTGCCGTGATTTTATTCTAGCACATCGCTTCGGATTTGTCAAGGACTTTGCTGAATTTTTTTTGCAGGAATTTTCCCCCGCGTGATTCAATGCAGCGTAAGCCGCACCAGAAGCGTCAGCGCAAAAGCCTCCGCCAGCCTGAAACGGCGCGCGCCGCGCGACATGGCATAGCTTATGACCTCCGCAGCCGCGCAGAACTTGTCTACAAGCGTTATCACGAACGTTTCGCGGTAACGCGGCAGGCGCGGCGAAAGCGGCCACATATGGTTTACTATCATGTCCCCCTCAAGCTGCGACACCGAAAACATCTCGCTTGCGTTCATAAACGCTATCTTGGGGTGACCTACTCCGTGCCAGCCCTCGCCCTCAACGGGCACATGGTCGCGCCTGTCGTAAAAGAACAGGTCGTGAAACAGGCCTGCACGAGCCGCAGCACGGGCGTTGAGCCGAAGCTTCCTGCAAAGCAGGAAGTTGTAGTACGACACGTTAAGGCTGTGCTGAAGCCGCGACGTTCCGCTGTGGTGCGAAAACTCGTCAAGGCGCAGTATATTCTTATCGCAAAGCAAGTCCTTTACACAGTCAAAATACTCGCTTACCTTTGAGATGTCCTTTCCGGACAGAACCGCTTTTAGCATGATGAAAGACCTCACATTCGGGCAGACTTATGAAATAGGGGACAAATTCTCCGCTTTCTGCTGCTTTTTTATTGTACTCCATTTTCTGAAATAATTCAACCTTTTTGCAGACGTTTTGTGCCTATTTCACAAAAAAATCTGTCGATTTTATATATATTGCACAGCTTTTTCAGGATTATTCACTGCGGACAGATGAAAGCATGAGCAAATCAGACCATCGCCCCCCGTTGGGGGGTCCGCCGAAACATCCTACGACATTGCGAAGCGTTGCTTCGCAAGTCAGCACAATTCGCACGGAGTGCAAATTGTGCCCCTGCGCGCAGTCGCGTTGCGTAAGCGCAGCGTCGCGTTGCGTAAGCCGAGCACAGCGAGGTGTCGCTTACACACTTGTGCGGAAGTGTTTTTTCAAAGCCCGCTTCTGCGGGAAAAATGGACTTGAGAAATTTGCAATTGTCTCTTTCATTTGCAAGTTATTAAAAAAATCACTTGCAAAATTCACACAAAAGTAGTAATATAGAGATAAGAAGATTCGGGCTGTGCTGAATCAGAATGAAACGAGGTACGAAAAATGAAAGACGATCTGCTGCAGCGCATTGAGGAAATGATGCCGCAATTTTCAAAGAGCCAGAAGCTTATTGCCGACTATATCCTGCGCCACTATGAAAAGGCGGCGTATATGACCGCGCTTAAGCTCGGCAACGCCGTGAACGTCAGCGAAAGCACCGTTGTGCGCTTCGCTATCGAGCTTGGCTACGAGGGCTACCCGCAGCTTCAGCGCTCGCTGCAGGAGCATATCAAAAACCGCCTTACGTCCTTGCAGCGAATGGACGTTACCCGCAGCAGGATAGGCGACCTTGACCCGGTGGAGGGCGTGCTGTCGCAGGATATCGACAAGATACGCCGCACAATGGACTCCGTTGACCGCGAATCCTTCGACAACGCCGTAAACACGATAATTTCCGCAAAGCGCATTTACATTCAGGGCGCCATGTCCTCGGGAATACTGGCAAGCTTTATGCACTACTATCTGCGGCTCGTGTTCGACAAGGTGTCGCTCGTAGGCTCCGTCGGCACGAGCGAGATGTATCAGCAGATGATTCACATAGGCGAGGGCGACCTGCTTATTGCAATGTCGTTCCCGAGATACGCGCAGAGCACGATTCAGGCGTGCAAGTTCGCGCACGACAGCGGCGCGCAGATAATCGCCATAACCGACAGCGAAAGCTCGCCGCTTGTGCAGTATGCGCACACGCCGCTCTACGCCTGCTCGGACATGGTAAGCTTTGTAGACAGCCTTGTGGCGCCCATGAGCCTTATAAACGCGCTCATAATCGCCGTTTCGGGCAGAAACCGCTGCCGCGTCGAGCAGACGTTCAGCAAGCTGGAGCAGCTCTGGGAGAACCACGAGGTCTACAAGAAAGATGTCTGACGTTATCGTTATAGGCGCGGGCGCAGCGGGAATGACCGCCGCAATCGCCGCTGCGGAAGCGGGCGCGCGGGTGCGTATTCTCGATAAGAACGCCGATGCGGGGCGCAAGCTCGCAATAACGGGAAAGGGTCGCTGCAACGTTACGAACAACTGCACGTTCGACGAGCTTATGGAGAATATCCCGCGCAACGGCAGGTTTCTTTACAGCGCGCTGTCAGCGTTTACGCCGCAGGATACCATGGCGCTTTTTGAGAGGCTCGGCGTGCCGCTTACGACCGAGCGCGGCAAGCGCGTTTTCCCGACGTCGGGAAAGGCGCGCGATATCGTAAACGCGCTTGAGGGGCGGCTGAAAGCGCTCGGGGTCGAGCTTATACAGGAGCGCGCCGCCTCGCTTATAATTGAGGACGGGCGCTGCGCGGGCGTTCGCGGAAAACGCGAGTACCGCGGCGCTGTCGTTCTCGCAACGGGCGGAATGTCCTACCCGCGCACGGGCTCTGACGGCTTCGGATACACGCTCGCAAGGTCTGCGGGACACACCGTTATCTCGCCCGAGCCGTCGCTTTCGGCTATGGAAACGAAACAGCGCTGGACAGCGCAGGCGGCGGGGCTTGACCTGCGCAACATCTCAATGGCGCTTTACGACGGGGACAGGCAGATATACTCCGATTTCGGCGAGTTGCAATTCACGGTGCACGGCGTTTCGGGACCTACGGTGCTTTCCGCTTCGGCGCATATCCCGCGCATGGAGAGCGGGCGCTATTCCATACGCATCGACCTTAAGCCCGCGCTGAGCGAAAAGCAGCTTGACGCGCGCATTCTCCGCGATTTTGCCGAGCGGCGCGGCACGCCTTTCGGCGAGAGCCTGCGCGGACTTCTGCCGCAGCAGCTCACCGCGCCCGTTGCCGGGCTTTCGGGCATTGACCCGCTGAAAAAGGTGGACGAGGTAACGCGCGAGGAGCGCCGCGCGCTGGTTTCGCTGCTCAAGGGCGTGCGGCTCGACGTCACGCGCTTCCGCCCGATAGAAGAGGCTATAGTAACGCGCGGCGGCGTATGCGTCAAGGAGATTTCCCCGAAAACAATGGAAAGCAAGCTATGCGGCGGGCTTTTCTTCGCGGGGGAAATAATCGACGTGGACGCGTACACGGGCGGCTTTAACCTGCAAATTGCCTTTTCCACGGGAATGGCTGCGGGAAAGGCGGCGGCGCGCTGAACAGTCTGCGCCGGCATATAAGAGCGACATTCACAAAAAAGAGCGCAGCCGCCCTGCTGTCACGCTTTGGGACGGCTGCGCTCTCTTTGTCGGGTGAATTTCCGCTTGATTTTTTGGAACACATATATTATAATGAGAACACAGGTTAGCTAAGATTAACCGCAGTACAAACAGGAGTATGCGAGTATGAGCGAACACGTTAAAGTAAGCGAATTAAAGAGAATGAGCGCCATGATACAGGACTGGCTGAAAGCGCGCTCGCCATATACGGCGCGCTGCTCGTGTTTTCGCTCTACCCGCTGCTGCCCGACAAGCCGCCCGTCGAGGAGCTTCAGGATTTTGTGCAGGGTATGTTGGAGCCGTTCGTAAAGCTCGGCAGGTTCATAAACCTCAACCGAAAGGCGGATATGCGGCTTATAAAACGGTCGGCGACAAGGACCGCAGGCAGATACAGCAATACCCCGCAACGTTCTGCAATGTGGAAGAGCCGTTCGACAAGGAGAACAACGCCGCGAGATACAGCTTCACGCAGTGTCCCAACGCCGAGTTCGCAAAAAAGCACGGTCTAATGCATATCCTGCCGCTTTTCTGGAACTCCGACTACCGGGGAATATGTCAGATACACGGCACGCTCATCAGGTGCGGCACCTGCGGCAACTCGGACAGGTGCGACTACTGCGTCGTCGGTTCTGAAAGCCCGTTGGCGCAGAAGTACGAGATAATAAAGGATGAAATGGGCTTCCTGGTAAGCAAAGCAGTCGGTAGCCCGACCGGCGGTTCCGGCTGAATGTGATTTTTTGGCGCGGGCTGTCACACGCGGGCGGGGTGGCTCTCGCTTTTGGTCGGCAGCCCGACCGGCGGCTCCGACTGAATGTGCAATCTTGGTGCAGAGCGCCATATCATCGTTTTCAGCTGCTCTGTCGTGTAATCCGTACTTCTTCTGCCGCGGCTGTAAAACAGCTCGTTCTTCATTCTCGCCCACATGCTTCCACAGCGGGCGTTGTCATGACATCTCCCTCCGGCGCTGTTCATGCTCTGCTTTAATCCATACTCATTCAGCATGGCTCTGTATGAAGCGCTTGTGTATCGGCTTCCGCGGTCGGAGTGGAGTACCGCACCGCAAAATTCCGGATACGCTGCCGCTGTATTTTCAACAGTTGCAGCGCACAGTTCGGCTTTCGGTTAGGTCTGTGCGTTATTCCGATGGCTGTCATTACGCGGTATACTGTGGCTTCACCCGGTATTCCGGAATACGGATATTTAAGGAACAGCGCCTTATATTCGCTCACTGCCGTGTCACTTTCAGCGC
>CAKSEE010000033.1 GCA_934446455.1 uncultured Oscillospiraceae bacterium | reverse complement strand
GGAGAATCGACAAGGTAAATGTTAATTCGTTTGTTTCGTATTGTTCAATTTTCAAGGAACTTTCTGTCACCCTTTCGGGCGACTTTATTATTATATCACATCTCAGCAGATTTGTCAAGAGTTTTTTTGAATTTTTTCAAAAAAACTTTTTTCAACCGCCTCGCGCGATCGCCGCCTTTCGAGCAGCTTATATATTTTATCACTTTCTTCCGATTTTGTCAAGGGGTTTTTCAAACTTTTTTGAAAAAATCTTTTAAGAAGTGATATCTTTCGCCGTGCGCATCTCTCCGCGACAGCTTATATATTGTATCACATTCTTTCCCGAAAGTCAACCCCTTTTCCGACAAAATGCTGCACAATATGATTGGCTTTTCTTTCAACAATCTATGCACTTTCAACAGTGCGCGCGATTTTCACCAAAAGAAAGAGCCGCAGGAACGCCGCCTGCGGCTCTTTTAATCACATTAAGTCAGATTATATCATGTAACGTTTGCCTGCACCTGCGCCGACATATCGCTCCACGCTCCTTTGACATACGCCTTTACCGCAAAGCTGTAGGTGCCCGCGGCAAGCCCTGCGGCGGTGTAGGAGGTCTTTGTCCCCGCGGAGCCGAGAGCCTTCCACTCGCTGCCGTTCTTAACGAAAACGGTGTAGTTGGAAGCCCCGCTTACGGCGCTCCAGCTGATAACGGCGCTGCCAGCGCCGCCCGCAGCCTCAACGTTCTGCGGCGTTATGCACGTCGGCGAAGCCGAAACCACCGCAGACTCGTCGCTCCACGAGCCGTTCACATATGCCTTTACCATATAGAAATACTTGCCGCCGTTCGGAAGTCCGCGCGATGTGAATGTCGTGCTTGCCCCCGTAGAGCCTATTTTAAGCCATTCGCTGCCCTTTCTGAGGAATACCGCGTAGTTGGACGCGCCCGCAACCTTATCCCATGTGAGCGTCACCTTGCCGTCGCCGGGGAACGCCTTAACGTTCTGCGGCGTAATGCACTGCGGTATTGCGAAAACCGTTGCGGATTCGTCGCTCCACACGCCGTTTACATATGCCTTTACCATGTAGAAATACTTTCCGCCGTTTGCAAGTCCCCTTGAGGTGAACGTGGTGTCAGTGCCCGTAGAGCCTATCTTAAGCCACTCCGTGCCCTTCCTGAGGAACACTGCGTAGTTGGAAGCGCCCTCGACCTTATTCCATGTGAGCGTCACCTTGCCGTCGCCCGCGCTCGCCTTTACATTCGCGGGAGCTTCGGATCTGACAGCCGTGGTATACGCCTTTATGCAGGCATTCGCGCCGTATTCCGTGTAGGTGTCCGTCCACGAGGTGGTCGTGGTGAACGAAGAGGTGTTCGCGTAGTAGCTCAGTCCCTTGGAGGGGTTGTAGTTATCGTAGAAATGCCAGTTCCAGCCGCTGCCAAGGAGAGATATCGCAACGGCGAATTTCTGCCCTGCGGCAAGCTGCACGGGCTTGTTAAGCTTTACCGTGTGATAGCCCGCAAAGGTCATCTTTCCGGTCTGCGTGAGCACCGCCTTGCCCGACGTGGGCGTATCCTTTACGCCCGTAAATATGGTTATCTTGTAGGGAACGCCCGCGTCATATGTATAGAAGCCCACGGAAGCCAGATTTTCAGAAGCCTCTGCGGTAAAGACGTTGGCACTGGTTGAATTTATCTTGCCTTTCAGACCCGTGTAATAAAGCCCGCCGCCCTCTGCGAGAGAAATGCCCACAGCGCCGTCGTACTGATAAAGGCGGCTGTAGTTGTCGGTCTTTTCCATATCGTAGGAAATAATGTTCTTAAGGGAAGCGTCCTCATACGATACGTAGAAAATGCCGCTCTTGCCGAACCATGTGTTCCAGCTGTTCTTGCAAATCCACGCGCCCTTGGACTTGGGGCGGGCGGAGCTGTTGAAGTTGCTCACGGCAAAATTGTCGTCCCAGCCAACGATAGTTACGGCATGGTTTATCGACTGCTCTGTGGTGTAGTACGCCGCCGTAGAGGAATTGAAGAAGCTGTCATCGTGGTAGTATTCCATGTAAAGCGCGCCGCTCTTTACAAGCGCGTTCTTTATGGAAGTCTTGTCGGTCTTGTCGAAAATAACGGCGTTCTGCATATGCGCATAGCTGTCGTAGCGGTAGCTTTCATTGACTTTGGTATACGCCTTAGCCACGGAATAAGGAACTATCGACTCCAGCTCGCAGCCCGACCACCTTGCAAGCGCGCCCATTGCGTTGTGATAAGGCGCGCCCTTGCCGTAAGCCTGACTTGGCGTGGTGTAGTAGCCCGTGTCGCCGTACATCGGGTCGTTTTTGTCTGCGGGACCCGCGCCGTTGCCGAACCACGCAAGGTGCGCCTCGGAGTAGTCAACGGAGCTGTCCTCATAACCCTTTGTTATCATGTTGGATTCTGCCGAGGCGAGCGAAGCGTGCGCCCAGCAGGTGCCGAGCGGGTTCTGGTCCCTTATGCCCGTCACTCTGTCCTCGTCAAAGAGGTTGAAGTAAGAATCTGTCGCCGCAGCCGAAACCGCCTGCACCGTATCGGGGATAAGATCGGGCTCAACGACGTTGCCGTCGTCGTCAAGCAGCACGACGTCCTGCACGCCCGTGCACTGCTCTTTAGGGTCCGCAGCCGACCCCGTAACCGGGAAAGCCGCCGCATACCCTGCCGCCAGCGTAAGGGCGGTGATTATGCTGAGCAGCCTGTTTTTTCTGTTGCTCATAAATACCTCCGTATGTATATGGTCTGCGCCGCGCATTTCCGCTGAAAGGGCGGCGCGGCAACTCTATGATTATTGTATCACTTTACGCCTATAATTTGACATTCTTCAAAATTCTGCGCCAAATAATGCAATGCCGCACGGGCTGTAACTGCCCGTGCGGCTCGATTTTCCTATTTCAGCCCGAGGTGTCCCCGCCAGAATTCCACCGAGGAAATCTCTCCCTTTCTCGACTGATAGTCCCTCTTTACCCTGCCGAAGCAGAACAGCAGCCTTATCAGCCTGCCCAGGGTCAGAAAGGAATACTTAAAGAACTTTGCGGCGCTGCGCGTGGTGAGGATTCCCATGTCGTCGCCCAGCTGATACTGTATCACCGCCCTGCGCCGCAGGGTATCCGTGCAGGCTGCCTTTGACAGCGGCGCCGCGCCGATTTCCTTTTTAAGCATAAACGGCGGGAAGATATGCCCCGCGAGGGAAAATACGCACGCAGGCGTGAGTATCTTGTAGTCCCTGCCGCGCGCCAGACCGCGCATTTCCTCGCTCCAGCCGTCTATCTCGCTCAGCCTTACGAGCTTTGGCGCGCGCCGCATGACCTCGCCGTTGAGCTTTTCCTCGTCGCAGCCGAGGAAGAAATCGACCCCCCCGAGGAAGTCGTCCACCCCCTGCAAAATAAGCGGAACAACGTCGTAGCGGTACAGTATAAGCGCCTTGAGCGAGGACGCCATAAGGCGGTAAACGGCGTTGTAAAGCGGCCGCAGCCCCAGCATGGTGTTCACCGCAAGCCTGTTGCGCACATAGTAGTATTCAAGCGCCAGGCTGTATTTGTTGTCGAAATCGTCGTGACGCACAGCCACGCCGTTCATTATAACTATCGGTGCCTCGCGGCAGGTGCGCAGCCCGTACTCCACATCGTCTATCTTGATAAAAAGCGGATACGGCAGCCCGTATTCCTCAATGTCAGAAACGGGCATAAGAAAGCACCACCACGCCCCGTATCCTATCTTTTCGTCGGTTATGTTCTTAAGCAGGGCGTCCCTGCCCCTCACGTCAAGCTGAAAACGCTCGTTTTCAGTCGCGCCCTGCCCGTTCCAGCCCGCGCCCATTTCGTACTGAATATAGGGGCGGTCCGCAGAAAGCATCGCCGCGCTGAAATGCGCGCTGAGGTACTCTCCGCGCAAAAGCGAAACGAATACCGTCATGCGCTCCAGCACCTCGGGGTGGAACTCCACGTCATCGTCCATGAGGATAACATGCGAGAAGCCGCCGTCAAGCGCCTCGATAAGCCCCCTTGTAAAGCCGCCGCTGCCACCGTAGTTCCTGTTTGGCAGCACCCTTATGAAGTCGTCGGAAAGCGCCGCGCAGTCAAGCGTATTGCCGTTGTCTATTATGAACGCCCGCGAAATGCGGCTGAAGCCAAAGTCCCGCAGCGCCCGCGCGTTTTTCGTAACATAGCTTTCCCTTTTATAGGTGCATATCGCAGCGCAGCAGGAGATACCGCGCCCCGCGCAGTCCGCGGTATATTCGCCGCTCTCAAAGCGTACGTCCGTAAGCGCGGTTATCCTCGGGTAGAGTATCCCCCTTTCGGGCAGCCCCGCAAGCTGCGCGCAAAGCTCCGCCCGCCCGCTGAATTCTCCGCCGCATATCACGCTCTCCGCGCCGTCGTAAACGCACAGCTCCACCCGCGCGCTGCCCTTAAAGCTGCACGCGAACCGCACCTCGCCGACCTCGGTGTATTTTCTGTATTTTGTGTAGTCAAAACAGTTAAAGTACGCGTCGAATGAAAGCGCGCCGCCCGCCGAAAGCGTCAGCCCGCCCCTGTAATAAAGCTCGGTGCAGCCCTCCGCCTCGGGTATAATTACGCCTTGCAGCTTCAAGCAATCACCTCCGCGCCTCCTCGGCAGCCCTGTCAAGCGCCGAGCGTATCACCTTGTCCATGTCATAATACCTGTACTGCCCCAGCCTGCCGCCGAATATCACATCGCTGCGCCGCGCAAGTTCCGCATACCTTGCGTAAAGCGCGTTGTTCCTCTCGTCGTTTATCGGGTAGAACGGCTCCGCGCCGCGCGTCCATTCCATGGGGTATTCGCGGCTTATCACGGTCTTTTCCTGCGTGCCGCGCTCAAAGTGCTTGTGCTCGATTATCCGCGTGAACGGAACGTCCGCCGCAGTATAGTTCACAACGGCGTTTCCCTGAAAGTCCGCCATATCGAGCGTCTGCTCCTCAAACCGCAGCGAGCGGTATTCAAGCTCGCCGCAGCAGTACCCGAAATACTCGTCGATACACCCGCTGTAAACCACCCTGCGCGCGGGGATATCGCCGCGCACGGCGCTGTATTCCGTGCTCAGCCGCACCTCGACCCCGTCCAGAAGCCGCTCAAACATCTGCGTATACCCGCCCTCGGGTATGCCCTGATACCTGTCCGAAAAGTAGTTGTTATCGTAGGTGAAGCGCAGCGGCAGCCGCTTTATTATGAACGCGGGAAGCTCGCTGCATCTGCGCCCCCACTGCTTTTGCGTGTAGCCCTTTATCAGCTTTTCGTAAACGTCCGTGCCCACAAGCGAAAGCGCCTGCTCCTCAAGATTTGCGGGTTCGGTTATGCCGAGCGCCGCTATCTGCCGCGCGATTGTCTCCCGCGCCTGCGACGGCGTCCTTATCCCCCACATTCTGCTGAACGTGTTCATGTTGAACGGCAGGTTGTAAAGCTCGTCGCCGTATACCGCAAGCGGCGAGTTCACAAAGTTGTTGAACTGCGCGAAGCGGTTGACGTACTCCCACACGCCCCTGTCGGAGGTGTGGAAGATATGCGCGCCGTACCTGTGGACGTTTATGCCCTCCACACGCTCGGTATAGCAGTTGCCGCCGATGTGCGCGCGGCGGTCGATGACAACGCAGCGCTTTGCACGGTCGGTCATTTCCCGCGCGAACACCGCGCCGAAGAGCCCCGCGCCCACAATAAGATAATCGTACATATCAACCTCTCAGCTTCTTTGCAAGCCTCTTTGCCGCAAACCGCCTGCCGCTTTCGGGCGGGAACAGGCGGTACGCCAGCCTCTTGCCCGCCGTGCACCCGATGTCCAGCCGCGGAAGCTCCTTTACCGAAGCGCCGTTCTCCCTGCAATAGGTTATGTATATCCCCGTGAATATCTCCCCGAGATAACCGTCCGTCCTGTCCGCCTGAAAATCCCCGTGAAGCGTCTTGCGCCTGTCGAACTCCTCAAGCGTGCCGAAAAGTATCCCGCAGTATTCAAAAAAGCGCTCCCTGTCCATGATGAACATATTGCAGAAATACTGCCTGTCCTGCGCAAGGTACCGCTGCGCCACGTCCGAAAGCTGCGGCGCTATGTGCGAAAGCAGCCCGATAAACAGCTCAAGGTCCTGCGCAAAATGGTGCTGCGAGGTGCAGTAGTGCTCCCTCGCAGGCATTCCCATGTCCTCGCTGCGCGGGGCAATGATGTCGTGCCGCGCGATAACGTCCCGCCAGTACGCCTCGCCGCCGAGAAGCGCCGCGTCCTTAAGCGCGCCCCTCACAAGGTACGGCAGCCGCGTGTTTTCCTCCGCGCAGAAAAACCGCCTGTAGTGGCAGAAGCCGTAATAGTCCGCCCGCACGTTCTTCCATGCGTAGTAGTGCGCGGTAAGCTCGCAGTATTCGCGGTTCCTTGCGGAAATATTGTCGCCCGCGTCGTCGCGCAGCGCCCCGAAATCGTCGCCGGAAAGCGCCGCGCCGCAGTGTATCGGCTCGCACAGAGGCGGGATAACGCTGTAGCCCTTGTGGCAGCACATGAATATTCGTATGTCTTTCATAGTCTACGGCAGCTTCTTCGTCCTCAGGTATTCCTCATATTGGTCGCATATCGGCTCAGCTTCCCCGAAAGCTATCTGTTTTCCGTGGTCAAGCCACAGCACCTTGTTGCACATTCTGCGCACCTGCTGTATCGAGTGCGATACGAGTATCGTCGCCTTTCCGTTCTTAATTATCTCCTGCATTTTCGCCTCGCTCTTTTCGCGGAACGCGCCGTCGCCCACGGAGAGCACCTCGTCGAGTATAAGTATCTCGGGCTCCACCATGCTTGCTATAGAAAATGCTATTCTCGATTTCATTCCGCTTGAAAGCTGTTTGAACGGGCGGTTCTCAAACTCCTGCAGTTCCGAAAACGCGAGTATCTCGGGGTACTTCTCATCCATGAACTTGCGCGTGTAGCCAAGCATTGCGCCTCTCAGGTAGGCGTTCTCCTTAAGGTTAAGGTCGCCGTCAAAGCCGCTGGCAAGCTCCAGCAGCGCGGATATCCTGCCGTTCACCTTAACCGTGCCCCTTGTGGGCACCATTATCTTGGTGACTGCCTTGAGCAGCGTGGATTTGCCCGCGCCGTTGGTGCCGATTATGCCCAGCATATCGCCCTGTTCCACCGTAAAGCTTACGTTGTCCACTGCCATGAAGCTTTTCACATCATATTTCCCCGTGAGCTTCTTCATGACGTATTCCTTCAGCCCGATGTTCCTCAGGTCGCCGACTATGTACCTTATGGATACATTTTTCACTTCAATGACAGGCTTGCCCATATATCCCCCGTTAAATGTAATAAAGGAACTTGTAGTTCTTCTTCTTGTAAATCAGCGCGCCTGCGACAAGCGCCACAAGCGCGTATCCCGCCGCAATAAGGTGGAACGAAAGCCGCGGTATCGTGCCCTCAAGTATGATCTTTCTGAAATACCTTATATAGACATAAACGGGATTGAGGTAGAACAGATACTGTGTCTCCTGCGGGTACGCGTCGATGGAGTAGAATATCGCCGAAACGTACATCAGCAGCAGCGTGAATACGTCGTACAGGTACTTCATGTCGCGGAACATGAGATACAGCGCGGACAGGATAAGCCCCATGCCGAGGTTGAACGCCACAAGGCAGCATATCGGGTAAAGCAGCATTATGAACTTCCACGAAAACGCCACGCCGTCTATAACGCAGAACACGAAAAGCACCAGAATGTTTATCCCGAAATTTATAAGCGAGGACACGTTCTTTGACAGCAGGAACATATACTTCGGCACGTTTACCTTTGAGAATATCCCCGAGTTGTCGTAAAGCGCCGTCATGCCGCTGGAGGTGGACTCCTTGAAATAGCTGTAAAGCAGGTTTCCGCAGAACAGGTATATGATGTAGTGCTCCATGTTCCGCCCGAAAAACTGCGTGAACACAAGCGCCATTACGCCAAGCGTCATAAGCGGCCCGAGAATGCTCCACAGCATTCCGAGAACCGTGCGCTTGTATTTTTTTGTAAAGTCGCGCTTTACCAGCTCCTCAAAGAGAAAGCGGTACTGACGTATTTTCTGAAGCATAATATCAATTCCTTACGGTACACATATTCAATAGCAGCGCCGTCAGCTCCTCAACGGAGTCCGCCGCCGCAATATGGGGCTGCTCTATCGCGCCGCCCCTGACAAAACCGAAGCCGTAGGTCACCGCGATGAAGTCCGTGCCCGCCTGCTGCGCGCCCTCCGCGTCGAACCTGCTGTCGCCCACAAGCACTGTTTCTTCCGCACAAACGCCCGCCGACTCCATGCAGTATTGCAGCATCTGCGCCTTGGTCATGGGCGCGGCAAGGTCCGCACCCCTGCACAGGCTGAAATATTTTGCGCAGTCAAATTCCTTCACTATCTTATCGACCGTGGGCTGCACCTTAAGCGTGGCCACGGCGGTTTTAACGCCCCTGTCCTTAAGCTCGTCAAGCAGCGCGAATATCCCGCCGTAAAACTTAAGCTCCCTGAACCCGCGCTCCACGCCGTACTGCTTGTGAAGCTGCATGGCGCGCTCAAGCGTCTGCCCGCTCAGCCCGAAGTTGCTCTCATACGCGCTTGCAAGCGGCGGCCCTATAAACGAGCGCATCTGCCGCTCGGGTATTTCGGGCAGTCCCAGCGCCTGCGAGGCGTGCCGTATGCTGTTGAATATCCCCGGCGAGGTGTCCGCAAGCGTTCCGTCAAAATCAAATATAACAAGGCTCTTCATCTTATCTCCCGTATTTTGAGGGCGTAATAAACTCTATCGAAACGGATTTACGCATTCTCGTAAAATAGTTGGTAGCGGCGGTGTTTGTAAGCTCCCTGCGCTGATACTCAACGCTGCCCGCAAGCCTGTCGCTGAAATAGTTCTGCCCGTCCGAGCTGTACCCGTCGAATCCCGCAAGCGCAAAGCTGCTTACGCCCGCCTTTACAAGCAGGTTTATCAGCATAAGCCCCGAGTTGTCCGAGATAGCCTCGTCGTCGTTGAGGTAGGACGAGTAGTTCACCCTGCAAAAATCGCCCTGCGCCTTTATGTTAGAGGTGCATATCAACCGCCCCGAAAGGTCCGCGCCGCTGTCCGCAAGCTCGCCGAAGCGCCTTGTGTTCGCAACGAACACCCTATCGTAGCCTATACGGTCGGGCACATGGTTCACCGCAAACACAACCGGCGAGTGCTCCCCGATATACTCGTTTATCATCTCCGTGTGCGTGGAAATGCTCCTGCCCGGCGCGATTATAAGCGCCTTTTTCCCCGCGCACAGCTCCCGCAGGCCCTCAAGCGCCTGCGCGTCGTCGATAACGCACTGCTGGTACTGATTATAAAGCGCTGCGATAAGCGCGCTGTCGTACTTGTGCCTGTATCCCTTCGGCACCGTGCGGATTATCGCGTTGATGTCGCGTATGCAGAGCGTCTGCCTGTCCACGAGGTATGTCGCGTAGTTCGGGTGGCAGTCGTTTATGGCGGCGATGTAGTACGGCGCCGCATATCCCCACGGCCTTACCGAATAAATCGGCATGATGCACTCGTCCATTGTTTCGAGAATGGGCAGCAGGTCGTATTTCTTCTGTATGTTGTCGTTGATATACTGTATAAGCAGCTCCGTGCAGAGGTTGCCCGCGCCGCGCCCCATGCCGAAAACCGAGGAATCTATGAAAAGCTCGCGGTTTCTGCATATGTCGATAAGCGCCTGGGAGTTTGAAAAGGACAGCTGAAGATTGTTGTGCGAGTGGAAGCCTATCGGCACTCCCGCGGACAGGTTGTTGTCGATGATGTAGAAGTACCTCACCACCTGCTCCCTGCGCATAAGCCCGTAGGTGTCAACAATGTAAAACGCGCTTATGTCAAGCTTGTTCGCCCGCAGCACAAGGTCTATTATGTCAAGGTCGGTGTAATCCGTAAGAGAGGCGGGCTGAAGATACACATCGTAGTGCTTTTCGGCTATCCTGCGGCATATTTCAAGCGCCTCGCCCGCGTATTCCTTCTTGAAGCAGTAGCGTATACCCTTAAGCGCGCCGCCCGCCTCGGGCAGGTCGTCCACGTTGAAGCTGCCGTGCATTATCATTGCAACAACGTTGGTGTTGGGGTTTATCCTGCACTCCGCAAGAAACCTCTCAAGCTCCTCAACGCTGCCGAATACCGTCGAGTCCTCCGTGCAGTCAAATCCCTCGTCCAGAAACCCGACTTCTATTATGTCCACGCCCGCGCTTTCGAGCTTCTTTACGATATTAACCGCCTTGCTCCTGCCAAAGTGCCAGTTGTTTATATACCCGCCGTCGCGCAGCGTGCAGTCAAGCGTCCTTATAATGGAAAACACCCCCTCGCCCTGTCAATAGTTCCAGTATGCCTTTCCGATAAACTCGGCTATCTTGAAATCTTCCTCGGTGTTGATGTCCACCGCCTCAAACTTGCTTACGGTGTGGATATACGGGCGCGCGCCTATGCGGCAGCGGTACTTTTCAAGCGCGGCGTTCCTCATACCGTAAAGCCCCGTTGTTTCCTCGAAAACGGGCGCCATGTCCTGGCTCCTCGGCAGAATACACGGGCGGTAGTTCACGGGGACGTTGTTGAACCAGTAGAAGCTGTGGTTCTCCGTTGCGGTAAAGCACGAGTCGTACTGCTCGTTGTCTATGAGCGCCTGCACGCACTTCCTTATGGATTCGGGCTGAAGATAGGGCGCGGTCGCGAATATCTGGAAATACAGGTCGTAATCGGGGAACAGCTTGTAGTGATGAACAAGCAGGTCGTTGCCGTTTGCCGCGCTCGTTGAGAGCCACTCCTCGCGCTTTATCGGGATAAATCCGTTAGCTCTCGCATATTCGGTCACAACGTCGCTGTTGGTGTCGATGTAGATGTCGTCGAAAACGCCCGCTTCCTTAACGTGCTCGCAGATATACTGATAGAGCGGTTTTCCGTTCATGGGCTTAAGGTTCTTGCCCGGCACGCGCTCTGAATTTGCCTTTATCGGGATAAAACAAGCTACTTTCATTTTTACACTCTCCGTTTATCTTTGTCCGTACATCTTGCGGTAGTATTCCTGATACTCGCCGTTGATTATATGCTCCCACCACGCGCGGTTGTCGAGATACCAACGAATGGTGCGCCCTATGCCGTCCGCGAACTTTGTTTCGGGCAGCCAGCCAAGCTCCCTGTGTATCTTTGCAGGGTCGATGGCGTAGCGCATATCGTGTCCCTTTCTGTCCGCAACGTGCGTGATAAGGCTCTCGGGCTTGCCGAGCGCGCCGCATATCATCTTCACGATGTCGATGTTTCTCATCTCGTTATGCCCGCCTATGTTGTACACCTCGCCCACCGTGCCGCTGTGGATAATAAGGTCTATCGCGCGGCAGTGATCCTCAACGTAAAGCCAGTCGCGCACGTTAAGCCCCTCGCCGTAAACGGGCAGCGGCTTGTCGTTGAGGGCGTTGGCTATCATAAGCGGTATCAGCTTCTCGGGGAACTGATACGGTCCGTAGTTGTTGGAGCACCTCGATATCGTCACGGGCAGCCCGAACGTCCTGTGGTACGCCATTACAAGCAGGTCCGCGCTCGCCTTTGAGGCGGAATACGGGCTTGACGTGTGCAGCGGCGTTTCCTCCGTAAAGAACAGGTCGGGGCGGTCAAGCGGCAGGTCGCCGTAAACCTCGTCGGTGGATACCTGATGATAGCGCTTTACGCCGTACTTACGGCAGGCGTCCATCATCACCTGCGTGCCTATAATATTCGTGTTAAGGAATACCCCCGGGTTTTCTATCGAGCGGTCAACATGGCTTTCCGCCGCGAAATTCACCACAACGTCGGGGTGCTCCTCCTCAAACACGCCGAATACCGCCTCGCGATCCGTGATATCCACCCTGCAAAAGCGGAAGTTCGGGTTGTCCATCACGGGCGCAAGCGTTTCAAGGCTGCCCGCGTAGGTGAGGCTGTCAACGCACACAATGCGGTATTCGGGGTATCGCCCGAGCATATAATGCACGAAATTACCGCCGATAAAGCCCGCGCCGCCCGTTACTATAATGTTCATATCGTATCCTCCGAAAGTGCGAGTATGTATTTTCCGTAGTCGGTCATTGAAAGCTCCTCGCCGAGCCTGTGCAGCTGCGCGGTATCAATAAAGCCCCTGCGCCACGCTATCTCCTCTATGCAGGAAATGTAAAAGCCCTGCATATCCTGCACCGTCTGCACAAACTGAGAAGCCTTGAGCATTCCCTTCGGCGAGCCCGTGTCGAGCCACGCCACGCCGCGCCCGAGCCTTGTTACGTTAAGGCTGCCGCGCTCAAGATAGGCGTTGTTCACGGCGGTTATCTCTATCTCGCCGCGCGCGGAAGGCTTCACCTGCCGCGCTATGTCCACAACGTCCGCGCTGTAGAAATAAAGACCCGGCACCGCATAGTTCGACTTCGGCTTCGCGGGCTTCTCCTCAATGGAGATAACTTTGTCGTTCTCGTCAAACTCCACCACGCCGAACTCCCTCGGGTTCCCCACGGGGTAGCCGAAAATAGCCGCGCCGCCGCCCGTTATCTGCTTCTGCGCGTTTTTAAGGTAAAGCGTGAGCCCCTGCCCGTAAAACACGTTGTCGCCGAGAACAAGGCACACGCTGTCGTCACCGATGAAATCCGCGCCGATGATGAACGCGTCCGCAAGACCGCGGGGCGCGTCCTGTACGGCATAGCGCACATCAAGCCCCAGCTTTTTTCCGTTGCCGAAAAGCCGCCTGTAGTTCGGCGTATCCTGCGGCGTTGATATGATAAGTATCTCGCGTATTCCTGCCAGCATAAGCACGGACAGCGGGTAGTAAATAAGCGGCTTGTCGTATATCGGCAGCAGCTGCTTTGATACAACGGCGGTGCTTGGGTACAGCCGCGTACCCTTTCCCCCCGCAAGAATTATACCTTTCATGCTCCGTCCTCCTTGTGCAGCGTTCATCCTTTTGCGTAAACAAAGTTTATGTCGCAGTCCTTAAGCAGCGGCGCGGAGGCGTCCTTTTCGGAAACTATCACCCTATCCGTTCCCCAGTCAACTGCAAGCTCGGGGTCGTTCCACGCTATGGAGCGGTCGTTTTCGGGCGAAAAGAACGCGTCCACCTTGTACTGCACCTCGGTGTCGTCCTCAAGCGAAATGCACGCGTGTCCGAAGCCCTTAGGTATGAATATCTGCTTCTTGTTGTCCGCGCTGAGCTCCACGCTCACCCACTTCTTATATGTGGGCGAGCCCCTGCGAAGGTCCACCGCATAGTCCATTATCCTGCCCTTTGTACAGCGCAGGAGCTTCGCCTGCGACATGGGGTCGTTCTGAAAATGAATGCCGCGTATCGTGCCCTTTTTCAGCGACATCAGGTGGTTGTCCTGCACAAACTGCGCGGTTATGCCCGCCTGTTCAAGCGTCCTGCGCGAGTAGGACTCGTAGAAATATCCTCTGAAATCGTTGTATACCACGGGCTCTATCACCAGCACGTCCTGTATTTCAAGCTTTGTAACGTTCATATTGCACCTTTCAGCGGCGTTCAGCCGTTCTCTCCAACAAGTTTCATTATTGCGTCTATCTTGCGCACATCGCCGTAAATGCTCTTTGAGTCATAGCTCCTGCTAGGAAACGCGCCGTATTCGGGGCGGATAGCAAAGCGGTTTTCCGCAAGGAACCTCTCCACCATGTCGCCGAGCCTTGTCGTAACGCCCGTGCAGCAGTCTATCGCGCCGCTTATCTCACGCTGCGAAACTATCGCGGTTATCTGCCGCGCAAGCTCGTGTATCTCAATGTAGTCGTACTCCTCGTTTCCGTCCGTAAACGGAAAGGTCTTTCTGCCCTCTTTTTCCCACGACATGATCTTGCTGAGTATGGAGTGATTCTTCTCCTCGTCGCCGTACACCGTAAAGGGTCTGAACCATTGCAGGCACACGTCCTTTCCCGCAAAGTATATCTCAAGCGCGCGCTTGAGCGCAGTCTTTGAAAGCGTGTACATGGTGTCGGGATACGCGAACGCGTCAACGTCCGTCATGCCGTTTACGCCCCCGTATTCGCGGAACGAACCCGCAACCGCGAACTGCGCCGTGCCGCGGTCCGCGAGGTTCTTGAGAAAGCCGAAGTGGCACGAAATATCCTCCATGTGCTTCGGGGAGTTGTGCACGAACCCGTCCCGCCACGCAAGGTGCAGGCATATCTCGGGACGCATGAGCGCCTCGTAAAGGTCCTCCCGCGCATAGTCCCTCACAAAATCAAACGTAACATACCTTATTCCGTCGGTCTTTTCGCAGGTCTGCGCGTCAAGCACCGCCGCGGTTACGTCAAAGCGCTCCTTATGCCGCGCAAGCTCCTCCAGCACGTGCGAGCCTATGTACCCGTCCGCGCCCGTGACAACTATCCTTTTCATCTCTTTCACCCTTTTAATATCGCTTCCGCAGATTTTTCACCGCTTTTAAGCCACTCCATGGTCTTTTTTATCCCCTCGCTGAACGGTATCTGCGCCCTGAAGCCCGTATCCCTCTCCGTAAGCGAGCAGTCAAGCTCCTGTGCGGAAAGGCTCACGCCCGTAAACGGCACCGCGCCGAATACGAACTCCCTGTCGGGCGCTACTGCCCTCTTTATTTCCAGCAGGAACTCCCTCAGCGGCTTCGCCCCGGAGCTTCCTATAAGGTAATGCGAGAACGGCGCGCCGTTTTCGGCGATAAGCCTGAACGCCCTTGCAACGTCGTCGATATACACAAAGTCGTAATTCTGGGTCGCGGCGGTAAACTCCAGCGGCTCGCCGCCGATTATCTTCCTGAGCGTTGAGTTGATGAGTCTCGGAGAGTTTTCGCCGACTCCGTAGGCGTTGGTTATCTCCGCCCACACTATGTCAATGCCGAGCCTTGCCGCCTGCACCATGCACATAGAGCGCGCCGCGAGCTTTGCCGCGCCGTAGACGTAGCCAGCGCCGGGGCGGTTGCCCTGCCGCATTACCGCGGAGTACGTTTCGTATTCCATAATGCTCCCCGCGCCCACGAATCTCGCGCACCCAGCCTGCTTTGCCTGTTCGAGCGCCGATAGCGTCCACTCGGTGTTCTTAAGCTGCACCGCGGGTTCGCCGCGCGTGCTGCCGTTCATGCCGAACCACGCAAGGTGGAAATAGACGTCGGGCTTCATTTCCGCAAGCCTCGGCGTAACGTCCGCAATGTTCGCAAGGTCGAACGGCACAAACTGCGCGCCCTGCGGCAGAGCGCCGCAGCACCCCTCGCGGTCGAGCGCTATTACCTCCGTGCCGTGCGCTGTAAGCTCACGCACAAGCGCGCTGCCGATAAAACCGCCCGCACCCGTTACAACTGCCCTTTTCATGCTCAGCCCTCCAGGTATTCCCGTATCTGCTTTTCCATTACTGCGCTCACGTCGCCGCCCGAAAGATACGCGCGGCTCCACTCAACTACCTTTTCAACGGCGCTGTCAATGTGCCAGCGCGGCTTCCAGCCAAGCACGCTCTTTATGCGCGAGCAGTCGAGCTTCAGGAAGTTCGCCTCGTGCGGGGCGTTCGCCTCGCTCACGTTCCTCCACGCCGCGCCCTCGCCCCATTTCTCGCAGAAAAGGCTCACAAGGTCGCCCGTGTTCACGCAGTCGCAGTCGTCGGGGCCCACATTGTAGTTCCCCGCAAGGTGAGCGTCGCCGTACTGCATGGCGGCAAGCGTAAGGTATACGCACACGGGCTCCAGCACATGCTGGTAGGGGCGCGTGGAATACGGGTTGCGCACGGTTATCTCCGCGCCGCTCTCCACAGCCCTCACGCAGTCGGGGATTATCCTGTCCCTCGCAAAATCGCCGCCGCCTATGACATTGCCCGCGCGGCAGGTGGAAACTGCGATACCCTGCGCTCCCAGGAACGACTTCGTATACGATGATGTTACAAGCTCAGAGCAGGATTTGGAGTTGCTGTACGGGTCGTAGCCGTCAAGCGCGTCCGTTTCGCGGTAGCCCCACTCCCACTCGTTGTTTCTGTACACCTTGTCCGTGGTCACGTTCACAAAGCTCTTTACGCTGCCGCTCAGCCGCACCGCCTCGCATATGTTCACCGTGCCCATAACGTTGGTTTCGTAGGTGTAAACGGGGTCTGCATAGCTCTCGCGGACGATAGGCTGCGCGGCCATGTGTATCACTATCTCCGGGCGGTACTGCCGCATTGTTTCGGTCAGCTTCTTCAGGTCGCGGATATCGCCGATAATGCTCGCGACGTCCTTTTCTATGCCCGCAGCCTCAAACAGGCTCGGCGTGGTCGGTGGTTCAAGCGAGTAGCCCACTACCTTTGCGCCGTGCATTGCAAGCACCATGCACATCCAGCTTCCCTTGAAGCCCGTGTGCCCCGTTACAAAAACCGTCTTTCCCCTGTAAAAATCAAGCGTCATCAGTCGGCCCACACTTTCCAGGGCGCGTTTCCGTCCGCCCACATTTTTTCAAGCTGCTGCTTCTCGCGCACCGTGTCCATGCACTGCCAGAAGCCCTCGTGCTTGTATGCCATAAGCTGCCCCATTTTCGCGACGGTTTCAAGCGGCGCCTTTTCAAGCACGGTGCAGTCACCATCGATGTAATTTATGAACTCGGGCTGGCACACCATGTAGCCTATATTTATCATGTTGCCATCGCCCTGCGTCTTTTCGCGGAACTCGCTTATCCTGCCGTCGGGCGTGATGTCAAGCACGCCGAAGCGCTGCCCCGCGTTGTACGCGGATATCGTAACAAGCCTTCCGTGCGCCTGATGAAACTTCACAAGCTCTGTGATATTCACGTCTGAAACGCCGTCGCCGTATGTCAGCATGAAAGGCTCGTTGCCTATGTAGTCGCGCACGCGCTTTACCCTGCCGCCCGTCATGGTGTTGAGCCCCGTGTCGACAACGGTCACTTTCCACTTTTCAGAGTGGTTCCGGTGAACGGTCATTTCATTCTGCCCGTTGGTAAAATCAAACGTGATGTCCGACGTGTGCAGGAAATAATCCGCGAAATACTCCTTGATAACGTGCTGCTTGTAGCCCGCGCATATTATGAACTCGTTGAAGCCGTGCGCACTGTAGAGCTTCATGATGTGCAGGAGAATGGGCATTCCGCCCAGGTCCACCATAGGCTTTGGCTTGAACTGGCTCTCCTCGCTTATGCGCGTGCCGAAGCCTCCCGCCAGAATTACAACTTTCATATCCGTCCTTTCGGCTGCTTCGCGCAGCGCCGTCGCTTTTGCCGTTACTTCTTCCTTTTCAGCCTGTTTCTCACCTTAAGCATTCCGTAGAATACCTTCTTAAGGCACGGACCCGCAGGGCTGTCGCCGATTTTGCGCAGCTTCTGTACTATCTTCCACGTGTTGGAGCGCTTTATCTCGCTCAGCTCACGCTCCGCAGCTCCCGCGGCGCGTCCCCTGACAACATTGCCGCCGCCCGCCGCAAGGCACTCGCACAGCGCGCGCAGCTCGCTGCGGCTTATGGTAACGTAGCCCTCCTCGCCGCTGCGGTCGGAAAAATCGTGCTCGCAGACAGGTCTGCCATGCTGTATGTCGATAAGCCCTATATCGGGCGCCGCCACCGACACGGGATACGAGAACGCCCTGCTGTAGTTGTTGAGCGGGATACCGTACTTTGCGGTGAGTATCGTCCTTATGCGCTGCGAAAGCGGCTCGTATGTGCCCTTCTTGTCCCACCTGTCGCTGTACGTCGCAAGGATATCCGCAACTGCGGGGTTCTCCGCGGGCGAGCCGAAAACGTCGTCCGAGTATGTCTGCGCGTCAAGCTTGAAAAACAGCGCGTGCTGATACCTGTAATAGGAGAAGCCGCAAAGCACCCTTATCCTGTCGCCGATGAAAAAGCCGCCGTTTTCGTAGATTTCCTTAAGCGCGAAGTACCGCGCCACAAAGCCGTAGTCGCCGCGCTCAAACGCCCGCTTTACGTACTTGTTTTCACCCACGTTGCAGTTCTTTTCCGAAAGCACCGTAACCTCGCACCCGTCAAAGAACACCTTTTCGCGCAGCTCCTGCAAACGCTCCCCGTCGGGCTCCCCGCTGAAGCCGTCAACGTAAACGCGCGCGGGCACAAGGTTCTCCGTAAGCGAAGCCGCCCACTTCATGCGGTCGTAAAGCTTTGTGTTGCGCGTTATCAGCTCGTTGTCGGGTATCCACTCCATCTGCTCTTTCGCCCAGTTTGCAAACACCTCGAAATACGGCCAGCGTACATTCATGTTCATCTCGGTCCTTGAAGCGACGAAATACTGCACCGCCTTGATGTATTCGGGGTTGCAGTGCTCAAGCGCGTACTTCTCCGCCTTTACCGAGCCCTCGCAGACCTCGCGCCGTATGCTCCCCGAAGCGGAGTCCATGCGCTTGTGGTAGTAATATATCGGGAAATTCACGAAGTGTATATTGCTCGCGTAGGATTCAAGACAGGGCATATACGCCACGTCGTCAAAGAAGCAGTCCTCGGGTATGGGACCGTGCGCCTCCACAAAATCCCTGCGGATAAGCCTTACCCAGTAGTCGATGCCGTTCATGATAGAGGCTTCTATGCTCGCCGCCTGCGTCTGCTTCTTGTTGTACGGGGTAAGCGTCATTGCAACGCCGTCGTCGCCCACTTTGGTTATGTAAGCCCAGCCGCACACCATTTCGCAGTTGCTTTCCTCCGCAGCGTCAAGCAGGTTCTTAAGCCCGCACGGGTGGAGTATATCGTCCTGGTCGCACCAGTACACATACTTACCGCGCGCGTGGCTGAACGCAAGGTTGCGCATTGCGCCAATGGAACCGCGGTGTATGTCCGACGGGAAAACGAAAAGCTTGTCGGGGAACACCTTTCTGTACATTTCAAGCACGTCAAGCGTGTCGTCCGTGGACATATCGTCAACACATATTATTTCAAAATCGTCAAGCTCCTGGTCAAACGCAGAGTCCAGGAATCTTCTTATGAATCTGCTTCCGTTGTAAACGGGCACAAGTATGGAAACCATGGGACTTTGTGACATTATATAATACCCTCCAGGAAATCTATATCTGCATAAAGCTGTTCAAGCGTAGTCGGGCAGAACACCCTCTTTTCCTCCTCGTTAAGCAGGCGCAGCGTCTTGCCGAAGAACTTGCAGTATGACGGGTTGCGTACGTGCGCGCGCTTTGAAAGCCTCATGACGTCCTTGAGATAAATCGCATAAACGGGCTTGTTGAACACGATGTACGGGTTTATCAGCGTGTTTGAGGACACGGACACCAGCACTTTGTCGTTCATCTGCGCGGACAACACGAACATCTCCCACGGCACGGTGCTTTCCGCAAAAATGCCGTAGCCGTGCAGCATATAGAGCTGCTCTCCCCTTTCCGCGCGCGGGTGGAGCTTTACGGTAACGTTTTCCCTGCCGACCCTGTCGCCGATAATGTCGAGGAGCTGAATGTCGTTCGTCGCTATCTTATCCGTTGAGAAGCACTCGTTGAAATAGATGAAGCGCTCCTTTGGCATAACGCACCTGCCGAATACGCCGTAAAGAAGCCCGGTGAATTCCTCGTCCTCCTCGCGTATCTTGGGTATCACGGATGCCATGTACCTGTTGCCGCCGCTGTAAAGCCCGGGCTCGTAAAACAGAAGCTCGCATATATTGTTTATCATGCGCTTGTCCGACGGGTAAACGCCGTGGTCGAACATATCGTTTTCAAGCGTGAACTTTATGTTGGTTATGTATGTGTCCGAGCCGTCCTCGAATATGTGCACGCGCGGCGTTACGCCGTTTTTCACTATCTGGTAGTATGTAAGCTTCTGAAACGGCGACGCCGAAACCGACATATAGTAGTCCGTGTACTGCTGCGTAAGCGGGAACGCATATTCATACCCCGCAGGGTTTTTCATAAGGTCCCTGTTGGGCGCGCTGTCCTTAAGCTTACCCATATCCGTCTGCACGCGGTACTGCGACACGAACACATTTTCAAAAAGCCCCGCGTCCTGAAGCGGCTTTACATACCGCGTGAAGTCCGTTGACGACGTAAAGCCGATATCCGCCTTTACATCGGGGTAAATGTGGTGCTTTATATTGAGAATGTTTATAAGCTGGAACACCGTTTCGCACACAAACAGTATCCTGTTTCCGCTGCGTGCGGCGGAATCCACGTTTATGTGCCTGTCAACTATCGCCCTGTACATCGGCGAACGCGCCGCAACGCTCCACCACCTTACAGACTCAGGGCAGTACAGCGGGTCGTCCCACGGCTTTATCTTTGTGAGATAGTGTATCACCTTGCGGTACGGCTTTGCAGCCATGTACTTTTCATAAAGCGGCGAGGGCTTCTTTTTGTTGCCGTTTGCGATTATCTTCCTGGAATCTATCGGGAAGTTCCACTCGTAGCCAAGCTCGAGAAACTTTCCCTTGAAGAAGTAGTTGAACGCGTCCTGCTCGAAAAGCTCGCACTTGTGCTCAATGATAAAGTCCACCCACTGCGTTATCCTGAAGTCCTCCCGCAACTTTTTGAGGTTGAACAGCATGAACGCCGCGTTGTGGTATTCCCTCGGCGAATCCAGCTCAAGGAACGTGTCTATCGCGTCCTTTACATACCAGCCGTCGTTGTACATATATTCCACAAGGATATCCTGCACCGCCGCGGCATAGTACCCGTCAAGGCCGCAGCCGAACACCTCCGCGATATCCCCGAGCACTATCATGTCGCTGTCAAGGTGCAGCGCCCTGTCGTAGTTCTCCAGAAGCTCGGGCAGCAGCAGCTTTGCCACGGTAATGCCCGCAAAGCGCGTGTCGCCCGTTATGTGCTTGTCCGTGAAATACTTGTCGTAACACTTCTTTATTGATATTACCCTTACGCTTACGTTGTCGCGCCCGTCCGCAAGCCCGCAGAGTATCTGCGCGTTGTCCTCGCTCATGTCAAGGGTCTTTACTATTATGTCATAGTAACTGCCGCTGCTGCTGTGGTCTATTATCGACTGTATGATAACGGAAGTGTACGGCGTGTAATAATCCGAGCTTTGCAGCGTTATTGCCGTTTTATTTCCCTCAAACGCAGGAAACACGGGTAGTTCAGTCATTATTTTTCCTCCTGATTTTTTTCAGGTATTCCTGCGGCTCAGCGCGCCTGTACTGCTTTGCGCGCAGCGTGTTGAGCGCCGTGGAATTGAACCCTATCATCTTTTTTATATCACTGCCTATATTATAGTAAACCAGCATCTCTGCGGGGATATTCTTGTTAAGTATAACAGCGTGCGGGAATACCGCGGAGTAGTCGATTATATCCCTCGGGTGCGGCTTTATCACAAGCGCGTCCCCGTTCTCAAGCTCCTCCCCCGCAAGAAGCCTGTACAGGCTTATCTGCTCGTCGGGCGATATCGTGGGGTCGTCAACGCAAAATGGCTGCGTTATCATCAGCACCGTCCTTGTCGGGTCTATTTCGGGGACGTCCCTTGAAAACACCCTTTTCAGCACCTCGGCGTCGCTTTCCGTAAGCCTTGAAAAAAGCTCCTTCCTCGACACCTCGACAAGCTTCTTTTTCGCGCAGCGCGAAACGCACACGCCGTTCCTGTCGTTTACCTCAACCGCCGTGGTCAGCGGGTCGCTGCCGTTGAACACATACCCTATCCTGAATATGCGCTTGACGAACGGCACGAATCCCCCACGCGCCATATAGGCAAAGCTCGTGTCCTTTATGTGCTTTAGGCTGTCCAGCCCGTCCTCAATCAGCCTGTACGGTATCCGCCTGTTCTTAAGGTAGTGCGCCACCCATGTGTCGTCATGGTATATGCACACCGTTTCGTACCCGCGAAAATCCACCGGCAGGAACGGCTCTATCATCTGCGCGTTCCTTTTGTGCAGGTGCAGCGCCTTGTCCGCCCTGTTTCTGGGAACGTACTCGCACGGATTGTCCGCGCGGTACACCGCCCCGAACAGCCCGCTCTCCCTCAGCCTCTGCGCGAGGATATCGCTTTCGGGGATATACCCCGTAACGAGGATATCTGCGTTACAACGGTTCACCAGCTGCTTAACGCAGGAAATGTAGGCGTGATAGTATGTGCTTACGACATATATCAAGCCCTTTCGCCGAAGTCCTCCGCCCTTTTTTGACATTGAAGCAAACCTTCCGAAGGCAAAATTTTTTCGGGTAATAACGGTTGTGTATACAAAGTACATTATTACCCGCATTATAATTATATCACCCCACAGCATAAAAGTCAAGAGACCGTCGAAAATCCCCCGTTGGGGGGTTCCGCCGAAACATCCTACGACATTTCAAAGCGTTGCTTCACAAGTCAGCACAATTCGCACGTAGTGCAAAGCCCCTGCGCGCAGTTTTGTAAGGCGTGCGCAGCACGGTGTCGCGTTGCGTAAGGCGTAAGCCGTCGCGTTGCGTAAGGCGTAAGCCGTCGCGTTGCGTAAGGCGTAAGCCGTCGCGTTGCGTAAGGCGCAAGCCGTCGCGTTGCGTAAGGCGCAAGCCGTCGCGTTGCGTAAGGCGTCGCGTAAACACTTGTGCGGATAGAAGAGTTTTTTGCCTCGGTCAGGTCGACGCAGTCACCTTTATCCCGAAGCAAAAAATTATTTCAAAGCTCGCATATACGGGCACAATGAACTTTTTCGACAGGCTGAGTCAATACAGCGCGCCCTGAAAAACCGCGCATAAAAGCCAGAACCTCCCACGAAGCAGGACCGCAGCGCAGCCCGCCCCGTGGGAGGCAGATATTATAGCTTGTGAGCGCCATATGCAGGCGTTACTTTATCTCCTTGGGCTTATCCTTGTCCTTCCTGAGCTTCCCGGGCTCAGGGGCAGCCTCTGCGGGCGCCTCGTGGACGGTGTTGTTCTTTGCGATAGCGGACTTGAGCACGCGTATCTTTGTCCTGTCAGAGCCTGTTTCGATAAGGATAGTATCCTCCTTGACGGATACCACGCGGCCGATTATACCGCCGTTTGTGATAACCTCGTCGGCTACCTGTATGTTGCTCAGCATATTCTGCATTTCCTTGTTGCGCTTCTTCTCGGGGCGTATTACAAAGAAGTAGAATACCACCACCATAAGCACTATGGGAATAATAAGCGAGAGCATACTAGCCCCGCCCGCCGCCTGGTCCGCGGCAGCTGTAAGCGCCAAAAGCATTGTGTTCATCAGTTGTCCTCCGTTGTTCTTTTATCTTACCGCCGTGCGGCGGATAGCGTCAACAATATTATTATACATTAAATTCCGCAATAAATCAAGTGGCAAAGCGGATTTTTCACAAATTATTCATCTGCTGCGGAATATCCCGCCCTATTTGCCCGAATAAACAGCCACGCCGTTTTCCGTAAACGCCCGCGTAAGCTCGTCGTGAGAAGCGCCCGCGCCCACGTACACCGCGTACTCCTGCCCGGAGAACTGCGCGCTCATTCTGCCCATAAAGCTCTTAGCGCCCGTGTAAGCGCCGTCGCCCGTGTAAGCGATAAGCAGCTCAACGCCGCGTAAGCGCACCGAATCCCCCGCAGCCTCCGCCGTGGTGGAAAGTCTGCTGTCTGCGAAAAGCGCCGTACTGTCCGTTTCAAGCATTATTTTCGCGCCGTTTTCCTGCGCGGCGTTCTCAGCCGCCGTTATAACGTCCCACAGGGCGTTGAGACGCGCCGCCTCATCGCCTATCGGCTGCCCCGCAAGGTACTCCGAATAGTCCGTCGGGTGGAACTCGGGGAATATCGTGTTGGCGAGGATTATCCTGCCAAAGCCCGCCTTTGAAAGCTCCGCGGTCATCTGCCCGATGTACGCAGCGGTGTTCGCATTGAACGGGTCAAGCCACTTTTTGCCGCCGTTTGCGGGCGCAGCGTCGTGCCATGCGCCCATGTCGCCCGTGATAAGGTAGTTGCCGCCGGCGTAAATGCCGCTTGTGTGGTCCTTAAGAGTGTTTATACGCGCCACGGGGGTCATGCCCATACCCTTTATCGTGTCGCATACCTGCTTTGCGGTAAGCCTGCCCTTGACGGCGTCCGTGTCCTTCACGCCCTCGATTTCGGTCTTGTACATCACATAGCCCATGTTGTCCTTCATGGTAACGCATACGGCGGTGTACCCGCTGCTCTTTGCGGAGGCTATCGCGCTTTTAAGGCTGTCGGTGTCGTAGTATTCAAGCACGCCCTCGTCGAGGAATATCGCGCCCGTTTCCTCCTGCGGCTCGGGCTGCGCCTGAGAAGTCTGCTGCGACTCCTGCTCCTGCGAAGAGGCGCTCGTTTCGGAGGTCTGCGCGCTCTCCTGCGTTACAGACCCGGGCGGCGTCCACGAGGACGAGCTGTCGCTGCTCGTGCCGTCCTTTTTGTTCTGAAAATACTCCATAAGCGGCCTGCCTATGCCGAACCCCACAACGCACAGCACCGCGGCGGCAAGCACTGTAAGCACCGTTGCAAGCACCTTTTTTCCCGTGCTTTTCTTGCGGTTGTAAAGGTTGTAGCGGCGGTGTTTTATCTTTATACCCTGTTTTTTCTGTTTCATGCTCTGCCCCTTTCTCTGTTATGCTGCAACGCCCCGTAGGTCAGAAATTTGATGTGTAGCCCACAAGCGTGTAGAATGCAAGCGAGATTATGCCGATATATATAAGCATTATCGGGTAGCCCCTGAAAACGCGCGGTATCTTGTCCGAATCCAGCCGCTCGTGCGCAATGTTGAGCAGAAAGCTCGCCAAGAAGAAGCCCACGCCCGTGCCGAAGCCATAGCCTATATAGCCCCATATGTCGCTGCCGTATCCCGAATTGAGGAAAAGCGCGCCGATAACCGTGCAGTTTACTATCGCAACGTGCGCGTATTTTCTCACCCGTGCAAAGATTTTCGGGAAAACCCTCCACAAAAACAGCAGCGTCAGAATATACAGCACGCTTATTATACCCACATAAATCAGCGGCATGAATAAAAAACCGAACTCCAGCGGCAGCACCAGCCTGTCAAAGAAGTAGGACAGGCAGCTTGCCGCGGTGGTCATTGCGGTTATGCCAAGGCTGAAGCCGATAACGTGGCTGTTTCTGCGCGAGGCGTATATCGCAACGTTCGCGCCGAGCGCGCGGTCGAAAATGGCGTTCTGCACGAAAACCGAAAGCATGGCGGTCGAAATTATCTTAGCAAATACTGTCATAAGCGCTCCGCCTCCTTACGCGCACGGCTGCGCCTGTGAGATATCGCGCGGCAGCCAGCCGCAAGAAATCCCACGAGGATAAACCCGAAAAACGGCGACTTTGCCGCAGGCAGCGGCGCTGCGAACACATGAAACCCGAACAGTGTGCCGAAAGCAAGCAGCTCGCGGATAATGCCGACGGCAAACGCCGCTATGGCATAGCCTGCTATGTATATCAGTATATCCGCTGCCATAAGCCCGAACGGCCGCAGGTAAAAGCGGCTCTCGGTCTTTGCGAGTATCAAAGAGTTTACAACCAGTATCTCAATGTATATCATAACTCCCGAAGCCGTTTCGGGGAAGAGCGAGCGCGCCGCAAGCACCGTTGGGATAAACATGACTGCCGCCGCCGCCGCGTAAATCAGTATGCGCACGGTGTAGGCTATTTTCCTCGGGATAAAGCGGCAGAACACTATCGTCGGAAAGCTTATCATAAGAAAGCTCAGCGACAGCAGCGCCGCGCGCTCCGCCGTGGTCGCGGCAACTATAACGGGCGCTGTGACAAGCCCGCTCATAAGCACGATGTTCTGACGGAAAAGCCCGTCAAGGTCAAGGCGCTGCGGCTTATTCTCCATCATCATCGCCCTCCCTGCGCTCTCTGCGCCTGTGCTTCTTTATCTCGCCGTCTATCGGCGGGGTGTTGTAGCGGTACTTTTCGGGCAGAATTATCTCCTGCGTGTCGGTAAGCTTAACCTTGCCGCGCTGTACCTGCGCCACCGATTTTTCGTAGGAATTGAGGTAGGTCTTTGACCAGTAGGAGATGTTCTCAATTATCGTGTCAAACGAGCAGGAAAGCGCGCTCACGATAAGCAGCGCAAATATGAAGCTGCCCTCCGTCTGCCCGAAGTTCCTGAACATCATCGTAGTATACCCGAGCGCCACGCCGTATATTATCCTCGCCGCAAAGCGCTTTGGCAGCAGGTACGGTTCCGCCGCCATAAAGAACACGCCGAACAGCAGGTAGCCCGACGACAGCTCGTAGAACACCGACATAAGCCCCGTGTACTGCGCACGCGGGTAGAAGAACGCCAGCAGCGCGCACACGCCAAGGCACGGAAGCACCGCCGCAGGGCTGCTGACGCCCCTCACCAGCAGGCACACGCCGCATACCAGTATGATAAGTATGCTCACCGACCCGATAGCGCCCGAAACCGTGCCGAGCAGGATATCGAGCCACGAAGCCGAGGGCACGTTGCCCAGCCTGAGCGCATATTCCACCGAGCGCACCGATGCGCCCGTGTATTCCGCAAAAATCGGCACGCTCTCGCCGTATTTCGGGTAGCTGAGCATTTCCTGCGGATAGCAGATGATGAGCAGCGCCGCCGCAACTGCGGGCGGGCTGAAAATAATGTTGTCGCTCGCGCCGAAAACGTGCTTGCCAAGCACCGCGATAACGACCGAGGAGAGTATCACTGTTCCATAGGGAATGTCGCACGGCATGAGCATTGCCGCGCACAGCCCCCAGAAAGGCACGGCGGCGTCCTTTATGTCGTAGCGTATCCTGCGCAGAAGGCAGCACACGCGGTCTGCCAGCATACACGCGCCAACGCTCAGCGCGCTCACGGGAAGGACCCTCGGGCCCATAAGGAATACCGCAGGTATAAGCAGCGCCGCCATGAATATGAGCCGTTCAAGATATACCTTTCGCGGCTCGCGCACGGGGAGAGATATCATTTTCGTAAGTTCCTTTCGCTTTATGCCTTGAGAGCGGAGTTCGCCTGCGCCATGTCCTGCGCGCCGAAAAGCCCCGTGCCCGCCACAAGGACGTCTGCGCCCGCAGCCTTTACTATGGGCGCGGTTTTTGCGTTAATGCCGCCGTCCACCTCAATGTGCACGCCCTCAAAGCCGTTTTCGTCGAGATATCCGCGCAGCGCGCGTATCTTGTCCGCCGTTTCGGGGATAAAGCCCTGCCCGCCGTAGCCGGGGTTCACGGTCATCACAAGCACCATGTCGCACAGCGGCAGATACGGCAGCGCCTTTTCCACGGGCGTTTCAGGCTTAAGCGCAAGGGCGCTCTTCATTCCGCGCGCGCGTATCTCCTCGAGGCACGCCTTAACGTCGCAGCGGCTTTCTATGTGAATATCCACAAGACTAGCCCCCGCCTGCGCAAAGAACTCTATCTGCCGCGAGGGGGCGTCTACCATCAAGTGCACGTCAAGGAACATATCCGTATGCTTCCTGACCCACTTAAGCACGGGCGCACCGTAGCTTATCTGCTCAACGAACACGCCGTCCATAACGTCAAAATGTATCCAGTCAACGCCCGCAGCCTTGCAGCGCGCGGTTTCAGCCGATACAGCGGCAAGGTCGCACGCAAGCAGCGAGGCGGAGGTGATTATCTGTTTTATAAAAACCAGTCCTTTTATTACGTTCTGTATATCATTCGGGGCGGAATATCCGCCCGCTCATTACTATTCTATAATAAATAACATTTTTAGTCAATAGCAAATCCGCATTTTTGCGCCCAAAAAAACAAAAGCGTGAAAATGTTCTAAACCTCGCCCGAAAAGCGGGAGATATTTGTTCATTTTTCACGCGGGTTTTGCTTGAAAAAAAACGGCGTTGGTGCTATAATAATAACAATATACCCGAAAGAAAAGAGAGTCTGCGGTCTGCCGCGGCATACAGGAAAGTGAGGAAACTGACAAATGCTTAACACAAATTACTCCGAAAAATTCGTCAAGGAGGGGCTTACCTTTGACGATGTGCTTCTTATCCCCGCAAAGAGCGACGTCACGCCCAACATGATCAGCCTTACCACTAACCTTACCAAAAATATTGTACTCAACACCCCGATAATGACCTCCGCAATGGACACCGTAACCGAAAGCAAAATGGCGATAGCGATAGCGCGCGAGGGCGGTATCGGCGTTATCCACAAGAACATGACCATAGAGCAGCAGGTAGACGAGGTCGACAAGGTAAAGAGAAGCGAGAACGGCGTTATCGTAAACCCCTTCTTCCTCTCCCCGCTCGACACCGTTGCGGATGCGGACAAGCTCATGGGCAAGTACAAGATATCGGGCGTGCCCATCGTTGAGAAAGGCAGACTCGTCGGCATATTCACCAACCGCGACCTGCGCTTCATCTCCGACCCCGCACAGAAGATAGGCGAGGTTATGACAAAGGAACACCTCATCACCGCGCCCGTTGGCACAACGCTCGCACAGGCGCAGGAGATCCTGCGCAAGCACAAGATAGAAAAGCTCCCGCTGGTTGACGAAAACGGCTTCCTCAAGGGTCTTATCACGATAAAGGACATCGAAAAGTCCGTGCAGTACCCCAACACTGCGCGCGACAAGAGCGGCAGACTTCTCTGCGGCGCGGCTATCGGCATCACGCCCGATGTGCTCGACAGGGCGGGCGCGCTTATCAAGGCGCAGGTGGACGTGCTTGTGCTCGACTCCGCGCACGGCCACAGCAAGAACATAATGACGACCCTCGACAAGATAAAGACCGCGTTCCCCGAAACTGCGGTTATCGCGGGCAACGTTGCAACTGCCGCTGCGGCAGAGGACCTTATAAAGGCGGGCGCCGACGCGGTAAAGGTCGGCATAGGTCCCGGTTCTATCTGCACCACGCGTATAGTCGCGGGTATCGGCGTGCCGCAGATAACGGCGGTTTACGACTGCGCGTGCGCGGCTGCAAAGTACGGCGTTCCCGTTATCGCGGACGGCGGTATCAAGTATTCGGGCGATATCGTTAAGGCGCTTGCCGCGGGCGCGAACGTTGTAATGCTCGGCTCACTGCTCGCAGGCTGCGAAGAGGCGCCCGGCGACGTCGAGATATATCAGGGCAGAAGCTTCAAGGTATACCGCGGCATGGGCTCGCTTGCGGCAATGAAGCGCGGCTCTGCGGACAGATACTTCCAGGACAAGAACAAGAAGCTCGTCCC
Source organism: uncultured Oscillospiraceae bacterium (assembly GCA_934446455.1). Taxonomy (GTDB): domain Bacteria; phylum Bacillota; class Clostridia; order Oscillospirales; family Ruminococcaceae; genus CAG-115. The sequence continues at coordinate 2,370 of CAKSEE010000033.1, read as the reverse complement.
CGAGGGCGTTGAGGGACGCGTTCCCTACAAGGGAAGCGTTGCGGACACCGTATTCCAGCTTGTCGGCGGTATCAGAAGCGGTATGGGCTACTGCGGCTGTCCCACTATACCCGAGCTTCAGGAGCGCGCGGAGTTCGTTCGTATCACGGGCGCAGGTCTTAAGGAGTCCCACCCGCACGATATCTACATCACAAAGGAAGCTCCCAACTACTCCGCGAGCATTTAAGACTGTCGAAAATCAAAACGGTAGTAAATATTGCAACAAACTGTGGGGGAAACTCTTTGTTTTTCAGGCACGCTGCACTTGGCCTGCCCCAACCCCACGCCCCTGCTTCCTTTTGTGCCAAAAGGAAGCGAAAATCAATCCGCTACGCGGGAATTTCTATGTTTATCAACAATTTGCGGGCAGTATCAATCGCGATACCGCCCGTATTTTTTATCCAACGGACACATACTCCGTCCATTTGAGCAGCTCCACTATCCTGCGGTCAGCCTGCCTGTAGCCGTCGCGGTAGCTTGCCATTATCTTGTCGGGGTCATGCTCAAACTTTGATATAGCGGGTAGCTCGGGGCGGAATACCATTATCCTGCCCTCGTCGGAAAGCTCCTGCATAAGGCGCAGGGTCTGCTCGTAGCGGTCCACGCGCGTCATGCACGCCTCGACAAACGCGGGGTACTGCCTGTACATCTGCGCTATTACGGTCTTGAACTTCCTGTAGTCCGTAGGCGGCGTGTTGGTGTCGGGCTTTGTGAGTATCACCACAAGCTTGTCGCAGCCGTTGTCAAGCGCGTGCTCTATCGGTATGGAGTCGGCAATGCTGCCGTCAAGGTAGTGCCGCCCGTTTATCTCCACAGGCTCGCATATCATCGGCACGGAGCAGGTAGCCTTGCAGACGGTGAGAAGCTCGCGCTCGTCCGCAAAGCTGCTGAAATACTCCGCCTTGCCCGTTTCAAGACAGGTGCATACGTACTCCGTTGCAATGCCGCTGTTGAAGTATGTATTAAAATCGAACGGGAACTGGTGGTACGGGTACTCGTACGCCATTTTGTCGAGATTTATGAACTTTCTGCACTCCACAAGCTGCTTAAGCCCGTAGTAGGATTCCGCGCGCGGAACGTTCATCATGCGCGCCGTCCTGCCCTTCTGGCGCGAGGCGTAGCTCATCGCGTTTCCGCCGCCTGCGGACACGCCGACAACATAGGGGAAGTACACCCCGTTTTCCATAAGGCGGTCAAGCACTCCCGCGGTAAATATCCCTCTGACCGCGCCGCCCTCGAGTATCAGTCCTGTTTTCATTGCGTCACCCAGCCTTTTCTTTGTTCTTATGTGAAATATGTTCTATGTATGCGGCAACATCTCCAAGCGTTTCAAGCTCGGGGCTGCCTGTAATGCGTATGTCAAACTCGTCCTCGACTGCCAGTGCAAACAGCAGCAGCGCCGAGGTGTCGAGCGCAGTCTCCCCCCGAAGCGGGGTCTGCGCGCTGAACGTTCTGCCCGAAAGCTCGGGCGCCACCGTGCACAACAGCACGGCGAGCTTGTCAATTATTGCATTCATGGCGTACCTCCCGTGCAGACTGCGCCCGCAAGCGCCGAGAGCGACACCCTCGCGCGCTCGTTCTCGCACCTTACCTGCTGTGCGGTAAGCACCGCCTCAGGGTCGGGCCGAAGCGGCGCGCCCGCCGTTACCCTCACCGTGCAGAACGGTCCGTAGCACGCCCTGCTGTAAAGCGGTACGATATCCGCGCCGCTGAGCAGCGAGAGCAGTATAAATGCGGCTCCGACGCCGCCGTTCTGGTTGTCGGGGAACAGCAGAATGCTCTCCCCGCCCTTTATGCGCCTGAGCGCGGCGTGCAGCCACTCTGTGCTTATGCCGTCCTGCGCGGCGATAATGTGCTTTCTGCTTACCGTGCGCAGCGCCCTTTTCGAGGAGTATTCCTGCGAGGATACAAGCAGGCAGGTTTTCTCGCGTTCAAGCGCGTAAAACGTTGCAAGCTCCCCGCGCGTGTCGGTGCTGTTGGCTATGTAAATGCGCGGCTTGCCGTCGCTTATGTCCGCGCCCGCGATATGCCGCGTAACGCTTGTGAGCTTTATAAGCGCCCCGAAAAGCGCCCGCAGAATTCTGCGCATAGCATACCACCTCCACCGAATTTACCTCTATTATAACCGCCAAAAATAAATTTTTTGTAAACTTTTTAGCGAAAAAACAATTATAAAATGCCGTGTTTTTGTCGAATCGTGGCGTTCCGGCTAGAGAAGGCGTAAAAAAGCGAAGAGCGCCCCTTTCGGAGCGCTCGAGTCTGTCGAAAAAGTCTTGCGACTTTTCCGACAGGAACATCCGCACTGCGCGCACGGTCGCGTAAGGCGTAAGC
>CAKSEE010000032.1 GCA_934446455.1 uncultured Oscillospiraceae bacterium | reverse complement strand
GCCCGAGCATCCTGCGCTTACTGGAACCTCGCTCTGTCAGGTCGCGGGGTCCATGCCCTCAACACAGTAGGTGAGAATGGTGTTTATCTCGCTCATGAGCTTGTCCATGCCCTGCTTTGCAACGGTAAAGAGCGCCATGTTCTCGTTGCCCATTACCTCGTTGTAGGCGATGTGCATTTTCTTTGTAAGCTCCTTTATCTTGTCCTCGTTCTGCTCGGACGCGTCCTTGCCCTGCTCCATTGCAAGGTTCTGGCGAATGAGGTTGAACTCGCCGATAAGCTTCTGAAGCTCCTCGTCTGCGTCGTTCGCCTGCTTTGCCTTGACGTATTCAAGGTAGCGCTCGTCTGCCTGTACTGCCTTGCCAAGCTCTCTTGCGGTTTCTATAACGTTCATGTGCGTTCTCCTTAATCAGCTAGTTTTCCTCTCAGCGCCCAGTTGAGCGCCTCGGTTATTTCCACGTCAGCGAAGCTGCCGATAAGCTCCTCGCTTCCGTCAAAATCTACAATAACGTTCTGCGCGGTCTTGCCCGTAAGACCGCCGTCGCGCGTTCTTCCCCTGCCCTCGCAGAGTACGCGCATTGTCTTTCCGACGTAGCCGCGGTAGGCGTCGCAGCCCACCTCCTGCTGCACGTCAAGCAGCTGCCTGAACCAGCGCCCCTTTTCCTCCGCGGATACGGGGTCGGGCATATCCGCCGCCTTAGTCCCCCTGCGCGGGCTGTAGATAAAGGTGTAAAGGCTGTCGTAGCGCACCTCGCGTATAAGCGAGAGCGTTTCGCAGAAGTCCTCGTAGGTTTCCCCCGGGAAGCCCACGATGATGTCCGACGTGAGCGCCGCGTCGGGAATGCGCGCGCGGATATATCTTATAAGCTCAAGGTACTGCTCGCGCGTGTAGTGCCTGTTCATAAGCCCCAGTACGCGGCTGCTGCCCGACTGCACGGGCAGGTGGAAGTGCCGCGTTACCTTTTCGCACTCCGCTATGGCGTCGATAAGCTCGGGCGTGGCGTCCTTGGGGTGGCTTGACATATAGCATATGCGGAACTCGCCGTCTATTGCGTTTATCTGCCGCAAAAGCTCCGAAAAGCTCGTGCCGAGCTCCTTGCCGTATGAGTTCACGTTCTGCCCGAGCAGCAGAAGCTCCTTTGCGCCCGCAGCGACTGCGCGGCGCGCCTCTCCGACTACCGCCTGCGGCTCGCGCGAGCGCTCCCTGCCGCGGACGTACGGCACTATGCAGTAGGTGCAGAAGTTGTTGCACCCGTACATTATCGGAATGCTCACCTTAAGCGAGCTTTCGCGCCGCAGCGGAACGCCCTCGGCGATAACGCCGTCGCTTTCGGGTATCTCTATGTGGCGCGCGTGCGTGGTCATGGCTTCGTAAAGCATCTGCGGCAGCCTGTGCAGCACGTGCGTGCCGAAAATCAGGTCAACGTGCGGATAACTCCTCTTTATCCGCTCGGTGATGTGCGGCTGCTGCACCATGCACCCGCATACGCCTATGAGCATATCGGGCTTTGCAGCCTTTGCGTGCTTAAGCTGCCCAAGATTGCCGAAAACTCTGTCCTCGGCGTTCTCGCGCACGGCGCAGGTGTTGTACAGCACAAAGTCCGCGCCCTCGGGGTCGGGGCTAAGCCCGAAGCCCATCTCGCAGAGCATTCCCTTGAGCTTCTCGCCGTCGCTTACGTTCTGCTGGCAGCCGAAGCTGTGGACGTGCGCGGCGGGCGGCGTTTCGCGCAGGCTGTTGAGCTGCGCCACCCTGTTCATATATTCACGCTGCACCGACATTTCATCGTCGGTTATCCTTGTGGTCATAGCATTTTTCCTTCCGCTGTGGGATTATGCGCGCCATAATTCGGGCGCACCTTTTTATTTTAGCATAACCGCGCCGAAAATGCAAGTCCCGCCGGACGTCAGAAATTGCCGCCGTTCCAGCCCCACTGCTCCGTGGGCGAATACTTTACGTAAATCATGTCCGCAGGCACCGCAAGCTCCCTTGTGAGAATGCGGCATATCTCAGCCGTCATGCTGTCGCACGCCGCGGGCGAAGCCTTGCCGTAAAGGCTCACCTCCACAAAAGCGGCGCTCGCGGGCTTATTGCCGCGGAAATAGAGCGCGCAGTCCTGCTCGAACCCTACCATAAGCCAGCTTTCGGTCTTGCCGAGAACCTCCACAGCTTTGCCGAATGCGGTCTTTATCGCTTCCTGCTGCGCTTCGTTTATTTCTCCGGTAAACTTTGTGTTGATAAATGGCATTGTGCTATCCTCCGTGTAATACAATTATCTTGCCGCGCGGCTTATGTCCTCCGCGCAGCGCATTACCTCCTCAAACTCGGCTTCGTCCACGCAAAAGCCGCCGTCGCCCGCGCGCAGTCTGCGGCGAAGCTCCTGCACGGGCATTTCCTCAAGCGCGGATATCTCCGCCCTTTCATAGCGCAGCTCCGAAAGCGCAAAGCCGCCGCGGTAGAGGTACACCCACGTTATCTCGTTGTTTATAAAACGCTTCCCGCGGAATACGTTGTCCTCGCTCACCCTGCGCCTGAAAAGCGGGATAAGCTCGCTCGGAAGCGCCTGCACGCCTATCTCCTCGGAAAGCTCGCGCACGGCTGCGGCAAGCGGCTCCTCGCCCGAGTCTATATGCCCCGTACACGCCGCGTCCAGGCACGATGGGTAGCTGTCCTTGTCGGCGGCGCGCTTTTGCAGCAAAACATGCGCGTCATCGCCCGTGCCGCTCACAAGCCACACATGAACGCTCCCATGCAGGGCGCCCGTTGCGTGAACCTCGCCGCGCGGCATTACCTCGCCCGTGCGCGCGCCCGTTTCGTCAAGTATGTCAAAAAGCTCGTCCTCAGAGTACATTGCAGCCCCTCCTTCTGAGAATGTGCGCGTTTTTCGCCCGCATAATATGATTATAGCACATTCCCGCAAAAAATTCAATGCCGCTATTGAAAAATGAGCGTTTTTGTGGTACAATGTAAAATAATATCACGTTGGCAAGAAAGGATACGCATTATGGAAAAAGTAACATGGAAAGGCGGAACGCTGCTTTCGCCCGTACCCGCGGTTCTCGTAACCTGCGGCACAATGGAGAAGCCCGCGGGGCTTACCATAGGCTGGACGGGGATAACCTGCTCCGAGCCGCCAAAGACCTACATCTCCGTGCGCCCCTCGCGCAACTCCTACGACATCATAAAGCAGTCGGGAGAGTTCGTTATAAATATGCTGCCCTCGCACATGGTGCGCCAGCTCGACTACTGCGGCATAAAGTCCTCGCGCGACGAGGACAAGCTCGCAAAGATGAAGCTCGTGCCGCAGCCCTGTCAGAACATTTCCGCGCCGCAGATAGCGCAGGCGGTCATTTCGCTTGAATGCCGCGTGAGCGACGTTATCCCGCTCGGCTCGCACGATATGTTCCTCGCCGACATACTTTCGGTGAACATCGCAAAGGATCTTATAGACGAGCGCGGAAGGCTTCGCATTGAACAGGCGGGGCTGCTCGCCTACGCGCACGGGACGTATTTCGCGCTCGGGAAAAAGATAGGCACGTTCGGCTACTCCGTAAAGCCAAAGCGCCCGAAAAACCCGCAGCGTTCCGGAAAGAAAAAGTAAAGGCGGTGCGGCATGGTAAACATAGGCAACGAGTGGGACGAGCTGCTTAAGGACGAGTTTTCAAAGGACTACTACCGCGCGCTGCGGCAGTTTCTCATAACCGAATACAACACGCATACGGTGTACCCGCCTATGGGCGACATCTTTAACGCCCTGCGCCACACCTCGTACAGCAATGTGCGCGCGGTCATTCTCGGGCAGGATCCCTACCACGAGCCCGGGCAGGCGCACGGAATGTGCTTTTCGGTAAGAAAGGGCGTGGAGCCGCCGCCCTCGCTCAAAAACATTTTCAAGGAGCTCAACTCAGACCTCGGCATACCGACGCCGCACCACGGCGAGCTTACGCAGTGGGCGGACAGCGGCGTGCTGCTGCTCAACACCGTGCTTACGGTAAGGCGCGGCGCGGCGTTCAGCCATGCGCACCACGGGTGGGAGCAGTTCACCGACCGCGTTATAAGCCTGCTGAACGACCGTCCCGACCCCATAGTCTTTCTGCTGTGGGGCAGGCCCGCGCAGGCGAAGGCGGCGCTGCTCACAAATCCGCAGCACCTTATCCTGCAATGCGCGCACCCGAGCCCTCTCTCCGCAAGCCGCGGCTTTTTCGGGTGCAGGCACTTTTCAAAGGCGAACGCCTTTCTGCGCTCAAGGGGTATGTCTGAAATCGACTGGAATATTACCGACTGAACGCCGTGAATACAAGGAGGTGCGATTATGCTTGAATACTGCGTATGCCCGAAATGCGCGCGCATGATAATGCTCGACAGCGACATGGCTTCGGGCTTTTGCCTGTACTGCGGCACCCACATAGCCTATGAGGAGGCGCGCGAGGAGCTGCTGAGCGGGCTGCGCGCCTCCGTCCCCGACGAGCTGTCTATGGAAGCGGATCTGAGCGGGCTTATCGACGACGACGACGCGCCCGAGAAGGACACGCGCGGTCTTGCGGAATGCCGCGAGGAATGCGCAAAGGCGCAGGAGCTTTTCCGCAAGTGGGACTTTTCAAAGGCGTTCGAGGGCTTTCAGGCGGCGCTGTCGCACTACCCCAACGACTTTGAGAGCCGCTGCGGGCTTCTCACCTCGGGTATCCTGAAGCTTAAGGACACCGAAAACTGGGAGGGCTGGCTCAGGGACTGCACGGCGGTCATACGCTCGCAGGGCGACTGGAGCATGGCGCAAAGCTCCATTGAATACGCGCTCGAAATCGTGAAGAAGTTCTTTTCGCGCGGCGGGCGGTTCGTGTCGGAGTATTACACGCGCGGGTTCTTCGCGCGGCTTATGGAGAGCTTTCCGCCGCTGCGGACGCTCGCCTGCGAGATACTCGCGCACTGCCTGAACGTCGACTGCGCGCCCCTTTACAATGCCGCGCGTTTCGACGGGGAAACCACGCGCTTCGCCGTCGGCAGCTACCCCTCCGAGCCAGACAGGGATCTGCGCCGCAGTTACCTGACGGTGCTGCGCTATCACCCCGACGCGCGCGTTAAGGAGGCGCTTTGCAGGGCGCTTTACGTTTACGACCGCGAGGTGTGGCTGCGCACCGTGGACGAGGGGCGAATAAACGACGCGATCGCGCTGTGCGAGAGCGTTTGCGACGGCTCGTTCCCGCCGCAGGACAGCGAAATGGTAACGGGCGTGATATACGACTTCCTTATGATGGGCGCGCTTGAACAAAGCACCTCTGCGCTTGAAAAGCGGCTGTTCCTTTCGCGGGTATACACGATAGGGCAAATGCGCCGCATGGACAAGTTTTTCGGCAACGACCTGTTCTTTTGCAGGCTCTACTCCGACATATATTTGGCGCAGAAGAACGCCGACGCCACCTCCGCAGAATACCGCCGCATTCAGCAGCGCCTGCGCACACTCACCGACTGAACCGAAAGGAGCATGAAACATGGCAAACCTCGCAAAACTCACAAAGGAATACGGCACGATTCTCTGGACGGGGAAAAGTGCATTATGGGGCTGCCCATTTCCTTTACAAGGTACATTCTCACCGAAACAAAGCTCATCACGCGCACGGGCTTTCTCAGCCTGCACGAGGACGAAATGGAACTGTACCGCGTATTCGACAAGGCGCTCGTCCTTTCTCTCGGCGAACGCATGGTCGGCTGCGGCACGATAAGGCTCATGGCAAAGGACGTTGACACCCCTGTCAAGGAGCTTAAGCACATCAAGAACCCGCGCGATGTAAAGCGCGCCCTCGATGACGCCGTTCAAAAGCAGCGCGACAAATACTACGTCAGCGGCCGCGACATGATAGGCATAGGGGAGCATGGCGTCTGCCACCACGAGTGAGAACGCCCTTGCGGAGCCTTCCCGCCGTGGCAAGCACGGTACGCCGCACCCTTCGGGAATTTTCCGCTCACCAAAGCGGCGCAAAATTCCCGCGCCGAATGCGGCGCTCACGCCCCGCGAGGGGCGCTCTTTGTGCAGTATCGCCAAATACAGTGCGAATATTTCGCTAAATATTGTGCAATCAGTACCTTGCAAAACATAATACCTTGTGGTAGAATATTATCAACGGATACGGAAGTGTCCTTTTTAATCTGGCAGCTACCTTGCGGTACAAAGTACCATGAAAACAAAAGTACCGAGGGCAGTAAAGGAGAGTGAGAGCATGAACTCCCAGCTGAAGCGCGGAACACTTGAGCTGTGTGTGCTTTCGATAGTGAACGAGCGCGACTGCTACGGCTACGAGCTTGTGAGCAGGATATCGGAGTGTATGCAGGTCACGGAGGGAACTATTTACCCGCTGATGAAGCGGCTTAAGGACTCGGGGAGCATTGACAGCTACATCGTCGAGTCGCAGGAGGGCCCGCCGCGAAAATATTACTCAATAACGGAAAACGGGCGCGCAGAGCTTGAACGGCTGGAAAGCGAGTGGTTCGCGTTCGTTGAAAGCATTAACAGGCTTCTCGCCACAAGGGGCGGGGCGGTATCCTGACACAATCGCACGAAAGGGGTCACAGGGACATGACAGCAAACAATAAAGAGGATTTCCTGTTTCAGCTCCACAACGAGCTTCACAGGATAGGCATTGACGCGAACGACGATATCTTCGCGGACTTTGAGGAGCATTTCAAGGCGAGCGCGAACGAGGGTCTTTCCGAGGAGGAAACCTGCCGCAGACTCGGCGACGTCAAGGAGATTGCGCGCGGCTATCTCAACATGGAAAGCTCCCGCATAAACAGCTTAGTGGCGCGCGAGGTGGAGTCCGAACGCCCCCGCGTGAGCCTTACAAAGCCGGGCCACAGCGAGCCTGCGGACAGCTCCCTTAAGGCTGCGCCAAGCGCGCCCATTCGTGAGTATACCCCCGAGCATTTCAGCGAGGAGATCTACCCCGAGTCGCAGCGCGTTAATCTTGAAAAGCCCGAGGAAGCACAGACTTCTCGGGGCGCGCAGTCCGCGCAGAATACTCAGAACACCCGGAACGCGCAGGCAAACGGCGAGCCTACCGTTGCCGAGGCGTTTTCCGCAGCGGGCAGAGCAGCCGCAGAGGCGTTCAGAACCGCAGGCCACGCAGTTGCGGAAGCCGTGAACACCGACGCCGTTAAGGACGCGGGCAAGGCAGCCGCCAACGCTATGAAAACCGCAGGCCACGCAGTTGCGGACGCCATGCGCACCTCCGCCGAGAACATAAAGGCAGCGCAGGCGGCTCAGGCGGACAGCGTTCCGCACCCGCAGGACACCGCACGGGAGTGCCGCTCCGATTCGCGCACGGGGTATGTTCCCCCGCAGGACGGCTCGCATAACATAAAGACCAAGAACGAGTTCTCGTTCGCCTCTATCAAGGGCATGAAGCCCAACGTGAACGCGGGCAAGCTTATCGAGGTGCTTATCCTTGACGTGTGCCTGTGGTGGTGGCTGATAGCAATGCTTGTTGGAATCGCGGGCGCGCTCGGGTTCGGCGTGTTTCCGTCGATACTCGGCGCGGGGTTCTCAACGCTCTTTAACAGCGCTTCGGAGTACTACCTTATCACGCGAGTATTTCTCGGCGTGGCGCAGATTTCGAGCGGAATTATATTCCTGATGCTCGTTTGTCTGCTTGTAAAGGGCATTGTTAAGATAATCAGAAACATCGTGATAAGCCACATCAAGGCAATATACGACCTGTAAGGAGGGGCAGATATGAAACATCTTTTCGCAATATTCATTCCGCTTTGCATTATCTGCTATATCGGCTTCGGCGTGTCGCTTGCGGTGCTGGGGACTAAAGAAGTCAATGTTGCGACCGACACCGCCTCGGTCGTTACTGACGGCACCCTGATTGAAGTCGCGGACAATATCGAATCCTACGAGATAAACAAGCCCTTCGACCGCATAGACATTGACACCGCATTCTACGATGTTACGATAATTCAGTCCGTCGACGCTGACAAGGTATCAATTGTTGTAGAAAGACCCGACGACGCTTCTTTCACAAACGACTTTACCGCAAAGGTAAGCGGAAACACGCTCAGCCTGACAAGCAGCAAGATATGGGACAAGGGGCTTGAGCAGTTCTGGAAGAACCTTGCACACAGCATTGCAAGCGGCGATTTCTCAGACACGTTCAGCGCGGCGCGCGTTACCGTGACCATTCCCGAAAAGCTCTACAAGAGCCTTGACATAGGCTTAGGCTCAGGCTCGCTTACCGTGACAGAGCTTACCGCGAACGACATTGACATAGAAATGGGTTCGGGGGCGCTCAGATATTACGGCAGGGACGGCTTCACCGCAGACAGACTTACGTTCAGCATGGGCAGCGGCAAGGCGGAGACCTACAGCCTCGGCGCGCGGGAGTACGACATTGATATAGGCTCGGGCGCGTTCGACCTCAACGGGCTTTGCGGCACGGGTGAGTTTGATATGGGCAGCGGCAGCGGAACGCTCGGCTTTGCAGAGTACAACGGCGACGGCGAGTTTACCATGGGCAGCGGCAACCTCACCATAGCGCTCCCCGTGGACGTAAACGCAGACCTTGACGCTTCGCTCGGCAGCGGCAAGCTTGTTATAAACGCCTGCGGAGTAGACCGCACCATAAAGGACAGCGGCAACATCACCTTCGGCGATGGCGGCGCGGCGCTTGATATCACCGTAGGCTCGGGCAGGGTGAACGTTCAGAACCTCGACGTCGGGGAAACGGTAATAACAAGCGGCGACTCCATTATCAAGACATCTATCAGCGAAAACTACGTTGAGGAGATAGCTGAAATAGAGGATATAGCCGAAATAGCGTAACCGCGCATTAACACTACAGTTTCGGGCGGATATGTGTCCGCCCTGAAACGGAAGCTGCGGCTTCCTTATAAACCCTTAAATGTAAATTCAGGTTATTCTGAAAGGAGAATAATTATGGCAGACGTACAGACCTACAGATTCAATAACGACATCGACAGCATCGAGGTAAGCTCCTACGCGGCGAAGATACTCATTCAGCCGCACGAAGCGGGCGAGATATACGTTGAGTACAACAACCCGCGCGACACGCCCGAGTTCTGCGCGGTGCTTTCGGGAAAGACCCTCACGCTTAAGGAGAACCTCTCGTTCAGCATTTTCGGCGCAAAGCCCGCGGAGGAATACAGCATAAAAGTGTTCCTGCCCGCCGTTTGCTACAAGAAGCTTAAGGTGAACACCGCATCGGGCGGCGCGGTTATTGAAAACGTGACCGCGGAGGAGTTCGACCTTAACACGGCTTCGGGCGAAATCAACATCAGCGCGTTCTTCAACAACGTAAAGGTGCAGGCGGCTTCGGGCAGCGTAACGCTCAATAACCCCACGGACAGCACCGCGCAGTCGCTGAGCGTGTGCACCGTTTCGGGCAGCGCGACAGTCGGCAATTACAGGGCGGAGAAGTTCTCGCTGCACTCCGTATCGGGCAAGACCCGCTACGACGGCGCTGTCGGCGAGGGCAGCGTATCAGTCACCAGCGGCAGCGTTGAGGTAAGCTACGACGAATGGAACGCGGACCTCAGCATAAGCGCCATAAGCGGCAGCGTGAGCGCGTTCTTCCCCGAGGGCGCAGGGCTTGACATAAACTTTTCGGGAATGTCCGGGTCGCTCAAGACCGATATCGGCAACACCCGCGGGCAGTTCATGAACCTCGGCAGAGGGACATCGGGCGTGTTCGGCGGCGAGAAAATCCACAAGCTCACCGTAAACCTCACCAGCGGCACAGTTACCGCCGCACAGAAGTAAAGACCACCACTTCCCCACATACAGAGCGCTCGGCGCTCACTCACAACCCTGCCGCGCAGGCGGCAGGAAAGCACTCACCCCGCGCAGGTTAAGCCACATATCCCGCGCAGGTTGATACGGCAGCTTGCGGACGCGTGAGCCGCCGATATACAAAGCCGCCCCGACCCTTCTGCGAATAAAACGCAGTCGGCTATCGGGGCGGCGTTTTTGCAAAGGCGCTCGGCAGCGGTCGTGCCGTAGGACCCGCGCTTTGTAATGGCGGCTGCTTCGCCGTGCAGCTTACGAGCTCGGGCTTCTTCGCAGAAGCTCGCGCACCGCGTCGTTCTCCTTTTTCCTTATCGCCTGAAACAGCATTTTCATTGAGCGCCTTCTTTTTTCAACGGTAGGATTTTTTTTGTTAAAAAATGCGGCTGCCAGAGATGGCAGCCGCATAATTCCGCATTATTTGTACTTGTGTTCCTTTGAAAGCAGCATTCTGTCGTTGTTGAGCTTTGAGCCGCTTACCTCCTCGAACTTTGTGAGCAGATCCTCCACCGTGAGGTTCTTTTTCTCCTCGCCCTTAACGTCGTAGATTATCCTGCCGTCGTTCATCATGATAAGGCGGTTGCCGTGCTTGATGGCGTCCGCCATGTTGTGCGTTACCATCATCGCGGTGAGGTGGTGCTCGGAGATTATCTTGTCCGAAAGCGCAAGCACCTTTGCCGCCGTTTTCGGGTCGAGCGCCGCGGTGTGCTCGTCGAGCAGCAGCACCTCGGGCTTCTTAAGCGTCGCCATAAGCAGCGTGAGCGCCTGTCGCTGTCCGCCGGAAAGCAGCCCCACCTTGGTGGTCATGCGCTCCTCAAGCCCCAGCCCCAGCGTTTTAAGCAGCTCGCGGAACTCCTCGCGCTCCCTGCGGGTAATGCCCCAGCGGAGCCCGCGGGCCTGTCCGCGCCGCGCCGCAAGCGCAAGGTTCTCCTGTATCTCCATCGAAGCCGCAGTACCAGTCATCGGGTCCTGAAACACGCGCCCGATAAACTTCGCGCGGCGGTGTTCGGAAAGCCCTGTGATGTTCTGCCCGTTTATCACGACAGAACCGCTGTCAACGGGCCACACGCCCGCAACTGCGTTTAACGTTGTGGATTTTCCCGCGCCGTTGCCGCCGATTATCGTAACAAAGTCGCCGTCCTCAAGCCGCAGCGAAACACCGTTGAGCGCGCGCTTCTCGTTTATCGTACCGAGGTTGAACGTTTTTCTGATGTCTGTCAGTTCAAGCATTTGTGCGCCCTCCTTACTGCTTTTCTGCGAAAGCTTCTTCCGCCGCGCTGCTTTCGTCCGTAAGCACCGTCTGCCGCCCCGCTTTTCTGAACGAGGTGCGCGCCTGCTTTCTGAGATAAGGCACAGCAAGGAATATCGCAACGATTATAGCCGAAATGAGCTTGGTGTCCGACGGCTCCACAAAAGGCAGAACGAGCGCCACTCTTATTACGACAAAGTAGATAACCGCGCCGAGCGCCGTAAACGTAAGTCTCAGCACAAAGTTAAAGCGCTTTCTGAAAATGATTTCGCCAAGCACCTCGCCGATAATTACCGCAGCAAGACCTATAACGATGGCGCCGCGGCCCTTGTTTACGTCCGCGTTGCCCTCAAACTGCGTGAGCAGTCCGCCCGCAAGGCCTACAATGCCGTTTGACAGCACAAGACCTATCACCTTAGACTTGTTTGTGCTGATACCCTGCGCGCGCGCCATGTTGGGGTTGCAGCCCGTAGCGCGCAGCGTAAAGCCGTACTCCGTGCCGAAGAACCAGTACAGCCCCGCAATAAGCACCGCAAGGAACACGACGATAACCGCCAGCGACTGCGGAATGCTGCCCGAGGACACCATAAGGTTATAGTTACGTGAGCTCAGCGCCATGTTCGCGCCGCCCAGAATGCGCATATTTATGGAGTAAAGCGCTATCTGCGTGAGTATTCCCGCGAGTATCGCAGGAATGCCCAGAGCCGTATGCAGCATACCCGTTGCAAAGCCCGCAAGGCAGCCTGCGGCAAACGCTCCCACAAGGGCAATGCCAAGCGGCACGCCCGCGCGCACCAGCACAACGAGCACTGCGCCGCCCGTTGCAAGCGTTCCGTCTATGGTAAGGTCTGCAACGTCCAGCACCTTATATGTAATATACACGCCTATGGCAAGTATGCCCCATATAAGTCCCTGCGCCATGTCGCCCGGGAAAGCGTTGATAAATGTCTGCAAATAACTCATTTCATTACTCCGTTCGCGTTAGTAAATGTGCCGTGAAAAAGCGCCCTGCGCCCGAAAAACCGCAGAAGCGGGGAGCGGAACCATCGCCCCGCGCCCCGTTGCGTTGAAAACAGAATTACTCGGTAGCTATAGCGGTGTAGCCCTCGGGAATCGTTATGCCAAGCTCCGCGCAGATATCCGCGTTGTAGAGCTTTTCAGCCTTGGGCGCGAATCTTACGTCCATCTCAGCGGGGTCTGCGCCGTTTACCAGTATCTCGTACGCCATCTCGCCGGTGGTGTAGCCGAGGTCGTAGTAGCTGATGGAAAGCGTTGCAATGCCGCAGCCCGAGCAGATGCCCTGCTCGCCCGCGATTACGGGAATGCCCGCGGGAACAACGGCGTTTCTTACTACCTCGGTGTTGGAAGCCATGGTGTTATCCGTCGGGATATAAATTGCGTCGCACTCGCTTACAGCGGTAGTTACAACCGTTCTTATCTCGTTGGTGTCGGCAGCGGAATACTCCTTGTATGCGATGCCGTCCTTTTCAAGCTCAGCCTCGAAAAGCTGCGCCTGGTACTTGGAGTTAGCCTCTGCGGAGCAGTAGAGAATGCCCACCATCTTTGCGTCGGGAACGAGCTCTACAAGCATATCCTCCTGCTGGTCTATGGGAGCAAGGTCGGACGTGCCCGAAACGTTGAAGCCCGTCTTGCCGCTGAAGTCCTTGATATCGAGCGCAGTGCCGTAGTCGGTAACGGAGGTGCCGAGAACGGGAATCTGCTTGCCGCCCGCCGTATCCGTTGCGGAAGCCGCAGCCTGAAGCGCGGCGGTAGCGTTCGCCATGATAAGGTCTACGTTGGAAGCCACAAAGCCCGTGCAGATAGTGGTGCAGTTGGTGTTCTCGTTCTGCGCGTTGCCCTCGTCGAACTTTACGCCGTCCTCGCCGAGCTTTTCAACGAGCGCGTCCTTGAAGCCCTGCGTTGCAGCGTCGAGCGCGGGGTGCTCTACCAGCTGGCATATGCCTACTTTGTAAACCTTGCCCTCGCCGTCTGAAGCGTCAGAGCCGCTTGCAGCGCCTGAACCGGAGGTCTTGCCCGTGGAGCAGCCTGCAAGAGCAGCCACCATTGCCGCAGATACAAGCGCGGCAGCTATCTTTCTCAGTTTCATAGTGTTCTCTCCTTGATGTTCTGTCTTTTCTGAGCTGTATGCGCCGTGCTTTACCGCGTAAAACGGCAAAAGCACTATAAACGCATATTTTATTATAGCATATTATTAAATTGTTAGCAACTTTTTTCCTGCAAAAACGCCCGTTTCCGCGCTATTTTTGTGTATTATGCAATATTTTCTTGCATGACTGCGTTGCTTCTCTGTCATTTTGACGATTTTCGCGGCTTACTTAAGCACCTTCTGCGTGAGATACGCATACAGCTCCTGCGCCATTTCCTCCTGCTCGGTGGCGCGCGGGTGACCGTTGGTGCCGCAGCCCGTGCGCCTGAACATAAAGTGTGTAACGCGCGGCGATGCCACCTCCCGCGTTATCTCCTCAAGCGCCTCGTCCCACGTTCTGTCATGTCCGAGAACGGTGAGGGCAAGCACGAACCGCGCCTCGGGATAGCGCTCCATAAGCCCGCCGAGAAAGCGCCTGTACTCGCCCTTCCAGTACGCGCGGTACCCGGGCGTTTTTATGCGCTCGGGCTCGGGGTTGGCGTCGTTCTGCCCGAGGGCTATTATAACGACGTCGGGCGTGTAGCGCGAGAAGTCCCACGGCTTTGTTTCGGCGTAGGGGCTGTACTCTATCTTATCGTAGCAGCTCTCCATGCCCGTAAGGTTGTCAGAGCAGAAATACCCGGTGCCGTCAAGCAGCGCTATTCCGCCCTGCGCTATGTCGTGAAGCTCGGCGTTAAGCTTCTGCGCAAGCTTATACGGGTAGCTGAACGCCGCGTTGTCAAGCGTATTGCAGTGGTCGGGCGGGTCGCACTGACCCTCGTAATAAAGCGCCTCCGTCACCTCTCCCGCAGAAACGCTGTCGCCGTAGACCTCGAGCCTGAGCGCGTACTCACGCTTCGGCGCGGATACCTGCGCGCCCTCGTCCACGACTATTCCCCCGAAAACAAGGTAGTTGTACGCCGCCATTGTTTTGAGTATGCGCAGCGTGTGCCGCCCCTCGGGCAGACCCTCCGCGACGGTGTAAAGCTCCTCCCCGCCATTTTTTGGGAGCGCTATTTTCTTCATCACGCCGTCTACTATCACAGCAAAGTGCGTGTCCGAATGGAAGCTTACGTTACGCATCGCCACGGCTGCGCCCGTCCCCGTGAACTCAACGTCCGCGCAGGTCGCAGGCCACGCGAAAACGGGGTGCGCGGGGTCGTCGAAATCTATCCTGCCCATGTAGCTGAAGCAGCCGCTGTCGGCGGCAATAAGGCGCTTTCCCTTTTCAATCGTGTAAGACATTATGTGTACTCCTATCTGACTAATCCTCAATAAGCAGCGTGATTATCTCGTTCGACAGCAGAAAGCCCCCCGGCGTGAGCGAGAGCCTGCCGCCCTTTATCCCGTAATACTCTTTCGGAATAAAGCGCAGCCGCTTTTCATGCGGCTTCCACAACTCTGCGGGAATGCCCTCTGCAAGCCGCAGCCCAAGCATTATGCGCTCCTCCTTTTCGTCGGGCGCTCTGTCGGTATACTCCACGGGCTGCACGGGCGCCGCAATGAACGCTTGTACGTCGCGCGGGACGGCAAAGCGCTTTCCCCCGTAGAACGAGTGTGCCGCCGCGCCTATGCCGAGGTACTCCTCCCGCCGCCAGTATTTGAGGTTGTGACGACTCTCAAAGCCCTTTTTTGCAAAGTTGCTTATCTCATACTGCGCAAAGCCGCGCTTTTCAAGCTCGCTTACCGCGCGCAGGTAAAGCTCCGCCGTTTCGTCCTCGCCGGGCGTTTCGGGCGGATCTGCGCCGAACGGGGTCGCAGGCTCTATTTTAAGCAGATACGCCGAAACATGCGTGAGCGGAAGCTCCGCAAGGCGCGCTATCGTGCGCGAAAGGCTCCCGCGGGTCTGGCGCGGCACGGCAAGCATTATGTCCGCGCTTATGTCCTCAAAGCCCGCTTTCGCCGCCGCGAGTATCGCGTTTTCCGCCTGCTGCGCGCCGTGCCGCCGCCCGAGCGCCGCAAGCTCTCCCCCGTCGAGCGACTGCACGCCTATCGAAAGCCTGTTCACGCCGCCTTTTCGCAGCGTTTCAAGCGTTTCCGGCAGGCACAGGCAGGGGTTCGCTTCAACCGTTATCTCCGCGCCGCGCGTAAGGTTCGCGCAGGAAAGTATCCCGCCGATATGCTCCGCCGCAAGCACGGGCGTGCCGCCGCCGAAATACACCGTGTCGAACGGCTCGTCGTAGCGCGAAAGGTTGCGCATGACCGCCTGCGCGTATTCCTGCACGGCGCTGCGCGAGTAGGAAACGGAGTAGAAGTCGCAGTACGGGCACTTTGTAAGGCAGAACGGTACGTGGATATAAAGCCCGCGCGGCTTATTCATCATCAAGCTTAAGCACCGCCATGAACGCGTCCTGCGGCACCTCGACCGTGCCGAACGCCCTCATGCGCTTCTTGCCCTCTTTCTGCTTTTCAAGCAGCTTTTTCTTTCGGGTAATGTCGCCGCCGTAGCACTTTGCAAGAACGTCCTTGCGCAGCGCCTTTATCGTTTCCCGTGCGATTATCTTGCCGCCGACTGCCGCCTGTATCGGTATCTCGAAAAGCTGCCGAGGGATATGCTCCTTGAGCTTCTCAGCCATTTTGCGGGCGCGCTCGTACGCCTTGTCGGTGTGGACTATGAACGAGAGCGCGTCTATCACGTCGCCGTTAAGCAGAATGTCCAGCTTCACAAGCTTGGAGGGCGCGAAGCCCATCATCTCGTAGTCGTAGCTTGCGTAGCCGCGCGTGCGCGACTTCAGCGCGTCGAAAAAGTCGTACACTATCTCGTTGAGCGGAAGCTCGTAGTGCAGGTCAACGCGGTTTGCGTCGATATACTTCATGTCGCGGAAAACGCCGCGCCTGTTCTGGCAGAGCTCCATTATATTGCCGACATACTCCGACGGCGCGTAAACGTGCGCGTTTACCATGGGCTCGTAAGCCTGCGCAATCGTTGCGGGGTCGGGGTAGTTGGTGGGGTTGTCTATCATCTTCA
Source organism: uncultured Oscillospiraceae bacterium (assembly GCA_934446455.1). GTDB lineage: Bacteria > Bacillota > Clostridia > Oscillospirales > Ruminococcaceae > CAG-115. Next base: position 15,778 of record CAKSEE010000032.1, on the reverse strand, counting down.
CCGTGCCGTCCGTAAGCTCTATCTTGTACACAACGCTCGGCGCGGTGGTGATTATGTCGAGGTTATACTCGCGCTCTATGCGCTCTTGTATTATCTCCATGTGCAGCAGTCCCAGAAATCCGCAGCGGAAGCCGAAACCGAGAGCCACGGAGCTTTCAGGCTCGAAGCTGAGCGACGCGTCGTTGAGCTGCAGCTTTTCGAGCGCCTCGCGCAGGTCGACGTACTTTGCGCCGTCCGCAGGGTAAATACCGCTGAACACCATCGGGTTCACCTCGCGGTAGCCGGGAAGCGGTTCTTTCGCGGGGTTATCCGCGATTGTAACAGTGTCGCCTACCTTGGTGTCGCCTATGGACTTTATCGAAGCTGCGATGTAGCCTACCTCGCCCGCGCGCAGCGTTCCGCACGGCACAAGCTCGGTAGCGCCCATGTAGCCCGCTTCTGTCACCGTAAATTCCGCGCCTGACGCCATCATGCGAATGCGGTCTCCCGTCTTTACGGAGCCCTCCTTAAGCCTTACGTACACGATAACGCCCTTGTAGCTGTCGTAGTAGCTGTCGAATATGAGCGCCTGAAGCGGCGCGTCGGGGTCGCCCTTGGGCGCGGGAACGGCCTCCACTATGCGCTCCATTACGGCGTGGATATTTATGCCCATTTTGGCGGAAATCTCGGGCGCGTCCTGCGCCTCTATGCCGATAACGTTCTCTATTTCCTCCTTGACCTCTGCGGGGTGCGCGGAGGGCAGGTCTATCTTGTTGATGACGGGCACGACTTCAAGGTCGTTTTCCACGGCGAGATAGGTGTTGGCAAGGGTCTGCGCCTCTATTCCCTGAGAGGCGTCGACTATAAGTATCGCGCCCTCGCACGCAACGAGCGAACGCGACACCTCGTAGTTAAAGTCAACATGACCGGGGGTGTCTATAAGGTTGAAGATGTAGTCCTCTCCGTTGTCCGCGTGGTATTTGAGCCGCACCGCGCGCGCCTTTATCGTTATTCCGCGCTCGCGCTCGATGTCCATGTTGTCGAGCAGCTGCTCCTCCATATCGCGCAGCGCCACGGTCTGCGTCTGCTCGAGAATCCTGTCCGCAAGGGTGGACTTGCCGTGGTCTATGTGCGCTATTATGCAAAAGTTCCTTATGTCAGAAAGATAGCTTTTATCCGTCATTCGTGTGGAGTTCCTTTCTTATCAGTTGTCCTCGATATACTTGACGTCGAGGTACCATTCTATTTTCTCAAGGTTCTTGAGGAAGTCCTCCCCGCTTTCCCACTCGGGCAGGTCGAAGAGCTTGTACGCCTCGCTTTTCATAAGCCGGCGTATTACATAAAGGTCGTTCTTCCTGTCCGTGGACGCCTTGTCGTAGTCGCGCAGCGGCGCGAAAACGCCATAGCTGCCCTCAAGCTTATACACCACAAACTCCCCGAACTGGAACGCCCTCAGCCCGTTTGCATTGTAAAGCTCCTTAAGCACGGCTTTCTCAACGTCAACGGGCGTGTCGTTCAGCTGGAACATAGCGAGCGGCCTGCCCTGCGCGTGCGAGTTGTCATGCTCGCCTGCGGTGTTGTCGTGCGCGGACTCGTCGTAAACATAGTCGCCGCCATAGATGTAGTAGTCGCTTGCGGGGCGCTGATAGCAATGCACCACAACGTATTTTTCGCCCGCGTACTCCTTTTCGTACACCGTGTCCTTTGGCGCGTAGAACGCGCTTATCACCAGCTTCACGCCAAGCGCGAATATTCCCGTGGAAACAAGCACTATGAGCATGGGCAGGCATTTCAGAAACCATTCCTTTGCTTTTGACATATTTATCCTTTCATTACAGCCCCGAAAGGCTGTCCGTTTTCAGCGTTACATTTTATTATAGCATATCCTTGCCGTTTTGTTAAGGGGGTGGAGAAAAATTTTTTGCAAAAAAAATGCGCCCCTGCGGGGCGGGGGCTATCATATGCGGAAGCGTGGCGCGCTTTTTTTCCGACAGAATGTCGGGGCTATAGTTGATTGCTCGGCGCAATGAGCCTATTCACCGACAAATTGTCGGCAGAGGCTCGCTGCGCTCGCATATCGCCTATAGCCCTGTCGGGCTGCCGTCCGCACGCGTGCGGCCGCGCTCGCCGGCGCGTCCATTCAGCCGTAACCGCCAGATGGACGACCGACTATTCCATGTTTTTTAGGTCGGTGACGTCGAGGTAGTCCTCGACATATTGCTTCGTGAGCAGCGAGCGCGGGATATAGTCGTTGTATTTGCCGCATATCTCGCAGTTTTCGGGTATGGCGAACGCGTACTTGTCCGCGCCGTTCTCCTTAAGCTCGGTGAGCGCGCTTTCAAGCGCACCTATCCCCCTGTCTGTGGAAACCTCTATGCAAACGGGGATATAGCGCGAAAGCCAGACGTTCGCCCTGAAGCCCCTGCTGCGCAGCGCGTACATGAGCGCCATTGTGCCGCGCGTGCCGATAAACGGGAATACCGCGAACGACGTTTCCGAAAGCGGCAGGATAAAGCGCTCGCGCTGAGCGCCGAGAAGCGGCGCGCCTCCCGCGAGTACAGCTCCCGCCTGACCCTGCGCGGCGTTGCGGCACAGCACGCGTATGTCCTTAAGGCGCTTTTTCGCCGCCTCGTCAAGGAACGCGTATTCCTCGTCGCTGCGTATCACCTCGAGCATCTTCTTCATTACCTTTGTATGTACGTACTCGTTGCCTGCGTCAGTCCACATATTCGCGGAAATGCCCTCTATGCGCTTTACATAGATTATCTGCTGCTTCTTGTCAAGCTCGGTGACCTCCCACGCCTGCCCCGCAAGCGCAAACTGCGCCTTTGGCGGGAACGGGTTCTGCACCGTTCCTATCTCCTCGGAATCGCACCGAACGGTGTATTCCTGCGGAACGCTGAACACCGCCAGAAACTCGTAGTTGCCCACCGCAGCCTCGCCCTTTTCGCCGATAAGCAGCCCGCCGTCCTCACAGCGCTCAAGCTGCCCGTTCTCCAGCATATGCCGCAGGAGCGCAAGATAATCGTCCTTTGTTACGTGCGAGAACACGCCGAGCGTCAGCACCTGCCGCGCAAGCTCGCGCGGCTGCACGGAGCCGCTCGCGGCAAGTATCGACATGGTCTGATGATACAGCAGGCTGTAGGGCAGCTTCGGCAGGTACATCGGCTCAACCCAGCGCTCGCGCGTGTAAAGCAGTATCATCGCCGTGCACATCACAAAGTCCCAGTTTATTTCCTTGTAGAAGTCGTTGGGCGGCAGGCTCATGTCCCAGCGGAACGCAAAGCGCATTTCCGCAGCGCCGCCGCGCCGCCCCGTGCGCCCGAGCCGCTGCACAAGCCCCGACACCGTAAGCGGGCAGCCCGTCTGCACTATGCGCTCAAGATGCCCTAAATCTATGCCGAGCTCCAGCGTTACCGTAGCCCCCGTGCATACGGGGAGTTCGCCGGAGCGCATTCTCTGCTCGGTAAACTCGCGCAGCGCGGGAGAGATGTTCGCGTGGTGGACAAGGTAGCAGTCGTTCGCGCGGTTCTTTTCGGATATGCGCTTCATGTGCGCGATGTTCTCCTCCACCTCGCCCTTGCTGTTGGAAAAGAGTATGCAGCGCCTGCCGTGGGTGCTCTCGTAAAGATAGTTGTAGTAATTTTCGAGCAGCGCCTTGCTGTCGCTGTTCGGTATCTTCTCCTTTATCGGGAAGAACCGCACCTGAAGCCGCACCGTGCGCCCCTTTTCGCTCACCTTCGGCGCAATTACGCCGCGGGGAGAACCCGTGCAGAGCCACCTCTCGGCATTCTCCGTGTCCCCGAGCGTTGCGGAGAGCCCGATTCTTCTCGGCGAGAATCCTATGAGCCGCGAAAGCCGCTCCAGCAGGCACAGCAGCTGAAGCCCGCGGTCGTTGTCCATAAAATAATGCACCTCGTCGATTATGACGAAGCGCAGGTCGCTGAAAAGCCTGCTGGCGTTGGCGCTGTTGTGCATAAGCAGGCTTTCAAGGCTCTCGGGCGTTGTCTGCATTACCCCGCGAGGCGAGCGCACAAGCCGCTTCTTTGCAGCCTGCGAGGCGTCCCCGTGCCACTTTGTAACGGGAATGTCCGCCTCCTCCAACAGCGCCTCAAGCCGCTGAAACTGGTCGTTGATAAGCGCCTTGAGCGGGGAGACGTACAGCACCCCCACGCTCGCGGAGGGGTTCTCCCAGAGCTGCGTAAGCACGGGCAGGAACGCCGCCTCGGTCTTGCCGCTTGCAGTGCCCGAGGATAAAAGCAGGTTCTCGTCCGTGTCGAATATTACCTCAGCCGCCGCCACCTGCACGGGATGAAGCTCCTCCCAGCGGCAGCGGTAAATGTAGTCCTGTATGAACGGCGCGTAGCGATAAAAAATATTGTCTGCCAAATGCCTCTCCTTTACTCGTCCGCAAGCCTGTAGCCGACGCCCACCTCAGTCAGGATATAGCGCGGCGCGGCGGGTACCTTTTCAACCTTGCGGCGTATGTTCGCCATGTTCACGCGCAGTATCTGGTTATCAGCCGCGGCGTTAGGTCCCCACAGGCTCTTTATAAGAAAATCATAGGTCAGCACGCGCCCTGCAAACTTTCCCAGCAGCGATACTATCTTGAACTCGTTCTGCGTGAGGTTGACGTCAACGCCGTCAACATACACGCGGTACTTGCCATAGTCGATAACAAGCCCGCCCACGGCGTACTGCCCATGCTCCACGCCCGTGTTTGCCGTAGAGCCGTCCGCGTGGCGCAGCGCGACGCGTATGCGCGCAAGCAGCTCCTGCGTGCCGAACGGCTTTGAGATGTAGTCGTCTGCGCCGTTTTCAAGGGCAGAGACCTTTGCGCTCTCGTTGCCGCGCGCAGAAACGACTATTACGGGCACGCTCGCCCACTCGCGCAGGCGGCGCAGCACCTCCATGCCGTCCATGTCGGGAAGCCCCAGATCCAGCAGCACCACGTCGGGGCAGTTGGATTCGGCGACCGTGAGCGCCGCGGCGCCCGTCGAGGCTGTCTTTACGTCATAGCCCGACGAGTTGAGAACCGTTTCCAGTATATAGCATATCCCCGGCTCATCATCGACTATCAGAACCTTTTTTCTTATCTCCATTTATTTTCACCTTTCATTCCCGAAAATGGGTGTTATTCCATAGGTATCCAGAACTCGAACACCGCGCCCCTGTCCTTGTTGTAGCCGCGTATCTCTCCCCCGTGAAGCGTGACTACGCTGCGGCAAAGCTCCAGCCCTATGCCCATGCCGCGCGTGGCGTCGCCGTTGTACTTTATCTTGTCAAGCGCGTCGGCGTCGAAAAGGTGCCCCAGAAGCGGCTCGGGTATACCGTCGCCGTTGTCCGAAACGGAAAACACCGCCCTTTTGTTCTCAATGCGCAGCTTAAGCACCGCCTCGGTGGCGCTGCCGCCGTGGTCCGCAACGTTCTCCAGCAGGTTTTTTATCACCTGCTCGATAAGCATAGCGTCCATCGGCACTATGACAAGCTCCTCGGGCAGGTCTACCACCACGTTTATACTGCTTGTGCGCTTTGTGAACATGGCTATTACCTCGCCGATAACCTCCTCGGCAGCCTCGGGCTGCTTGTGGAACGACTCCCCGCTCATGTCCACGCGCGTTATCGTAAGGATATTGTCGAACGCCCGCGTGAGCCAGTCCGCCTCGCGCCTCACGTCGTTTATTAGCTCTTCCTTCGCGGACTCGGGCAGCGTGTTCTGATTTTCAAGATAAGCGCTCGCCGCGGTGGAGATGGACGTAAGCGGCGTGCGGATATCATGCGAGAGCGAGCGCAGCAGGTCCGCGCGCATTTTCTCGCGGTGAGCCGCCGCCTTAAGCTCGCCGTCCTTCTTTATCTGCGTTGTGAGCATACTGATAAGCACAGCCACGGTAAGCATCACAAAAAACGTGAGCGCATATCCCTGCGGGGTGATATCGAACGCCATAAACGGCACTGTGAACGCCCAGTTTACCATGAGCGTGCCGATTATCGCGGAAACTATCCCCCACACACATCCCTCAGTAAAGCGCGACGTGAGCGCCACGCCAAGCACGAAAACAACTCCCGCATAACCCTTGTCGTGCCCGTTGGACAGCCAGAAGAACACGCCCGAAAGTCCCGTGGAAAAAAGCAGGCAGCAAAACATTACAGAAAAATTTCTAAGCTCCCTGACGGCAGAGCTTTTCTTTATTGACATATGTTTCACCTCATAGCAGCTGCGGGGGCGATTCCTCCAAAAAACCCGCATAATTTTATCAATATGATAATTCTATCACAATTTCTTTGATTTTTCAATAAATATTCCGTTAAGAAAAGGCATTATTCGGAAAATTATCGCATTCGACATTCTCTGACTGCTGCCATGCTATTTTGCAGAATCTTTACCGCCGCAGCAAAGTATAATCCTTTGGACAGACTTTTTTGAGAGGTGGGCGTATATGGAGCAGCTGACGAGAATATGCGCGGAAGTAAGCAGCACCGTATGGGGCGCGCCCGTGCTTATCCTGCTGATATCATCGGGCGCGTATTTCAGCCTGCGCACGGGCTTTTTTCAGCTGCGGCGCTTCGGCTGCTGCCTGCGCTCTACGGTGTTCGGCGCTTTCTCGCGCGAAAACAGGCGCGGGGACGGCGCGGGGGTAACGCAGTTTCAGGCGATGTGCAGCGCGCTTGCGGCAACGCTCGGCACGGGGAATATTGCGGGGGTGGCTTCCGCGGTGGCGGCGGGCGGCGCGGGCGCGGTGTTCTGGCTGTGGGCGTCGGCGGTGCTCGGCATGATGACGGGCTTTGCGGAAAACGTTCTCGGCATATTCTACAGGAAAAAGGGCGCGGACGGCCGCTGGCACGGCGGCGCCATGCGCTATATCCGCGACGGGCTGGCTGAAAGGAAACTGACGGCGCCGCTTGCAAAGCCGCTGAGCGTGGCGTACGCGGCGCTTTGTATGCTTGCGGGGCTCGGCATGGGCTGCATGGCGCAGATGAACTCCACCGCAGAGGCGCTGCATACGGGCTTCGGCGTTGCGCCGTGGATAACCGGCGTCGTCGGGGCGGCGTGCGCAGCGCCCGTTATATTCGGCGGGGTTAAGAGCGTGGGCAGGTTCGCGGAAAAGGTGGTGCCGCTCATGGCGGGGTTCTACCTTATCGGCGCGGTGTACATCCTCGCGGCGAACGCGGGTGAGCTTCCGCGCGTGTTCGGCGCGATAATGTCGCAGGCGTTCGGGCTTGACGCGGTGGGCGGCGGGCTTTTCGGCTCGGCGGTAAGAAACGCGGTGTCGGTGGGCTTCCGCAGGGGAGTGTTCTCGAACGAGGCGGGGCTTGGCACTTCTGTTGCGGCGCACGCGGCAAGCAGCGTGAAAGAGCCTGTCGTGCAGGGAATGTGGAGCATATTCGAGGTGTTTTTCAGCACCATTGTGATATGCTCTCTCACGGCGCTTACGCTGCTGTCAAGCCCCTGCCGCACGCAGAGCATGGAGCAGGCGCTGCGCAGCGTTTCGCTTGAAACGCAGTATTTCTCCCTCTCGCAGGACTGCGGGCTTATCGGCGCGCAGACTCCCGCGCCCGTAGCACGGGTGGCTACTCCCGCCGCAGCGGTTTCCGTAGCACAGGTTGCACCCGTAGTAAACGCCGCACCCGCCGAACGGACAGCAACCTGCCGCACGATATGGGGCGGCAGCTTTACCGTGGAGTTTGCGGACGGAGCGCCCACCTACAGCAACATCTTTTCCGTGCGCGGCGTGCAGACGCTCGACGAGAACGGCGCGCCCGTTTTCATTGACGATATTCCTCTTATAGAAACGGTCGAGATATCCCCCGTGAACGGCGTTGGGCTCTCTGAGCGCGCGTTCTCGCAGAGCTTCGGCGGCGCTGCGGGAAAGCTCCTTGCAATAACCGTGGCGCTTTTCGCGTTCACAACGGTCGTCGGGTGGAGCGGCTTCGGCGCGGAGGCGGCGCGCTTTCTTTTCGGCGAAAAAGCGGTGACGCCGTTCCGCGTGGCGTTTTTGTGCTTTGCGGTTGCGGGCGCGTGCGCGGACCTTTCGGTTGCGTGGGGCGTTTCTGACGTGCTGAACGGGCTTATGGCGCTGCCGAACCTGTTTACGGTGCTTGCGCTGTCGGACAGGGTGCTTGCGGTGTACAGGAACTACACGGCGCGGGTGTTCCGCAAAGAGCGCGTTGAGCCGTTGGTATCCTGCGCAGGCGGCGGGAACGGGAGTACATAGCGCGGCTTTGCGCGCACAGTTACGCAAAAAGGGCGCCGCCCCGAAAGGACAGCGCCCGAATCTATGCAATTAAATATGCCGAACCGCTTACAGCCCCTCAGGTACGTCTACCTTTTTCAGCTTGTAATAGCCGTCGTTGTCCTCGTCGGGTACTGTGGTGAACCGGACCTTTTCCCCATTGGTAAGCGTTAAGCCGAACGCATTATAATCGAGTGCAACCTCTATCTCGCCCTCGGCGGGGATATCGTACATTCTCTCAAACATCTGCACCATACCGCCGTCGAAATAGAACATCGTCACCGACTCCTCGCTGTCGGCTCGCTGCGGATACGGCACTCTTACAAACGCCATACCCCAGCCGTCAAGCTCGTGCGCCTCGAAGCGAAACGGCGCGGCGAGCCGCGCAAGCCCGTCGGAACTCATTACGGGCTGATAAACGGGGCTTCTCACTAGGTCGGAATACGTTCCGCCGTCGTTTTTCAGCTCAACATAACAATTATCGGTGATTACCAGAGAGCCGTCCGGGTTTTCCTCGCATACCTCATAGTTAAGGCTTATCGTTCCAAATGACGTGCCTACGGTTTCGGAAACGGGGCGCACGTTGAAGTTTTTGTCGCGCAGATAAAACGTTTCGTCATGCTCGTCGTAAACCACGTATACGGTGGTCGCCTGCCCGTCCGCTTCGGTATACGACAGCGAGTTGTCCGCGGGGTCAGCGGTTATGGCGCCCTCCGACAAAATAGCGGTGTGAAGCCCGTCGCCGGGCTCTGCAAACAGCGAATCGTTATAAACGTAGAACTTCGCACGCTTCTCGCCGTCCTGCGTGTAGGTCACCGCGGCAACGTCCATGCCGTCAAGCGCGAACACCTCGAGCTGCGGCGCGGCGTCCAGCAGATAGTGTCCCGAAACGACTTCCCTGCCCGCATAAATGTTAGCATACCCGCCTGCCGCAGAAACCTCGGGCAGGGATATCTCAACGCCGTCCTCATTGTCGGAATACACCTTGTAAGAGAGCTTCGCGCCGCCCTCCTCCAGTACGACATCGCGCGCTTCGTCCTCGCGCTGTAAAAAGTCGCAGCGCGGGTCGCGGCGCGTATCAACGTGCTTCCATACGCCGTCCTTGTTCTCAAAGACAAGCACAAAGTCGGTGATTTTAAGGTCGTCGGGGTCGTAGTGGTCGTAGTCGTAGGTGGTTTCGTCAAAGCTGCCCTTGATGATAAACGGCAGCCCTATCTCCACGCGCTGCGGCGTAAGCGTTATCGCGTAGTAATGCATACCGGGGTAGCCTATAGGCAGGTATCCGCCGGGGATATCGGTAGACCACTCCGTGCCGTTTTCGTCCGTAAAGTCAGCATACGCCGCTTCCATTGCCTCGCTGAAGCCGTCAAGGCCCGCAAGGTATTCCTTTACCGCGTTGTAGCCCGCAAGGCTGCGCTTGTACGGAACGCCCTGAATGCCGTATACAAGGCACGCGTCCCCGCCGCGGTATTCGGGCAGAATCTCCGCGCGGTAATACCGCGTCCAATACTCGCCCCATGTCTGGTCTGTTTTCCACAGCTCGGTTTCATAGAGCGTGTCGGGTTCGCTGTCGCTGATGTAAAGGAACTCGCCCGCGCCGCCGCCAAAGCCGTCGATAAGCCAGCCGCCGTCAACCCTTGCTATGCCGTCAATGCGCTCCCATGTAAGGTCCGTCCACGAATAGGAAAGCTCCTTGCTCGAGCCGCTGTCCGAAACCCATACGCCCGCAAAAACGCTCTCGAAAACGTCCCAGTCATACTCGTTGTGCGCTGCGGCGTTGTCGGGGTCGTAAAGCAGCGTCGTGTCAGACGCCATATCGTACTCGTGTACGTTAGCTATCTCCCACGCGCCGTCAGTCCCTGTGATGTCAAGGCAGAAGTAGCGCCTGTCCTTTCCGTTTGCGAACTGCGCGGACAGCGTGAGCGCGCCGTCCTCCTCGGAATGAACGCGCACGTTCGCGTTTTCCGTACCCGCGCGCGTCCAGAGCTCGCCGTCCGCTGAAAGCTGCGCGCCCCGCATGAACTGCGCAAGCCCCTCGTGCCGCCCGCAGAGCTTCGCAAAGCCTGCCGCGCCGCAGCTGTTAGCGGCGGGCGCCGCTTCAACGTAGTCGTAAACCTGCGCATAGCTCTCCTTGTCAAGCTCGCCGCTCGTGTAGTCGTAGCGGTAGAGCCTGCCGTCGCGCCTGACGTATATGTCCCTGCCGTCCTCGGTCATCAGCGCCATGCTGCATTCGCCGCTGTTTTCGTAAAACAGGATATCCTCGTATATCGAGCCTAGCTCCGCAGCGTCGTTCAGCACAAAATAGGGCGAGTTTTCAGTTTCGGCGGGATTTTTCCACACGCCCGCAAAATACTTGTCAAAAAGGCTGTAATCCGTGCCATACTGCGAAAAATCCGTGTTGACGACGTTCGACGGAGTATCGCTTGTATTGCTCGTATCGCTCGTATCGCTTGAAACAAGCGGGTTGTCCCTGCCGATATAGCGCACGCCTACTACTACCGCAAGCGCCGCCGCTGCCGCAGCGCACACTCCCACGATAACGGGAACGCGCGAGCGCTTTTTGGGCGGCACCGCAAGCTCTCTCGCCCTGCCGTCCGCGCCGTCCTGCGCGCGCAAAATGCTCTCCGCGGCGCTGTCAGTGAACTTTGGGTCTATGCCGTTTAACGCTTCGTCCCATAACTTCTCGTTCTTCTCGTTCATATGTCTACGCCCCTTTCTGTAAGATACTGTCTTAATGCCCCGCGTATGCGCATAAGTCGCATTTTCACCGCCGATTCGGTAAGTCCCACCGCCTCGGCTATCACGCGCAGCGGCATATCGTAGTAATACCGCGCGACAAATATGTCGCTGTTCGTCTTTCCCTGCGCTTCAAGGAAGCTGTTGATGTGCGCGGATATCTGCGCGCCCTCGAACGCCCCCTCCACAGTGCGGCTGTCGGGGATTATCTCGCACAGCTCCTCGTACTGCTCCGCACAAACATGGCGCTTGATGCTTCTTGCGAGGTTGAGCGCGGTGTTGCGCACCGCCGCGCATACATACCCGCAAAGCGACTGCGGATTTTTCGGGGGTATGGCGTCCCACACCCTGCCGTAGGCGGCGTTTACCGCCTCGTCCGCGTCCTCGCTGTTGGAAAGAATGTTGTAGGCTATCTGCGCGCACAGCCTACCATACTTCTCCGAAAGCGCGTTGAGTCCGCGTTCATCCCGCGCGAAGAATAGCTCTATTATCGCGTCGTCCCGCATTTTCTTTCCCTCCCTTCACTACATATAACACGCCCCTGCCTGCGAAAGTAACGATTCCGCAAATAAAAAACCGCCCTCTGTTCTGCTGCAAAGGGCGGTATACATATCAATCAAGGAACACGCGCAGGTTCTTGCTTCTGGACTGCTGGCGCAGCTTGCGCAGAGCCTTCGCCTCTATCTGGCGGATACGCTCACGCGTTACCTTGAACTCCCGCCCTACCTCCTCGAGCGTGTGGGAGCGGTCGCTGCCTATGCCGTAGCGGAACTTGAGCACGTCCCTCTCGCGGGCGGGCAGCGTGTCAAGCGCCTTGTTAAGCTCGTCCTTGAACACCGACTGCATTGCCGTGTCAATGGGCGCGGGCGCGTCCTCGTCGGGGATAAAGTCGCCGAGAAAGCTGTCCTCCTCCTCGCCTACGGGCGCTTCAAGCGACACGGGGTCCTGCGCTATGCGGATAACCTCGCGCACGCGTTCGGGCGTCATGCCCAGCTCCTGCGCAACCTCGTCTATGGACGGCTCGTGGCCGTTCTTGTGCAGCAGCATATTCTGCGCCTTTTTCACCTTTGTTATCGTTTCAACCATGTGCACGGGTATGCGTATCGTCCTCGCCTGGTCTGCAATGGCGCGGGTTATCGACTGACGTATCCACCACGTTGCATAGGTGGAAAACTTGTAGCCCTTTGTGTGGTCGAACTTCTCAACAGCCTTTATAAGCCCGATGTAGCCCTCCTGTATAAGGTCGAGAAACGGCATTCCCCTGCCGACATAGTGCTTTGCAATGCTCACAACGAGCCTGAGGTTCGCCTCGATAAGCCTGTCGCGCGCCGCCTTGTCGCCTGCGGCTATGCGCTCTGCAAGGCCTATCTCCTCGTCTGCGCTCAGCAGCGGCACCCTGCCTATTTCCTTAAGGTGTATCTTCACGGGGTCATCAACGCCCATGCCTCCCTCGGACTCGCCGCTGAAATCAAGCGCCTTGCTCAGGTCATCGTCAACATCGAAATTGTCCTCTATCTTTATATCGTTCGATTCGAGAAAATCGTAAAGCTGGTCTATATCAACATCTACTTCTTCTATCGCTGAATTTATCTGTGTTGTGGTGAGTTTGTTGTCATTCTGCCTGCCTAATTCAAGCAGCTCATTGAATACCGTTTTCATGCGTTTACATTCCTTTCTGAGCCGTTTCTATGTATTATTCCAAAAAGTCCTTCAGCTTTCTGCTCCTTGTCGGGTGACGCAGCTTTCTGAGCGCCTTTGTTTCTATCTGGCGGATTCGCTCGCGCGTTACCTGAAACTCCTGTCCTACCTCCTCAAGCGTGCGCTGCCTGCCGTCTATAAGCCCGAAGCGCAGTATGATAACTCGCTTCTCGCGCTCTGTAAGCGTGTCAAGCACCTCGCCGAGCATCTGCCTTAGCATGCTCGTACAAGCCTCGTCTGCGGGCGCGGGCGCGTCCTCGTCGGGAATAAAGTCGCCGAGGTGGCTGTCCTCCTCCTCGCCTATAGGCGTTTCAAGCGACACGGGGTCCTGCGCTATACGGATTATCTCGCGCACCTTGTCCGTAGTCATGCCTATGGACTCGGCTATCTCGTCCTCGCTCGGCTCGCAGCCGTTTTCGTGCAGGAGCTGGCTCTGCGCCTTCTTCACCTTTGTTATCGTTTCAACCATATGCACGGGTATGCGTATCGTCCTCGCCTGGTCTGCGATCGCGCGCGTTATCGACTGGCGTATCCACCACGTTGCATATGTCGAGAACTTGAAGCCCTTGGTGTAGTCGAACTTCTCGACCGCCTTTATAAGCCCCATGTTTCCCTCCTGTATAAGGTCGAGAAACTGCATTCCCCTGCGCACATACTTCTTGGCAATGCTTACAACGAGCCTGAGATTCGCCTCGCTGAGGCGCTTTTTGGCATACGGGTCTCCGTTCGCCATGCGCTCCGCAAGCCCTATTTCCTCCTCGGTTGTAAGCAGCGGTATGCGGCCTATCTCCTTAAGGTACAGCTTTACGGAGTCGTCCGCGAGCATGGCGTCCGAGTCGAAGTCGCCGTCGTCGCGGTCGGAAAAGTCCATTATGTTGTCGATGTCAACGTCCGCCTCGAAGTTGTCGTCGATACGGATATTCATGCTGGTTATCTTGTCGAATATCTGGTTCATCTGCTCCGCGTCGAAGTTCAGCTCTTCAAGGACGTCGGTTATCTCCTTTGCGGTGAGACTGCCCTTCTGCTTTCCCTGCGCGAACAAATCCTCCAGTATCTGTGATGTTCCGCTGTTTTCGGTCATTACTTTCTCTTCTCCTTTTGCTTTTGCGTCCACTCCATAAGCTCCTGCGCGGTCATCTGCGCGGGTGACTTCTGTGCGGCTGAGCTGTTATGCTCGTTGAGCGTTTTTATATAATCGTCAAGCGCGCTGTCCGAGTATGCGAACAGGCTGTCGCTAAGTATCGCTGTTATTCTGCCCATCTGGGCGCTCTCAAATCCCTCGTTGAAGTCGGAAATATCAGGCGCCGCGCCGCTTTCTATGCGCTGCGCCAGAAAGGCGAACACCTGCGCGTTGAACTGCGTTGCAAAACCGCCCTCAAGCCGCTTTTTGACGTATTCAAGCTTTTCGGGGTTGTGGAAAACGCAGCAGATTATCCCACGCTCCGCCTTTTCCTCGCGGGGGGTCTTGTATGCGTCGGGGTTTATGCTGTCGCGCTGCGGCGCCCGCACAAGCGCGCGGAACTCGTCGCGGTCGCTCTTTTTCCTGCGGCGCTTTATCTCGCCGTTTACGGTGTAGCGCACAGTTTCCGCGGGAACGCCCGCAAGCCGCGCCGCCTTGGTGATGTACACCTCGCGGTCTATACTGTCCGTTATCCCCGCAAGAAAGCTCACGCACTTCTTGAGATAAGCCGCCCTGCCGTCCTCGCCCGTAAGGTCAAGACCTGCCGCCAGCTTGTCCATCTCAAAGTCCATTGCGCTGCCCGAGCGTTCTATAAGCCCGCGGAACGCCTCTCCCCCGAACTTTTTGATGAACTCGTCGGGGTCCTTTGCGCCCTCTATTTTCAGCACGCGCGCCTTTATGCCAACCTGTGCGAACAGGTTTATGCCGCGCGCCGCCGCCTTCTGTCCCGCCTCGTCCGCGTCGTAGGAAAGGATTATCTCCTTTTTGCCTGTGCGGCTCAGAAGCCGCGCGTGGGCGGGCGTTACCGCCGTCCCGAGCGACGCCACCGCGCTGTCTATGCCCGCCTGGTGCATAGTTATAACGTCCATATAGCCCTCGCAGAGCACGAAATAATCCGCCTTTGAATTTTTGGCGTAATTCAGCGCGAACAGGTTGTCGCTCTTCTGAAAGACCGCGGTTTCGCCGCTGTTGAGATACTTCGGCACGCGCTTGTCCTCGGAAAGCGTACGCCCGCCGAACGCTATGATGTTCCCGCGCGTATCGAAAATCGGGAACATAACGCGGTTCCTGAACTTGTCGTAAATCTTGTTCTCGTACCGCGCCAGAAGCGAGCCCTGCTCCAGCTCAAGGTCGGTGAACCCCTGCGAGCGCATATAAAAGTGCAGCTTGTGGTAGTCGTCAGCCGCCCAGCCTAAGCCAAAATGCCTTATCGTATGTTCCGTAAGCCCGCGCCGCCGCAGATATTCCGCGCCCGCCGCGCCCTCGGGTGAAAAAAGCTGCTCATGCCAGAACCTGCCCGCAGTGCGGTTCATCTCAAACAGTCTCCTGCGAAGCTGCGCGCTGCCGTCCGCCTTTTCCTCGGGCATGGACATATTGGCGCGCTGCGCCAGAAACCGCACCGCGTCGATGTAGTCGAGATTCTCTATGAGCCTTATAAACGTGATAACGTCGCCGCCCGCATGGCAGCCAAAACAGAAAAAGCTGTTCGTTGCGGGATAGAAATGGCATGAGGGCGTTTTCTCAGAGTGAAACGGGCAGCAGCACGAATATGTCCCGCCCGAGCGCTTAAGGTCGATGTAGCCGCGCGCCACGTCTATTATATTGCTGTTTTCGCGCAGCTCCCGCAGAAAATCCTCGGGTAAAGCCAAACCTCCTGCCCCCTCACTTAGTGCCGTTCCAGCCCTTTGGTATGCAAAGCTCCTTAAAATAGTTCACCGCATAATCGTCCGTCATGCCGCTGATGAAATCCCCCACCGCCGTGGGCAGCCCGAAGCGCTCGCCGAGAGAAAGGTAGAGCGCGGGCATTTTTTCGGGATTCTCCATAAAAAAGCGGAACAGATACTCGATTATATGCCCTGCCTTGTCCTTTTCAGCGACCGTGGGCGCCGCGCGGTACACGCGCTCAAACATGAACGCGCGCAGCTCGTCGTGCGCCTTCTGCACGGTGTCGTCC
>CAKSEE010000031.1 GCA_934446455.1 uncultured Oscillospiraceae bacterium | reverse complement strand
TTCCCGAGGCAAAAAACTCTCCTATCCGCGCAAGTGTGTACGCGACGCTGCGCTTACGCAACCGTGCGCGCAGCGCGGATGCCCCGTCGGAAAACCCCCGTATGGGGTTTTTCGACGGTCTGAGCCTGCCGTATAATTACGGCAGGCTCTTTGCTTTATTCCCTGTATCTCAGCTCCCAGAACGCCACAGCGCCCGCCGCCGCAACGTTAAGCGAGTCCACCCCGTGGAACATCGGAATTTTCACGGAGTAGTCGCATTGCGCGGAGGTTTCTGCGCTCAGCCCGTCGCCCTCGGTGCCGAGGACTATAGCCAGCCGCTCCTCGGCGGCGAGCGCAGAGTCGTCAATGGATACGGAACGGCTGTCGAGCGTCATTGCGGCGGTTCTGAAGCCCATTTCGTGCAGCAGCTCCATTCCTTTTGCGGGCCAGTCCGCAGGCTCTGCGCCTATGCGCGTCCACGGGACCTGCAGTATCGTCCCCATGCTTACGCGGACGGCGCGCCTGCACAGCGGGTCGCAGCAGCATGGCGTAACGAGCACCGCGTCTATGCCGAGCGCCGCTGCAGAGCGGAACATCGCGCCTATATTAGTCGAGTCCATTATGTTTTCGAGAACCGCCACGCGATGCGCGTTTGCGAGAAGCTCCCGCGCTTCGGGCAGGTGCTTTCTGCGCATGGCGCAAAGCACTCCCCGCGTGAGCCTGTACCCCGCGAGCCTTTCAAGCACCTCGGGCGGGGCGGTGTACACGGGGATATTGCCGCACATTTCCACAACGTCCTTTGCGTCGCCGATGATGTGGCGGCGCTCTGTGAGCATGGACAGTGGCTCGTAGCCCTCCGCGAGCGCCAACCGTATCACCTTCGGGCTTTCCGCGATGAAAACGCCCTTTTCGGGCTCAAGCCTGTTGCGAAGCTGCGCTTCCGTAAGCCGTGCGAACACGTCAAGCTCGGGTGCGGCAAAGTCGGTTATTTCGATTATCTCGGGCATTGTCAGCTCCTGTTTTCCTTTTCAACGATGTTCTCGCCGCAGTATTTGCGCCGCAGAACGGGCTTTTCTATCTTGCCCGTGGCGTTTCGCGGCACTTTTGCAAAGATTATCTTTTTCGGGCGCTTGTAGCGCGGCAGTCCCGTGCAGAAGTCGTTTATCTCCTGCTCGGTGCATTCCTCGCCCGCCTTTATTTCAACTATGGCGGCTGCTATCTCGCCAAGGCGCTTGTCGGGAAGCCCTATTACAGCAACGTCCTTTATCTTTTCAAAGCGCGCCATAAAGTTCTCTATCTCAACGGGGTAGATGTTCTCGCCGCCGCTTATTACAACGTCCTTTTTGCGGTCCACAAGGAAGTAGAAGCCGTCCTCGTCCTGCCGCGCCATGTCGCCTGTCCACAGCCAGCCGTCGTGGAGCACCTCCGCGGTGGCTTCGGGGTTGTTGTAGTAGCACTTCATAACGCCCGGACCCTTTACCGCAAGCTCGCCGACCTCGCCGCGCCTTACGTCGCAGCCCTTGTCGTCGATTATCTTTACCTCCCAGCCGAAGCCGGGCACGCCGATAGCGCCAACCTTTTCAATGTTTTCAAGCCCTAAGTGAACGCACCCGGGGCCTATCGACTCTGACAGGCCGTAATTCGTGTCGTACTGATGAGCGGGGAAGTACACGCGCCAGCGCGCTATAAGGCTCTGCGGCACGGGCTGCGCGCCAATGTGCATAAGCCGCCACTGTGAAAGCTCGTAGTCCGAAAGCTTTACCGTGCCGTTGTCAAGCGCTTCGAGGATATCCAGCGCCCACGGCACAAGAAGCCATACGATAGTGCATTTCTCGCGGGATACGGTCTGCAATATGGTTTCGGGGGAAACGCCCTTGAGAAGCACTGCGCGCCCGCCTGTAAGCAGCGAGCCGAACCAGTGCATTTTGGCGCCCGTGTGGTAAAGCGGGGGAATGCACAGGAACACGTCCTCGTGGGTCTGATGATGGTGCGCCTGCTCAACGCGCGCGGAGTGCATAAGCGCCATGTGGCTGTGCAGTATGGCTTTGGGGAAGCCCGTTGTACCCGAGGAGAAGTATATCGCGGCGTCGTCCTCGTCGCTGAGCGGAATGCCCGGGGCAATGCTCGCGCAGTTTGAAGCGAGCTTGTCGTAGTCCTCCGCAAAGGAGGGGCAGTCGCCGCCGACGTAGAACAGTATCCTGTCCTTGCTTATTTCCTCCGCTATGGATTCGATTCGCCCGATAAATTCGGGACCGAACACCAGCACGTCTGCCTCGGCGAGGTCAAGGCAGTATTTTATTTCGTCCGAGCTGTAGCGGAAGTTCATGGGCACGGCAAGCGCGCCCGTCTTTAGTATGCCGAAGTAAATGGGCAGCCATTCAAGGCAGTTCATAAGGAGAATGGCGACCTTGTCGCCTTTTTTTACGCCGCGGCTGAGCAGAAGCTGCGCGCAGCGGTTCGCCTTTTCGTTAAAAACGTGCCATGTGATTTCCCGCCTGTACCATTCAGACGAGGTGGGCTGAATGAGGTCGTAGTCCTTCCAGAGAACGCGGCGCGTTTCGTGTATCTGCGGGTTCACCTCTACAAGGGCTACCTCGTTTCCGTATTTTTCGGCGTTATCCTCAAGAAGCTGTGTTATAGGCATAACGGCTCTCCCTTCGTCAGTTCTGCGCGCTCTCGCAGGCGTAGCCCGCAAGGAACGCAGCCTTGTTTATGTCCACGGTTTTTGGCGGAACGGTAGTAGCTATAACGTCGAGCCACTGTTCCTTTGAAAATTCCATATACCGTGCCGCAAGTCCCAGTATTATGCTGTTGAACACACGCGGATTGCCAAGTTCAGCCGCCATTTTTGTGGCGTCAACAGCAAGCACGCGGTGAGTTTCGCGCAGCGTTTCGATTATGTTCTCGGGGTATTCCGCAGCGCCGATAACAACGGACATGGGGTCTATGCGCGTGTCGTTTACGATTATTGCGCCGTCCTTTTTCAGAAAGTGCGCATAGCGCAGCGCTTCAAGCCGCTCGAACGCTATGAGAATATCCGCCTGCCCCTCTTCAACTACAGGCTCCGCAACGCTTTCTCCGTAGCGCACGAACGTAACTACGCTGCCGCCGCGCTGCGCCATTCCGTGAACCTCCGAGAGCTTTACGTCATAGCCGCCCGTGAGGGTGATAGCGCCGAGAATGCGGCTTGTAAGCAGCGTTCCCTGACCGCCTACGCCCACTATCATTATGTTCTTTGTACTCATTATGCTTTACCTCCCTCGTTGCGCGGGATAAGGCTTATCGCGCCGAATCTGCACCGCTTTTCGCACAGCTGGCAGCCGTTGCACATAGCGGCGTTTATCGCGGGCACGCCGTTTTCCTGCTTTACTATTGCGGGGCAGCCCGGCGTAAGGCACCGGCCGCACTTTCTGCACTTGTCCGCGTCAACAACGCACTTACCCTTGGGTACGAACTCCTTAAGCAGCGCGCAGGGGGACATTGTGATTATAACGGACAGCTCGTCCTTTGCAAGCTCCTGCCTGAGCAGCGCTTCAAGCCCGTCGGTGTCAAATGCGTCAATGCGGTTTACATTTGGTACGCCGAGCGCCTTGCAGAGCGCGTAAATGTCTATGGCATAGGTGGGCTCGCCCTTAAGGGTTTTGCCCGTTGCGGCGTGATCCTGGTGTCCCGTCATGCCCGTGGTGGAGTTGTCGAGGATTATGACAGTTCCCGTGGCCTTGTTGTATACCATGTTCATAAGGGAGTTTACGCCCGTGTGCAGGAACGTGGAGTCGCCTATAAGCGCTACCCAGTCCTTTACATAGTCCTTGCCGCGCGCCTTTTCAATGCCGTGCAGGGTGGAAATGCTCGCGCCCATGCACACGTTGTAGTCCATAACGCTCAGCGGCGCTACCGCGCCGAGCGTGTAGCAGCCGATATCGCCCGCGCCGTGCAGCCCGAGCTTTTTAAGCACCGAATACACGCTTCTGTGCGGGCAGCCGGGGCAGAGGATAGGCGGTCTGTTGGGGACGGCGGCGGGCGCGGGCGCTGCGCACTCCTCGCCGAGAACGGCGCGGCGCAGCATATTTGCGGAATACTCGCCCTGAACGGTGAATATCTCCTTGCCGATTACCTTAACGCCCCAAGAGCGCACCTGCTCCTCGATAACGGGCTCAAGCTCCTCGACTATGCAGAGCGTTTTTACCTTTGCCGCGAACTCCTCGATGAGTTTCCTCGGCAGCGGGTGAACAAGCCCGAGCTTCAGCACCGAAGCGTTCGGCAGCGCCTCGCGCACGTACTGATAGGGAATGCCGCTCGTTATAACGCCGATATCAGTGCCGCGCATTTCCACACGGTTTATCTCAAACGAACAGGCGTCCTGCGCCATGTCCTTAAGGCGCTTTTCCACAACGATGTGGCGCTGCTTTGCCATAGCGGGCATAAGCACGTTTTTCTGTATGTTCTTGACATAGGGCTTGTCGGGAACCTCCGTGCGAGTCTCTGGGTGAACGATTCCCTGCGAATGCGCAAGGCGCGTGGTGGTGCGCACGATAATGGGCGTGTCGTACTTCTCGCTCAGGTCGAACGCAAGCTTTGTGAACACCCTTGCCTCCTCGCTGTCGGACGGCTCAAGCACGGGGACCATTGCGGCTCTCGCCACCATGCGGGTGTCCTGCTCGTTCTGCGAGCTGTAAATGCCCGGGTCATCCGCTGCGACAAGCACCAGCCCGCCGTTCACGCCCGCATAGGATATGGAGTAGAGCGGGTCTGCGGCGACGTTCACGCCGACGAGCTTCATGGAAGCCAGCGCCCTTACTCCCGCAATGGAAGCGCCTATAGCCACCTCCATAGCCACCTTTTCGTTTGGACTCCACTCAGCGTATATCTCGGGGTATTTGGCAATGTTCTCGCTTATCTCGGTGCTTGGCGTGCCGGGGTATGCGGCGGAGACCTTAACGCCCGCCTCGTATGCGCCCTGAGCTATCGCGGCGTTTCCGAGCATTATCTGCGGCTTTCCCGCGGTGTATGTCGTGTTCAATACTTTACTTCCTTTCCTTAAGCGCAAAGTGCGCGCTTCGACATAATAATACCTTTTCATTCTAATATATTTGTTCAAAAAAGACAAGGGCTTTTCCTCTTTTTTGTGTAGTGTGCATAAATAATTTGCCGCTTTTTTGTGCTAAAGTAACTAGAAATTATATACAAAAAAATTCCCCTTAATTTTACGGAAATAACTGTTGACAAAGCAGGTTTATTCTGTTATAATGAAATAGCTTTATCGCTTTAACGCTTGTTGGCTTTTTAGCGCTAAAGCGAAGCGGGCGGAATGCGCATTGCCGCAAAGAAAGGAAGTATCACAAATGCTCTATATTATTCTTGCAGTATACCTTGTCGTTATGATAGGCATAGGAGTTTACTGCCGCAACAAGTCGGCTTCCGTGTCGGATTACGTACTCGGAGGGAGGAGCGTAGGCGGCTGGATAACGGCGTTCGCTTACGGCACGTCTTATTTTTCGGCGGTCGTGTTTATAGGATATGCGGGGCAGTTCGGGTGGAGCTACGGCGTGTCCGCGGCGTGGATAGGCATAGGCAACGCGCTTCTGGGCTCTACGCTTGTGTGGCTGGTTCTCGGGCGCAGAACGCGCGCCATGTCAAAGCACCTCGACGCTTCTACCATGCCCGAGTTTTTTGAGAAGCGCTACGGCTCAAAGACCCTTAAGACGGTAGCCGCGGTTATAGTGTTCGTGTTCCTTATACCGTACACGGCGTCGGTTTACAACGGGCTTTCGCGCCTGTTTGAGATGGCGTTCAACATTCCGTACTCGTGGTGCATTATAGGTATGGCGGTTCTTACGGCGGTTTACGTTATCCTCGGCGGCTATATGGCTACTGCGATAAACGACTTTATTCAGGGTATAATCATGCTTGTTGGCATAGTGGCTGTGGTCGCGTGCGTTATAAACGGCAGGGGCGGCTTTTCCGAGGCGCTCTCGCAGCTTGGCGCGGTAACGGACTCGGGCATTCCCGAAAACACGCTCAACAGCCTGTTCGGTCCCGACCCGATAAACCTGTTCGGCGTTGTCGTGCTGACGTCGCTCGGCACATGGGGGCTGCCGCAGATGGTGCAGAAGTTCTACGCGATACGCGACGACGCGGCGATAAAGCGCGGCACGATAATCTCTACGATTTTCGCGGTGATAGTGTCGGGCGGCTCGTATCTTATGGGCGGCTTCGGGCGGCTGTACGGCGCTGCTGACCCCGAGCTTGCCGCGCAGACGGGCAGAACGCTCATAGAAACAGGCGCAAACGGAAAGCTGGCGTTCGATTCCATCGTCCCCGCAATGCTTAAGGAGGCGCTGCCCGAGGTTCTTATAGGCATTGTAGTCGTGCTGGTGCTTTCGGCTTCCATGTCAACGCTGTCCTCTCTTGTGCTCACGTCAAGCTCAACACTTACAATAGACCTTATAAAGCCGTTTGTAAAGGGCCTTACGGAGAAGAAGCAGGTGCTTATAATGAAGGCGCTTATAGCGGTATTCCTCACAATATCCGTTGTGATAGCGCTCAACCCCAACGCCTACATAACAACGCTCATGAGCATTTCGTGGGGCGCGCTTGCGGGAGCGTTCCTTGCGCCGTATATGTACGGGCTGTTCTCAAAGAAAATAACGCGCCCCGCCGTGTGGGCGAGCTTCATAACGGGCGTCGGGCTTACGACGGCGCATATGTTCGTGTTCTCGCTGGGGTTCTTCCCCGAGCTTACAAAGGCGGCGGCTTCGCTTCCGCTGAACCTTGCCTCGCCGATAAACGCGGGCGCTGCGGCAATGCTTGCGGGGCTTATCATAGTCCCCGCGGTGAGCGCATTCACCCGCGTAAAAGACCCCGATCGCGTGCAGGAGATATTTGACGGGTGCAAAAAGGAGCGGCAAACAAACCGCTGATATAAAATTAAAGACCGCCTCTTTCGGGACGGTCTTTCGTTATTCTGCATTCATTCCGCAGTAACGCCGCGCTTTGCCATTTCGGTGTTGTATTGGGTCTGCGTTATGTCGCCGCTGCGCAAAAGGTCCGCAAGCTCGTCGTTGGTGTAGGTGTAGAGCGCATCGGTGCTGTCCGCGTTGTCGGCCGTTGTGGTGCAATACTCAACGTCCTGCGCGGAATTCTCCTCAAGATACTGCTCAGCCTCCGTGCTCAGTTCTACCGTGTCGAATCTGCGCGCCTGCTCTGCGGAATCGGCTGCGGCGTTATCCTGCGCCTGCACCTTTTCGGTTTTCTCCGCCTTTTCCGCGGAGAGCGTTCCCGTTACCTTTACCTGCGCTGCCGTGGTGTTTATTGTCAGTTCCATTGTGGTGCCCTCCTGTTGTCCTGATATGCTCATTTTAGTGCCGTTGTGTGAAAGAACGGTGAAGCTGCCGTGGTTTTTTGCGGAAAGCTCTGCGGGTTATGTGCAGAGGATATAGCTTATTATATGGAATACATATATGTCGGGGGAGTAATTCCCCCTTGTATTTTCTGTGGGTATGTGTTACAATAATAAAGTATATAACGGGCGCAGACCCGCAGAAAGGGAGAACAGAAAATGGGAGAGCATGACTATATTGTAAAGCGCATTGACGGCGAGTACGCCGTGCTTGCGGACGAAAAGAGCGGCGAGGAGCTTTTTATAGCGCTTTTTCTGCTGCCGCAGGATACTGACGTGGGCGTAAGGCTGCATTACGAGAATCTTGTCTATACCGTAGTGTGAGAGGTGCGCTGTGTCTGTATTTGTTATGATGATAGTCGTGGTGGCGTGCTACACGGTATGCTCGCTCAGCGACAAATACGCCGTTGCTAAGGTAGGGCTTGACGGCAACACGCTCACATGGCTTATGGCTGCGGCGACAGCGGTGTTCATGCTGGCGTACCTGCCGTTTGACAGCAGGCTGTTTACGCCTACTGTATGGTCGTTTGCGGCGATAGCGGCGCTCGCGCTGCTGAAGTACCTTGAGTTTGCGCTTGCTGCGGCTGTGCTGAAGGAAATGAGCGCGTTCGAGCTTAAGGCGTGGCTCGGGCTTACGGTGTTCGCCTCGTACATAACCGACCTTTTACGCGGCGCGGAGGCGCGGGGCGCTGTAACCGCAGTGAAGTTCGGGTGCATTGCCATAACGGCGGCGGGGCTTTTCGCCATTGCAAGGGCGGGAGGCGAGAAGATACACTATGCGAAAATCGTGCTGCCGCTTGTGGCGTATCTCGCTTCAAAATATGCCTACGGGCTTACGGTAAGCTTAACGCAGGAGTACATTTCGCCGTCCTACGCGCTGTTTTTCGCGCTTGTGATACTGGCTGTGGCGCTGCTGCCCGCCGTACACCCGATAACGCTCTTTCGCGAAAAGACGAAGGGCGCGCTTATTGTGGCGCTCACAAAAATCCCCAACGTAATAGGGCTTGTGCTTGAAAACGCCATTGCCGTGCAGAGCATGGCGAACTACTCGTTCATACAGCCTATGATACTTGTGGCGCTTTTCTTTATCGGCATATTCCGTAAGGAGGAACGCTCGCGGCTTGGCGTTACAGGAGGCATTGTGTGCATGGCGGGGATACTCGGATTTCAGGCGGCGGGGTTCATACCCGCGTAAATACACTACAGATATAAGATATAAAAAGGTGAACAAAAGATGAAGGATCTTACAAAAGGCAGCCCGCTTAAGCTTATTATAGCCTTTGCGCTGCCGATACTGCTTGGAAGCGTGTTTCAGCAGGCATACACGCTTGCGGATACGATAATTATAGGACAGCACCTCGGAAAGGGCTCGCTTGCTGCGGTAGGCTCTACAACGTCTGTGGTGTCGCTGATGTTCAACATAATAAACGGGCTTGTGACAGGCTTTGCGATAATTGCCGCAAAGAACTTCGGCGCGGGCGACCATGAGGAGCTTCGCAGGACGATTGCGCGCATGACCGTGTTTTCGGGCGCGGCGACCGCGCTTATCATTGCGGGGACGCTCTGCTTCATATCCCCGCTTCTGCGCGCGCTTGACACGCCCGACACCATTTTCGCAGAGGCGCGCACCTACCTTATGATAGTGGCGGCGGGGCTTGTAGTAACGCTCTTTTACAACCTTGAGGCAGGCATACTGCGCGCTGTGGGCGACAGCGTCGTGCCGCTCGTTATCCTTATAATTGCCGCGGCGCTCAATATCGTGCTTGACCTGCTGCTTGTGTGCGTGTTTGAACTGGGCGTTGCGGGCGCAGCTCTCGCTACGGTTGCAGCGCAGCTTATCTCGGCTGTCGTGTGTCTTGTGTACCTTATAAAGCGCAGGTCTTTCCTTGTGGTAAAGCGCGGGGATTTTGTGTTCACGGCGCATTCAACGGCGGAGCTTCTATCCGCAGGGCTTGGCATGGCGCTTATGTATTCTATAGTGGATATCGGCTCGATAGTGCTGCAAAACGGCATAAACGGTTTTGGCGAGGACGTTATCGCCGCCCACACTGCCGCGCGGCGCATATTCGGCCTTACAATAATGCCGTTCTCGGCGGTAAGCGCAACGCTCGTCACGTTCTGCTCGCAGAACAGGGGCGCGGGGCAGTATTCGCGCATTCGCAGGGGTATACGCGAGGGACTGGCGCTTATGTTCGGGTGGGCGACGCTTGCGGTGCTGCTTGTGTTCTTTGCGGGCAAATACCTTGTGGGAATGATAGTCCCCGGAACGGACGCCGCCATTGCAGACACGGCGGTACTCTATCTCAGGTGGAACGTGCCGTTTTACTACTGCCTCGCAGTGCTTCTGGGGCTCAGAAGCTCGCTTCAGGGTCTTGGCAGGAGCATTGTGCCGATAATTGCGAGCATAATCGAGCTTGTGTGGAAGTTCTGCACCGTGGCGTTTATGATACCGCTTTTTGGCGGTAAGGACGGCACGGTAGGCTCAACGGTAAGGGAGATAGGCGGATATTTCGGCGTGGTGCTGTCCGAGCCTGTGATATGGACGGTATGCGCCGTTATGATAGGAACGATCGCGATATTCACGCTGCGCTCAATGCCAAAGGACGACGCGCCGCACAACGACGCTGAAAGGACGTAGACCATGATAAAAGAGCTTTGTGAGAAACTGACGGATAACATATCCCTTGCTGTAAAGGGCAAGCGCCCGCAGATACGGCTTGTGTGCGCCGCGCTTTTCGCGGGAGGGCACGTTCTGCTGCAGGACGTACCGGGCACGGGCAAAACGCTGCTTGCGCGTTCGCTTGCGCGCTCCGTCGAGGGCGAATTCCGCCGGATACAGTTTACGCCCGATCTGCTGCCGTCGGACATCACGGGCATAAACTGGTTCAACGTAAAGCAGCAGGAGTTCGTGCTGAGAAAGGGTCCGGTTTTCACAAACGTACTTCTGGCAGACGAGATAAACCGCGCGACGCCGCGCACGCAGTCCGCGCTTCTCGAGTGCATGGAGGAGCGGCAGGCTACCGTAGACGGCGACACGCTGCCGATTCAGCAGCCCTTTTTCGTCATAGCAACGCAAAACCCTGCGGAAATACAGGGAACATACCCCCTGCCCGAAGCGCAGCTCGACCGCTTTATGATACGTCTGGCGCTTGGATACCCCGAGCGCGGGCAGGAGCTGCTTGCGATAAGCGGCGGCAGCAGCGCAGACCCCGCGCGCGACATAAAGCCCGTTTGCGGCGTGGGCGATATTCTTGCGGCGCAGCGCGAGGCTGACAGCGTAAAGGTAACGGACGCGGTATGCGGCTACATTGCGGATATTGCCGCGCGCACCCGCACCCACGCGGGAGTAAGGCTCGGGCTTTCAACGCGCGGCGCACAGGCGCTCAAGCGCATGGCGTGCGCGCTCGCCGCAATCGACGGCAGGGACTACGCAAAGCCGCAGGACGTTATCAAGGCTGCGCCCGTTGTGGTATGCCACAGGCTCATCTGCCGCGGGTATTCCGTCAACGGCTCGGCTGAAAACGCCGCGGGCGAGGTGCTGTCGCAGGTTCTTGGCAGCGTTCCCGTGCCGAGCGAGGATATAGGCTGATGGAGCTTGTGCTGATGGCGCTCATTCTCGCGGCGGTGCTTGCGGCGCAGTATCTTGTCTACAAAAAATATGCGCTTAAGGGCGTTACCTACACGCTTACGCTTAGTAAGACGGAGGTGTTCGAGGGCGACGAGTTTGAGGCCGTTGAGGAGATAGAGAACGCAAAGTGGCTGCCGCTTCCGTGGGTAAGGACGGAGATAAGCTGCTCGCGCAGGCTGAGCTTTGTGGGCGCTTCGCAGGAAACCGCCGACAAAACCGAGCAGCGCGGCCTTGTCGCGGGAATATTCGTGCTGCGCGGGCGGCAGAAGTGCCGCAGGGTGTGGCGCGTGCGCTGCGAGAAGCGCGGCGTGTTTGCCGTAAACGACGTTTCCGTGTCGGCAAGCGACCTTTTTGGACTTTGCAGACCCACAATGCTTATAAAGACCGAGCAGCGTGTGCGCGTGCTGCCCATTCCTGCGGAAATAGAGTGCGGAGAGCTTTCGCGCGAGGCGTTTATCGGAGATATAGCCGTGCGGCGCTTTGTCCTGCCCGACCCGTTTATGATAAGCGGCGCGCGCGAGTACACGGGGCGCGAGCCTATGAGCCGCATTCACTGGGCGCAGACGGCGCGCACGGGCAGACCTATGGTATACAGCAGCGAGTTCACCACCGAGCGCTCGATGCTTATTGTGATGAATCTGCAGCGCAGCTTCACGGACGAGCGGCGCAGGCTGTCCGTTACGGATATTGAGGCGCAGATTAAGGCTGCGGCGTTCATGCTTGACGTTTGCCGCGCCGCGCGAACGCCCTGCGCGCTCTGTGCGAACACCGTGCAGCCGCTTGAAACGCCCTGCGCGGAGGGCTACGCCCACACAATCGAGCTGCTGCGCATTCTCGCGGAGCTTAAAAACGGCTGCGTGCGGCATATCGACGACTATATTGAAACGCTAGACATTTCGGGCTATACGGACGTCGTTCTTATAACCGCTTTTGTAAGCGAGCGCGCTGCGGACTTCCTGCGCGCGGCGTCGCAGGCGGGGAAGGGCTGCTTTATTCTCACAACGGGCGCTGACGAAACCGACTTCTGCGAATCGCGACACATACCGCGAAAGCTCTATCCCCCCGAGGCAGGTGACGACGAATGACAGACAGACGATTATATGCGGCGGCTTCACTGTGTCAGCTTCTCACGCTGTTCCCGTTTGCGGTGCTGTGCGAGGGCGTGGGCTTCGGGGAGTATGTGTGGTGGCATTACGCGGCGTTTTTTGCGTGCATGGGCGCATTCCGGCTTCTCGGCAGGCTGTGCGGGGCGTGGGCGGCGCACGGCGCGTTTTCGCGCAGGGGCAAGCCGCTTGCGGTGTTCGCTTCGCGCGCGGCAGTGCTTTTGCCTGCGGGGATTTTCGCCCTTGCAACGGCTCTTATGGGGCTGTCGGCAGGGCTGTACCTTTACATTCTGCCTGCGTGCATTATCGCGTACTATGGCGGGCGCAGGTCGGTGGACCTTGAGTATTCTGACGTGTTTTCGCGCGGGTGGTTCGGGCTGTATTTTGTGGCGGCGCTTGTCGCTTCGATACTGCTGTGGTTCGTACCCGACAAGAGCGTGAGCGGCGCGGGGACGTTTCAGCTGTGCGTGGTGTTCGGCGTGCTGACGGCGGCTGCCGCGGTTCTCGCAAATCAGACGAATATAGACACGCGCACCCGCCAGCGCTCCGAGGGGCGCTCGGTGCTGCCGCAGGGGCTGCGTGGCTACAACGCGGCGCTTATTGCGGGGGTATGCGTGCTTATCGTGGGGCTTTTCCTTTTCGCAAAGCCGCTGGCAGAGCTTGCCGCGAGCGGTATAAAGGCGCTTATCGCGCTGCTGCTGAAGCTGCTTAAAAGCGGCGAACATATACCGCAGGACGACCCCGAGAGCTTTGAGAGCGAGGGGTATATCAGTATAACGCCCGCGGATAACGGCATTTACTCGCTGCTCAATTTCCTTGTCGCGGCGGCGCTTGTCGTGCTTGCGGTGCGTTTTCGCAGGGAGATATGGGAGTTTATAAAGGGACTGTTCGCGCCGCTTTTCAGGGAGAACGCCGCGCCCGAGCCGCTGCCGTTTGCCGACGAGGTGAGCGACATTGATTCCGAGCGCGCCGTGAACCGCTCGCGCCGCCGCAGGGAGCAGGCGCTGCTAAAGCGTTACCGCCGCGAAACCGACCCCGCCGAGCGCTTTCGGCTGGGGTACGCGCTGTTTCTGTGCAGGCTGAGGAACACGCCTTTTGCACAGGCGGAATGGGACACTACTACGGTACACGCGCAAAAGGGCGAGCTTGCGTTCCGCATTGAGCATATACGGCGGCTTGCCGCGATATACGACGAGGTGCGCTACGGCGAAAGACAGCCGAGCGCGCAGGAGCTTGACTTTGAGGAGCAGCTTCTGCGGGAAATAGGAAAATAGGAAAAGAACAGTAAAACAGGAGATAACGCTATGACTTTCAAGGAACTGCTGAAAAGCAACGGCTACGTTGTTTTTGACGGCGCTATGGGAACAATGCTTCAGGCAAGCGGCTTGAAGCTCGGCGGGCTGCCCGAGGAGCTTAATTTCACGAACGCCGAGCTTATTGAGGACATTCACCGACAGTACATTTCCGCAGGAGCGCAGGCGGTATATGCCAACACATTCGGCGCGAACGCCCACAAGCTGCGCGACAGCCGCTACACCGTAACGCAAGTGGTTGAAAAGGGAATTGAGATAGCGCGCAGGGCGTGCGCGGGAACGGACGCGCTCGTGGCGCTCGACGTTGGCTCGCTCGGGCGAATGATGCGCCCGACAGGCGATATGCCTGTAAGCGAGGCGTACGAGATGTTTAAGGAGATAATGCTTGCGGGGCGCGGCGCGGACTTCATTGCGATAGAAACCATGACCGACCTTATGGAGGTAAAGACGGCGCTTCTCGCGGCAAAGGAAAACACCGACCTGCCCGTTGTCGTTACCATGTCATTTGAGCAGAGCCTGCGCACGTTCACGGGCTGCTCGGCGGCTTCTATGGCGCTTACGCTCTCGGGACTTGGCGCGGACGTTATCGGCATGAACTGCTCGCTGGGTCCCGACGAGGCGTACCCTATTGCCGAGGAAATAATGCGCTGGAGCAGCGTTCCTGTGATAATCCGCCCGAACGCCGGTCTGCCCGACCCGAAAACCAACCTGTACAGCGTAACGCCCGAGCAGTACGCGCAGGATATCGGGCGCATAGCGCAGCTTGGCGTAAAGTGTTTCGGCGGGTGCTGCGGCACAACGCCCGAGTTTATAAAGGCGGTGTGCGCTGCGCTGCGCGGAAAGTCCCCCAAAAAGCCCGAAAGGGAGATACCCGCCGCGGTATGCTCCGCAAGCAGGGTGGTGGAGCTTGACACCGTGCGCATTATCGGAGAGCGTATAAATCCCACGGGCAAAAAGCTTTTCAAAGAGGCGCTCAAGCGCCGCGACCTCGACTACATCATGCGGCAGGCGATAGACCAGACCGCAGCGGGCGCGGAGATTCTCGACGTGAACGTGGGACTGCCCGACATAGACGAAAAGGAAATGATGCTTGCGGCTGTAGACGCTATCCAGACCGTTACGGACGCGCCGCTGCAAATAGACACCACCGAGCTTGACGTGCTTGAAGCGGCGCTGCGCACGGTTTCGGGCAAGCCCATTGTAAACTCCGTAAACGGCGAGGAGGAGAAGCTGCGCACGGTGCTGCCGCTTGTAAAGAAATACGGCGCGGCGGTCGTGGGGCTTACTCTTGACGAGAACGGCATTCCGCCTAAAGCGGAGCAGCGCTTTGAGATAGCCGAGCGCATTATGGAGCGCGCGCTGGCGCTCGGCATACCAAAAAGCGACATCTACATCGACTGCCTTACGCTCACCGCCTCTGCGGAGCAGGACGGCGCTGCGGAAACGCTTAAGGCGGTGCGCATGGTCACGCAGAGGCTCGGGCTTAAAACGGTGCTTGGCGTGTCCAACATCTCGTTCGGGCTGCCGAACCGCGAGCTTGTAAACAGCACGTTCCTTACAATGGCAATGAACAACGGGCTTACTCTCCCCATAATCAACCCGAACATAGCCGTTATGGCGGGCGCTGTCGCGGCGTTCAGGCTGCTTTCAGGCTACGACAGGAACGGCGCGGACTTTATCTCGCGCTTCGGTGCGGATAACATCATCACCTCGCAGGTAAAGCAGACTTCTGCGGGCGCGCAGGCTTCGGGGGAAACCTCCGACATAGCGCGCGCCGTTGCCGACGGGCTTAAGGCGGACTGCGCCGCAGCGGCGCAGGCGCTGCTTTCCGCAGGCACAGACCCCATGACGCTTATAAACGAGCAACTTATCCCCGCGCTTGATACCGTGGGCGAGAAGTTTGAAAAGGGCACGATATTCCTGCCGCAGCTTATACAGTCCGCAGGCGCGGCGCAGGCGGCGTTCGACGTTGTAAAGCAGCACATAGCAAGCACGGGCGGCGCAAGCGAGAGCCGCGGCAGGGTGGTGCTCTGCACGGTAAAGGGTGATATCCACGATATTGGCAAGAACATCGTGAAAACGCTGCTCGAAAACTACGGCTTCGAGGTGATAGACCTCGGCAAGGACGTTGATTATCAGGCGGTAGTGGACGCTGCGGTGAAGTACGGCGCGAAGCTCGTGGGGCTTTCCGCGCTCATGACCACAACGCTCAAGAGCATGGAGAACACGATAAAGCTGCTGCACGATAATCATGTTGACTGCAGGATAGTTGTGGGCGGCGCGGTACTCACGCCCGAATACGCGCAGAAGATAGGCGCGGATTTCTATGCAAAGGACGCAAAGGAAACCGTGGATATCGCGCGGCGCGTTTACGGCTCATAACGGCTCCATATAACGGAATAACCCGCCGTGGACATTTCATGGCGGGTTTTCGCATATTATTTTCCTTGAATCCCTGCGGCGTTAGTGGTAATATGTTTACAGAACGGAGGGATAGTATGGAACTGAACGAAATAAAGGCGCTGCTTAAAACGCCCGCTTATGATTTTCTGCGCGCCGACCCGAATCTCGGCGGCAGGACAGCCCTGCTGACGTTGGGCGGCAGCCACGCATACGGCACGGAGATCGAGGGCAGCGACGTTGATATAAGGGGCTTTGCGCTCAACGGCAGGACGGCGCTGCTGACGGGCGAGGACTTTGAGCAGGTGACGGACGTGCCTACGGATACGGTGGTATATTCCGCAGACAAGCTTATAAAGCTGCTTTCGTCAAACAACCCGAATACTATAGAGATACTCGGCTGCCGCGCGGAGCATTACCTTTACCTTTCGCAGGCGGGGCGGCTTGTGCTTGACAACGCGGGGCTGTTTTTGTCGCGGCGCGCGGTGAACGCCTTTGCGGGATACGCGGGCGCGCAGCTTCGCAGGCTGGAGAACAAGACCGCCCGCAGCGCGGCGCAGTCACAGCAGGAAAAGCACATACTGCGCTCGATTGAGCGCGCCATGCTCCACATAAGAAGCCGTTGCGCGCAGTTCCCGAACGACGCGCTGCGGCTCTACACGGACGTTTCGGAGCGCGAGGGCTATGACACGGAGATATATATGGACGTCACGCTCACGCACTACCCGCTGCGGGACTATGTGGGGCTTTGGTCGGAGCTTAACAGCATTGTGCGCTCCTACAGCGTAATGGGCAAGCGCAACGAGAACGCCATGAGCCACGGCAAGCTCGGCAAGCACATGATGCACCTTGTGCGGCTTTACTATATGTGCTTCGATATCCTCGAACGCGGCGAGATAGTGACATACCGTGAAAAGGAACACGACCTGCTTATAAGCATAAGAAACGGTGCGTATCTTGACGAGAACGACGCGCCGACAGAGGAGTTTGCGGAGCTTCTGAACGCGCTTGACGAGCGCATGGAACGCGCGGAGCGGGAAACTGAGCTTCCCGCCGAGCCGGACAAAAAGCGCCTGCGCGAGCTGCATGCGGCGGTAAACGAGCTTGCCCTGCGCGCCTAAAAGAGCGTAAGCTGCTCGTTTTCCTCAAACCTTTGCATAAAGTCGAAAACGGCTTGCGTGTGGTACTCTATCCCGCGCGAGCGGCACTCGGAGATAAACACGCGCCAGAGCTCAGCGGCTTTCGGCGAGGTGAGCATATACGCGTCGCCGTACTCGCGGATATAGCGCTCGCGAAGCCCCGGAAAGTGCCGCTCAAGCGCGCTGTAGTAATGCTCCCTGTCGCCGCTTCTCAGGGTAAGCCCCATGTCGAAGCAGATAATTCCCATGCAGCCCGCTTTTCCCGCCATGTCCACTATTGCGGCTACGTTTTCGGGCGAATCGTTGATGTAGGGCAGCAGCGGGGAGAGCCATACAACGGTGTGAATGCCGCGGTCGTGCATTTCGCAAAGCACCTCGAAGCGGCGCTTTGTCGTGCAGACGTTTGGCTCTGCAATGCGGCACAAATCCTCGTCGGCGGTGGTAAGGGTCATCTGAACCACCGCCTTTGCGCGCCTGTTTATGCTGTCAATAAGGTCAATGTCGCGCATTATAAGGTCGGATTTGGTCTGTATCGCAAGCCCGAAGCCGTAGCGCTCGATTAGTTCAAGGCAGCTGCGGGTCAGGCGCAGCTCCTTTTCTGCATGAAGGTAGGGATCTGACATTGCGCCCGTGCCTATCATGCAGCGGCGGCGCTTTGCTTTAAGCGCCTGCTCCAGCAGCTGCGGGGCGTTTTGCTTTACCTCAACGTCCTCGAAAGCGTGGGTCATGTTGTAGCAGTCGCTGCGTGCATCGCAGTAAATGCAGCCGTGGGTGCAGCCGCGGTAAATGTTCATGCCGTTTTTTGCGGAAAGAATGCCCTTTGCCTGTACCATGTGCATTGCATGTCACCCCTGTTCTTTTGCAAACGATATATGAACATTTTACCACAGCGCGGCGCATATGTCAAGCTATTTGCGGCGGGAAATTACTCAACAAAACGGGTAGTGCGGCATAAAATGCAGGGAGTGATATCCACAGCCGTGCTGAGGGTGGCGGAGTTTCTGCCCATGAATAGCCCAAGGCTGCGATAAGCGCTCGGCGGTTTCACATACTCGGGGCGGCGCGGGGGAGCGGCTGCGCCCTCGCGCCCGTCCCGACCTTCCGCCTGACAAAATGGCTGCGCCGTGTTCTGCGGCGCATTTTCCATGCTTGACACGAGGACGTGTAATATGGTAAAATCGGAATGAAAGGGGAGAGCCGAATGATTATACAGTACATACGCGAGCGGCTGCAATCACTCAGAGATACGGATTACAAGACTTTCAACAGCAGCCTTATGCCGACAGTACCGCCCGAAACGGTGATAGGCGTGCGCACGCCCGCGCTGAGGGCGCTTGCAAGGGAGATAGCCGCGCGCCACGACTGCGGCGAGTTCCTGAACTCGCTGCCCCACGCGCTTTTCGAGGAGAACCAGCTGCACGCTTTCATAATTTCCGCGCAAAAGAATTTTGGCGAGGCTCTGCGGCTGACTGAGCAGTTCCTGACGTATATTGACAACTGGGCGACCTGCGATCAGCTTACGGTAAAGGTTTTCGCAAAGCGCACGGACGAGCTTTTGCCGCACGTTGAGCGCTGGATAACCGACCCGCACGTTTACACCGTGCGCTATGCCCTGCGCTGCCTTATGATGTACTACCTTGACGACAATTTTGATGAAAGATATCTCGCGCTTGCGGCTTCCGCGCAGGATACGGACTACTACATAGGTATGGCGCAGGCGTGGTACTTCGCAACCGCCCTTGCAAAGCACTGGCACGAAACGCTGCCGTGGGTAGAGCAGCGTCGCCTCGACCTTTTCGTCCACCGAATGACGATACGAAAGGCGACGGAGAGCTTCCGCGTGAGCGATGAGCATAAGCAGATACTGAAAGCCATGAGGGCTCACCCCGACGACGGAAAAAGCTGATAAAAGCGTCCCCCGCATTTGACAGCGGGGGACATTCTTGTATAATAAGCAAAAAAACAATTTGCAGGTGTCATGCTTAAGCGCACAATTATCCCTTTGGTTTTGAAACATTTAGCGCATGTACGGTTATCAGGTGTTCAGTTTCTTTTCTGTTCCACTATGCATCGAATAAATTCATCCTGTTTGATTCTCGCTTCTTCGGGGAGCTTGTGCCACAGTTCAAGGTGATCCGCCTCGTCCTTTGAAAGCGTTTTTTTCCCCGAGCAGTTTGTGTTATCCGAGAAACCGATAAGATAATCCACCGAAACGCTGAATAATTCCGCAAGCTGCATAAGCGTTGAAATGTCGGGCTCGACAGAAGTTTTTTCATATTTATATACTGCCTGCTGTGTTATCCCAAGCTTTTCTGCAAGAGATTGCTGAGACAGCCCGTATTTTTCTCTTAACAACCTCAAGTTTTTGACCATACCATACCTCCCTGCGGCATATATCTATTTTATCAGAAAATAAAGATAAAGTATAATACTATTATGTTGTTGACAACAACCTAAAGTTGTGGTATAATTACCATGTAGTAGTTGAATTTCAATTTGACGGGAGATGAGTTCAAGCTATATGAGAATAGCGGTTTGTGACGGCAGCGACTATTTTTTGACTGCTTTCAGGAAGGAAATGTCAAACTATGATGCTTCAATAGAATTTGATACATTCTCGACATATGAAGAACTTCTCAGCTCACAGACGGTGGAAGAGCTGGACGGAATATTTATGTCAACTGAGATAGGCGGCAGAAGCGGTATCGAGCCCGCCCTTGAGCTTAAGCACAGAAACCGTGATATTGAGGTAATGTTTGTAACGGAGCAATGTGAAAAATACGCCCAGAAGATTTTTTACTATGTAGATAAACTGCGCCCTTTTGCTTTCTTTGTAAAGCCTATGAGTCGTCCACTCATGAGACATTTTCTCGGGCTTCTTGAATATGATGTCATGCTGAGGCGCAGCAAAATTATTAGTGTGCGAGATATGAACGGTGAAATAATTGGTATTCCATCAGAAACAATTATTTATATAAGTTATTTTGACCGTATGACCCAGATATGCTGCACGGACGGTGCGGTGAATACAAGGCAGACTATACCACAGTTTGACGTTCTCCTGAATAGGTTCAGGTATCTTCATATTTCAAAAAGCTGTATTGTTAATGCAGAATTTGTGAAGTCGGTATCCTCTGGAGAGATTATAATGTCCAATGGCGACAGGTTATATTCCAGCAGGAATTACAAAAAGCAGTTTGCTATGCTTTACAAGGATTATCTCAGTAAAAAAAGGCGTTTATCTGAAAATCTGACTTTTTAGCATTTGAATATGTCAAAAATACGTTGTTGGCAGTATTTTTGGAAATATACTGCAAATTATACACGCTTCCTACTGATATGACTGATATTTATTGAACACAAGCCTGAAATATGTTATCATACAATCACAGCAAGGGACTCCTGCTGAAGGAGCGAAAACATATTTTAAGGAGGATACTTACATGGCTTATGAGGGACGCATAGAGATTACTGCTGCGAACCTTGAGGAACTCGCAGCAACAATCAAAAGGCTTGCTTCGGAATATCAGGCGCTTTACACAAACGACCTTTACGGAACGTTTGAGAACACAATGAAGCAGGGTTATCAGGGCGACGACGCGGACGCTGCAATTACACAGCTTGAGGGCTTCAGAGACGATTTTGAAGCTATGTACACCGTAATCAACGAGTACGGCAAGCACCTTGAAAACGCGCTTGAGGCATACAAGCAGGCTCAGGCGAAGAACACGCAGGACGCAGCAAATCTGCCTGCTAACAGAAAGTGAGGTAAATGATCATGGCATTAGGTAATATAGTCCTTGACAGCACAACAATGAATCAGGCGATAACCCAGCTTGATAACACCAAGGAAGCGCTTCGCACGAAGCTTGCCGCAGTAAAAGAGCAGATGAGCATTGTTAATAACTCCGGTGCAAAGGCGTATGTTTCCAACGATGCGTCAAAGACCCTTGCCAAGTTCGAGGAAATGTACACCAGGTGGGAAACGGTTTACTACACATCCATGCAGAAGTATGTCGACCACTACAGGAACGTGCTTGACCAGTACGGAAAGACTTCTGATACGATTGGACAGGCGGCAGACAACGTAAACACGTTTGTTGATAACTGATATTATTCTGGGGCTGCTACACGGCTGGGTGCAGCAGCCCTGAGTGCTGTTTGAACGAAGCATATAAGTGCTTTGCCATGTTAAAGGAAGGGTGATACAATGAAACGAATTATTTCAGCCATACTCTTCTTCACGCTTTTACTGGGCGCAGTCATGCCGATGCTTACTGCGTGCTCAGGCGCTGTAGGGTCTGATAAATATACGGTTGGAGAGTGGCTGAAAAAGGTGAACGAGATGTTCTGCCTTACATATTATACTCAGTCAGAGCCTCTTGTAAACGGTGTCAGCGCCAACGACGAGTATTATGCAGCCGTGCAGATAGCTGCCGACTGGGGTGTGATCGACGAGGGTTCAACGATAAAGGTCAAGGATAAGATCACGCGTGAGTTCTGTGCAGATACTCTTGTAAGGGCGATGGACTTTGACTACGACACAAACCCCGATATAAAGGACTCTGATAAGCTCAGCTGCCTCAGGACAGTTGGTATTGCCCTTAACGAGGGCATAATGAAGCTTGACAACGGCGGTAATTTCAATCCTAAGAAAAAGGTGGGCAGAACCGACGCCGACATTGCGCTGCTTACAGCCTACGACAAGTGGATAAACCTTTCGTATGAGGGCGACGAGTATTTTGAAGCCGAGGTCAAGGAGGGGGTTGTAAATGTCGGCGGCTTGTCCGAGGATCTTTCGCCTGTAAGCTGCCGACCCGATGATTTCTCCGTGGCTTACAGCAAAAAGACAATCACGTTTGATGAAAACGGGCAGATGGTTGATGATATCGACAAGACTGTTACTTTCAAAAGCCGCGACGCATTGCCTGCGGGCGTACAGGTAGGCACGGTAATGACTTTCCCCGCGGACGATGTTATGCCTACGTCCTACTGCGTTAAGGTTACGGGAATCACTGATAATCCCGACGGAACGGTAACGCTTGCTACAAGCAATGCGGAGCTTTTTGACGCATATGAACATTTTGAAATAAGAGATTCTCAGCAGGTCGATTTTTCAAATGCTGTCGTTTTTGATACGGAAGGCAACCGCCTTGAACTTACAGAGGATCTTTCTGCGGACGATATGTTTTATGACGGCGATGAGGTGGTTTACAGAGAGGGGTTATACCGTCCCTCAAGCTATGAGTTTCTTGACACCAAAAGGAAAGATAAGTATTCCACTACATACAATATCGGGAAGCTATTATCGCTTAAATTATCAGTTGATGAGAAAGGCGTGTATGTAAAAACTAAGGTAAACTCCGGAAAGGATGGACTGACTTTTTCGCATGAAGCGTCAATGACGAATTTGTCAGTACACAAGAATTTGGACATTGGCTGGTTCAAAATA
The DNA here is from genome assembly GCA_934446455.1 of uncultured Oscillospiraceae bacterium. Classification (GTDB taxonomy): domain Bacteria; phylum Bacillota; class Clostridia; order Oscillospirales; family Ruminococcaceae; genus CAG-115. The sequence continues at coordinate 10,036 of CAKSEE010000031.1, read as the reverse complement.
AAAAAATTCCGTATGGTGGCGCAGTGCGATACCTCCAATAAGGTAACCATATCAGCAAAAAAAGATTTATCGGGAAAGAAAACTAAATATTATAATGACCCCGATGGATCCAAAAAAATTCGAGATGGTATGACACAGGGTGTAATTGAAGGTCTGGAAGAAAAAAACGATGAAGATTATGTTGGGTTTGATAAAGGCACAAGAGTAGCTACAGATTACCTGAAGAATCTTTATACTGAGGCGACTACAGATATAAAAGATGCACAGGCGTTGTACACCGATGCGAAAAATGCCTTTTCAACACGACTGCTGAATGTAGTGATTCCTTCCGGAACAGGATTTGACCTAACCTTTATCGTAAGTGCAAAGTTGTCCCTGTCGGGCGAAATATACATTAGCATTGACACAACTGAAAGCTTCGGCACAGAGCTTGTAAAGGGCAAGCTCAGAGATGTGCGTTCGCATAAGGTAACAAAGGAAGAATGCGGATTCGAGGCGAAGGCGGAGGTTACCCTTTATGGCGGATTTGGCGTTTCTGCGTTAGGCTGCCTTGCTGCAGATATAGGAATTGAGGGCGGCATTGGCGCTAAGGCGTCTTCAAAGCTGTATGCTACAAATCCTGCAACGCTTGCAACCGAAGCTGAATGTGCGCTTCCTGTATGCTTCCTGCCTATACCTATGCCGTTGAGTGGTGGCACAATTACAAATGTAAGCGCTTCTATCAACGAATACCCATTATCGGATGATATTGCCTGCTGCACCGACTTTAAGGTTTATCCGATAGTCAAGTTGATTTGCTGCTCTGACAACAGCCTTGTCGGAAAATGGATATACAAGCTTGAAGTAATCTTTCGGGATGAAGAAAACCCATTTTTCAATATTCATTGTGAAGTAGACAATGGCGCTATTGACCAGATGAGAACAGTCGATAAGTGTACGCGCGAGGTTCAGTCAGGCTATAAAATTGAAACGGGCAAGGAGCTTACGTTGAGTCACACTGTCCTTCCCGTTGCTTTGGGCGAGGACGGAAAGACAAACGACCTTAAGGTTGTGACAATACCGAAGGGCTACAAGGTGACCGACCTTGAAATGATATCAGAGGACGACACCATAGCTTCGATTAAGAATCTTCTCCATATAGAAAAAGATAAATCCAAGGGTTGGCGCGTAAAGATAACGCGTTTCGGACAATCCGAGACCACATACTATCAGGACCTGACCGAAGTCGGCGACGAGGCTCATTCCGAAATTGAGGGCAAGAAGGACGGCATAACGATGGTGACCGTTCGCACAAAGGACGGAAAGTATTCCGCACAGGTCAAGCTTGTAGTGGGCGACGGCGGCTTCGGCGACGCGGTAATTGGCTCGCTTATGCCCGCGACCTATGCTTACTCGCTCGACCCCGGTACGACTGCAAAGATAGAGCTTGGCGCGCTGCCCGGCAACTACAAGCCGCAGGATATCGTGTATTCGTCGCAGGACGCGGCGGTAGCAACGGTTTCTGCAGGCGGAGTTATTACAGCTGTTGCCGACGGTATGACTTCAATAGACATTGCAACGTCTGACGGCGCTTATAAGACAGCTGTGTCGGTGTTCGTTTACGTTGGCGCAGCTGCTGCGAACGCTGAAGCCTCGGGCAGTTCCGCCAATGAGGCGACTGAGAACTATACCGCAGGCGGCGGGGGAAGCGCCTCCGAAAGCGGCGGCGATGGGGCGTTCGGCGGCGGTTCGGGCGGCGGTACCCGCGGCGGGGGCGGCGGAGCCCGGTAATTCATAACGTTTATCCATACGTCTGCCCGAAAAAAATCGGGCGGGCGTGTGGATAGCGGTGTTTGTAACGCAAAGGACAAAAGGAGTGCGCATATGAAAAAGAAAAAAAGTGACATGGAGGAGCTTAACGCTCAGAAAATAAAGTCCATGGAAAAAGAGGAAAAGTCCCTGCAGAAGGCCGATAAGGTCTCCCTTGGAATAGAACACCGTAATATTATGATAGGCGCTACGGCTTTTCTGTCGCTTGTTATTGTTATAGGCGGAGTTTTTATGGTAAAAAAGCTTGCCGATGACGGAAAATACGGGAATATAAACGACGCGTCTTCCGCCGCGGGGGAGCAGGGCGGCAGGGAGAGCTATTCGCCGAGCCTTGGAGACGGCGCGCACGCAGGCGCCGACGGCGATGGTCAGCATGGCAGTCCTGCGGGCGACCCTGCTGCAACAGCGCCTGCCGCAGTTGTCGACAATAACGGCATTATCAGCGATGGGAATAATGACGAACAGAGGATAACAGCCGATATTTTCACGATAGGCTTGCAGGATGATGTAGATCCGATAACCGCACAGACAGGTGTTGAGGGCGCCAAAACCGACAAAACGCCTGACAGTCAGCCGACTGAAGATGGCGCAGCAGAAGATGTTCCTAAGCCGACCGAGGAAGCGCCGAAAACTTCGCGTACTCCGCAGACGACCACGAGCGGCGGGCGGGATAACACGCCGCAGCAAAGTACGTCTGCTGACGATGATTATCCGCCTTACATTGAGGAGGATGAAACATACGATTATCCTGCTTTTTCATTTACGATCAATTATGAGGAAGAGGATATTCCCGAGATCGATATTGATCCGTCTGATTTACTGAATTGAGGTGAGACCCGTGAAAAAGCTGATATCCTCTGTTTTAGCTTTTTTAATGATGATTTCATTGTCCGTTTATGTCGCGCCTTTGTCGGCGACAGCTGATGAATCCGGCTCTTTTGGCGGTGGTTCGTGGGATTATGACCTTCAGGGATACCGCTTTTCGGTTTTTGATTATGAGAACCATACCGTGTTGAGCGTACTAGATGTTATAAGAAATAACAGCTCGGGAAGATTCAAGCAGGGTCTGGGGTATCTGGAATTTTGGGATAGAAATACAACCACCATACCCAGATCCGAAGATTACTATGGAATCGGCTGCAAGCTTCAGTATATTGACATTTACAACAGCCTTAACAATGGCGAAGGAATAACCGCCAAAAAGATGAAGGATTCGCTGATAACAAGTCAATCCTGCAATTATGGGGTCTGGTTATGCGGCGAACCGTCGTACTACGACGTGTTTGTACCGATAGAAGTTGATTTGAACCAAATGTCAGACAAGAATTATATCGCACGCCATGGAGTAACCAAAAAGCTGCTGACAAAGGTTAAGGGCGAGGACGGGCAGATGAAGGCTTCCCCTGCGCTTATGCAGATAATTACCAAGCTTGGGTTTTATTTTGATATTGATGGGTATGAGCCGATCCTTGCATTAAATAAGGAACTTATACCGTTTGAGGACAACTATGTACTTGTTGCAGAGCCGGTTTACTGGTTCAGAAACCGCTTCAGAGAAGATGGGACAAGAGAATGCATTTACGGCACGCCGACAGAGTGGGCTATTTATGATCAGATCGTATCAGATGTATATCATGTAAATTGCGAAGGCGAAAGCAGGATAAGTGGCTACGGCATTCATCCGGTAATGGGTAATCTGACATACATGGCAGGACCCGTAAGCTGTATGACAATGCAGGAAAAGAACTTTGGCGACTATCATTTCGACGCAATGAAAACGTCTGCTCCTTATTATAGCAAAATATATACTGATAGGGGTAAAATTTCATTTGATCAGATCGACGACTTGATAATAAGAACCATGGGTTTTGACGTCATGACCAAAACCCAGATCGCCCGGATATCCCTTACCATTGATATCAATAAAACGAACACGACCTTCCGTCCTGACACGGACGCTGTTGTGTCCTTCAAAGTAAGCCAGAGCGAGGAATACTCGCACAAGTTCTGCCCGTCCTACGACGACGTGGGAACGCAGGGCGCTTTCGGCATTAAGCTTACGCTTACTACCCTCAGCTTTCGCGACGACGACGGAGCGAGAATCCCGACGCCGCCCGAACTTGCCGAACCGATAGAGATACTGTGCGACGGACTGCCGGCGCAGGCTGCAAAGACGCTTGCCTATAAGAACGTCCATATGCCGAAGCAAACGGGTACATGGCGGTTTGAGCTTACTGTAGAAACAAACGAGCCGTCCGTTGTGAACGATGGAGAAAAAGAGCTCTCGTTTACGCACAAGGCAGAGTTTTTTACAAACACAAGCGCAGACGGCGAGAAAAAAACTGCGAAAAAATTCACCTACGAAATCACGATCCGGGACCCGACCGAGCAGTATCTGACGCCGCCCAACACCACCGCCGACGACGGCGAGGCAGGCTTTGAGATTCCCGACGTCTACGAGAGCATGTACACCGCTTCCTCGCCTGTGACCGAGCTTTCGTGGAACTATCTTAAGGCGGTGCAAAAAAAGGATAACCCAAATGATCTTACTGTAGATTTTGTTGAGGTGAGCGATTCTGCAAAGGCGTCCATGGACAGGCAATACCTGCCCTGCTCCTACGCAAACGTCCCCTCTGCGGTATCCGCAGAAAGCAGCGCCGACGGGTTTCTGCATACGCGCTCGGGCTACGGTATAGGCGTGGATTTTTCCATGTTCGCGGCAAAGGGGTATTTTCAGAACGGCTTTGTGCTGTACCCTGAGTTTGATTACGACGGCTACGCTGACAGGATTGAGTATACGCGCAGCGGTGCGTATGTCAATTACACGCTTGCGCAGAATGAATATTCGATGTATAGGAATACGGCTAACAGCGACTACAGCAGGGTACATTTCACGCCCGTGTGGTATCCTGACGGCGACTATAACATTATCGTCTATATGTATGACTGCTGGACGCCCGTTGGAATGCTGTGGGACTCGGCAGTGTTTACGATAAAACTGAGTGGCTCTGTTTATGATGACTGGTATATAACCCGTCGCTGACATGGGAGGAACAATGTTATTTTGTAAAAAATGCGGTGCACAGGTGAGTTGTGACGATTTGTTTTGTATCAGTTGTATGGCAAGGCTTGACGTTGAAGGTGCAGTAATAACTCGTGAGGATATCAGCAGGAAGGCGGCCTTGGATGAGGAATTTTCAGCTGATTCAGTTATAACGGAGGCTAACATAACAGGTGCAAGAATTTTTGCGCACAGGCTTACCGAAAAAACGGCGACCTTTGCAGATACCGATTACTATCGCGCTGTAAGGACAGACGGAACATCGTCTGTAGATACGTCTATACGGCACATATTCTTCCCGAACAACACCTGCGCTGACTACTCGTTCGCTTTTCATTCGTTGGATCGTGCAGAAACTCGAAGTCTTGAAGTGGAGTATCTCAATTCGGTAAAGACTGATTGCATGGTGTTTTCCTCAAACTGCACAAAAGCAGGTGTTGAGCCGCTTAATTATAACATCTGCTCCTACAGTTCAAAACTCTATAACAAGCATCATATCTTCATACTAATGCACAACAGTCTTCCGTTACCGCTTTATGTGTTGCAAAATAAGTATACTTTCAGAAATGTTCTTGAGATTGGAGCGAACATAGCTGAGCTGCTGTTACGATTCAAGAAAAACGGTATAATAGTGGGTGCGTTTTCCGACGACATGCTGTTCTTGTCGGATGACAGAAAGCTTTACATGGATTTTAACCGTTTCAGATGTATAGGAACATATTATCCTCTTTGTACTGAGTATCAGCATTACATGCAATTTATGTCGCCTGCAAATGAAAATTTCGAGGTTTACAGCCTTGGCATGATACTTTTCCTGCTTGCTAACGGCTACAAAAGCCCATATATTAACCCTTATATAGCCCATTTTTCAGGAAATGACATTCTCACTGCTGAAGCAGGAAGGCGCGCCATGGCTTCACCTTATATACCTGAGGTGCTTCGCAACCCCGTTGGGGATTATATTGTAAGGGCGATAGGCGAGGGGTCTGCCGGACTTACACTTGAGGAATTCCACAGTGTACTGCTGAATTCATTCAATTACGTCCGCGCAGATGTACTTGCGGAGGAAATAATACAAACGGGAGAAAGCAAATGAAACTGACTTTGATACAAAAGAGCTCCATTCATTCAACGGCTCTGCCCGAGAAAATCACGGGGCAGTATTATGTCAATTACACAAATTCGCTTGGCAGACAGGAACAGCTGCTGAGGGTATCTCCGCTTGATGGAAAATGGTGTATTTTCTGCGGACAAAACTCATATATCTGCACGAAGGACGGCAGGACAGATATAAAGACATTTACAGTCGATCCGCTGCGTACAAGCATAAAGATAGGCATTGTAAGCATCGGTGAAAAGGCGATACTTTTGTTTGAGAACGACTCAGAAGATATGATGAAGTTCAAAAAGTTTGTTTTCACGGGTACTATTTCTATAGGCAGTGGACACAACTGCTCTGTAATTTTGAAAACAAATATTCTTGAGTCTCTCAGCGCGCAGATTACTGCTACTGATAAAAGCATGACGTACAGAGAACTTTCTCCGTATGCAAATACCTTTATAAATGGAAGAAGAATTGTGGAGAAGGAACTTTTCCCGGGAGATTTCATATATATAATGGGGTTTTCATTTATAGTTGGCAAAAATATTGTTGCTATTGATAAAATGCCAGACGTAAATGTTAATTGTTCTGCGCAGATAAGGGAATATGTTACAGAATCCGCTGACTTTACGATTCCAAAAGTGTATTTTGACGAAATCAGGCAACGAAGCCTTTTCTATGTTTCTCCGCGTTTTTGCCGCAGGCCGAGGAACAGCGAGATCTCTGTGGCGATGCCGCCTTCAAAGAGAGATGTGGGAAAACAGCCTTTCGTGCTTACGCTTGGTCCGTCGTTTACAATGGGAATAGCCTCTGCCGCTACGGGAACTTTTTCAATAATCAACGGGCTTGACAGGGGAACGGATTTTATGAACCTTATGCCTACCGTTATCATGTCGGGCAGTATGATGCTAAGCTCAATGCTATGGCCTGTTGTAAGCCGACTTTATCTGAACGCACGTTCTAAAAAGGACGAACGCAGCAGAAAGCGCGATTATCTTGTATATCTTGATTCTGTACGCGATGAACTTGACAGTTCTATGAATACACAGAAGCAATATCTTCTCAATGCCAATCCTACTCTTGACGAGTTAGACGAGCGGATTGAACATCGCTCAGACAGACTATGGGAGCGCGGAGAGAATGATGATGATTTCCTTACGATATGTATAGGTCTTGGCGACGTGAAGCCTGATGTGACGATTACCTCAACAGTTCCACAGTTGACAGAGAAAAAAGATATATTGCTGGAGCAGCTTAAAGATTTTATGGCGCACAAACCTATGTTAACACAAACGCCAGTGGAACTTTCGCTGAAGCAGTATTATGCGATGGGCATAGTTGGTGAGCGCAGCATTGTCATTGAAAGCGTGTATTATCTTATATTACAGCTATGTGCGCTTCACAGCTACGCCGACCTTAAGCTTGTGTTTATTTACGATTCTTACGAAAGCGACATCTGGGACTTTTGCCGATGGCTTCCTCACACATGGAACAATGCTCAGGATTTCAGGTATATTGCCTCGGACGCTGAAGAGATGAAGCATCTTAGCGCAGAACTTGAACGTGTGATGAACCTGAAGCCCGACGATGAGCTGTCACAGGAGAAAGCTGCACAGATAGAGCATTTTGTGGTGATTTGTGCAAGTCAGTCGTTGGCTTCCAAAACAGAGTTTATTAACCATGTCCTTTCATATGGCGATTACTGCGGTTTCTCGGTCATCATGCTATTTAACGAAATGCACCTGCTTCCGCGCGAATGCGCCGCCGTTCTGCGGTGTTGCACTGAAAATGAATCTTTTGAAAAGACAGGAGAGCGTGACAGGACGCTTGCTGTTCATATAAGCGGCGACGATGCCGTACAGTATGTAAAACCCACCTTTGTAAAGCGTTCACAACTTTTTGACAATATTGTGAACCTTGCAAATATAAAGCTCGGGCTTGTTGAGGGAAAATACAAGCTGCCTGATTCGCTCGCGTTTCTTGAAATGCTTGGTGTAAACGATGTTGTGGAACTTAACTGCCGTCAGCGCTGGCGCGAGAATAATCCCGTGATGTCGCTTGCAGCGCCTGTCGGGCTTGATTCACGCGGGGATTTGCTGTATCTCGACCTGCATCAGAAGGCTCACGGACCGCATGGACTAATTGCAGGCACAACGGGCTCGGGTAAGAGTGAGTTTATTATAACGATGATATTGTCGCTGGCGATAAATTTCAGTCCAAGCGAGATATCGTTTCTGCTTATAGATTACAAGGGCGGCGGCATGGCAAAGACTTTTGAGAATCTCCCGCACCTTGCGGGTATTATCACTAATCTCGACGGACAGGCAGGCATTTCAAGGTCGCTTATAGCAATAACGAGCGAGCTTCACAGGCGTCAGGAGCTGTTCAATACAGTTTCAAAGCGCCTTGGTACCACCGTGTCTGATATTTACAAGTATCAGAAGCTGTTTCGTGAGGGGCGGGTGGAAATACCGCTTCAGCACCTGTATATAATCTCAGATGAGTTTGCAGAGCTTAAAAGCGAATGCCCTGACTTTATGACAGAGCTTATATCGGCTGCGCGTATAGGCAGAAGTCTTGGCGTTCATCTTGTTCTTGCAACGCAAAAGCCATCGGGAGTTGTAAACGACCAGATATGGAGTAACTCGCGCTTTAAGATATGCCTAAAGGTGCAGGACAGGAGCGACAGCAGCGAAATGCTTCGCCGCCCTGACGCTGCTGCAATAACACAGGCAGGCAGATTCTTTATGCAGGTGGGCTATGACGAGGTGTTTGAGCTTGGACAGTCGGGTTGGGCAGGCGCGGTTTACGACCCCGCAAACAGTGAGGCGCATATTGACGATGGAATAAGCGTTATCGACAGCATTGGCAGAGTTATAGGGCAGACGGAAAACGAGCTTCGGCTCAGCCGAACAGACCGTGTTGTAAAGAGTGCTGTGGACGAAAAGTCACAGCTGGAAGCAGTGCTGGCGTATATTGCACAAACAGCACAGCAGGAGGGTCTTTATGCAGATAAGCTCTGGCTTCCGCCGCTTTCTGAGAAGCTTTACACCACTTTGCTTGTACATAAATATGGGTGTGTTACTGATGAACACAATGTTACTGCGGTCATAGGCGAATATGATATGCCTGAAAAACAGCAGCAGGACGTTCTGACGCTATCGCTCATGAATGGAAATGCAATAGTATTCGGTTCTGCGGGAAGCGGGAAAACGACATTCCTCACTGCCTTTATATTCGATATATGTATGCGCTATAACGCAGACAGAGTGTGCTTTTATATCCTTGATTTTGCTTCTGAAACTTTAAGGGCTTTTGAGGATTATGCGCAGGTTGGTACTGTTGCAGTTCCTGCCGAGGGTGAAAAAATACAGAACCTTTTCGGGTATCTGACCGATGAGATTGCGCGCAGAAAAACCATTCTCGCACCATATGGCGGTGATTATGCAAACCTTCCGCCGGATCTTGAGATGCCTGCAATTCACCTTGTAATAGCAAACTACGGTGCTTTCCGTGAGCAGTTTGAGAGCATTTTTGAGCCGCTTGCGGTAATAATGCGCGACGGAACGAAGTATGGAATATTCACGCTAATATCTTCAATTGCAACAACCGGAGTATACAGCAAGCACATACAAAGCATAAGTCAGTTCTTTACAATGAAACTTGCGGACGGCTCTTATACAAATGTGTTCAGTGCGCTCAGGGGGATTCAGCCCGGGGCGGCAAAGGGCAGGGGACTGTTCAATCCTGCAAAGGGCTGTTTTTATGAGTTCCAGACGGCGTACATAACCGAGTCTGAGGATACGTTCGGCTATATCAGGAGCTGTGCGCAGAGCGTCAGCGGCAGGAGCGCGGCGCGCGCTCATCGCATAGGCGTAATGCCGCAGGTCTACACGCTTGAAATGGCGCGCGAGTACCCCGTAAAGCCATTCAGCGTTCCCGTAGGAATGGACAGGCGCACGCTTGAGCCGGTATATGCAGAACTATCAGCAAAGCTTAATGTTTTTCTTGCAGGCGATGAGTCTGACGGGGAACTTGCAGGCTGTGTGGCTGAATATTTAAGC
>CAKSEE010000030.1 GCA_934446455.1 uncultured Oscillospiraceae bacterium | reverse complement strand
GATGCGTCCTCTGGGCTGGCTTTCTCCCGTTGAATTTCTTTCTAACTTTCGTGTCCAAAATCATTGACAAACCTATACTTTTGCGCGCTATGTAGGAATTTCCGCAAAAGCGACGTTCTGCAAATGTCATGCAACCTGTACCGCGCTTTTGGGGCGCAGCGGCACGCGGCTCGTGCGGCGCAAAAATATCCGCGACAAATTCCCTTTTATATTATCCCGCGAACTGCGTAACATAATCGCATAACACTTGCGGAAAGGACGAGCGCGGCAGCGCGGGTTTGTTAATTATGGAAAAAACGGTCAGATTTATTTCATCGGCGCTGTGCCTTGCGCTCGCTTCGGCGGCGGCGGTAATCGGGTGGTTTTATGCGGCGCTGCCCGCCTCGGTGAGCGCAGAGCGCGGCTCGCCCTGCACGGGCGCGTTCTCTGCGGCGGATATCCGCACAAACGGCGGGGAGTGCGGCTACTACTTGGGCGCGATACCTATAAAAACCGCGCAGGTCACGCCTACGGAACGCCCCATGCTCATTCCCTGCGGAACGCCGTTCGGCATAAGGCTGCGCTCCGAGGGCGTAATGGTGGTGGGCGTCACCAAAAACTCGCCCGCAGAGCGCGCGGGAATAAAAAAGGGCGATGTTATAACCGAGGTGAACGGCGCGCCTGTACAGACCAACGCCGACATAACCACGGCTCTCGGCGAAGAAAGCACCGTGCTGCTCACACGGGGCGACAGCACGCTCTGCGTGAGCGTTCAGCCTTTCTGCGACCCCGACGGCGCGCTTAAAATGGGCGCGTGGGTGCGCGACAGCGCCGCAGGCATAGGAACACTCACGTTTTACGAGCCGAAAACGGGAGCTTTCGGCGGGCTTGGCCACGCTGTAAGCGACGAAACGACAGGCTCGCGCGTGCCGCTTTCGAGCGGTGAGATAACCGCCGCGGAAATATACGACATCGTAAGGGGAAAGCAGGGCGCGGCGGGCGAGCTTTGCGGCGTTATCCTGCCCGACGCCGTTGCGGGAAGCCTTGCCGCAAATACCGCCGTGGGTGTGTTCGGCACGCTGAACAAGCCTGTAAGCGGCGAGGAGCTGCCTATGGCGTTCAGGCAGGAGGTGAAGTGCGGTCCTGCCACTATACTCGCCACCCTTGACGGCGGCACCCCGCGCGAATACTCCATTGAAATAGAGCGCGTGAACCTGCTCGGCATGAACAGCTCAAAGGGCATGGTGATACGCATAACCGACCCGGACCTGCTTAAAGCCGCAGGCGGCATCGTGCGCGGCATGAGCGGCAGCCCCATTATTCAGGACGGGCGGCTTGCGGGCGCTGTAACGCACGTTCTGATAAACGACCCCGAGCGCGGCTACGCGGTTTTCGCGCAGAGCATGGTGGAGGAAATGGAGAGCGTGTGCGGATAACTTATTTTGCCCCTGCGGGCAGCCTTACGGCAAACTCGCCGTCCTCAACGCACACCTCAGCGCGCGAGTTATCGGGCAGCCTGCCCGCTATCATTGCGCGCGACAGCATATCCTCTATTCTGCCCGTTATCACTCTGCGCAGCGGGCGCGCGCCCATTCCGTCCGCGCTTACGCTCTCGCACAGGCGCGTTACCGTTTCCTCTGAGAAGCTGAGCGTAATGCCGCGCTGCGCGGCTCTCTCCGCGACCTTGCCGAGCATAAGCGAGCATATGCGCTCCATGTCGCGCATACCGAGCCGCTCGAACACCACTACGTTGTCTATTCTGTTTATAAGCTCGGGGCGGAAGCGCTTCTTAAGCTCCGCCATAACGTCCTCGCTGCCGCCCTCGCCGCCCATAAAGCCCACCGAGCGCGCCGCAAGCTTCTCCGCGCCGATGTTGCCCGTCATGATAACAACGGCGTTTCTGAAATCCGCGCGCGTGCCGTTTGCGGCGGTAAGCCTGCCGTCCTCCAGTATTTGCAGCAGCAGGTCAAGCACCTCGGGGTGAGCCTTTTCCACCTCGTCAAACAGCACCACGGAATAGGGCGCGCTGCGCACTTTCCTGATAAGCTGCCCCTCCTCCTCGTAGCCTACATATCCTGGCGGCGAGCCTATCAGCCTGCTTACCGAGTGCTTTTCGGTAAACTCCGACATATCAAAGCGGATAAGGCGCTTTTTGTCGCCGAAAACGCACTCCGCAAGCGCGCGGGAAAGCTCCGTTTTGCCCACGCCCGTCTGCCCGAGGAACAAAAACGAGCCTACGGGTCTTGCGGGGTCGCACAGCCCCGTCCTGCCGCGGCGAATCGCGCCCGCGACAAGCTCCACCGCCTTGTCCTGCCCGATAACGCGCTCGCGCAGGCGCTCCTCAAGCATTGCAAGCCCCGCGCTTTCGTCCTGCGTAAGCCTTGCCGCAGGTATGCCCGTCGCCGCAGACACCGCCTGCGCCACGTCCTCGCAGTCCACAAGCACGCGGCGCGGCACCGCCTTTGCCCCGCGCGCAAGCTTCGCCGCGGAAACGTAGTCCTTTGCGGCAAGCATTTCTCGCAGCGCGCCGTCCTCGGCAGAGTTTCTCGTGCGGGCGCGCGCCGCCGCCTCGTCGATAAGGTCTATCGCCTTGTCGGGCAGATTCCTGTCGTTCATATACCGCACGGAGAGCTTTACCGCAGCGGAAAGCGCGCCGTCCGTTATTACGGCGTGGTGGTGCTCCTCCAGCCCCGTGCGCAGACCCTTCAGTATCTCAAGCGCCTGACGCTCGTCGGGCTGCTCCACCTGTATGGGCTGAAAGCGCCGCTCAAGCGCGCTGTCCTTTTCGATAAAGCGGCGGTACTCGTCCGTTGTGGTGGCGCCTATAAGCGTTATCTCGCCCCTTGCGAGCGGGGGCTTCAGTATGCTCGCGGCGTCTATCGCGCCCTCTGCGGCGCCCGTGCCTACTATCATGTGTATCTCGTCTATAAAGAGTATCACCTCGGGGTGGCTCTGCGCCTCGTCAAGCACGCTTTTAAGGCGCTCCTCAAAGTCGCCGCGGTATTTTGCGCCCGCAAGCATTGCGGACAGGTCAAGCGAGATAACGCGCTTTGCGCAAAGCTCCTCGGGGACAAGGCGCTGCGCTATCCTCTGCGCAAAGCCCTCCACAACGGCGGTTTTGCCAACGCCCGCCTCGCCTATAAGGCAGGGGTTGTTCTTCGTTTTCCGCAGGAGTATCTGCACCATGCGCTCGGTTTCGGCAGCCCTGCCCACAACGGGCGACAGCTTCCCCGCGCGCGCGGCCTCCGTCATATCCCTGCCGTATTTCGTGAGCGCAGCGAGCTCCCCGCGGCGCTTGGGCTCCGGCTTTTCAGCGGGACGGGCGCGCTCTGAAAGGCCGTCGCCGCGAGGCCTTGCGGCAGCCTCGGAATAAAGCCGCGCGGGCAGTCCCGTGCCCATTTCGGTAAGAATTGCACTTGCGGTGCAGTCCCTGTCGGTAAGCAGCGCCATGAGCAGGTGCTCCGTTCCCACAAGACCGTCGCCCCTGTTGGCCGCTGCCGTGCGCGCGCCCGTAAGCAGCTTTTTAAGCCGCGGTGAAAAATTCGCATCCGAAAGCTTGACACTTTTTCCCAACCCCTGCCTGTCCCTTATGCGCAGCAGCAGGTCGCGCTGGTATATACGGCAGCCCGCAAGCAGTACCGAAGCCGTGCCGCTGCCCTCCCTTGCCAGCGCGCACAGCAGGTGTTCGCTGCCGACGTAGCTGTGTCCCATACATTCTGCAATGCTTACTGCGCCGCTCAGCGCCGCTGACGCTTCCCCGGAAAACCCCGGAAGATTGTTGAATGAAAACATTTTCCTGCACCTCGCTTGAAATAAATGGATATCTTTAGTATAGGCAGGTCGCAGAATATTATACCATAACCGCATGGTTATGGTATAATCGTCCGATACGCACGGAGCAAATCTTTGATTTGCGTATGTGCGAGGATTTTTAATCTATAATAAACGCCTTGCGTTTATTATACCATAACCGCATGGTTATGGTATCAGGCTGTCGATAAAGGCACATCTGCGCGCGGAAGCTTTGTTGCGCGGCGTCCATGCCGCGCCTTTGGCTTACGCTTCGCAGCGTTCTGCTGCGTCTGTCAACGTCGTTTCGGCAGGCACAAACACGATGTTTGTGCAGTTGCCCCAAAAGCCCAACACGATGTTGGGCAACTGAGGGCAACAGGCACTAAGCCTTGCCAAAATGCCATTTCCCAGCAGCTGCGCCTTTCTCAACAGCCCCGGAGAAATCTTTTTTCGACGGTCTGTAATAATGCTCTGCGTTTATTATACGTTGAATGCCCGCTCAATTATTATCGCCAAAATGCGCAAAAAGTCCCGCAGTATATATTTTACTGCGGGACCTGATTATTCTGTTTCCTTGCGCTCTTGCACCTGCTGCGCGTCCTGGCGCCTGTGCTTCTTTCGCCTGAACACGAAGATCCTGCTTAAAACGTAATTCAGTATAAGCACCATTACGTTTGAAAAAACCTTGCAGCAGAACTCATATATCACGTTGTCAATGCCCGTAAGGTCTACCAGCAAAAACATTACCACAAGGTCGAAGCCGAGCGTTGCAAGCCTTGTCGCGTAGTACAAAAGCCCCTCGCGGATAAACTTCCACGCGTTGTCTGCGGTGCTGTGGAAAACGTATATCCTGTTCGTGAGAAACGAGAACGTGACCGAAAAGAACCACGACAGGATAACGGGAAGCGCCGTGTTGCTCTCAATGCCAAAGCGGTGCGTTATGTTGAATATCCAGCTCAGCCACGGCGGCACGCTCTCCGCGTCGGGGAAAATCCACCTGAAAAGGTAGTACGTCCCGAACGAAATCACCGTTGTGCCTATCCCGAAAAGGAAGTAGTTGAATACTTCCTTATATCTGTTGTAGAGGGTTTTCCATCCCTCAACCGACTTCATGAGGGTCAGTATCTCTTTTATATCCACGCTTCCTGTTTTTATGACGAGCGCCTCCTCTGCTTTCCTTGCAGCCGCGTGAAGTGCCGCTGTTTTCTGCGGCGCCCCGTTTCAGCGCCTGCGGCTGCAAAGACGCTGTCAGAATGTTTTGGTGAGCTTTATAAGCGCCACGCCGTGCGGCGCTACGTTTGCGCTTACACTGCCGCAGGCCGCGCCCTTTTCGCCCGTCCATGCCTCAACCGTGGTGCATACGCTGCTTACGGGCAGGTTCGCGGTTATCTCAAGCGGCTCCTCGCCTGCATTGAAGAGCGCCACATAATAATTGCGCCCGTCCTTATGGCTTGCAAACCACACTATCTCCTCGCCGCCGTCCCTCTTTCTCCTGTAGAGCGGGTGCGCGGAATGGCTGAATTTCAGCATTTCTATGATTATGGGGTTCGTCAGCAGCCCCATGGTGAACTCGTCGAGCTTTGTAAGCTCGCTGCCTATCATCATAGGCGAACGCACAATGCCCCAGAGAGTCATCATGGTGCGCTGCTCGTCCTGCGTGAACTTTGTCCACCCGTCGGGACCGTAGTCCTGCAGGATAGCGCCCACGGGCAGCATATCGCAGTCGGGGAAGTGCCCCGCGCCCGCGTGAATGCACCATGTCTGCGCACGGTCGAACATATCATAAAGCTGCGGCCAGTTGTCCCAGAAGTCGTCCGTAATGCGCCACATATTGCTTATTTCCTTGTAAAGCTCCGCCTTTTCGGGAAGCGCCGCTCCCGGAGAGAGCGAAAGCACCATGTCGCGCCCGCAGTTCTTCAGCGCGTCGCTTATGAGCATAAGCTCGCCCTCAGCCGCAGGAAGCTCGCGGCAGATATCGTCAACCTTGATAAAGTCCACGCCCCAGCTCTCATACAGGCTGAAAAGGCTCTCGTAATACTCGCGCGCGCCGGGCTTTTCCGCGTCTATGCCGTACATATCGGTGTTCCATGCGCAAATACTGTCGATTTTTGCGATCTGACGCGCAGTATACTTCTCCCTGGACTTCTTTATCGGCGTGTTCTTTGCCACAGCCTGGCGCGGAATGCCGCGCATGATATGTATGCCGAACTTAAGTCCGAGCGAATGAACATACTTTGCAAGCGGTCCGAAGCCCCTCTCGCCCGAGGACGAGGGAAAGCGGTTCTCAGCGGGGATAAGCCGCCCGAACCTGTCCATGCAAAGCTCAGTAAAGTGGTTGTATTCGTGGTTTTTTGCCTTGGGTTCGTACCACTGGATATCTACAACTATGTACTCCCAGCCGAACTTCTTAAGGTGCTGCGCCATGAACTCCGCATTGCGGCGCACGGTTTCCTCGTCAACCGAGGCGCCGTAACAGTCCCAGCTGTTCCACCCCATAGGCGGTGTGTTTGCTGCCATAAATTTTCTACTCCTTTATATAATGCCCCCCTGCGCAGGGACTATCCCCGCGCAGGGCTCAGGTTTATCATGCCTTCATGCGCTTTTTGTAGTCTGCCTTTATCTGCTCGAGCGCTACTGCGTCCTGCTGGCGTTTTGCGCGCGCGTCGTTCTGTATCTGCTGCACCTCGTCTATGCCCGAAACGATGGTCTGCCATGTCTGCTGGAGCGTTTCTACCTTGATGGAGGAGTTCGCCGCCATTGCAGCTACCATCTTGCTCTGCTCAACGGTATTCTGCGCGTTCTTTATAAGCAGCTCGTTCGTCTTTTCGTCAAGCGCCTTGAGCGAATCCGCCTGAATGCGCTGACGCTTGAGCATGATAGCCTGCGCAAGCGACTGCTTGAACACGGGTATCGTGATGATGAACGCGGAGTTTATCTTTCTGACAAGGTTAAGGTTGGAATACTCCATCGTCTTAAGCATAGGGACGGTCTGGAGCGCTACGTTCTCGGCTACCTTAAGGTCCATTACGCGCTGGTCGAGTATCTCGCGCATCTGCTGGAGGTTTGAAAGATCCATGCGGATAGTGCCGTCGTCGGGGTTCTCCGCAACCTTCTGCTGGTACTGCTCAATGAACCGGTCAAGCTCCTTTACGCCCTGCTCGCCCGCCATGATATACTTCACAAGCTCCTGATAATAGCCGAGGTTCGCATCGTACATAGCCGCAAGCTTGGTGTTGGACTGACCTATCTCGTTTTCGTACTGCTTGAGCTGGCCGTAGATCTTGTCTATGCCCTTGCCCATGTTGTCGTACTTTTCAAGGATCTTCTCAAGCTTCTTCTTAAGGCTCTGGAAGAACGAGGGCTTCTCGTCCTGGAGCTCCTTGATGTCGAACTGATCCATTATCTCCGCAAGCGCCTTGAGCATAACGCCCGTGTCGTTTATCTGGGAAATGCTCATGGACTTGAGCACCTGGTCCGACGCCTGCGAGATCTGCTCGGCAGCCTCCGCGCCGAACGTCACTATAGTAGAGCTGTCGTTTACGTTTATCGTGCTTACAATCCTGTCTATCTCCTCGCTCGTTGCAAGCTGCTGCTTTATCTCATCGGCCTTTACAACGATGTTGAAGTTCCTCGCTTCCTCGATCTGCTTGTCGAGAGATACTGTCTGCGCGGCGTTTGCCACCGTGCCCGTGGTTTCTACCTCACGCTGCGGCTGCGCCGCTCCGGGTGTAAACTGTAATCCCATAGTAAAATTCCTTTCTGTATCGTTTATTGAACCCTCGCGGGTCATTTCCTGAACAATCTGCCGAAGAACCCGCCGCTCTTTTCGTCTGCGGGTATCCTGAGCTTCGGCACCTCAACGTTATACACGAACTCGTTCATAACGTGTTCCTCGTAAGCCTCGGGCTTTACGAACGCCTCAATGTTCCTGTAGCCCGTGGGCGTGAATATCAGCACATCAAACCCGATAAGGCTGCAAAGAACTATCCTCACGCATTCTTCCAGCGTGAAAACGTCCTCCACCGCGTCTATAAACACAAGCTTCGGTATCTCCTTTGTAAAGTCGAAGCCCTGTATGAGCCGCAGCAGCTCCTTGTCAAAGCTCATGCCGTAATGGAGCACCGCGAACATCAGCTCGTCGCCCTCGAGCTTAAGGAAGCCGCTGTTCACCGCCTCCTGCATTTTGAAGAACAGCATATCCTGTATCCTGTCGGGCAGGTAGCTGTACTTGTTGAGCATTGAGGACCTGAGCTTCTCCGTGTTTATCTCGCCGTTGCGGTAAAAGCTGCGGTACGCCGACAGGTCGGGCGTCTCCTGCTGCACGGGCGCGTTCACAGTAAGAATGGTTTCGGGCGTCAGCCGCGCGCGCACCATGTCCCAGTAGGCGTTCATGTTGCCGTCGGGCACGCCGCTTATCTTGGCAAAGATGTTAGGCACGGTGACGAGATTTCCCGCCGTTGCAAAGCCCGAGCGGAACTTCGCCTGCTCCTTCCACAGTATGCCTATCTCCTCAAAGGTCGTGCGCAGCGTAAGCGACTGGCTGTTGGGGAACTGAAAGCTGCGGTATATGCCCGTGTCGCCGCCGTAAAGCACCGTGTCA
The DNA here is from genome assembly GCA_934446455.1 of uncultured Oscillospiraceae bacterium. Taxonomy (GTDB): domain Bacteria; phylum Bacillota; class Clostridia; order Oscillospirales; family Ruminococcaceae; genus CAG-115. Next base: position 25,103 of record CAKSEE010000030.1, on the reverse strand, counting down.
AGCTCGCGCTCGGCGTTGTACGCCACGGTCGACGCCTTCATCTTAACGGGCTTGTCGGGGTACTTCCCGCTCTCCTTCGAGCCCGCAAGCTCGAATATCTGTAACCTGCCGCCCGGGTCCTTCTGCCGCACTATGTCGGTGTTGTGCCTGTCGGGCGTGATGTAGATAACGTCAAACCCGCAGCGCGACATAAAACTCAGGAAGCACACCTCCGACTGCGAAATATCGCCGTAATAAAGCACCACGGGGATATCCTCGTACTGCACGGAGTACCTGCGCGCCTGCGTGCAGCGGTAAAGCCACGTAACAAGCTTTGAGCCGTAGTTGAACACGAGCGTTCTGTTGCCCGTGTTGAGGCTTTGCAGCACCTCTTTGAGCGCCGCCTGCGCAAGCGCTGTGCGGGTGGGGTCGCCGTTGAGCTTTATAAGCAGCGTGAGCGCGTCTATCATGCCGTCCGTACTTGTCGCGGTGACTGCGCCCAGCGCCTTTACCTCCTCGGCATTGGGGTTTTCAAGCGGCTTTTCTATAAAGATAAGCTGCTTTTTGCTGCCCGCAAAGCTCTCCTTGAACTTAACGAGCATATTCGTGTACGCCGCGTCATCGTCATAGCCGATAAGCGCAGCGCAGTAAACGGGTATCTCCCCGTCTTCGGTGAAAACGCCGCCGCTTCTGACAACACGCGTTTTCCTGTCCGTCATAAAGTCCTCGAATATCCCCGCGGCGGTGGTTTCAAGCTGCTTTACAAGCCCGCTCACGCGCTGCTGCGACTGCCTCATCTGCGAGAGCTGCTCCTGCTTTGTAAGATCTATCGAGGCGTAGTCCACCGTTATGGGAGCGGTGTTGCTGCCGCCCTTTACGGTAATGCCGTCCCTGTACGGAAACCGTGCGAAATCCGCGTCGGCGCCGTAGCTTACGAGCGTCACCTCCACCCCCGCAAGGGAGAGCATATACATGAGGTACAGCTCGCGCAGGTTAGCCGCGCCCACAAATACAAAGAGCGACGGCTTTGCCGCAAGAAACTTCATCAGCCAACAGAGGATGACGAAGTATGTATTCTTTTTGTTTACGCCGCACTCCGCAAGCGCCTTTACCATCACCTGCGCTATTGCCGCGCTGTCGCAGGTGATATGCACCGAGCGCAGCCATGCGTCAAGTCCCTGCTTTATCGCTGCGGGGTCGTCGTAGGAAGCGGCGGTATACGGCGCTGCGGCGGATATCTCCGTCGTGCTTGCCATTGCAAGGCGGTCCGTAAAGAACAGCCCCCTCTTGCGCGCTGCGGCGTAGCTGTCCATAAGAAAGCCGCGAAACGCCTCGGGGCTGTCGTAACCGACATACCTCGTAAACTGCTGTGCCATGCTGTGTGACCGTCCCTTCCGTGCTGTGTTTTTACTGCTCCACCTCTATGCCGTAATGGTTGCACAGCCGCGCCATGCCGTCGCGGTATCCCGCGCCGACTGCGCAGAGCTTCCACTCGCCCTTGTAGAGGTATATTTCAAATGCGACAATCGTTGTTTCGCTCGTAAGCCCGTCAAGCGCAAAGGCTATGCGCTCCCGCCCGCGCGAGTATATCGTAACGCAGGCGTTTTTCACCTGCGCAAACGAGCGCGCAGGTCCGCCCGCGTATACCGAGTACACGAGCGCAATGCGCTGAACGCGGTGGTCGAGCTTGTCGAGGTCGAGCGTTATATGCCCGTCGTCGGGGAAATAGCGCGCCTCGCCGTTTGCGCCGCTTTCGTTGCCGAAAAATACAAGACTCCTGTCCGAGAATGAGCGCTCGTTCGCGTCAAGCTCAAAAACGTACGGGTCAATGTCCATGCCTGCGGGCTTTTCGCAGGTAAAGCGTATCTCGCACTCCCCGCCTATGTACTGCCGCAGCCCCACGCGCTGTCCCTTGCGCAGCTCAAGCAGCGGCATATCGTACAGAGGCTGCTCCTCGGCCAACGCTATAACGTCTGCGGGCAGCTCAACGGGCGCTGCGGACGTCGCGGCGTTTTCCGCAGGCGTGCTGCGAAGCGGAGCCGTGTATATCTCCCGCCGCTTTACGGGCGCCGCGCCGCTTACCGCCCTGCCCGAAAGGTACACCCTGCGGACAAAGCTGCTGCAAAAGAGCGCTTCTGCGTACAGAAAGGTCTGCGCGCTCATGCCGCTTACGCGTATTTCAAGCTCGCTTCTCCCTGCGGGAAGCGTCTGCGGTGTGAACGTCACCCCTGCCGTGCCGCACTTTATCTGCGTTTGCACTGGTACGTTGACGGTAAGCACGAAGGCGCTTTCCTCCTGCGGGGGAATGTCGCCAAGCGCTATGGTCTTGGGCACGTCGAACCAGCCGTCCTCCGCGCCGAAGCCGCTTACTGCGCCCACTATCTCCACGTCGCGCACCTGCGCGGGGTATTTTGCCACCACAGCCGCGTCGTTCGCGCCGCCCTCGGTAAGCTCCGCGCGCAGCGACTCGACCGCCGCGCCCGCGCAGGTTATCTCAATAACGCTGCCGCGCCGCGTCCAAATCGTGGTGTTCTGCCCGACAAGGCGCAGCGGCTTCGTAATATACACGGGACCCTCAAACTCGCCCGCGGGCAGCATTACCGTGCCGCCGCGCTGCGCCCGTGATATAAGGTCGTTTATATTCTCAGCCATTGCCGAGCCCCCTCAGGCTAATTTTAATTTGATTTACGCCGCCCCGCGGCAGTGTGTTTATACGTTTACGCCGTAGCTTCTGCAAAGCGCCTCAAGGCCGCCCTGATAGCCCGCTGCAACTGCGTTGAACTTCCAGTCGCCGTTGTAGCGGTAAATCTCGCATACAACAAGCGCCGTTTCAATGGAGAACTCCTCCACGAGGTCGAAGCGGAGTACCTCCTCGCCGTTCTCGTCGTCCGCGTTGTCTATCTTAAGCACGCGCACGTAGGCGTTGGATACCTGCCCGAAGTTCTGCCCCTTCTGCTGCGCATCAAAGATAGTAACGGTAACGGCTATCTTCTCTATCTCGGGCGGAATCTTGGTGAAGTCGATGATGATCGCCTCGTCATCGCCGTCGCCGTCGCCCGTGCGGTTGTCGCCCGTGTGTACTACCGCGCCGTTTCTTGCGGTAAGGTTATTGTAGAATACAAAGTCCTCGTCCCTGAGCACCTTGCCGTTTGCGCCCAGCAGGAATACGCACGCGTCAAGGTCGAAATCCTGCCCGCCGTCGTAGCGGTTGGTGTCCCAGCCAAGGCCGATTCTCGCCATGGTTACAGACTTGTCAAGGCTTACGCGCTGACCCTTTGAAAGATTTACTGCCATTTGTTTTTCCTCCTGTGTATAATAACTCGAGGGAGCTGCCGCCGCGCCTGCCGCAGCGGCTTCTCCTCAAAAAATGTCAATTCTTTGCGACAGACTTTACTATCGCTTTTCTGATAAGGTCAATAGGGATAATGGATATTGCCATAACGAGAACGAGCAGCCATTCCTTAGCGTTAAGGCCGTGGCAGCCGAGTATCTCGCCGACAGCGGGAACAGCAAGCCCCACATACGTCATTGCTATCTGAACGCCCGCAATTATGCCGAATACCGTAAGGAAGCCCTTGTTCTTTGAAAGGTTGTCGAAAATGTTCATCTTGTCGGTTCTTGCGTTAAAGCCGTTGAATACCGCGACAAAGATGAAGAACGCGAAATACGCGGTGTGGAGGTATGCGTGGCCGCCGAGTCCCTCTGCGGTTTCGCGAATCCAGCCGAGGTGTTCGAGGAAGGATACATCGGGCTTCATCTTGTCAAATGCGAACGTACCGAGTATAAGCATTGCAAGCGACAGAATGAACGTCCAGCCTGCGCCCACGATTATCTCGCTCATCATGTTCTTGCTGATGATAGGCTCGGTCCTCTGCTTGGGCTTTTCGTGCATATAGCGCCTGAGAGCGGGCTCTCCGCCGAATGCAAGCGCCGCAAGCGTATCCATAACGAGGTTTACCCAGAGTATCTGAATAACGTTGAGCGGGGATTCGAGGTCGAGCAGCGGGCAGACGAACGAAATAAGCACCGCAGTCACGTTAATTGTAAGCTGGAAGATGATGAACTTTCTGATAGAGTTGAAAATCGTGCGTCCGTAAAGGATAGCCTTGTCGATGGAGTTGAAGTTGTCGTCGAGGATAACGATGTCGCTCGCTTCCTTTGCGACCTCCGTACCGCCGCCCATTGCAAAGCCAACGTCAGCCTTCTTGAGCGCGGGGGAGTCGTTTACGCCGTCGCCCGTCATGCCCGCAACAAGGTCAAGCTCCTGCGCAAGGCGCACAAGGCGGCTCTTGTCGGAGGGCAGCGCTCTTGCGATAACGCGGATATCCCTGAGTTTCGCCTTTATCTCCTCGTCGGAGAGCTTTGCAAGCTCGTCGGAGGTCAGCACAACGTCCGTGTCCTTTTCAAGAAGCCCCGCTTCCTTTGCTATTGCCACGGCGGTTTCCTTGCGGTCGCCGGTTATCATAACTACCTGAACGCCCGCGCCCTTAACTTCCCTGATTGCCGTTACAGACTCGGGGCGAACCTCGTCGCGTATGCCCACAACGCCGACAAGCGTCCAGTTGTCGCCCTCGGGCAGGGATTCCTCGCCGAGCGCGTCCTCGCTCGTAGCTATCGCAAGCACGCGGATAGCGCGGTTTGCAAGCTCGTCTATCTTGGCGTTCAGTTTCGCCATGTCGAACGGCTTCTTCTCGCCGTTATGGTCGTAGTAGTACGCGCAGCGCCGGAGTATCTTCTCGGGCGCGCCCTTTATCAGGGAGAGGTCGTATGCGCCCTCAACCTGCGTTGCGGAATACTTGTTGGTGGAGTTGAACGGGATATTGCCCACAGCCTTTACGCCGTCAAGCTTCTTACCGTCTATATCGAAGCCGAGTATCGCGCGCTCGGTAGCGTTGCCGCCTATAACCCTGCGTTCGCTGCCCTCGCCGCTTACCATGGAAAGCGTGTTGTGCTGAATGGTAAGGGAGAGTATCTCGGAGAGCTTGCCGCCGATGTCGTTGAAGGTCTTGTACTCGTTGAGGCTGCCGTCTATAAAGGACACCGCCTCGAGCTTGCCCTTGGTTATCGTGCCCGTCTTATCCGAGAAAAGGATATTGAGCGAACCTGCGGTTTCGATTCCCGCAACCTTTCTTACAAGGACGTTGTCCTTAAGCATTTTGCCCATATTCTGCGCGGAAACTATCGCTATCATGAGCGGCAGTCCCTCAGGAACCGCCATAACAATAATGATTACCGCCAGCATTACCGCGTTTATTACAGCCTTAATCAGCGCCGCCCACTGGAACACGCCGTCCGCCATGATGAACTGCGCGGGGTCGAAGTCCGTGTCCATGAAAATGGTCTTGAAGAGCATTGCAACGGCGATAGCGATACCGCCGATATAGCCGAATTTGGAGATGCCGTTTGCAAGCTTGCCGAGCTTTACCTTAAGCGGGGTCTCGCGGTCGTCGTCGGTCTGAAGCTCGCTTGCTATCTTGCCGTAAACCGACTTGTCGCCGACTACCGTTACCTGCATAACGGCGTTGCCCGAACATACGACGGCTCCCCTGTATACCTTGTACTCGCTGTCGAAATTCGTGTTCTCGTCGGTGTCCTTCCAACCGTCGGGAACAGCCGTTTTCTTCGCCTCGCGGCTCTCGCCGTTAAGCACCGACTGGTCTACCTTAAGGTCGCCGTCGATGATAATGCCGTCGGCAGGTATCTTGTCGCCCGCTTGAAGCAGTATAGCGTCGCCGACAACTATGTCGTTTATCGCAACCTCGGTGATGTTGCCGTTTCTGTAGACCTTGCACATAATGCGCGAGGCTTCTTCCTGAAGCTTCTGGAACGCGTTTTCATTGTTGTACTCGGAAATAGTGGATACGAGCGTCGCAAGCATTATCGCTATGAGTATGCCGAGCGGTTCGTACCACTCGGGCGCGCCGCTGATAACGCCAACAAGGCCGAGTATCCAGAGCAGTACGTTTACGCCGAGCGCCACCAGAAGAATCTTAATCATCGGGTCGCCGAGGTTGCCCTTAAGTTTGTCCCAGAAGCTCTCGGACGCCTGCTCGGTCATGGAGTTGTCGCCGTATTTTTGCTTGCTTTCCGCAGCTTCCTTGTCGGACAGTCCAAACTGTTTCATTTGTGTTTCATTTCCTTTCGTCGTTCAGCCCTTGGCGCAATTGCTTCGGGTCTGATTGGGGTAATACCGCGCGCCTTTCGGAGCGTACGCTCTCAGGTAGTTGCGCTTACCTCGCACAGCAAGCCGTCATCGCGGTTTGTCATGCGGAACACCGCGCCGTCGCTCAGCGCCACAGCGCTGCCCTTCGGGACAAGGCGTCCCGCAGGCGAGGTCATGCCCTCAATACCGTAGTTGACAAGCAGCCACATTCCGTTGCGATACGCCACATAGGCGCGCATATCGGTGCCTGCCTTCTCGTCGTTGTGGACATTTGAGTATATATGCCAGTCGAAAAGCGGCATACCGTCGTACGCAATAACTTCGCTTTTCTCCTTGAACATTCCGTTCTTCCCGCGCATGGCGCTCTTGAATCCCATGCGCACTACGCCGCCGCTTATCCGCGTCCCGCAGAACGGGCATACGGGGCGGCTCTCGTCGCGGAGTATAAACCACTTCTTTTCGCACTTCGGGTTCGCGCAGGGCACCAGCCTGTCCCACGCGTGCAGCAGCTCCTTTTCCCAGTCCATTGCCGTGGGGCGTTCAGACGGCTCGTGAAGCCCTTTCACAAACGCCTTGAGGAACAGCTGCTCCAGTCCCCTTGAAAGGCTGCCTATAGTCACCCTGAGGTCCGCGGGGCGGTTCGAGCGGTCGTTCGGATCCTCTATGAACGTTGCTTTGGGTCCCAGCGCGTAAAAGTCGTCCATTTCCGCGGATTCGCTGCTGTATATCTTGGGTCCCAGCAGCGGGTGCCGCAAAAACAGGTACTCATAAATCAGCACGGGCAGCGCGTGGAGGTCAGTAAGCACGCTTGGCAGCTTCCTTGCAGGGTCGCTGAAATCAAGCTCGAGCGTTGAAAGCACCTCAGGCGCTATGTAGCCGCGCGTGCCGCACACCTCGGGGGCGTACTTGTTCGGCACCACAAGCGAGTCTATGTCGATAACGACTGACGAGCCCGTTTTCGGGTCGATAAGCACGTTGTTGCAGCTGAGGTCGGAGTGCGCAAGCCCTGCCTGGTGCATTCTCCTTATCGTGCGCGAAAGCCCTATTGCCGTGCTCAGCATGGTGCGGAAATCGCCGAGCTCCGCAGCCTCGATGTAGCGCCTGTTGCGCCCCGTAAACCAGTTGCTCTTCTTGTCCTTGCCCTTAAGGTTTAGCAGCGTTGAAGCGCCATCCCCGAAGAAAAAGTTCTGCGGGTATGTCGGGCATACTATGCCGAACTCGGGGCTGCGTATCGTGGCAACGGGCCAGCAGAAGCGCTTTCTGAAGTAGTCCGCCGTTTTCGCCGTGTTGCCGAGCGCGCCGCCGTCCTCCTCGGAGAGCGTTGGGTTGTATTTGCCAACGATTGCGCGGATACGGTCCTGCGTCTGAAGGTTCTGCGCGTCGCGCGGTTCGTTGAAGAACTGCACCGCATATTTCCTGTCGGGCGTGAAAAATGTGTGCTTCATGCCGCCGCGCGGGGCGTTGGCGTCGTACACATATTCTATTGCAGAGCCGTCGTCCAGCGTGGCAGTAAGTATTTCACCGCTTTGCATTTTTCGCTGCCTTTCATTATATCAGCCGCACCGCGCACAGCGTCCTGTCGTCGAAGCTGCCGCGCTCGGTGTAATTGTCAAGCCACACGCACAGCCTTTCAGCGGGCGTGTCGCCGATGTTCATTCTGAATGCCTCGAGCGAGTGGCAGCGCAGCATATCGCGCTTGTTCCACAGCCCGTTCATCGCCTCCTCGCCGCTGTCGGACAGCAGCTGCTTGGCGTATTGCAGCGCCACGCTGCGCCTGCTCATCGAAACCGACGAGTAGAACACGGGCGCGGGGTCCTCCCCTGCGGTAAGCGCGCCCGACATGGGCAGTATGCCGTTCAGGCACAGGTCGAGGTACAGCCGCTTCATCATGGGCTGCGCGGGGAAGTAGTCGTCCGCCACGCCGTCCGTCATAAGGAAGAATGTATCCGAGCAGCCGCGGCTCACGCGGGTTTTCGCGGCTATCGCCTCGGGGCGGGTGTTCTTGTCGGACAGAAAGTCCGTTTCGCCAAGAAACGCGCCGCTGTCGGGCGTGCCGAGCAGCTTAAGGCAATGCTCCGCGTCCGCTTTTGAGTCGATGGCGCACACGCACCCGTCGCCTATCTGCACGCTAGTCACGAACGCCTCGCGCCCGCGCTCCGTTTCAAGCGGCACTATAACTGCCGCAAGGAACGTGGCGGACAAATCGCGAAGCTCGGGCTGTCTGCCGAGCGCGTTTCGGTACTTCCCGTCCGCAGCAAGCTCCGCCAGCTTCTCCTTCTGCGCTTCAAGCGCTTTTACAGCGCTTTCCTGCACAAGCCTCGCAAGCTTCATGCACCCGTCCATAAACTCCGCGCCGTCCATTTTTGAGGCCAGCCCCGGTTTCAGCTCGGGCGACTGCACAAACAGCTCCGTCACCCGCTCCTTTAAGAACGCGCATGCGCTCTCGCTGCTTACGCGCGAGCCTATGCGCGACAGCGGCTTTGACCCCGCGCCGTCGCATACAACGGCGATAACGCAGTCGTCCGTAACGGCTGTTTCAAAGAAATCGTCGCAGTTCGTGCCGTCGCGCTTGTGCATTTTGCCGCGCACGCGCGCGCCTATCACCTGCGCAAACGGCGTTTCGGTGAGCTTTGTGTGACTCTCGCTGTGCTGCTCCGTGCCGTCGTCGGTAATCTCCCTGTACTGCCACAGCCCTGCGGTGTGCTCCATCACCTCGCGGTCGGAAAGCCGCTTTACAGGCTTTTCGGGAGCGACCTGCGCGCCGTTTGCGCCCGCCGCTTCACCCTGCGCTTTTTTTTCGGGAACGACCTGCGAAGCCTGCGGCGCTGCCTTTACGGGCGCGGAGCCGTTATCCGCGCGGTTATAGCTTTCCGTAAAAAGCCTGCCGCTCGGGTAAAAGCTCTTTGCGCACTCCCCGACTGCCGCGTTCTCCGTGCGCGCAGCGTCCACTACGGGTGGAGCGTCCGCTGCGGGTGGAGCGTCTACTGCGAGTGGAGCGTCCACTGCGGGAGCGCCCGCATTCTCCGCCTTTTCAGGGAGCGCGCCCCCGGTCTTTTCAAGGCTTACAGCTCCTTCGCTGTTGTGCTGTTCGTTCATATCATTCTCCAAATACGCCGTTAAGGCACGATAACGAATCCCTGGGGAGGCGGAGGAAGCTCCACAGCCTCGCCGGGCTTAGCGTCAATGCTCTTGGAAGAAGCCTTTACCGAGCTGCTTACCCACGCGAAATACTGCGCCATGTCGCCTGCGGTGAGGTTGTTCATCAGCAGCACGTTGTTCGTTATCTTTCTGAGCGTGTTTGTGTTGGCGTTAGCGCCCGCGCCGCAGGCGATGATGTTCCCCGCAGACACGCCCTTGAGCGCTTCAAGACCCTCGTCAAGGTTATCCGTGGGCGCGCCGTCCGTCAGCAGGAACACCAGCGGCTTCCAGTCGCCCTTCTGCGTGGGGGTGGAGGTGCGCACTTCGTTCTTTATGCACTCTGCAAGCACCTTGAGCGCGCCGCCCAGCGCCGTCGCGCCGCCTGCGGTAAGCTGAGGCTCCTTGAAGAGCATGAGTTCTGTAAGGGGGGTTATCTGCCGTGCGCTGCTGTCAAACGTAATGACGGAAAGCGCCGCCGTTTCAAGCGCCTGAGGGTCGCCGCGAAGCTCGGAAAGCAGCGCCTTTATACCCTGCTTTACAGCCTCTATCGGCTCGCCCGACATGGACCCGCTGCAATCGAGCAGAAGATAAACCGGAAGTCTTCTGATATAATCTGACATCGTTATAAACCTCCACGAAGTTATTCTTGCCACATTTTCGTAATAATGCACAACGCCTGTTGCGCCGTACTCATATTTTATTATAAACCAAATCCATAATTCTGTCAATAACCCGCGCGCATTTTTCGCAGGATTCGACAGATAAATGGAACTTTTTTGCACTTGTCCACATTTGGTGCGTGTATATGCAGCATGGCAAGCGTTTTTCGGTGCTGAATTTTGCGCCCGCATTTTGTGCCTTTTGCCTAAATTCCACAAAATTCCGCTTTACGCTGCAAAAAGCCTTGACTTTTGCGTAACAGTCGGCTAAAATAAATGTATGTATGCAAAAATCGAGCATAGCATATACATTATTTAATTATTAAGGCAGCGTACGCTGCTTTGAGGGAAGGAACGGTGAAGGAATGGCAAGGCTTCATTCCGTCAGGCTGCCGCATTTCAGCGGGTCGGCTGAGGAAAAGACGCGCAGGATACCGTCGCCCGAGGTGGTTGCGGTAAGCATGGCGCAGCATATCGGCGCGCCCTGCGAGCCCTGCGTGAGCGCAGGCGACGAGGTTAAGGTCGGGCAGAAGATAGGCGACAGCACCGCGTTCATGTCCGCGCCCGTGCATTCGGGCGTAAGCGGCATGGTAAAGGAAATCAAGGACGTTATGAACGCAGGCGGGCGCGTCTGTCGGACGGTGGTTATCGAAAACGACGGCAGGGACGAGGTATTCGAGGGGATAGCGCCCCCGAAGATATCCTCCCGCGAGGACTTTATAAAGGCCGTGCGCGAAAGCGGCGCAATAGGTCTTGGCGGCGCGGGCTTCCCCACGCACGTTAAGTTCAGCTACGACCGTGAGAAAACGCACATAGAATACCTGCTGCTGAACGGCGCGGAGTGCGAGCCGTACATCACCAGCGACTACCGCGAGCTTATGGAAAACACCGACGCCGTAATAAGCGGCATAAAACTCGTGCTTAAGTACCTTGAGATACCGCACGCGGTGATCGGCATAGAGGCAGACAAGCCCGCAGCCATTGCAAAGCTCTCAAAGGCGCTTGCCGCAAGCCCGGAGATCACCGTAAAGAAGCTGCCCTCCGCCTACCCGCAGGGCGCGGAAAAGGTGCTTATCCACTCGCTTACGGGGCGCGTCGTCCCCGAGGGAAAGCTGCCCTCGGACGTCGGGTGTATGGTTATGAACGTATCCACAGCGGCGTTCATCGACAGCTACATAAAAACGGGTATGCCGCTTGTCAAGCGCCGCATTACAGTAGACGGCAACGTTGTAAAGCGCCCGTGCAACTTCTTCGTCCCCGTGGGGACGCTTCTGCACAGCGTGGTGGGCTTTGTTGAGCTTATAAAGCAGCCCGACCGCATAATCATGGGCGGACCCATGATGGGCAGCTGCGCGTTCGACCCCGATACTCCCCTTGCAAAGACGACAAACGCCGTGCTGCTGTTTGCGGACAGCCCCGCGCCGCAGCCCACCGCGTGCATTCGCTGCGGACGGTGCGTAAGCGCCTGCGCCGTAAACCTCATGCCCACCGAGCTTGAAAGCGCCTACGATGCGCGCGACGCCGTGGCTCTCAAACGCCTTAAGGTAAACCTGTGCATGAACTGCGGCGCGTGCAGCTTCGTCTGTCCCGCAAAGCGACCCCTCGCGGAGAAGAACCAGCTTGCAAAGGACTTCCTGCGCAGCGCCGAACAGAAAAAGCAAGGAGGTAACACATGAGCAAGCTGTTTGTAGAGCCGTCCCCGCACATACGCAGCGGCTGGACGACCCAGAAAATAATGCTGAACGTTATTATCGCGCTGCTGCCCGCGCTTGTTGCAGCTACGATAATCTTCGGGCCGCGCGCGCTGGTGCTTACCGTGATATGCTGCACCTGCTGCGTGCTTTTCGAGTGGCTGTTCAGCCTTGTAACAAAGCGACCCAACACGATTTCCGACCTTTCAGCTATCGTCACCGGAATGCTGCTGGCGTTCAACCTGCCCGTTGACCTGCCCGTTTATATGGCTGTCATCGGCTGCTTTGTGGCAATAGTTATAGTAAAGTGCCTGTTCGGCGGTATCGGGCAGAACTTCGCGAACCCCGCGATTACCGCGCGTATTGTGCTTATGCTGTCGTTCACCGCAAGCATGACGCGCTGGACAGCGCCGCTTTCATGGCTGGGCGATGGCGCGGACACGGTTTCCTCCGCAACGCCGCTCGCGGCTTCTGCCGAGGAGCTGCCGAAGCTTATTGATATGTTCCTTGGCATTCGCGGCGGCTGCCTTGGCGAAACCTGCGTTGCAGCGCTTCTCGTCGGCGGCGTTTACCTTATTGCAATGGGGCTTGTAAAGCCCGTGACCCCGCTCGCGTTTATCGGCACGGTTGCGGTATGCTCGCTGCTTTACAGCGGGTTCGACTTCACATTCACTCTCTATCAGCTCATGTCGGGCGGTCTTGTGCTGGGCGCGTTCTTTATGGCAACGGACTACTCCACAACGCCGCTTACCTGCAAGGGCAAGCTTATTTTCGGCATAGGGTGCGGGCTTATCACGTTCGCGATAAGGCAGTTTGCAACGCTCCCCGAGGGCGTAAGCTACTCCATACTCGTTATGAACTGCCTGACGCCGCTCATTGAGCGCTTCACCATGCCAAAGGCGCTCGGCGCGCAGAAGGAGGGCAGGAAATGAGCACAGCAAAGCCTATAATCATTCTGTCGCTTATCGTGGCGATAATTTCCGCTCTCGTAATAATCGTGTACAACATGACCTACGTTGACACCTCGGGCGTTATCACCGCAGAGCTTTCCGATGCGATAACCGAGGTATACGGCAGCGCGGACGGCTTCGAGGTTGTCCCCGCGGACGAGTGGCGCGCGGTGCTTACGGAAGAAGAGTTCCCGCGGATAACAAAGGTAGTAAGGCGCGGGAGCGACGGCGTTCTCGCATTTGAAACGGTAGTCAAGGGCTACAAGGACGGCTTCGATATCCTTGTGGGCGTGCAGGACGGCGCGGTAGTCGCGGTTTCCATAGTGTCCACGGGCGAGGAGACCCCGGGACTCGGCACCAAAACCGCAGACCCGTCGTTCCTTTCGCAGTTTGCGGGGATAAGCGGCGAGGCGGTTGTCGTAAAGACCGAGCCCTCGGCGGACAACGAGGTGCAGGCCGTTACAAGCGCGACGTTCTCCTCAAAGGGCGTGGCGCAGGCGGTAAATATGTCCCTTGCGGCGTATGAAAAATGCGGAGGTGCTTTCTGATGAGCTATATGAAGGAATTTACAAAGGGGCTTATCAAGGAGAACCCCACGCTTGTTACTCTCCTCGGTATGTGTCCCACGCTCGCGCTCACCACGATGGCTTCCAACGCTATCGGCATGGGCGCTGCGGCAACGTTCGTGCTTATCTGCTCGAACGTCGTTATATCGCTGCTTAAAAAAGTCATTCCAAAGCAGGTAAGACTGCCCGCATACATCGTTATCATCGCGGGCTTTGTTACGCTTGTGGGTCTGCTTTTGCAGGCGTACGTCCCCGCGGTGTACAGCGCGCTCGGTCTGTACCTGCCGCTTATCACGGTAAACTGCATTATCCTCGGCAGGGCCGAGATGTTCGCAAGCAAGAACAACGTGCTTGCCTCTGCGCTTGACGGCGCGGGCAACGGCCTTGGCTTTACCATGGCGCTGCTTATCATGGGCTCTGTCCGCGAGATACTCGGCTCGGGCACATGGTTCGGCATGACGGTCTGCCCCGATTTAGTGCAGCCCATGACGATATTCATTCTCCCCGCGGGCGGATTTTTCGTGCTGGGGTGCGTTATCGCCGCGGTGAACAAAATCGCGCACAGAAAGCCGCCCGAGGCTGCGGGCTGCGCAGCCTGCCCCAACAGGGAAGGCTGCATAAGCTGCCCCTCTCAGGGAAAGGAGGAGAAGTAAATGGATCTTGCAAAAAGCATGATGATAATACTCCTTACGGGTATTCTCACGGATAACTTCGTCCTCTCAAAGTTCCTCGGTATCTGCCCGTTCCTCGGCGTGTCAAAGACGACCTCGGGGTCGCTTGGCATGGGGTGCGCGGTAACTGCGGTAATGGTGTGCGCAAGCGCCGTTACATATCCGCTCTATCACTCGTTCCTTGTGCCTATGGGGCTTGAATACCTCAACACCATTCTCTTTATCCTGCTTATCGCGGTGTTCGTGCAGCTTATAGAGATGTTCCTCAAGAAGTTCGTGCCCGCGCTTTACAAGTCGCTTGGCGTGTACCTGCCGCTTATCACCACAAACTGCGCGGTACTCGGCGTTACGCTGCTCAATATCGACGAGGGCTACACCTTCCTTGAAAGCATTGTGAACGCGCTCGGCGCGGGACTTGGCTTTATGATGGCAATGCTTATCTTCTCGGGCGTGCGCGCGCGGCTGGAGCGCTGCAACGTTCCCGAAACGTTCAGGGGAATGCCGATAACGCTTGTTGCGGCTTCCATAGTATCGCTCTCGTTCCTTGGCTTCGGCGGGCTTGTGGACGGCATTTTCGGAGGTGTGTGATATGGAAATATTTATGACATACGTTCTCCCCGTGCTTATCTTCACAGCTATCGGCGCGGTATCGGGCGTGCTTCTCGTCATCGGCTCAAAGGTGTTTTTCGTTAAGAGCGACGAAACGGTAGCTCAGATACTCGAGGCGCTGCCCAACGCCAACTGCGGCGCGTGCGGCTTTTCGGGCTGCGAGGGCTACGCAAAGGCGGTCGCAAAGGGAGAGGCTCCCACAAACCGCTGCAAGCCGGGCGGCGCGGCGGCTTCCGAGAAGATTTCAGCTATACTCGGCACGCAGGTGCTTGAAACCGTAAGGGAAACAGCGTTCGTGCGCTGCAACGGCTGCAAGGGCGCGACAGAGGAGCGCTACATCTTCACGGGTACGCCCTCGTGCGCGGCGGTTGAGCGCTTCTACAACGGCAAGGGCGTGTGCCGCACGGGCTGCGACGGCTACGGCGACTGCGCCAGGGTCTGCGACAACGACGCTATAAGCATTATAGACGGCGTTGCCGTGGTCAACCCCTCAAAGTGCGGCGCGTGCGGAAAGTGCGCGGCGGTATGTCCGAACGGGCTTATAGTGATACGCCCCGCAAGCCAGCGCGTGGACGTGCGCTGCTCGAGCAAGGATGTTGGCAAGGTGGCAAAGGACCTGTGCAAGAACTCCTGCATAGGCTGTAAGATATGCGAAAAGAAATGCCCCGCAGGCGCTATAACGGTAAGCGACAACCACGCTTCCATAGATTACGCGAAATGCACCGGCTGCGGTATCTGCGCGCAGAGCTGCCCGAGAAAGTGTATAACCGTACTGCCCGAGTGTCAGTAAAAGCAACGGGGACTTACCGCAAGTCCCCGTTTTGGCTGCAAAATATTTCGAGATATCCCGTAAGGTCGGGGCGGTAATAGTCCGCCGTCTGCGCTAAGAGCGCCTGCTGCGGCTCGGACTCGTCGCGCACGGCGGCGGTAACGAACCCCGCCTTTTTCGCCGTGACAAGGGCGTGCAGCGAGTCCTCGAACACCACGCCCTCATAAGGGCGCGCGCCGCAAAGCTCCGCAGCCGCCAAAAACACCCCCGCAGAGGTCTTTGCGCCGTACCTTGCGCAGTCGGCAAGCCCGCGAAAGCGCTCCCACAGCCCGAGGCGCGTAAGCGCGCACCGCGACAGCTCCGCGTCACCCGCGGTTGCAAGCGACAGCGCCCAGCCGCGCGCGCACAAGCCGTCCACAAGCTCGGCTGCGCCGCGTTTAAGGCGCGCCTCCTCGCGATAAAAGCGCTCCATTATGCCGCGCAGCTCCGCAAGGACGACCTGCGCGCCGTCGCGGGTGTACTCGTCCGAAAGCAGCCGCGCGCCTTCCTCCAGCGAAAGCTCGGCGAGCCTTTGCGCAATGTTCCCCGCAGGGAATCCGTGCCGCGCGAGATACCGCCCGCCAAGCCCCGCCCACATCGGCGAGGAATCCAGAAGTGTTCCGTCTATGTCAAATACCGCCGCTCTCATGCCGCCGCCTTTCCGCGCTAAAAGCGCTCTTGTATATACCGATTGTAGCACAAAAGGCGCGCGCCGTCAAGCGGAAATAAAGAGGTGATTTTATGAAAGGGCCTGCAAGGCTTCGCGTTACGTTTACGGGCAGAGTGCAGGGCGTGGGCTTCCGCGCGTTTGTAAGCCGCGCCGCCATACGCCTCGGGCTTACCGGGTGGGTGGAAAACCTCCCCGACGGCAGCGTTGCCGCCGAGTTTCAGGGCGAGCGCGCGGACATAGACGCGCTTCTCGCGCAGACCGCCGCGCCCGAAAATATGTGGATAAACGTCGGGCATATAAGCGTTGAAAAGCTCCCGCTGAACAATTCAGAGCGCTTCTTTTCCGTAAGGAAAAGATAGCGCGCCACAAGCCGTTTTACCCCGCCTGCCGCACAAAAGCAGGCGGGGATTTCTGCGCTGTAACTTATCTGCGCGCCGCGCATACAATAGCAGCAGGGAACGTTTACTTCCCGCAGAAAAGGAGAGCAGCCATGGACATAGTTTTTTTTGGCGGCGACAAACGCCAGCTGTATGCTGCGCGTGAGCTGTCGCGTTACTTCACAATATACGCCGCAGGGCTCGGAGATGAGTTCCCCGCGCCGCAGGGCGAGTGCGCAGCGGCAGTGCTTCCCATACCCGTAACACGCAACGGCACGGACTTCTGCGCGCCGTTTTCGCCGCAGGCAATACCAATAAACGGCGCAGAGCGCTATATACAAAGCGGCGCCGCGGTATTTGCGGGGGGCTGCCCGCCTGCGCTTAAGGCGTTGTGCGAAAAGCACGCGCTGCGGCTTTACGACCTGCTTTCCGACGAGGACTTTGCGCTTAAAAACGCGCAGCTTACCGCCGAAAGCGCAATAGCGCTGCTCGCACAGAGCACTGACGGCTCGGTTTACGGCGCGCGGGCGCTTGTTACGGGCTACGGCAGGTGCGCAATGTACACCGCTCGCCTGCTTAAGGCGCTCGGCGCGCGCGTTACGGTCTGCGCAAGAAGCCCGCGGCAGCGTGCGCTCGCCGAGCTTGACGGGCACTTCGCCGCTTCTCTTAGCGGAATAAAGGCGGCGGCAGGCTGCGCGGACTTCATCATAAACACGGTCCCTGCGGAGCTTTTCGGTGAAAGCGAGTTCTGCGCGGCAAAGCGCGGCGCGGTTTTCATGGAGCTTGCTTCGCTCCCCGCAGAGCCTGCGGACACTCTCGCAGAAAACGCGGGGCTGAAATATATCCATGCGGGCGGGCTTCCCGGAAAGCACTCCCCCAAAACCGCAGGACGGCTTATTGCAAGGCACGTTATCGCCGAGCTTAACCGCCCGCAGGACTTTTGACATACGCCGCACAGCGGCGCGAAAGGACATACCATGAGTGATATAACCAAGCTTTCGGGGCTTAAGGTAGGCTTTGCGGTCTGCGGGTCGTTCTGCACCTTTGCAAGGGTGTTTGAGCAGCTCGAGAAGCTTTCCGCGCTCGGCTGCGAGCTTACCCCGATAATGTCCCACAACGCATATTCCCTCGATACGCGCTTCGGCACGGCGCAGAGCCACGCGGCGCGGCTTTACGAAATAACGGGGCGGACGGTTCTGCACGATATCCCCGCAGTTGAACCGATAGGTCCGAAAAAGATGTTCGATGTGCTTGTTGTAGCGCCCTGCACGGGCAACACACTCGCAAAGCTGGCGCTCGGCATTACGGACGGTCCCGTAACAATGGCGGTGAAAAGCCATCTGCGCAACCAGCGCCCCGTCGTTATCGCCGTATCCACTAACGACGCGCTCTCGGGCTCGGCAAAGAACACAGGCACGCTCCGCAACTACAAGAATTTCTACTTCGTACCCGTTTTTCAGGACGACAGCACCGCAAAGCCGTTCTCAATGATAGCGGACTTTGCAAGACTCCCCGAAACAATAGCCGAAGCGCTTGACGGCAGGCAGATACAGCCGATGATGCTCGGCGCAAGATCAAAATAAGATAAGCCGCCTGCGGACGCTTTGCAGGCGGCTTGATGTTATGTTCCGAATCACAGGCACAAAAGCGGGTTTTGAACAAAGCGCGGGCGGTTTATTTACGGCTCCGGTCGTTTTTGCTTTTTTGCAGTCTTTGTGCGCCCGCGCGAATAATCCGCAGAACAACGCGCAGAATACTTGAAGATAGACGAAATGACAAAAGGGCGGCACGGACGCCGCGCAGCCGGGCTTACGCGTGCAGCTGTGCCTTTATCGCCCGCCCGAACAGAAAGAGGTGCTTTTTTTGGCAATAGTCCTTATAAGAGCAGTTGTGCTTTACATCGTTATAACGTTTTCGCTAAGGCTCATGGGCAAGCGGCAGCTTGGCGAATTGCAGCCCTCCGAGCTTGTCGTAACTATACTCATATCGAACATCGCCGCAATACCCGTCGAGGACAGCTCCATGCCGATGATAATGGGCATTGTGCCGATACTGACCCTTGTGAGCCTGGACGTTATTGTGTCTACGGTAATGCTCAAAAGCTCAAAGTTCCGCAAGCTTATGATAGGCAGCCCGCGCATTATTGTGTCCGAGGGCAGGGTGCTGCAAAAGGAAATGAAAAAGCTGCGCTACACCGTTGACGACCTGACCGCCGCCATGCGCGAGCAGCAGATATTCGACCTTGGCGAGGTGCAGTACGCCATTGTGGAAACCACGGGCAAAATAAACTTCCTGCAGAAAAAGGACTACCAGAACGCCAACAAAAAGGACGTCGGCAAGGGCGGCAGCACCGAAAATCCGCAGGCGATAATAATCCGCGACGGAATACCCGACTACGAGCAGCTCGACATTCTCGGGCTGGGGCGCGGGTGGCTCAACGAAACGCTGCGCGAAAACGACGCGACTATAAAGGGCGTTTTCCTTATGACGGCAGACAAGAACGGGCAGAGCACCGTAATAAAGCGGCAGGAGGGTTTGTGATATGAGCAGGCTTATAGTGAGTATCGCGCTTCTCGCGGTGATGTCCGCGGGATGCGTTGCGGCGGTGCGGGCGGTAACGCGCTGCACGGAAGATATGTCGAACCTCGTGTCGCAGGTGGAGGACGCGTTCGTCGCGGGCGATACCGAGGCGAGCGTAAACGCCGCGAACGAGCTTTCAGACAGGTGGCAGAGCTTTATGAAATACGGCGTTCTCGTAAACGACCTCGGTCACGCCGTGGAAATAACCTCGTCCATATCCGAGATAGGCTCTTTCGCGCAGGAAAGCAACGAGGAGCTTTACGCCGCGTGCGACAGGGCGCAGGCGCAGATAGAACTTTTCAAGGCAATGCAGGTGCCTTCGTTCTGGAAGATACTATAAAAAATGCGGCCCGCCGTCAAAAACGAGCCGCTTTTTACTTCTCCCCTGTCAATAAAATGCAGAAAAAATTTTGTTCAACCTATTGCATTTTTCTGAACAATGTGCTACAATATAATCACGTTCACCAATTCACGTTAAAATGCACATATGCACGGAGAGGAGCGCAGTTTCATGCCGATTTACGCAGCGATAGACCTAAAGTCATTTTACGCCTCGGTTGAGTGCGTGGAGCGCTCGCTCGACCCGCTTGACGCAAACCTTGTAGTGGCAGACTCCGCGCGCACCGAAAAGACGATATGCCTTGCGGTGTCCCCCGCGCTCAAAAGCTACGGGATATCGGGGCGCGCGCGGCTTTTCGAGGTGGTGCAGAAAGTGCGCGAGATAAACCGAGACCGCCGCAGAATGACTCCGGGCAAAATGTTCGCGGGGAGCTCGGCGTCCGCTGCGGAGCTTGCCGCTAACACGCAGCTGTCGCTCGACTATATAACCGCGCCGCCGCGCATGGCGCTCTACATGGAGTACAGCACCCGCATTTACGGTATCTACCTCGATTATATAGCGCCCGAGGATATACACGTATACTCGATAGACGAGGTGTTTATGGACCTTACAAAATACCTGCGGCTGTACGGCTGCACCGCGCATGAGCTTGTAAAGCGCATTATAGCCGACATTCTTAAGCGCACGGGTATCACCGCCACCGCAGGCATAGGCGCTAACCTCTACCTGTGCAAGATTGCAATGGACATCGTTGCAAAGCATATCCCCGCAGACCGCGACGGCGTGCGAATCGCCGAGCTTGACGAGATGAGCTACCGCCGCAGACTGTGGGCGCACCGCCCGCTCACGGACTTCTGGCGCGTGGGCGCGGGTACGGCGGCACGGCTGGAGCAGCACGGGCTGCTCACCATGGGGGACATTGCACGCTGCTCGCTCAACCCGCAGGGAGAGGAGCTGCTGTACAGGCTTTTCGGCGTGAACGCGCAGCTGCTGATAGACCACGCGTGGGGCGTTGAACCCTGCACCATTGCCGACATAAAGGCGTACAGACCCTCCGCAACGAGCATGAGTACGGGGCAGGTGCTTAAACAGCCCTACAGCTTCGACATGGCACGGATAGTCGTGCGGGAAATGGCGGACAAGCTGGCGCTCGACCTTGTGGAAAAGAACCTTTGCACAAGAAAGCTCGACCTCGCGATAGGCTACGACGTGGAGAACCTCAGGGACCCCGCGATAAGCGCGCAGTACAAGGGCGCCGTTGTGTGCGACCATTACGGCAGGTACATTCCGAAAGGCGTGCACGGCTCGCGGCGGTTTGAGGCGCCCACGGCTTCGGCGCGGGCGCTGTGCGAAGCGGCGCTCGGGATATTCGACAGCATAGCGGACAGGCGGCTGCTTATACGCCGCATAAATATCGCCGCGCAGGACACCGCCCACGGGCGCGGGCAGGAGCCCGAGCAGCTCGACCTGTTCACCGACTACGCCGCGCGCGAAAAGGAGCGCGCCGCAGCCGCGCGCGAACAGAATATGCAGCAGGCGGTGCTTGCGATAAAGCGCAAATACGGCGGCAACGCCATTTTAAGGGGAACCGACCTGCAGGAGGGCGCTACCGCAGCCGAGCGAAACTCGCAGATAGGCGGACACCGCGCATAGGAGAAAATATGGGACGATACGACGACATAATAGGGCTTACGCCCGCGCGCTCAGGGAAGCACCCGCCGCTGTCGGCATGGCAGAGGGCGGCGCAGTTTTCGTCGTTCGCGGCGCTTACGGGCTACGAGGACTGCGTGCGGGAGCGCGCACGGCTCACAGAGCGGCGCGTGATACTCGGCGAGGATGAGCGCGCCGAGCTTGACAGGCGATTAGCCTACATTGTGCAGCACCTGGCGGAGCGCCCCGTGGTGACGCTCACGCTGTTTATTCCCGACGCGAAAAAGGACGGCGGGGCTTACGTCACGAAAACGGGCGCAGTGCGCCGCGTGTGCCCCGAGGAGGGCGTTCTTGTGCTTTGCAGCGGGGAGCGCGTGCCGCTGCAAAGCGTGTGCGGGTTCAGCGGGGAGTGCTTCGCGGCGCAGGGCGGCACGGGCGCTTATTAAAAATATCGCAGGCTAAAGCTATCACCGCCCGCAAAAAACCCCGCTGCGGGCTTGCGGTATTAAGGTAACGGCGAAAGCAAAGCCTTGTCAGCGCGGTTTTGCAGTATTTTATATACTGCATTGCACATAAGCTGTTCATTTTTTCATACAAAGAACGGACGGGCTCCCTGTCCGTTTCGTCGTTTATCAATGAAAGAGGTGCTTACAGCATTTTCCGCCCTCATTTCCTGTGTTTATTTGTGGCAAGTATAGCATCAAACCGATAAAAAATCAACCTGTCTTACCGCCACGCCGCAGCGTCAATACGGTTGATAAAACAGCAGTTTCAGAGCGGTACACACAAGTGCGTCATAACAGATGAAGATTCTATGAAAGCTGCTGTGGCATTTGACCACGTTGCAGCTGAATATACAAACAATCACCGCAGCAATTCGGATTTTCTTTCTTCCGATAATATCCCAATGGATTGCGACAATGACCACTCCGATGATCCGAGCGACTGGGTAACTCCGCTTGAGGTGGCTATGGCTTTTCCTGGAGTGGAGTTCGTGGTCGTGTACAGCCGCAATAATATGCTCCCGAAAAGCGGCAAATCGGCTCGACCGAGATTTCATGTGTACTTTCCTATCCCGCCGATTACGGACAGCGCAGAATACACAGCCTTGAAGAAGCGCATTGCGGCGGAATTTCCGTATTTCGACAAGAACGCTCTCGACAGCGCAAGACTGCTTTTCGGAGTTACGAACCCGCAGGTTGAAATATACAACGGAGATATGTCCATCGTAGACTTTCTCGACAATGCGGATTTTGAACAGTGGGACAATAACAACACAAGTGTACCCGAGGGCAGCCGCAACAGCACTATGTCACATTACGCAGGGCGCATTATAAAGCGGCTCGGGAATACAGACGAGGCATACAAACAGTATCTGAAACAGACTGAAAAGTGCAACCCTCCGCTTGACAATTCGGAGCTTCAGACAATCTGGAACAGCGCTGTCAAATTCGGAAGAAAGGTCGCAAAGCAGGACGGATATATCCCACCCGAGCAGTATGATTCCGGTTTTGATCTCAAGCCCGATGATTATTCCGACATTGGACAGGCTAAGGTTCTCGCTCGTGAGTACGGCGGCGAACTTGTATTCACGGACGCAACGGATTATATGCGTTATGATGGGATCCGCTGGGCAGAGTCAAAACAGCTTGCTGTTGGCGCTTGCGAGGATTTTCTTGACAAACAGCTCACCGAAGCTAAAACCGCTCTGGAAAAGGCGCAGCAGGCTCTTATGAAATCCGGAATAGACAGGGAAACTGTCATGTCCGGCGGCAAGGCTCTCGAAAAGGTAATAGACGAGAAAAGCGAGAAAGCCTTTGCTGAATACATGACAGCACTTGTGTATAAATCGTTTGTAATGAAACGCAGGGATATGAAGTACATCACCTCTGCATTGCAGGCGGCAAAGCCTATGCTGCTAAGAGATATAAAGGATTTTGATTCGCAGGAATTCCTGCTGAATACTCCGGCGGCTACATACGATTTGCAAACCGGGACAAGTTCGGAGCACTCCGCAGACAATCTCATAACCAAGGTGACTGCTGTATCTCCCGGTGACAACGGTATGGATATCTGGCTTGAAGCCGTGAACAGCTTTTTCTGCGGCGATGCCGAGCTTATCGAGTATGTTCAGCAGATAGTCGGGCTTGCGGCAATCGGAAAGGTTTATATGGAGGCTCTTATTATTTCCTACGGTGAGGGTCGCAACGGTAAGAGTACGTTCTGGAACACGATTGCACGGGTTCTCGGTTCGTACAGCGGCAGTATATCCGCCGACGCCCTCACGGTTGGCTGTAAGCGAAATGTCAAGCCCGAGATGGCTGAACTTAAGGGAAAGCGGCTTGTTATTGCTGCGGAACTTGGAGAGGGTATGCGGCTGAATACCTCGGTGGTAAAACAGTTGTGTTCGACTGATGAAGTATCTGCAGAAAAGAAATACAAGGATCCGTTCAAATATATCCCTACGCATACGCTTGTTCTGTACACGAATCATCTTCCGAGAGTAGGCGCGAATGACGAGGGTACTTGGCGCAGGCTTATAGTCATTCCCTTTAACGCCAAAATTGAGGGCAAGGCTGACATCAAAAATTATGCGGACTACCTTGTGGAAAAGGCAGGTGGAGCCGTGCTGTCATGGATAATCGAGGGTGCGCAGAAAGTAATCGAATGTAATTTCAAGCTGAGTATTCCGCAGTGCGTAAATGATGCGATAAACCATTACCGCGAGAATAACGACTGGCTTTCGATGTTCATTGAGGACTGCTGCGAGGTAGACCCATCATATACACAGAAGTCGGGCGAGCTTTATCAGGAGTATCGTGCATACTGTGCGAGGACAGGAGAATACACAAGAAGCACCACGGATTTTTATACTGGGCTTGATACTGCCGGTTTTGAAAAACGCAAGCTGAAGAATGGCAACTATATCGTTGGAATCCGCATAAAGACAGACTTTCTTGAAGATTGAGGACACAGAAGGTGGAGGTCGATGGAGGTCTTAGTATAAAACCCCCTTTAGGGCTGTTTTTTAACAAAAAATACCATATATAGAGTTTTAAGAAATGAGTTCCTACGACCTCCACCATTGACGAGAAAGGAGCGCAAAATGCGTGAGAAACAGATAGAGAGCAAGCTAGTGCAATCGGTTAGGAAAAAAGGCGGTCTGTGTCTGAAATTCGTATCACCAAATTTTGATGGAATGCCGGACAGGCTGATACTTCTTCCGGGCGGCAGAATCGCCTTTGCAGAACTGAAAGCGCCCGGCAAGAAACCAAGACCGCTTCAGTTAGCAAGGCACAAAACATTGATGAAACTCGGCTTTCATGTGTATGTCATTGACAGCATAGAGCAGATAGGAGCGATACTTGATGAAATACAATCCTCATGATTATCAGCGGTATGCCGCCGAGTTCATAATCACCCACCCGATTGCGGCGCTTCTTCTCGACATGGGACTTGGCAAGACAAGCATAACTCTGACGGCAATAAACTACTTGCTTTTCGACAGTTTCGAGGTTCACAAGGTACTTGTGGTTGCTCCGCTGCGAGTGGCTCAAGATACTTGGAGCGCTGAAATCGAAAAGTGGGAGCATTTGAAAAATCTGCGTTACAGCGTAGTGGTCGGCACGGAGCGGGAGCGTCTGAATGCGCTTCATACCTCCGCTGACATCTACATAATTAACCGTGAGAATATACAGTGGCTTGTCGAGGAGAGCGGTCTGACATTTGATTTCGATATGGCGGTCATTGATGAGTTGAGTTCATTCAAGAAGCACCAGTCGAAACGGTTCAAGGCTTTTATGAAAGTCAGACCGAAGCTGAAACGGATAGTCGGACTTACGGGAACTCCCGCTAGTAACGGCTTGATGGACTTGTTCGCGGAGTTCAAGCTGTTGGATATGGGAGAACGGCTCGGCAGGCTTATCGGGCAGTACAGAAACGCGTATTTTCAGCCGGACAAGCGAAACGGAATGGTTGTATACAGCTACAAACCTTTACCCGATGCGGAACAGCGGATTTACGACAAAATCTCCAACATCACGATTTCCATGAAATCCGCCGACCACCTTAAAATGCCGGAACTCATAAGTTCGGAATGCACAGTTCAGCTTTCCAAAAAGGAAAAGGAGAAATACGACCGTTTGAAGAAAGACCTCATTCTCGCCACAGAGGATAATGAGGTTACTGCGGCTAATGCTGCGTCCCTCTCAAACAAGCTGTCGCAGATGGCTAACGGAGCGGTGTATTCCGA
>CAKSEE010000029.1 GCA_934446455.1 uncultured Oscillospiraceae bacterium | reverse complement strand
TAACTTTATTCTAGCAGATTTTGGTCTATCTCTCAACCTTTTTTCTTTCTTTGTCCAATATCTATTGTAGCACTACACACTACAAACTACAACCTATAAAATTCTATTGAAAAAATTATGGAATTGTGGTATAATTACTATGGTTTATTATAAGAACTTGTTCACGTGGTATACTTTACCGAAGAAGTGTTGAAGTCATATACCTAACTAACAACGAGTACCGATGATTGACTTTCTAATTTTAACAGATTAGGAATACAACTAAGAAAGGTGAGCTAATATGTCAAAGAAAAATGATGACTTTTTCGTAGAAAAGAAGCCGTGGTCTGAAGTAAAAGATCAGTTATTGGGATGTTACTTGAAGCCTTATGTATCAAAAATTTTGCATACTCGTAAACCGTTAGTTTATGTGGATTGCTTTGCTGGAAAAGGTAAATTCGATGATGGCAAACAGGGTTCGCCTCTTATTGCTCTTGAAATTTTGCGACAAGGATTGGAATCATCAACCATAGATAGAAATCCACAGATTGATTCTGCTTTCATAGATTTGAACTATGCAAGTGATCTTAGGGATAATTTAATAGATTATCCGGGAGTTAAAATTGTATCTGGTGCATACGAAGATACAATAGATGAACTTTTAGAAAATAAAAATGGTTGCAATGTGTTTTTATATATTGATCCGTACGGAATAAAAGCTCTAAATTGTTCTAAGTTTGATGAGTTCGCTAAAGGAAGATTTAATTCGATTGAGTTGCTGCTTAATATGAACTCTTTTGGCTTTATCCGCGAGGGATGTCGAGTTATGGGACAACAGCTTAAAATGGACGACGATCGTTTTTTCGAAGACCTTGTTGAATATGATACTACTAGGCTTGATACATCAGATAATTCCGTAGAAGCATTAAATCAAATTGCGGGTGGCGATTATTGGAAACCAATCATTAAACAATACTCAAGCGGCGCAATTAATGGTTACAAAGCTGAGGAAATATTCTCTGAGCAGTACTGTCAACGACTGAATCAAAGCTATACATATGTTTTGAATATGCCGATTCGTATTCACCAAAATCAGCACCCGAAGTATCGCATGATTCATGCAACTAATCACCCAAGCGGATGTGTTTTGATGGCTGACAATATGTGCAATCGCTGGGAACTGTTAAAAGATATACAAAATAATGGACAACTGTGTCTTTTTCAAGAAGATTGCAATAATCAATCTATAGATGAATCTTCAATACGTGAACGAGTCGAAGAGCACTTTTCGCAATACAACACATGGATTTCACTTACAGAGGCCGATGCCTTGTTCTTTGTGAAGTATGGTGCGATATGCAAGTCTGGAGATATTGCAAAGGCGCTCAAGGCATTACAAAAAGAGGGATATCTTATGATAAAGAGAGAGCCGGCTTTTTCTGAAAAGGCTAAACGTCCCTCGACCTTTATGACAGAGGGGCATGGTCAAACTGTATCAGTAAAGTGGGGTAAATAATGGAAGTAGCTGGATATATTGAAAGGAAAAGTATGCTATACCAAACTGGTGTCGAGTATGGAGACTATACGATGAATCATGTATTCGGATGTGCACACGGATGCCAATATCCATGTTATGCATTCTTACTCAAAAAGAGATTTGGTCAGGTCAAGACATACGAAGAGTGGTGTCGCCCGTTTCTTGTATCCAATACGCTTGAGCTTCTCGACATAGAAATTCCAAGGTTGAAAAATAAGATACAATCTGTTCAGCTTTGCTTTACTACCGATCCGTTTATGTATGGATATCGCGAGATTCAAGAGATGAGCATAGCCTCTATACGAAGATTAAATGAGGATCGTATAAAATGCTGTATTCTTACAAAAGGACTGCTCCCTATTGAACTCAAGAACTTATATAGTGAGAATGAATATGGTATCACGCTGATTTCTCTCGATGAAAATTATCGTAAAAAGACAGAACCCGGTGCAGCATCATATGCTGATAGGCTTGCTGCACTAAAAGCCCTTCACGAAGCGGGTTGCAAGACATGGGTAAGCATTGAGCCTTATCCCACTCCGAATATGATAAATCAAAATCTTGGTGAGATTCTCGATGCAGTCAACTTTGTTGATAAAATTATTTTTGGCAGGATGAATTATAATAAGATGACATCTGCCTATAAGGATAATAAGCATTTTTACAATGAATGTGCAAAGGAAGTCATCGCTTTCTGTAATGAGCATAGTATAAGTTATCATATTAAAGCCAAAACTCAAACGGAAGAATGATACTCACTTGATCAACTTTTGCAGTACTATAAACAAGCATATATTGCTTTCTATAATAGTCTTTTGTATATTTGATATATCTAAAATTGTACATAATGGTTGGCGCTATAAACAAATAGCTTGAAAATAAGTAAGTTTTGTGGTACAATGTTAGATATAATAGATTATATTTATTTGTGTTACATAAAGGAGTTTCTATATGAACAAGATATTCTCATTTTTTTCAGGAAGTGGGTTTCTTGACCTTGGTTTTGAAATGTCTGGTTTCCAAATTGATTTTGTTAATGAATTTTCTCCAGCATTTATCGGAGCCTATAAATATTCTCGTGAAAAGATGGGACTTCCCAAACCTATTTATGGATACCAGAATACTGATGTGAATGAGTATCTTGGCGAGCGTTCCGAAGAGTTAAAAAAGATGATGGATAAATCTCGTTCTGATGGTTCTTGGGTTGGATTTATAGGTGGTCCTCCTTGCCCTGACTTTTCTATAGCCGGAAAACAAAGGGGTAGAAATGGTGATAACGGTAAACTGTCCCAGTCATATATTGACCTTATCATTGCCCGTAAACCAGATTTTTTTCTGTTTGAAAATGTTAAGGGATTATGGAAAACAGCAAAACATCGTGCATATTATGAAGAATTAAAGAATTTACTATCTCAAATATATCTTTTGACTGATAGATTAACTAATTCTTTGGAATTTGGGGCTCCACAAGATAGGGACAGGATTTTGTTATTTGGTATCAGAAAAGATCACACAACTGATATTTCTTCTTTTAATTGGGATAAATATATCAGATTTTCTCTTGATAATCTGAAATCAATACATTGGCCGACTAAGGAACCATTTATAAAAGATAAACAGACCCCTTGTCCATCTGACATACCCAAAGAGTTGACTGTACAATATTGGTTTGATAAAAATGATGTAGAACATCATCCTAATGGGAATGAACATTTTATTCCACGGGGTGGAATCGATAAAATGAAAACTGTTCAAGAGGGGGATGACTCAAAGAAATCATATAAGCGAATTCATAGGTGGAGATATTCTCCTACTGTATGCTATGGTAACAATGAAGTTCATCTACATCCGTATAAAGAGCGAAGATTAACAGTTGCCGAAGCATTATCTCTTCAATCGCTTCCAAAAGAATTTGTTTTGCCACCAGAAATGTCTTTGACAAATAAATTCAAAACTATCGGTAACGGTGTCCCATTCCTTTTGGCACAAGGAATTGCCAAAACTATAGATGATTATTTATCAGAGGTGAAATAAATGCCAAAAATTACCGCTTACAACATAGTAAGGGCAGTTGCCCATTTGCCGCGTGGAGTAAATTACAATTACATAAATCCTGCAACAAGAGGATTAATCCACATCGAAGATGTGATTCTTCCTGCTGGACCGATTCATATCAAGCGATGGAATCCATCTAAAGGTGAAACACAGCTAGGTTCAAAGGTTGAAAGTATTTCATCTGAAATGATTTGGAGAGTAGCTAATGCTATAAACGAGGGAGACCCCATAAACTTTGATCGTATTTTAGGTGGCTCATACAATACGCGTTCAGTATTAGAGACGCTTATTGCTTTAACACCAGAGTTTTATTATTGCTATCCTGGAAGAATTAAAGACATTGATGGACATTCATCAATTGAACATGGTCACAAACATCTTGTTTGGTTGCCTAATGAACCGCACCCTAATGGTTCGCTATATGAGAAGAAAATGGAGAATATGGCGATATCCGAAATTCCACTTCAATCTGTCACATATGATAATTTGGTGTTACCATCTAGTATGTCAGAAGGTCTTGATATAGATGTTATCCGAAGACACACTCAAATTCAGATAGCATTATATCTAATTGGATTGCAGCTTGGATACCGAACTTGGATTGCTCAGAATGATAAGGGAATAATATATAAGGATAAACCTTTGCTTGAACAAGAAGGTATTATTCCTGTACTTGGTAACGAAAATATAATTTCAGCATTTCCTGAAGCAGAGCACTCGGCAAGGTTTATTGATTGCATCTGGTTTCAAAATCATCGCTTTATGCCAGCGGTAATGGAAGTTGAACACACAACGGGTGTAACATCAGGACTTACTAGAATGAAAGGTCTTCAAGATGCTATGCCTGCATTTAATACTCGTTATGTTATTGTTGCACCAGATGACGATAGAGATAAAGTCGTTGAAGAAGCAAACAGAACGCAGTTCAGATGTCTTGATGCCAGATATTTTTCATATTCAGCAGTTGAAGAATTATATTATATCTGTACCCATAGACACCTACATGGCGTTAATCAGGAATTTCTTGATTGCTATATGGAAAAAGTACTCGTGTAAATAATACAAGCAGAGCCTATTGGTTCTGCTTTTTTGCGGAATTTAGTGGATATGTAGAGCTCATAAATAATATTCTACAAACCGAGACAAATATTTTTGTGAAAAATATGCAATTAGTTGGCTGAAATATTAGAAGCAATGCCAATAGACAAACTTCTGAAAACATGGTATAATATACATAATCTGAATATGACAATCATTCGTACCTGACATCAATGACTAATTCACGCAGGCGTTCCGCAGACGCTTGTAAGAGATCCGATGATGCAGTCCGCACAGCCTTGACGGTAGCCATGTGCGGGCTGCGCGCTGTATTCGGAAATCTTACGAAAGGATAAACTGCGGATGAAAAATCAGTTCGGGGATAAGTTTCCTGATGATGTAGTCAATGCGCTTGCTCGAATGCTGCTTCCAGAAATCCAGAAAGCCTACGAGAGCGCAGAGGGTCAGGCGGAGTTTGAGAAGTGGAAAGCTGAACAAGCCAATTCTCAAACCGACAAGCACAACGAAAAATAATTGAACAAAGTTTTACCCCGGCAGTTCAAACGAGCTGTCGGGGTTAGTAATTATATTGGCTGATATCCGGCTGCGAGCGGCAAAATCACAGAAAAACGACCACTCCAAACGCACCGGGAACGTAAAATAGTTCGTCTGCGCAGCGGTCAGCGTCACCACGAAGCAAAGCGCGCTGTTAAGCCTTCTGTGGCTGGCAGGGCGCTTTATTTTTTGCGACACCCTGATTATATTTCGCGTGGTGCAAGTCTGGGAGCGTTTGCTGCTGCGATGTGTAATTTGCGACGTTATTACGGCGATTTACGCTGTTTGTGAGAATGGCGCTTGAAAGACGGAGCTTGGTATTGTATAATAAAATTAAGCGGTATATCTTGATTGGGGGAGATCGGCAGATGAAGCGGATTGCTTGTTTTTTTGCGCTTGCGCTTGTCGGCGGGGCGCTGCTCTGGTTTCTTGGCTGCTTTGCTAAAGCGGACAGTACAATAAAGTTCGTTACGTGGACTTCTGCCGAGAAAATAGCTCCCGACGGAACGGCTGAGGACTATCCCCTTGGAGAAGACGCGGACTTTCCGAGCGAGTGCGAGCTGTACAGGTTCACGGGCAATATCGCTCAGGGACATACGGGCGAGCTGTTTCTGGAGCTTTCGGGCATGGAGGCTACTGTAGAACTTGACGGAGAGAGGTACCTTGACGCTTCATTCGTGCCGCCGCAGGACAGCTGGATAATGCCTGCGGTTTCAATACCGCTGCCCGAGGACTGGAGCGGTACGCTTTCCGTTACCTGCCGGATACTTGACCCGCAGAATATAATGTTCCCGCCCTATGCAAGGTTTGCGACTGTCGGACTTGACGAGAAGGCGCTGCTCGCTTATGCTAACCACTACTCGCTTCTGACGGGCGCTTCGGCGCTCGCGGCGGTGCTTGCCGCATGGCTGTTCGTATTATCCATGGTTCGCGGCAGGGCTGAATTCGGGTTAATTGCGCTGTTTTGCGCGGCTGCGCTTACATCGGTGCATTGGATAAGCGTTGGTATGGGTCATGACTTCCTGCCCGATTATGTTGTAAGGATTCTGTGCTGGGACGGGCTTGAGATGGCAACGCTGCTTTTAATCGCGCTCTACATTGCGCTTAATCGCCGAAAAGCCTTTCTGAAGCCGTTTTTCCTTCTTACCGGGATAAGCGCGGCGGCGCTTTGTGTGTGGTACCTCATTTCCGCGTTTACGGTCGGGAGAATGTCGGGCTTTGTTGATTCGCAGGTAGAGGGGTTGTTCGGCGTCGGATATTTCAGCGGAATATTGTACTACCTCACGTTCGTTTTAATGCTTATATGCACCGCCGCGGGCGCATACGAAACCATTTCCGAGTTTTCGGAGGAAAAAACGCAGCGGCAGGCGCTCGCGCTGAAAAATGAGCTTATTATGGAGGGCTACCATGCAATGGAGCAAAAGCTCCGTGCGGACGCCGAGGCGCGCCACGAGTTCAGCCACAACGTAACTGCGCTCTGGTCGCTCTGGCAGAGCGGCGACAGCGAGGCGCTCGGAAAGATGATAAATGAGCTGAAGCAGCATAACGCCGCGCTCAGCAGAACACAGTTCACCGAGAATTTTAC
This sequence comes from uncultured Oscillospiraceae bacterium, assembly GCA_934446455.1. Lineage (GTDB taxonomy): Bacteria > Bacillota > Clostridia > Oscillospirales > Ruminococcaceae > CAG-115. Next base: position 29,309 of record CAKSEE010000029.1, on the reverse strand, counting down.
AATAAACGTTATTTTGCAGGACGCCGCTTCGAGGGCGGCAAAGGCGGGCGTGGATTTTGAAGCGCAGGTGCGCGCTGCCGAGCCCGGTATACCCGAGGCAGACCTGTGCAGGCTGCTGATGAATATGCTGGATAACGCGCTTGAGTCTGCCGAATCCTCGCAGGGTAAGCGTTTTGTGCGTTTCCGCGCGGAGGAGAGGAACGGATTCCTTGCGGTGAAGTGCGAGAACTCATTTTCTCACGAGCTCCTGCGGGACAAAAATGGCAGGCTCGTTTCCACAAAGGCGGACGGGCAGCATGGGCTTGGCGTTCGGCTCATGTCCGAAACTGCGGAGCGCTACGGAAGTATTCTGGACATATCCGCAGCCGACGGAGTTTTTACGGTGCAGACCGCGCTCAAACTTCCCGAAAATAAATAAAAACAGCCTGCCGACAGGGTTTGATTCCTGCCGGCAGGCTGTTTTATGCGTGCGGTTTATCCGTTGATAAATGTAATAAAGGCGCTCTGAAAGCTTTTGTAGTATGTGCGCCCCACGGGAAGAAGAGCGCCGTTCTTCAGCATTATCTCCGTGCGGCGTATCTCGCGCACGCGGTCGAGATTAACAAGAAAGCTGTTGTGACACCGCGCGAAATTCCCGGACGGAAGCTGCTTTTCAAGCTTTGAGAGGGAGGAGTAGTATTCCGCGCTGCCGCTTGCTGTGTGAACGATAATGCGGTGATTCAGGCTTTCTATGTAGTCCACGTCCGACAGGACAAGTCCTATGCTCCTGCCGCCTATACAAAGCGATATCGCCCTGGGCGAATGATTCAGCCGCCAGTCAAGGCGAAGCGCGCCTGCAAGGGCGTCGCGGTCCACGGGCTTAAGCAGGAAATGCACGGGCTGCACTTCGTAGCCCTCGCGCAGGTACTCGTCGCACGCGGAAATGAAAATGACACTCACGCGGTCGTTGTTTCTGCGAAGCTCACGCGCAAGCTCCATTCCCGTCATGCCTTTCATCTGTATGTCCAGTATCAGCAGGTCGAAGCGGGTGCCGTTTAATGCCTCGTGCAGCCTTTCCGCCGAATCAAACGCCGTTATGCTGTTTTCTATGTTAAGCTCCGCCAGAATATCCCGACAGAGCTCCGAAAGCTCCCTGCGCGCTGATTCATCGTCGTCGCACAGGGCGATGCTGTAAGTCTGCAAATGCCTGACCTCCGTAAAATTTGTTTTTTTTATTCTATCACATTTCCGCACAAATTGCAAGGACAGTTTATCTGCCAAATAAACGCCGCGTGGAGATAAGTGAGGACCATTGCGCAAATTACAATATTTCGGCGTAAACTGCATCAGCCATTTTGCGCGAATTACATTATCTGCCTTTTGTGGACTGAGCTTTCTTTTGCGTCATATATCTGAGCCCGCGTCGGAACATTTTCTGCAAAAACGTGAAAATGACGTAAAAACATTTGACAAAACGCGCGTTCAGTGGTATAATGAACTGATTAAGTATTTTCTGAGGAGGACTATGTAATGACTATATTTTACAAATTTGAAGGTAAGATGTATATAAATCTCACGAACAAGTGCCCCTGCGCGTGCGTTTTCTGCCTGCGCGGGAACGCCGACAGCATAAAGGATAACGATTCGCTCTGGCTTGAGCACGAGCCCGATTTTGACGAGATTACCGAAGCGTTCGAGAAGTTCGACAAGACGGGGATAACGGACGCGGTATTCTGCGGCTACGGCGAGCCTACCGAGCGCGCGGACATGGTGGTGCGCACCGCTGAGTACATCAAGCTCCACAGCGACATGAAGATAAGGCTCAACACGAACGGTCTTGTAAAGCTTATTCACCCCGAGTTTGACATAACGCGCTTCAAGGGCGTTATCGACGCGGTTTCCATAAGCCTTAACGCGCCCGACGCAAAGCGTTACAACGAGGTCACGCGTCCCGCTTACGGCGAGCGCGCGTTCGACGCGATGATAGACTTCGCCATTGCAATGAAGAGCCTTTGCGGCTATGTCGGCTTTACGGTTGTGGACATCATCTCCGAGCAGGAGATAGAACGCTGCCGCCGGATTTCCGAGGAGCTTCAGATTCCGCTGCGCGTGAGGGCGTACATCACCGACAACGAAAGCTACACATGAGGATACTCGGTATCGACCCGGGTTACGGGATAGTCGGCTGGGGCGTTCTCGACTACGACAACGTGACGTTTCACCCCGTGAAATACGGCGCGGTGACTACCGACAGCAAAACGCCTTTCGACAGGCGGCTTGCGGAGATATTCCGGGATATGAACAGCATTCTCGATATGTTTCACCCCGACTGCGTGAGCATTGAGAAGCTCTATTTCAACACGAACATCACCACGGGCATTGCCGTTGCCGAGGCGCGCGGCGTTATACGCCTTGCGGTGGCGCTGCGCGGTATTCCCGTGTACGAGTACACGCCGTTACAGGTAAAGGTGGCTGTCACGGGCTACGGCAGGGCGGAAAAGCGCCAGATGCAGGAGATGACGCGCACGATACTTCATTTGCCTGCGATACCCAAGCCCGACGACACCGCGGACGCGCTTGCCATAGCAATATGCCACGGACATACGGGCGGCTCGCGGCTGTCGCAGATAGCGCAGGGCAGGTAAAATTAGAATTAAGGAGAACAATACATGATATACAGCGTAAGGGGAGAGCTTGTACATACGGAAATGGGGCTTGCGGTGGTGGAGTGCGCGGGCGTTGGCTATGCCTGCCGCACGACTGCAAACACGCTCGCAAAGATACGCGGCGGCAGCGAGGTGCGGCTCTACACCTATCTTCACATAACCGAAAACGCGGTTGACCTTTTCGGCTTTGCGGATACGGCGGAGCTTTCCTGCTTCAGGCAGCTCATTTCCGTGTCGGGCGTGGGTCCAAAGGCGGCGCTGTCCATTCTGTCGGACATCACGCCCTCTAAGCTTGCGCTGTGCATTTCAACAGGGGACAGCAAGACCCTTACCCGCTCGCCGGGAATAGGCGCGAAGATTGCTTCAAGAATAGTGCTTGAGCTTAAGGATAAGGTAACCAAGGAGCAGCATTACACCTCTGCAGAGCTTGCAGCGCCTGCGGCTCCTGCGGAAAGCGCGCTCGGAGAGGCGCTCACGGCGCTTGCGGTGCTGGGCTTTGCACCCGCGCAGGCACAGGCGGCGCTTGCGGGCGCAGACCCGTCCATGAGCGTTGAGGAGCTGATAAAGCTCGGGCTTAAGAATCTTGCAAATTAGCGCGCGGCAAGCCGCGTTTCAGGGGAGGCGCTGCAAATGAAAGAGAAGAACGCCAGAATGCTGGTAAGCGTGTTCGGCTTTATAGGCGGGCTTGCTGTAGCGCTCGGTATGATGTATTCCGACATTGCCGCGGGGGCGGAGCGCGTGAAGCTTTACCTTGTGCTGTTTGTGATAACCACCGCGCTTATAACGGTTTTCTCAACGCAGGCGGTGTACCTTATGCAGCCGTATTTCACAAGGAGAGCGGCGGCGCGGCGCGCTTTAGGCAAGCACAGCATAGGCAAGATAATGCGCGATAAGACCGCGCACATGGCGTACAAGGGCATATTCGCGCTTTTCAGCGATAACACCGCAAGGGCGGAGGAGTACCTCAACGCCGCGCTTAACCGTGCGGATATGCGCGAGAATCAGCTCTTCTGCGTGCAGTGGCTGCTGCACGTATACGAGGCGCGCGAGGATGACGAAAAGCAGCTGTGGTGTATGCGCAGGGCTGTGGAGCTTGTCCCGGAGAACCCCGAGGTGCAGGCGCAGCTGGGGCGCGCGTACTTTGTGCGCGGGCAGCTTGACAAGGCGTGCTACTGCTTTGAGCAGGCGATACGCTACGACCCGAACAACGGCTACTGCTACTACAGTATAGCAAGGATACATATGCTGCGCGAGGAATACGCCGAGGCTGAGCGGGTGCTTGAAACTCTGCTTAAGATAAACGAAAATCACCCGCTTGTCTATGCGGAGTTCGCGGAACTGCGCGCGATACTGGGCGACAGGCAGGGTGCGGAGGAATATTACCGGAAGGCGCTTCTTTGCGGCTATAAGGAGGCAAAGGAGCTTAACGAGCGGATAACGCAGACGCTGTGCTTTGGCGCAGAGCCGTCCTCAGCAGAGGACGAAAATACCGAAAAGGACAGCGAGGGAGGTACGGACAATGCTGGAAATGAATGACGGCGACCTTGATTTCAACGTCGGTGACAGAATCGTGGAACCCGCATATAATGAAAGCGACAGCGACGTTGAGCTTACCCTGCGCCCCAAGCTGCTTGAGGAATATATAGGGCAGGAAAAGGTAAAGGAGAACATGGCGGTTTACATAGAAGCCGCCAAAAAGCGCGGCGAATGCCTTGACCATGTGCTTCTCTACGGCCCGCCCGGGCTTGGAAAGACCACGCTTTCCTGCATAATAGCGAATGAAATGGGTGTTAATATCCGCGTGACCTCGGGTCCTGCGATTGAAAAGGCGGGCGACCTTGCGGCGCTGCTCACGAACCTGCAGCCCAACGACGTGCTGTTTATCGATGAGATACACCGCCTGTCGCGGCAGGTGGAGGAGGTGCTTTACCCTGCGATGGAGGACTATGTTCTCGACATCGTTATGGGCAACGGCCCTGCGGCGCGCTCAATACGCATAGACCTGCCGAAATTCACGCTTATAGGCGCGACCACGCGCTCGGGGCAGCTTTCCGCGCCGCTGCGCGACCGCTTCGGCGTAGTGCAGAGGCTCGAGCTTTACAGCCATGCGGAGCTTTGCGATATCGTGCAGCGCTCCGCGATGATACTCGGCATACCGTGCGAGCGCGGGGGCGCTATGGAGCTTGCCCGCCGTTCAAGGGGAACGCCGCGTATTGCAAACCGCCTGCTTAAGCGCGTAAGGGACTTCGCGGAGGTTCTGGGCGATGGCAGGATAACGCAGAAAACTGCGGACATGGCGCTTCAGCGGCTCGAGATAGACGAGCTTGGGCTGGATTCGCTGGACAGGCGCTTCCTTGAGATGATGATAAAGGGCTACAACGGCGGTCCCGTAGGGCTGTCTACGCTGGCTTCTGCGCTTAACGAGGAGGCGGTAACGCTCGAGGACGTGTGCGAGCCGTACCTCATGCAGCTCGGTTTCGTGGCGAAAACGCCGCGCGGGCGCATTGCTACTTCTCTTGCATACAAGCACCTTGGTATTCTGCAGAACGGACAACAGACGCTTGACTGAAACAGACCGCTTAAAGCGGAATAATTACTCTGGGGGAACATCGGTATGGGACGGATATTCGGGACTGACGGAGCGCGCGGCGTTGCTATAACGGAGCTTACCTGCGAGCGCGCAATGGAGATAGGCAGGGCGGCGGCGTACGTTCTGACAAGGGAGAGCGGCAAGGCGCACCCTAACATAATTGTCGGCATGGACACGAGGATCTCCTCAAAGATACTTGAAGCGGCGCTTTCCGCAGGGCTTGCCTCCGTCGGCGCGAACGCTCTGCAGCTTGGCGTTGTGCCTACCCCTGCGGTGGCGTATCTTGTAAGAGCGTACAACGCGGACGCGGGCGTGATGATATCCGCTTCGCACAACACGGTGGAGTACAACGGCATCAAGCTGTTCTCCGCGGAGGGCTTTAAGCTGCCCGACAGCGTGGAGGAGGAGATAGAGTCGCTTATCCTCGATGGGAGCGCGCAGATACCGCTTTGCAGCGGCACGGACGTAGGCAGGATAACAAGGCTTGCCAATGCCTGCACTGACTACATACAGCACATACGCGGCTGCGCGGGCACGGGCGACTACGCGGGGCTTGACAGGCGCTTCTGCTTTGACTGCGCCAACGGCAGCTCTGCGGCGACCGCGCGCAGGCTGTTCGCGTATCTGGGCAGCGGCTGCGAGTTTATCGCGGACGAACCCGACGGCACCAATATAAACGACAACTGCGGCTCAACCCACATAAGGCAGCTTTGCGAGTGCGTCAAAAAGGGCGGCATGGCTGCGGGCTTCGCGTTTGACGGCGACGCGGACAGGTGCCTTGCGGTGGACGAAAACGGCAATGTTGTGGACGGCGACAGGATAATCGCTATCCTTGCAAAGCGCATGAAGGAAAAGGGCATTCTCAAAGGCAACGCCGCCGTCGTTACGGTTATGAGCAACCTCGGCTTCCACGATTTTATGCGCGAAAACGGCATGAAAACTGTCTGCGCAAAGGTGGGCGACAGGTACGTACTGGAAGAAATGCAGCGCGGCGGGTATAATATAGGCGGAGAGCAGTCGGGGCACATAATCATGCTCGACCATGCGACAACCGGCGACGGGCAGCTTACCGCGGCAATGCTCATAAAGGTAATGCAGGAAACGGGCAAGACCCTTTCGCAGCTCTGCGGGGACATTACGGACTACCCGCAGCTGCTTGTAAACGTGAAGATAGGCGCGCACGCTAAGGGCAGGTGGGATAAGACCCCCGCCATAACCGAAAAGATAGCGCAGGCGCAGGCGCAGCTCGGCACACAGGGCAGGGTTCTCGTGCGCGAGAGCGGCACTGAGCCGCTGGTGCGCGTTATGGTAGAGGGCAAGGATATGGAGCTTGTAAGGCGCCTTGCGGATTCCATTGCGGACGAGGTAAGGAACAGCCTTTCTTAAGGAGAAAAAATGCTTGTATGTGCAAATAACGGGAGCTTTCCCGCGGACGATAAAGAACAGCTTAAGGCGGCGCTCAACGCCGCGTGCGGCGAGATTTGGCTGGGCGAGGGCACGGACACCTACCCGTGCATTGCGATACTCTGCTGCGAGGACGGCGCTTCTGTAAACTATTTTGAGAGCGAGGGCGGCACGGCGTATGTTTCCGTGGGCGACAGGGCAAGGCGCGGCGTGCTTGACGTGAACATTGACGGCGAGATGTATCAGATAGAATGCGCGCAGATAATTCCGCAGGAGAGGATTTTGCAGCTTGCGGTGGAGTTCATGCATGAGATGAAGCTGCCCGACTGCGTTGAGTGGCAGAAGCTCTGAAGCTCGGGAGGATAAAATGCCGTTTGATTACAAGAAAGAGTACAGGGAGTTCTATCTCCCGCCGAAAAAGCCGACTATCGTAACCGTTCCGCAGATGAATTACCTTGCGGTGCGCGGCAGCGGCGACCCGAACGCCGAGGGCGGCGAATACAAGAAATCGCTCGAGCTGCTGTACCCGATAGCGTTCACGATAAAAATGAGCAAAAAGGGCAGCCATGTTATAGACGGCTATTTTGATTATGTCGTGCCGCCGCTTGAGGGCTTCTGGTGGCAGGACGGAGTGAGCGGGGTGGATTTCTCGCATAAAGAGACGTTTAACTTTATTTCTGTGATTCGTCTGCCCGATTTTGTTACGCGCAGCGACTTTGAGTGGGCTGTAGCCGAGGCTGCGCTGAAGAAAAAGGCGGACTTTTCAAAGTTGGAGTTCTTCACCTACAGCGAGGGGCTGTGCGTGCAGTGTATGCACACGGGCAGCTACGACGACGAGCCTGCGACTATTGCCGCAATGCACGACTACGCCGCGCTGAACGGCTATGCCGCAGATATCACGCAAAGCCGTATGCACCACGAAATATATCTTTCAGACCCGCGCAGATGCGCGCCCGAAAACCTTAAAACAGTCGTTCGGCACCCGATAAAGCCCATGTGAGCGCAAAAGAACAGAGGACAGAGAAATGAGATTATCCGACAAATGGCAGGACTACTGCCTTATAGACACATCAGACGGGGAGCGCCTTGAGCGCTGGGGGGACGTTACGCTTATCCGCCCCGACCCGCAGATAATATGGAAATGCAGCGGCACAGCGCCCGAGTGGGGGAGCGCCCATGCGCGGTATATCCGCTCGTCCTCGGGCGGGGGCGCGTGGGACTACCGCAGAAAGCTCCCCGAAAGCTGGCAGATAAAGTACGGGGAGCTTACGTTCATGGTAAAGCCCACGGGCTTCAAGCACACGGGGCTTTTCCCCGAGCAGGCGGTGAACTGGGACTACTGCGCGGGGCTTATACGCGGCGCGGGGCGTCCGATAAACGTGCTTAACCTGTTTGCGTATACGGGGGGAGCGACCCTTGCGTGCGCGGCTGCGGGCGCTTCGGTGTGCCATTGCGACGCAGTTAAGGGCATGGTGGACTGGGCGCGCACCAACGCCAAGCTTTCGGGGCTTTCTGACCGCCCCATACGCTGGATAGTGGACGACGCGGTAAAGTTCATCGGTCGGGAGATACGGCGCGGTACGCGTTACGACGGCATAATCCTCGACCCGCCGAGCTACGGGCGCGGCACTAACGGCGAGATGTGGAAGCTTGAGGACAGCATTTACGGGCTTATGACGTCCGTGACGGAGCTTCTGTCGGACAAGCCGCTTTTCGTGTTGCTCAACAGCTATACCACGGGGCTTTCGGCTTCGGTAATGGAGTACCTGCTGCGCATGACTGTAGGCGCGCGCTTTGATATCATGGTGGATTCGCAGGAGATAGGGCTGCCCGTAAAGCAGACGGGTCTTGCGCTGCCCTGCGGAAGCACGGCTATAGTGCGCTTTGGGTGAAATTTCCATGAAAATGTGTGAGGATAAAAGAACTTGAACATAATAGAAGTAGAAAATCTTTCCTTTGACTATATAAGCTACGACGACGAGGGCAACGAGAGCGGCAGGACGCGCGTTCTCGACAACGTGTCGCTTTCCGTTCCCGAGGGGCAGTTTGTGGCGGTGCTGGGGCATAACGGCTGCGGAAAATCAACGCTTGCCAAGCACCTCAACGCCATACTTACGCCAACGTCGGGCAGGGTGACGGTCTGCGGCATGGACACTGCGGACGAGGACAGGCTGTACGATATAAGAAGCAACGTCGGCATGGTGTTCCAGAACCCCGACAATCAGCTTGTCGCAACAATTGTCGAGGAGGACGTGGCGTTCGCGCCCGAGAATCTCGGCGTACCGCCCGAGGAGATACGAAAGCGCGTTGATGACGCGCTGCGGCAGGTGGATATGTACGAGTTCCGCGAGCACGCGCCGCACCAGCTTTCCGGCGGGCAGAAGCAGCGTGTTGCCATTGCGGGCGTTATTGCCATGCAGCCGCGCTGTATCGTGATGGACGAGCCCACTGCCATGCTTGACCCGCGCGGCAGGCGCGAGGTAATGAAAACCGTAAAGCACCTGAACCGCGACAAGGGCATAACGGTAGTGTTCATCACGCACTACATGGACGAGGCGGCGCAGGCAGACCGCGTTGTGGTTATGGATGGCGGCGGGATAATCATGGACGACGTGCCTAAAAGAGTGTTTTCGCAGGTGGAGCGCCTGCGCGCCGTAGGACTTGACGTGCCGCAGGTGACAGAGCTGTGCTCCATGCTCCGCAGCGACGGCATAGATATTTCGCAGGAGATAATCGGCGAGGAGGAATGCGCGCAGGCGCTGTGCGCCCTTACAAATGGAAAAAGCCTGCCGCCCGAGCCGCAGACCGCTCCTGCGGAGGAAAAGCAGGCGGAGGGCACGCCTGCGGTCGAGGTTAAGGACCTTGTTTACAAATACAGCATTGGCACGCCGTTTGAAAAAGCGGCGGTTGACGGCGTTTCGCTCAGCGTTGCAAAGGGCGAGCTTGTCGGCATAATCGGCCACACGGGCAGCGGCAAGTCAACGCTTATACAGCACCTTAACGGGCTTATAAAGCCAACCTCCGGCGAGGTTTTCGCGGACGGCGTAAACATCTGGGACAAGGGCGTGAACATACGCGAGGTGCGTTTTAAGGTGGGCATGGTGTTCCAGTATTCCGAGCACCAGCTGTTTGAGGAAACCGTTGCAAAGGACATAGCCTACGGTCCGCGCAACATGGGGCTGTCTGAGGACGAGATAAACGAGCGTGTGCGCAGCGCCGCAAAGAGCATGGACATAACGCACCTGCTCGAGCGCTCCCCGTTTGAGCTTTCGGGCGGACAGCAGCGCAGGGTAGCGCTCGCGGGGGTGCTTGCAATGGACCCTGCCGTGCTTATCCTCGACGAGCCTGCCGCAGGCTTAGACCCGCGCGGCAGGGAGAAGATACTCGCGCAGATTCAGCGTTATCACCGCGAATCGGGAAAGACCGTGCTGCTGGTGTCGCATTCCATGGAGGATATCGTGCGGTTTGCGACAAAGGTGCTTGTAATGAACAGGGGGCGGGTGTTCTGCTACGATACGCCCGACAGGGTGTTCGCGCGGACGCAGGAGCTTGCAGACATAGGGCTTGACGTGCCGCAGATAACGCGCATGGCTCACATGATGAAGCGTATGGGCACGGATATCGGCGACGACATATATACGACCGCCCGCGCCGCGCAGAGGCTTGAAAAGTTGATCAACGGGTAGAACGACAAAGGGACAGAAATGATAAAGGATATAACTATAGGACAGTATTTCCCGGGAAATTCTGTTATACACAGGCTGGACAGCCGCGTTAAGCTGCTGCTTGATATCGTGTACCTTGTGGCGCTGTTCACCGCGCAGAGCTACACGGGGCTTCTTGCAGGGCTGCTTTTCATGGTGGTTTGCTATATCCTCGCGGGGATAAAGCTCATCATGATACTAAAGAGCATAAAGCCCATAGTTCCGCTCATGGTGTTTACGGGCGTGCTTAACGTGCTGTTCATCAAGGGGGAAACGCCGCTTTTTGAGTGGTGGATAATCTCGGTTTACCCCGAGGGAATAAAAATGGCGGTGTTTATGCTGGTGAGGGTAATGGCGCTTATCATCGGTATGTCGCTGCTTACCTACACCACATCGCCCATAATGCTGACGGACGCTATAGAGCGGCTGCTGAGTCCGCTTAAAAAGCTGCATTTCCCCGTGCATGAGCTGTCCATGATGATGACGATAGCGCTGCGCTTTATCCCGACGCTGGTCGAGGAAACGGACAAGATAATGTCCGCGCAGAAAGCGCGCGGCGCAGAGCTTGACAGCGGTGGGCTGCTTAGAAAGGCAAAATCGCTTGTGCCTGTGCTGATACCGCTTTTTGTGTCGGCGTTCAAGCGCGCCAACGAGCTTGCCACGGCTATGGAATGCCGCTGTTATCACGGCGGCGAGGGCAGAACGCGCCTGCGGCAGCTTCACACGGCGCCGCGCGACTGGGTGGCGTGCGCTGTAATGCTGGGGCTTTTAGGCGCCGTTATAGCGATAAACTGCCTGCCCATGCTGCCATAGGAGCGCTGACATGAGGAATCTTAAGGTATTCATAGCATACAACGGCGCTGCATACCACGGCTTTCAGCGGCAGGGCAACGCCGTTACCGTGCAGGAAACGGTAGAGCGCGCGATAGGGAAGCTCCTTAAAACGCCGCCGCCCGTTATCTATGGCTGCTCGCGCACGGACGCGGGCGTGCACGCGCGGCGCTTCTGCTTTAACGTGAGGGTGGAAAGCCGCATTCCATGCGATGGCTTTGTGCGCGGCATGAATACGCTCCTGCCGCCCGATATTGCCGTGCTTTCCTGCGAGGACGCGCCCGAGGGCTTCCACGCGCGCTACGACACGCAGGGCAAGGAGTACGTCTATGTCATAAACAACAAGCCGCAGCGCGATGTTTTCATGCAGCAGCTTGCGTTCCACTACCCGTACCCGCTTGACATTGAGAAAATGCGCGCCGCGGCGGCGCTTTTAACGGGCGAACACGACTTCGCGGCGTTCTGCCGCGCGGAGGGAAAGGCGCGCGTAAGCACTACGGTGCGCACGGTGTACGGCATTACCGTAACGGAGCGCGACGGGCTGTGCGAGATAAGAGTGAGCGGCAGCGGGTTTCTCTACAACATGGTGAGGATAATCGCGGGGACGCTCATTTATATAAGCGAGGGGAAGCTGTCGCAGCAGGATATCCTGCGGGCGCTTGAAACGGGGGACAGGTCGTTTGCGGGGGTAACGCTCCCGCCCGAGGGACTTTACCTGAGCGAGGTGCGCTACTGAGCAGGTAATTACCGCTGCGGGCTTGACTTGAAAGGAGTATGGTGCTATAATGAATAATAGTCCGAAAAAAGAGGCAGGGAAAAGCAGGGGCTTCCGCCTTGGCGCGGCGCTTGTAATACTGCTGGCGCTGGCGCTTATTCTTGTGGCTTCAAACTGGGGTAAGATTCTTGCCCCGCTCAAGGACGCAGCGCTTGAAACGGACAGCGGCACGTTTCCCGTGGAGCTTCCCGGCAGCGCGGGCTACGGGCTGTACGAGCTCGGCGAGAACATCTGCCTGCTTACGGACACCTACATCTACACCTATAATTCAAGCGGAGCGAATATTGCGGGGATACAGCACGGGCTTCAGAACCCCGCGGCGTCCTCAAATGCAAAACGCGTTATGGTCTATGACAGGAGCGGCAAGGGGATAAAGGTATTTTCCCGCACGGCGGAGGTATATTCTGCCGCTGCTGACGATACGATAGTTTTCGGGCAGGTGGGAACGAATGAGCGATGCGCTTATGTAACCACGTCCGCGCGGTATTCCAACTGCCTGTATGTGCTCAACGGCGAGGGCAAGCAGATATTCCGCTACTATTCGCCGGATAAGAAGATAATGCAGGTGTGCTTTACCGATGATGAAACAGGCGTGTTTCTGACGCTTATGGACGAGCGCGACGGCGAGCTTATCTTCAGCGCGGCAAGGCTTGATATAAACGCGTCTACGGAGAGCTTTCTGTGGGAAACGCAGCTTGCGGCGGGCGTTACATATTCCGCGCAGCTATGCGCCGACGGGCTGTACATAGTCGGCGCAGACGGCCACACGCTGCTTGACCCGCTGACCGGAGATGTTAAGGCTTCGGGCGGATTTGCGGGCAGCGTAGCCGATATTCCGCGCGCGGATAAGCTGCGCGTGCTTGTGTTCAACGATTCCGCTTCAAACGCATTTGCTGCGGTAGCGTATAACGAGCTGCTGGAAGCGCAGTACACTCTCGGCGTTGAAAGCGCCTCGGCGTATGCCGTGAGCGCAAACGCGCTCTACGTACTGTCGGGAAATACGCTCAGGGCGTATGACGACAAGCTTGAGCTTACAAAGGAGTATGTGCTTGACGACGTGTATTCCGACATGATGATAGAGGGCGGCAGCGCTTATCTGCTGGGCTACAACACCGTACAGAAGCAGGTGCTCTGACAGGCGTTCCGAAAGGAGTATTATGGAGAATTATGCCTTTATATATGACATCATTGCGGCGGCATTTATTATAGGAATGCTGTTCGCGGGGCTTAAAAAGGGCTTCGCGAGCGCAGTGGTGAGCGCTGTTGCGGTAGTGGCGGCGTTTATATGTGCAATGACGTTCAGCGAGCCTGTAACGCGCTCGCTCTATAAATCGCTTGTGGAGGAGAAGCTCGAGCAGGCGGTCGACAAGCAGCTTGGCGACGCTATGGAGGAGATTTCGCTTGGCGGCATAGAGGCGCTTGATTACGGTGCGGTGCTCGTTTCGGGTACGCCCGCGCGCGACGTCGCGCCTGATTACGGCGGCACGGGCAAGGCTATAGTAGACCTCTCCTCGCTTGACCTGAGCGCAACGGGCATAGCGCAGGCGGACCTTTCGCGCTTCGGCATAGCGCAGGACACTGATTTTTCTGACGTGAGCGCAAAGACGGCGGAGTTCACGCGCGCGGATATTGAAAAGTACGGACTTGGCAAAATGGCGGTGGCGCAGTACCTTGCGGTAAACGCGCAGGAGTCCGAGCTGCTGGAGCCTTTCACGCAGTTCACAACGCAGGTGGGCGAGGCTCTGCCGATAATATTCGGGGATACGGCTGCGGCTATATCAAACGGCAGCGCTGACGCGCTGCGCTCTGTGGTGCTTGTCATGCTCGACACATCGGCTTCGGCGAGGGACGCGGTAATAGGCGGCATCATCGAGCCGTGTTTCGTGATGATAATGCGCAACGTCGCGTTTGTTGTAATATTTGCGGCTGTGTGCACGGTGCTTGGCATAGTGGCTTCACTGCTCAAATTCGTCAACAAGATACCTGTGCTTGGCGGGTTCAACTCTGCTGCAGGCGCAGTTCTGGGCGCGCTGGAGGGCGCTGTCGCGGTGTTTGTGGCGTGCCTTTTTGTGAGAATGCTTATCACGCTCACGGGAGGGAACGTTTTGTTCCTGAACGAAGCTACAATAGATGAAACGTATCTGTTCAGGCTATTTTATCACCTTGACTTCCTGAACTTTTTGAAATAAACCAATAAAGAGAGGTAGACAACATGAAAATGATGATGTGTACGAGATGTAAAAAACGTCCCGCAGTAATCTTCATCTCCACGATGAACGGCTCTGAGCGCAAGGACGAGGGGCTTTGCCTGCCCTGCGCCAAGGAGCTTGGCATTCCGCAGGTGAGCGATTACTTAAAGCAGATGGGCATATCCGAGGACGACTTCAACAATGCCTGTGAGAGCGTTCTTGACGAAAACGGAGAGATAGACCCCGGCGCCCTTGAGGGTATGGAGGGGCTGTTCGGCCTTGGCAACCGGAGCGACGAGAACGACGGCGAGGACTCCCACGACGAGGAGGAGGAAAGCGCCGAAAAAGAGGGCGAGGGGCTGTTTGAGCGCGGCGGCGCAGGCACGGTTCCGAGCTTTCTGCGCAATCTGTTCGGCAGCATGAGCGGCTCTGACGACAAGCACGAAAAGCACGACGAGGAGAGCGCTGACGAAGCGCCCGAGCGCAGGCCGCGCAAAAAATCCGAAAAGACCGACAAGAAGCGCCGCTGCCTTGAAACCTACTGCACAAACCTTACCCGCCGCGCCGCGGAGGGCAAGATAGATCGCATTATCGGCAGGGAAAAGGAGATTTACCGCGTATTGCAGATACTTTCCCGCCGCTCAAAGAACAATCCCTGCCTTATAGGCGAACCCGGCGTCGGCAAAACAGCCATTGCCGAGGGGCTTGCGCTCAGGCTTGCAAGCGGCGATGTGCCGTTCAGGCTTCAGGATAAGGAGCTTTATATGCTCGACCTTACCGCGCTTATCGCGGGTACGCAGTTCAGGGGGCAGTTTGAGAGCCGAGTGAAGTCCCTGCTGGAGGAGATAAAGAACGCGGGCAACGTTATGCTTTTCGTGGACGAGGTACACAACCTTGTCGGCACGGGCGGCGACAGCGAGGGTACGATGAACGCCGCTAATATGTTCAAGCCCGCGCTTTCAAGGGGAGAGCTTCAGGTGATAGGCGCTACCACGTTCGAGGAGTACAGAAAGCACATCGAAAAGGACAGCGCCCTGGAGCGCCGCTTTCAGCCCGTTACCGTAAACGAGCCGACTATCGAAGAAACAGTCGAGCTTCTGAGCGGTATTAAGGAGTATTATGAGAATCACCACAAGGTAAAGGTGGACGACGAGGTTACGAGAATGTGCGCGGTACTTTCCGAGCGCTATATCAACGACCGTTTCCTGCCGGACAAGGCTATAGACCTGCTTGACGAGGCGTGCGCGTGCGCAAGCCTTGAAAACTCAAGCATAACCGAGTATGAAAAGACCAAAAAGGCGCTTGAAAAGCTGCGTGAGGAGGAAAATACCCTTTCTGAGGAAACTCCGCCGGACTATGAGCGCATGGCGCAGGTTAAGACTGAGATTGCAAAGGCGGAGGAGAAGAACGCCGAGCTTAAGGACAAGGCGGAGAACGTTTCCGTAACGCTCGACGACCTTTCAAAGGTAATTGAGCTGTGGACGGGAATCCCCGCGAACAGGATACAGGAAACCGAATACAGGCGCATAGGAAAGCTTGAGGAGAACCTTAAGGCAAAGGTGATAGGGCAGGACGAGGCTTGCGAGCTCGTAGCAAAGGCGATAAAGCGCACCCGCGTTCAGCTCACTTCCCGCCGCAGACCTGCGTCGTTCATTTTCGTTGGACCCACGGGCGTTGGCAAAACCGAGCTTGTAAAGGTGCTTGCGGGCGAGATGTTCGACACGGTAGAGCCGCTTATAAGGCTTGATATGTCCGAGTTCATGGAAAAGCACAGCGTGTCCAAGATAATCGGCTCGCCTCCGGGATATGTCGGCTACGACGAGGCAGGGCAGCTCACCGAGCGCGTCCGCAGAAAGCCCTATTCCGTAATACTCTTTGACGAGATAGAAAAGGCGCACCCTGACGTTATGAATATCCTGCTTCAGATTCTTGACGAGGGCAAGATAAACGACTCTCACGGCAGGTCTGTAAGCTTTGAGAACACCGTTATCTGCATGACGTCCAACGCGGGCTCAAGCACGGGCATGAACGGCATAGGCTTCAGCAAGAGCGAGGGCGACATGACAAAGGAGCGCGCGATGAAGGGCCTGCGGGAGTTCCTGCGCCCCGAGTTCCTCGGACGTATAGACGAAATCGTGACGTTCTCGCCGCTCAGCGAGGGAGCGTACGCGAAGATAGCGCGCCTTATGCTCGAGGAGATACGTTCGCCGCTTAAGGAGAAGAAGCTCAGGCTTGACATTGCCGAGAACGTATACCCCGCAGTCGCTAAAAAGGCGTTCGGCGGCAAGTTCGGTGGCAGAGATATCCGCAGGGTTATCCGCTCGGACATCGAGGACAGCCTTGCAAATCAGCTCATTGACAACGCCGACAGAAAGCTCTCGCGCGTTACGGTGAATGCCGACGGCGGCGAGATAAAGGTAAGCGTGGAATGACCGTTCTGATAACGGGCGGCACGGGCGCTATCGGCGCGGCAATCGCCGAAAACTACGCCGCGACGGACGATGTTGTATTCACCTACAACACGCGCGCGGAGCAGGCGCAGACCCTTTGCGGACGCCTGCGCTGCGCTGCGGTGCAGATGGACGTTGCGGACAGGGAAAGCGTTGAGCGCGCGGTGGCTCAGGTGCTGCATGATTACGGCCATATCGACGTGCTTGTGAACAACGCGGGCATATCGCAGATCAAGGTTTTCGGCGACATAACGCCGCAGGACTGGGACAGAATGCTTGCGGTGAACCTCACGGGGTGCTTCAACACCTGTCATGCTGTGCTGCGAAATATGATAGCGCGCAAATGCGGCGCTATCGTCAACGTATCCTCTGTATGGGGAGTGCACGGCGCTTCGTGTGAGGTGCACTATTCCGCAGCAAAGGCGGGCGTTATAGGGCTTACAAAGGCGCTTGCAAAGGAAGTGGGCGCCTCGGGCGTTACCGTAAACTGTGTTGCGCCCGGTGTTATCGACAGCCCGATGAACAGCGCGCACCTCACCGGGGACGACCTGCGCGAGCTGTCCGAGCAGACGCCCGTGGGCAGGCTCGGCAGAGCGGAGGAGGTAGCGCAGGCTGTGCGCTTTCTTGCGGAAAACCGCTTTGTAACGGGGCAGGTGCTGGGCGTGGACGGCGGGTTCTACTAAAGCCAAAATGCTCATATAGGCACATTTTGTCGAAAAAGCACAGAATCAGATACCCGATATTGTGTTTTTGTATAAATTGACTGTTTTTCCCCGAAAAACTTTGTCAAAAAAATCTCAAATAAGCGGTTGAAATTCTGAGCAGAATATAGTATAATAGTTTTGATTGATAGACCATACCCCCGAAAGGGGGAAGAAAAAGGAGACATCATATGAACACTGCGTTTTCCCTTCTATCGGCTGCGGCAGCTTCTGAGGAAGCTCAGGGAGTCATCGACAGAATGAACTCCTACGTTGCCACGGCGGATAAGACGATAGCCCAGCAGCAGATTGCCGATCCCGATTACTGGGGTTCTGTCGGGATACTGACCATTACGGGTCTGCTGGTCGTTTTCGTTATCCTTGGTTTGCTTATACTTCTTTTCTGGCTCATGGGCACATTCTTCAGGTCGATGGATAACAGGAAGAAGAATAAGGCACAGGCAGCAAAGGCTGCAGCGCCCGCACCTGCGCCCGCTCCCGTTGAGGAGGCTGCTGCGGAGGATGAGGCAGAGGACGACGATGAGATAATGGCTGTAATAAGTGCTGCGATCGCCGCATATTCCGAGCAGGACGGCAAGAATTACACCATAAGAAACGTCCGCCGCAAGGATGGCAGGTCGCGCTCTGCGTGGAGCCTTGCAGGCATAGGCGACAACACACGCCCGTTCTGAAAAACCGACAGAAAGGATAATACAACGCATGGAAATATTTTCTGATACCCTTGTCGGACTGGTTGTAAAGTCAGGCTTTGCCGGAATGACGATACAGTCCGTAATAATGATACTGCTGTCATTTGTACTGTTCTACCTTGCCATTGTAAAACAGTATGAGCCGCTGCTCATGCTTCCCATTGCATTCGGTATGCTTCTTACGAACCTGCCCTTTTCGGGTCTTTACCACGCAGAGCTGTGGAATCCCGCTACCAACCCCTACTTCGCTCCCGAATACATTGAGAACATGGGGCAAATAACGGTAAGCTATGTGAAAGAAACGAGCCTTGACTACGGCAGGGTGCTGCATGATGGCGGTCTGCTCGATATGCTCTACCTTGGTGTTAAGCTCGGTATCTATCCCCCCGTTATCTTCCTCGGCATCGGCTCTATGACTGACTTTGGTCCGCTTATAGCGAACCCGAAGAGCTTCCTGCTCGGTGCTGCGGCTCAGGGCGGTATCTTCTTTACGTTCCTTGGTGCGTGCCTGCTCAACCTTACAGGCGTTGCAGACTTTACGCTTAAGGAAGCGGCTTCCATCGCTATCATCGGCGGTGCGGACGGTCCTACGGCAATATTCCTTACATCCAAGCTTGCTCCCCAGCTTCTCGGCTCTATCGCTGTTGCGGCGTACTCCTACATGGCGCTCGTGCCTGTTATCCAGCCGCCTATCATGAAGCTGCTCACCACCAAGAAGGAGCGCGAGGTCAGGATGGGTCAGCTCCGTCAGGTATCCAAGGTGGAGAAGGTCGTATTCCCGATTGCGGTTACGGTTATCGTATCGCTTATCGTTCCCGACGCGGCTTCGCTTGTCGGAATGCTCATGCTCGGCAACCTTATGAAGGAAAGCGGCGTCTGCGACAGACTTGTTAAGACTGCGCAGAACGAGCTTATGAACATCATCACGATTTTCCTCGGTGTAACTGTCGGCGCGACTGCGGTTGCGGAGAACTTCCTGAACGTAAAGACGCTTTTCATTATCGCGCTTGGTCTTATCGCATTCTGCGTTGGTACGGCGTGCGGCGTTCTCCTCGGCAAGCTTATGTACCTGCTTTCGGGCGGCAAGATAAATCCGCTTATCGGCTCTGCGGGCGTTTCCGCAGTTCCTATGGCGGCGCGAGTTTCGCAGAAGGTCGGTCAGGAAACCAACCCCTCCAACTTCCTGCTCATGCACGCTATGGGTCCGAACGTTGCGGGCGTTATCGGTTCTGCCGTTGCGGCGGGCGTCCTGCTCTCCGTTCTCGGCTAACAGGTTATTTCAGATAAAGTTTTGCGGCTCGGCGATAAACCGAGCCGCTTAATGTTAATCACGGGTTTTGCCTGCTGCTATTGACATTTGCTTTATTCAGCCTCCCGAGCCGTGCGCGGTAAAGCGGCAGTTGGCTTCACGAGCGAAAAACGGCAGCCGTAAAGCCGCCGTTTTATGTTATGTAGCATTAAGTATCGCTAAGCGTGCGCTCGTCGCAGTATTCGCAAATCAGCATATCGCCGTATTTCTTGAAGCTGTGCGGCAGATAAAGCTCGGTCTGCGTAATGCACTTTGGGTTCGGGCAGGAAACTTTGCTGTGAACCACACCCTTAAGCAGCGGGCGTTTTTGCGGCTGGCATTCAAGCGTTGTAAGGATAAGCGCCATGCGCACGAACATACCGTTGTTCGCCTGTCTGAAATATGCCGCCCTCGGGTCATCGTCCACAGCGACTTCAATCTCGTTTACGCGCGGCAGCGGGTGCATTACTATCATGTCCCTGCGTGCAAACTGCATTTTCGCAGCGGTAAGTCGGTAGATGTTCTTCTGGCGCTCGTACTCGTCTGCGTCGTTGAAGCGCTCGCGCTGAATGCGCGTCATGTAGAGCATATCGAGCTGCGGCAGCACTTCGTCTATCGTCTTTACCTCGCGGAACTCGCAGCCGCGCGCGGTCAGTATCTCCTTGACATAGGACGGCAGCGCAAGGCTTTCGGTTGAAATGAGGATAAACCTGTTGTTCGGGTAGCAGGAGAGAGCCTTAAGAAGCGAATGCACGGTGCGCCCGTACTTAAGGTCGCCGCAGAGTCCAACGGTCAACCCCTCCAGTCTGCCAAGCTCGGTTTTGAGCGTAAGCAGGTCGGTAAGCGTCTGCGTCGGGTGGAGGTGTCCGCCGTCGCCTGCGTTTATCACAGGGCAGTCTGCGCAGAGCGAAGCGGCTCTTGCCGCGCCCTCCTGCGAGTGGCGCATAACCAGCACGTCGGAGTAGGTGCTGACTATCTTCACGGTGTCCTTGAGGTTTTCGCCTTTTGATACGGAGGAATTGCCGGGGTTATCGAACCCGATTATGCTGCCGCCAAGGCGGAGCATTGCCGCCTGAAAACTCATCTGCGTGCGCGTAGACGGCTCGTAGAAAAGGGTCGCCATTATCTTGCCCCTGCATTTGTCCGCATAGCTTTCGGGGCGGCGCTTTATGTCCTCCGCGAGAGATATTATGGAGTTCCAGCGTGACACGGAGTAATCGTCCATGTCAATGAGATGATTGTAATACATACTTGCCGTCACCTTTCCTTGCGGTCAGAATCAGCTCTGACCTTCCGACAAATATTATAACAAAAAATTCGTCCGATTTCAACAGCTTTTACGAATTTTTTTATAACAGGAGATAATCATGATAAATCAACACACAGCATTTGAAAGATTCCGCGCGGAACGCAGCGGGGAGCTTGCCGCCGCCGTTGACATAACCCCGTGCGGCATTACGCTTACATACTACGACCTGCGCCTGTCGCGAAGCGTTGCCCGTGCCATTTTTCAGGGAGAGGCAGTTAGCGCGCAGAACGTCACGGAGCTTCTCTGCAGGGCGTTTTCCGCGGCGGGGCGTGAGCTTGGCGTAAACGCTTCCGCTATAAAAATGGTGGGATTTGCAGCTCCCGTGCATATTTCCGCGTTCATTGAGGACGCGCTTTCGCAGCAGGAGCTTTTTCTGCGGCCCGAAACGCACCTTTTCGTCATGCCGTACATCAGCGCGGGAATAAGCGGGCGGTTTACGGCGGCGCTGCTCACGCTGCCCGAGGGCGAATGCTGCGCTGCGGAGTTTTCGGATACCCTGTGCATGGCGCATGTTGGCGCGGGGGAAGTGCGGTGCGCTTCTTTCGGGCTGTGCGGCGCGTTTTCCGCAGACGGGCTTGAAAGCGGAATGCTCCATTCGGCGGGCGCTGTGGATTCGGTAACGCGCGAGCACGACGGCACGCTTTGCTACAGCGTGTCGGGTGATACGGACGGCGTGGGGCTTTCGGCGGCAGGCGCTGCAATGGCGCTCAGAATAATGCTGGACGAGGGCATAATCGACGCTGACGGCATAATGACCGACCGCGATATGCTCTACATTGGCGAGGACATATTCGTGTCGCAGCGCGATGTAAGGGCGTTTCAGTCGGACAGGGCGCGCTGCGCGGCGGCGCTCGAGGTGTTTTCGCGGCGTTATGGCGGGCGGTTCTTTTTTTCGGGGGAGCCATTCACGCGGGAGGGCTTTGCTGCGCTGATAAAAACGGGCGTTATTCCCGAGAAGCTGCGCGGCGCGGGCTTCGCGCAGGGGGCGGTCACGTCGGGAATAATACGCTGCTTCGACCCCGCCGGTTACGAGCGTGCCGAAAGGCTTGCAGCAGGCGCGCTTGACGTCACCGAGGAGCTTGCGTGCGAGGTGGGGGAGCTGTATTACGAGCGGCTGGCGTTTCCTGAAAAGGGGTGACGACACAGGGCGCGCAGAATCTTCTGCGTGCTTTTTTGTGTAAAAATTCTGCTGCAATGTCAGAAATCCGTTTTTTGAGTTGTCTTATTATACAGAAACGGCAAAGAAGCGCGTGGCGCTTCAAAAAAGGAAAGGTCGTGATTTCTTGATTTATATTACGCCGCAGGCGCTGGAGGGGCTGTTCAGCGCGCACGCAGACATGGTGTTCAGAATATCGCTGAATATCGTAAAGAACCGCGAGGAGGCGCAGGACGTCGTTATGGACGTTTTTTCTGCGCTGCTTAAGGGCGGCAGCTTTGAGGACGCGGAGCACATCAAGGCGTGGCTTATCCGCACAGCGGAGAACAAGTCGCTCAACGTACTTAAGTCGTCGCGGATAAGGCGCAATATTCCCTTAGATGAAATGCTTGCAGGAACGCTGCGCGCGCCGCTTACGGGCGGGGAGCTTGAGGTGCTGGACATTGTAATGCGCCTGCCCGAAAAGCTAAGGACTACGGTTTATATGTTCTACTTTGAGGATATGCCCGCCGCGCAGATAGCGCAGGCGCTCGGCATAAGCGAAAATACGGTATACAAGCGCCTTGAACGCGGGCGCTCGGTGCTGAAAACAAGTCTGGAGGGTGACGCGATATGAATAAGGCAGAATTTAAGTCGGCGTACGGCAAAATTGCGCTCTCTGACGAGTTCAAGTCGGCGGCGCTTGAAAAGCTCCGTGCAATGGCGCAGGGCGAGCAGGCAGAGCAGGGCGGACAGGCGGAACACGCGGATATTCCCGAGGTACGTCCCAAGGAGATAACCGTTCCAAAGTCGCGCCGCGCGCCGTGGAAGATAGCGGCGGGCGCAGGCGCAGCAGTCGCTGTGATTGCTCTCGCGGTATGGGGCGGAACGTACCTCGCGCGGAATGCAGATATTATAGGCCCGAACGAGGAGCAGACCGAGGAAAATCTCCCCGAACCCGAAAGCCCGAAGTATTACCGCGCAATTTCCGGCGCTGTGGGAACGCTTTTTTTCACGAGCGACGGTAAGACCACGGATTACCCCGAGCATACGGCGGAAGCGATGCATACGCTTTCTGAAGTAAGCTGCATTCTGAACATTACCGCCACGCTTGATTTTGTGACGGGCGAGGGCGACCTGATGACGCGCGGCGGCACGTTGTGGACGGAGTATTCCACCGCAAACGGACGTTTTGTTGTGAACCACGGCGAATGCGGCGAGGGCGAGGTTGAGTATATAGCCCTGCCCGACGGCAAGGTGATTGCGCCCTATTCCTGCACGCCGTCCAATATTATGAGTGCGCAGGACTACTTTGTGCAGAACTGCCTGTCGCCCGAGTACACGAGCGTTTCCCTCTGCGAGGAGCGCGTTGACGGCAGGGCGTATTACAGCGCTGCGTGGACGGCTGAGAGCGGCGCGAATTATATAATAACCGCCGAGGGGCTTACCGAGGACGAAATGGCGGGCGTTATAAGCTATTTCATGTACGGCGCGGCGTCGCTCCCCGAGAGCTTCGGCGAGGGCGGCACGGGCGTTTCTGCGGAGGAAATAAAAACTGGCTACGGCACGCTTACCGTAAACGAGCTTGCGGCCCGCACCGCAGACCTTGTTTCCTACAGGGGCGAGGTGAAGTACGCAAACGACGAGGACAACGAGAACTATCTTGAGCTATCGAGCGACGAGAAGCTCGACTTCTATATTGAGAATTACAATATACCGATAACCGGCTCAACGAGTCTTGAATGCTACGTCCGCGAGAGCGACGACACCGAGATATACAAGATTCAGTTCGAGGGCGCAGGCGCTGACGCGGGCAAGGCTGTCGAGATAAGCGTGCTTCGCGGAGACTACCGCGAGAGCCGCCGCGGTTATTGCGCGGCAACCTCTGTAATGAGCGTATTCCGCGGGACTGAGGTGCTGTTTTCGGGCAGTGAATCGGCTGAAACATACCTTGCGGAATGGCGCGACAACCGGGGAAATTATATGAACCTCACCGCAAAGGGGCTTACGGCTGAGCAGATGTCCTACCTGCTGGCGCAGCTTGTGGAAGAAAAGGCTGAAGTTTACCCCGACGCGGAGGAGAGCGTTCAGACGGTCTACGGTACGGTGAACCTCTACGATTTCTCGCCGAGCTATAACGCGGGCGTTCCCGTTGTGCACGACCGCGACTATGTGCCGTGGCAGGCGGCGGAGTTCATCGGCAGCGACGTGCTGAACGGGCTTGAAGTGCCGTTTGAAACGGTCGGCTATTCGCTTGAATACGCGGCAGTCTACAACAATTTCGATTTTGACAAACTGCGCAGTCAGGGTCTTGACGAGGTTTCGGCGACGTACTATGACGAGAATCTGGGCGTATTCACCTCTGATAAATGCCCCGCATTCAGCGGAAAGACGGGTACGCGCGAGGTAGCTGCTTTCTACAGCGAGGATTCGGGCGACAAGAGCGTTGCGGTTTACGCTGTTTCGGGTCTGGCGGACAACAGCGTTTACGGCGGGCTTCCGCAGTCGCGCGAGCTTGTAATGGCTGACACGCGCTTTGAAACAGCGAACGATTGCAGCTGCATTTATTTCGGCAGGAACGACGCGGATTACTACGCGATATTCAAGAATAACACGCTCGGAATAACATTTATAGCGCACTCGAAGAACCTTGACCTTGACGAGTTCGCGGGCGTGATTATTCAGCTGTACAACGCAGAGCCTTACTACTATGCCGATGAAAACGGCGATATCGGCTACAGCTATAACACGCAGCGTGCGCAGATTGAATACGGCGTGAAGCTTGACGGGCAGGAATATTCCCCCCGCGGCGAATACGCGGCGTTTGGCGGTACCGCCGCAGAGGCAGCCGAGCGCGCAGCGGAGCTTACGGGCTTTGAAGGCGTGGCGTACA
Source organism: uncultured Oscillospiraceae bacterium (assembly GCA_934446455.1). Classification (GTDB taxonomy): domain Bacteria; phylum Bacillota; class Clostridia; order Oscillospirales; family Ruminococcaceae; genus CAG-115. The sequence continues at coordinate 4,685 of CAKSEE010000029.1, read as the reverse complement.
TTGGCGATGTAAACGAGATGGACGTGCGCGCTGCAAAGGGAATGTCGCTTGACGCTAATACGAGCGTGCTTCTGGACGACGGCTCGTTTATAAGCCTGCACTATACAGGCGCTGGCAGGGAGCTTTATATAAACTTTGCAGACGACCCGCACCTCTACGACTCGCGGCGCGTTGCCGACAGGAGCGGCAAGTGCTGGCTTATTGAGGGCGGCGACAGCGGCTCGTGCGTGATACCGTCAATGGCGCAGGCGGTAGGGCTTGACTTTACGAGCGGCGCAGACCCTACAAACAACACATGGCTTGGCGGCAAGGTCGTAGACGGCACAGCGTATTACGAGGGCTTCCGCAGAACGTGCGGCGACCCGTCGGCGGCGCTCTTCATCACGGTAAGCGCAAAGGGCATGACCCCGCGCGAGTTCGCGGACGTAATGACGGTGCTTATACAGGCGTTCCCGCTTGACAGCAGCGAGGTTTACAACGTTAGCGAAACGGTTGACACCGCGCACGGCGCGCTTGTGGTAAACAGCGGCAGCTACTACGGCACGGGCGGCGGCTATATGGCGGACGTTATGGGATACGAACCGGGCGAATACGACAAGAGCGGCAGGGTTATGATGTACACAGAGGACGACATGAAGGCGTTCAGCGGCATTGACGTAAGCGCGCTTGAAGTGCCGTTCAGAGCGCAGCTCAGGGAGCTTTCCTACAACGCAAATTACGCTCAGTTCCACGACGGATATAACCTTCAGCTGTTCCACACGGGGCAGCCGCTGGAGGGCGAAACGGACGACGAGGCGTTCCGCGAGGCGCAGCAGTATTTCACGGGAAGTGTGTACTGCTGCGATAAAACGGCGTATTTCAAAAATAAAACCGCAACGATGAAGAGCTACACGCTGAATCTTTGCAACGCGGACAATTACGCGGACAGCACGCAGACCGTGTGTGTAAACGTGCTTGAGGGCGACTTCTCCGAGCGGTACTTGGGTTCATGCTTTGCGGAGCTTGACCCGCAGGCGAGCGAGGGCTTCTGCGCGGACTACCTTGAAGCGAACCGCGAGGCGTTTGAAACGGGCAGCTTAAGCCGCGTGTACGTCTGCTGCGACAAGGAATCACAGTCAATGTATGGCGGCTTCATAAAGGACGGGCTGCACTTCACCCTGCAAACAAGCGGGCTTACAACAGAGCAGTTCGCCGACATAATGGCACAGCTTTACACGGCATAACAGAAAATAGGGCGCTCTTTTGAGGAGCGCCCTATTTTTGTGCAGAATTATCCCCGCCGTTATATAGCGGCGGGGTAGTGCGTTTATAATTACTTTTCGGGAGCCATAAGGCGAACCATGACCGCCTTCTGCGCGTGGAGTCTGTTCTCAGCCTCGTCGAAGATCTCGACAGCGTGCTGCTCGAAAACCTTTGCGGTTATCTCCTCCTCACGGTGCGCAGGCAGGCAGTGCAGCACGATAGCGTCGCTCTTTGCGGAAGCCATAACTGCGTCGTTTATCTGGTAGCCCGTGAATACGGCCTTGCGCTTTTCCGCTTCGCCCTCCTGACCCATGGAAGCCCATACGTCGGTGTATACCGCGTCGGCGTCAGCCGCAGCTTCAACGGGGTTCTGAACAATGCTGAACTTGCCGGGGTACTTCGCGGCAAAGTCAAGCACCTGCTTGTCTGGGTAGTAGCCCTCGGGGCACGCAAGCGAAACGCTCATGCCGACCTTAAGCGCGCCCACGGTGAGGGAGTTCGCCATGTTGTTGCCGTCGCCGATGTAGCAGAACTTAAGCCCCTCAAGCTTGTTCTTGTACTCGCGTATTGTCTGCAGGTCCGCAAGCACCTGGCAGGGGTGGCAGAAGTCCGTAAGACCGTTGATTATCGGGATAGTGCCGTATTCCGCGAGGTTCTCGACTTCCTTCTGCTCAAATGTGCGTATCATGATACCGTTGAGGTAGCGCGAGAGAACGCGCGCGGTGTCCTGAACGGGCTCGCCGCGGCCTATCTGCAGGTCGCGCGAGGAGAGGAACAGCGCCTGTCCGCCGAGCTGATACATACCCGTTTCAAATGAAACGCGTGTTCTTGTCGAGGACTTCTGGAATATCATGCCGAGGGTCATGCCGCGCAGAATGTTGTGCGGAATGCCGTGCTTCTGCTCGTATTTGAGCTGGTCGGCAAGGTTAAGAATGTCGATGATCTCCTCTGAGCTGAGGTCGAGAAGTTTCAGAAGGTGTTTCATAGCAATTGATTCCTTTCATTACGTTTTTATGCCTTAAACCTTTGTGGACTGAACAACAAAGTAAGTATACACGGCAGGGAAGAGGATAATGAGTATGTCTCCGAAGTTGAAACCGTGTCCGAAGCTGAAAAATAGCGATACTACGGCAAGCAGTGTAACGCATACGCCCGAAATGAATGCGGGTTTGCGCGCGCTCTCCCTGTTCATTATTGTCAGCTGTATACCGAACCGGCCCATAGCCGCAAATGCAAGCGCCGTGACGACAAGGGCAAGAAGATTTCCGATAAAGCCCATAAAAATGCCGCTTTTTATCAGCGAGAATATAGCGAAGCCTATAAACGCCCCGCGCCCGAAAAGGACTCTGATATTAAGGAACCACTGATTAAATTACGCCTGACAGATTGCTGCGTATCTTGCTTGCATATTTTCCGTCATCTTGCACAATTCGTCCTAGCAAGGCGTGGTCTCCCCCGGTGGGGGAGGTGTCACGGAGTGACAGAGGGGCTGACCGACAGACCAGCCTTGCGTCGTCCTCATTGTATAATCTGACGAAAAATCTGACTGCGCAATATACGCACCAGATTTAATCAGTGCTTCCTTAAGAATAATAATCAACGCCGCGACAGGCAGACTGAGTACGGAAATAATCTGCGCGATTTTTTTCATGACGCCGCCTTTCTCAGCTGTTAAGCAGGTCAAGCAGAATTGCAAGCCCCTTGTCAATTTCCTCGTAGGTTATGGTAAGCGGAGGGAGGAGCCTTACGCGCGTTTTTGCCGTCAGCAGCAGCAGCCCCTTGTCAAGCGCCGCCTTAACAATGTCGCCCGCCTTTTTCGTCTTAAGCTCAATGCCTATCATCAGCCCAAGACCGCTTACTCCTGCGACTTCCGGCGATGTAAGCAGCCTTTCGCGGATATAAGCGCCCTTTTTCGCGGCCTCGTCAAGGAAGCCCTCTGCAAGCACCGTGTCAAGCACGGCAAGTCCGCCTGCGCAGGAAATAGGGTTGCCGCCGAAAGTAGAGCCGTGCGTTCCCGCGGTGAGAACGCGCGCGCACTTCTCACCCGAAAGGCACACGCCTATCGGCACGCCGCCCGCGAGTCCCTTTGCAAGGGTGGTGAGGTCAGCCTTTTTGCCGTAGTGGTCGCCCGCAAGCAGCCTGCCTGTTCTGCCGACGCCCGTCTGCACCTCATCTGCAATGGTAAGCGCGTCCTTTTCGGCGCACAGGCGGAATATCTCGTCAACAAACGCGGGGTCGAGCGCCATTACGCCGCCCTCGCCCTGCACATACTCGAACATTACGGCGCAAACCGTGTCGTCGAGCTTTGCGCGCAGGTCGTCTATGTTGTTCGCTTCAACGTTGATGAAGCCCTCCACAAACGGGAAGAAGTAGTTGTGGAAAACGTCCTGCCCGGTTGCGGAAAGCGTGCAGAGCGTTCTGCCGTGGAACGAGTTTACAAGGGTGATTATGTTGTGCCTGCCCTTGCCATACTTGTCAAAGCTGTACTTGCGCGCTATCTTTATCGCGCACTCGTTAGCCTCCGCGCCGCTGTTGCCAAAGAACATATCGGTGTAGCCCGCAGCCTCGCAAAGGCGCTTTGCAAAGTCTGCCTGCACCTTTGTGTAGTAGTAGTTTGAGGTGTGCTGTATCTTGTGCGCCTGCGCACATACGGCGTTCACCCATGCCTCGTTGCAGTAGCCGAGCGAGTTTGTGCCGATTCCCGAGCCGAAGTCGATGTACGCCCTGCCGTCCTCGTCGCGCGCGGTGCGGCCGCTGCCGCTTTCAAGAACAAGGTCGTACCTGCCGTAGGACGGCATAACGTATTCGTTGAATTGCTCTATAGTCTTGCTCATGCCGCGCCTCCTTACGGTACTATCATCGTGCCTGCGCCGACGTTCGTCAGCAGCTCTATAAGTATTGAATGCGGTATCCTTCCGTCGATTATGCTTGTGTGCGGAACGCCGCGCCTTACAGCCTCAACGCAGCATTCGATCTTCGGAATCATGCCGCCCGAGATTATGCCCTGTTTTTTGAGGTAGGGAACATAGCTTACGCCCACCTCGCGTATAAGCGTGGAATCGTCGTCCTTGTTTTCAAGCAGGCCGCGTATGTCGGTAAGCAGAATGAGGTTTGCTGCTTTCATCTCCGCTGCGATACGCGCCGCTGCGGTGTCGGCGTTGATGTTGAACACCGTGCCGTCCTTTCCGCGCGCAACCGTGGAAATAACGGGAATATAACCGTTGCTGAGCGAATCGAAGATGATTTTGGGGTTCACCTGCGTTATGTCTCCGACATAGCCGAGGTCGGGGTTGAGTGTCTGCGCCTCGATAAGGTTGCCGTCAAGTCCGCATAAGCCGACAGCCTTGCCGCCGCGGCTTTCCAGCAGGGAAACAAGGTCCTTGTTGACCTTACCCGCAAGCACCATCTGCACGATGTCGATAGTTTCCTCGTCGGTATAGCGA
>CAKSEE010000028.1 GCA_934446455.1 uncultured Oscillospiraceae bacterium | reverse complement strand
GCATACGACGGTGACAGGCATAACGCATGGCAGGAGTATTTCACATATGGCGGAATGCCGTTTATTATGCGGAAAAAGACCCATGAGGAAAAAGCGCAGTATCTCCAGAATCTGTTCGACAAAATCTACATCAGCGATATTGTCGAGCGGAACAAGATACTTCACGAGAAATCCGTACTTGACGAACTGCTGAATATAATCTCATCTTCGATAGGTTCGCTGACTAACCCGAGCAATATTGCAAAGACATTCCACAGCGTCCGTCAGATCGATATTGATTCCGCAACGGTAGCGAGATACCTCGATTTCTTCATTGATTCTTTCATGATTTCAAAGGCGGAGCGCTATGATGTCAAGGGCAGAAAATACATTGGCTCGCCGCTCAAATACTATTTCAGCGATGTGGGACTTCGCAATGCACGGCTGAATTTCCGCCAGCAGGAGGAAAACCACATCATGGAGAACATCATTTACAACGAGCTGCAATATCGTGATTTCAACGTTGATGTGGGCGTTGTGGAATACAACCACCGGGACGAATCCGGAAAGAGCGTCCGCTCCAGGCTCGAAATAGACTTTGTTGCAAGCAAAGGCAGCAAGAAATATTATGTGCAGTCGGCGCTTTCCATTTCCGATGAAGAGAAGCGCCTGCAGGAAACTAACTCGCTGTACCGTGTGGCAGACTCGTTCAAAAAGATAGTCGTTGTCAGGGACAGGATCATTCCGTGGCATGATGAAAAGGGTGTGCTGTATATAGGTATCGAGCAGTTCCTGCTTGATGAAACGTCGATGGATTTATAAAACGAATTGGGAATTTACTATGAGTAAGATCAAAGAAACACTGCATGAAAAAAGAAAAGCAACAGAAAAAGGCTGCGAAAAGCCGAACATAGTCTGCTAATATAATTCTTGTCGAACACTTTTGCGATTTATAACCGCAAAAGTGTTGATTTTTTGTAGCAAAGTGGTATAATAATCGCAACGGAGGTGTTACAAATGATTGAAAGACCAATGTATGCAGATAAAATCATGGCGTATGTTGATACGCCATTCGTAAAAATACTCACCGGAGTACGCCGCTGCGGAAAGTCCACAATACTGAAAATGATAATGGAAAGGCTGAAAAGCGAGCATAATGTATCGGGAGAGCGGATCCTGTCCTACCGCTTTGACTCCATGGAGTACGACGGTGCGACCGTAAAGCAGATATATGATGAACTCAAATCCCGTCTGTACGCTGATGGAAAGACGTATCTGTTCCTTGATGAGATACAGGAGGTTCAGGGCTGGGAGAAGGTCGTGAATTCGCGGCTCTACCCCTTTTGCATTGACTATTACAGCTGAGTATGCTAAAACGAACACAGCATATCACTTAATTTACGGCAGATATGTCTGATGAGAAATGGCTATTTATCAATCAAGCGCCAAAGAGTCAGCAAAATAGCATACATAATCATTTTCATTGCAGTAATCCATGACCTTTTCCCTCAGTTTATCGTTTGCGCCATATTCAATAAGAAAAACATCCATACCGTTTTGTTTGCAGACATTAAGATATTCAATAAAATACTCTCTATTCTCCCAATTATTTTCGCCAAAGGATTTATCATCGAAATTTATTGATGTAAATACGGTTTCCTGATTAACCGCATTTATACAAGTTGGGATAGAGCAATTATTTATTACTTCACTTATAAACACATCGCCGCCATTCACAATTACCTTTATTCCTTTTTCAGTAAAAGCGTTGAAAATATCTAGTAACGCATTGTATATTTTCTGCTCGTGAAATACATAGTAAACATCGGTATTATCCACAAATAGTCCTGAAACTCCCTTATCCACCAGTTCATCCGCTGCTTCAACGATGTGTGTCTGCCATTTTTCTGATGATACATCTATCCACTTTTCATTATCCCAATCCTCGTATTCGCCTATGGTAAAAGGCAAAAATTCTTCGTAATAGCTGCGAAAGTCTTCTACTGAACCAATATTAAGATAGGAATATATCTCGTTGTTTCCGTTTTGGTGTATCACATCAATGTCCTCGGCTGTCAATAATTCTGCATCAATAACAAGAACGTCATAGTTGTTTAGCGACAACAGTTTTTCCTTTTCTGCTCCGATAAAAACACCATACGGATGTCTTACATCAGTCAACTTTTCCGTTGTCTTTACCGTACAGGCTGTAAAAAAAATCACCGCAGAAATCAGAACAAGTATTTTAGTCATTTCTTTTTTGCTCCTAAATAAAGAATGTGCCATCTCCAAATTTATAAGGCAGATTTACACCTATTTTCCTCATTATATCACAGCCCAACTAAAATTTCAATACCAACATACTAATCACTCATTATGCCGGTTGGTTTGCGGTTATTTAGTTATAGAGAAATTATCCCTCAATTGTTAAGAAGTTTCATAATAACGTGCTAACATAATAAGCTCCAGTTCTTCCGGTTGCGGGCTTCTGACTTTGACGTTGACATATACGTGACAGGCTAAAACTCCCGCATGATGTCCTCGGAGATCTCCACATACCTTACGGGCAGGTATATAGCTTTCAGAATATACACGCTTTCCTTTGCGGAATATCTGACATTCAAGCGGACATATAGTGCTGTCGGAACCCCCAATGAGGAGCTTGGCAATTACATCAGGCTAGGAGGATTTCCCGCAACTCATTTACAGGAGTATTCGCAGGACGAGGTTTACACTATCGTCCATGATATTTATAATTCAACTATTTTTTCGGATATTGTTAAAAGAAATCAGGTGCGCAAGATCGACCAGCTTGAACGCGTGGTAAAGTACACCTTCAGCAAAGTCGGGAATACATTCTCAGCAAAATCCATATCCGATTATCTGATATCCGAAAAGCGTTCGTTGGATAACGAAACCGTATACAGCTATCTTGAAAAACTTGAAAAGGCTTATCTTCTACACCGTTGTTCATGGTATGACCTCTAGGGAAGAGAAGTTCTGAAAACGCAGGAGAAGTTCTACCTTGCCGATACTTCACTGCGATACAGCGTGCTCGGTTATAATTCCGACACTGTGGCAGCAAGCCGCCAGAACGAGAAAATCTATGTTCAGGTAACTCAGGAGATAAAGACCGAGAAAACCGCAAAGTGTGAGTATGAGTGCCTGCTCGACATTCACGACAACTACCCCAAATATGTACTGCTGACAGATGATTTTGCCGGCGGCAACTATGAGGGAATCAAAACAATGCACGTTGCGGATTTTCTTCTATCGGGTGAGTACTGAAGCCTGCGGAAAACGCTTGACAACTCAATGCAGGAAAAGTATAATGGAATCAGCAAAAATATATGTGTTCGGCAAACGGCTCTGTTAAGCCAATTGCTGGTCGTGAGCGATTCGGGTCACGGGTCATCTCGACCATTGAAACCTACGACCTTGTAGGTAAAGTTAAAGCACTCACGTTTGTGGGTGCTTTTTTCATATGAAATAACATTCATGATATACATATTTTTTTGAAAGGAGCAGCTGCCTTATGGTACGTAAGAATCTGAAAGTAGCATATTCGTACGAACATGGAGACGAGTCGCTGCCGCCATTAAGGGAATTAGTTTCTGAAAAACCTGATCCCGAAAAAAGCAGAATAATAGATTATTTGACGACACATTGTGTGCTTGCCCGCCCGGGTATCGTCAAAGACGAACTATGTCCCGACAGAACCATTGGTTATGGCAATATCTATTCTGATGGAACATATTACTGGAATGATGTTTTTATAAATTATGTCGACCGATATAATATCCCTGTGCCAAAAGAATTTCGGGAGCATATTCTAAAAAACTATTTTGCACGTAAAAAACGCCATATGCAATTAAAAGTTGTAAATCGCATCGTAATTCAGAATAACCCGTATCTCGGCTATAAATTTACAGTTTCTATTAACAGGAACGGATTCGTAACATATCAAAATAATCTTGATTGTAATGATGTAATTGCGACCCATATACTCGCATAAAACGCTGAGTATATCATCGACCCTATTATGACGGAGCTATTTTGCTACGATTCTGATGAACACGGGGCTCCCACAATTGACGGGTATCACCGGAAAATCACATTTTACAGGGATTCAGATATCATTGATGAAAAGGAAGGCTGGGAGGGTGAAGACAGCTGGCGATATGGTATATTTAAGAGTAACATTGAATTTATCGAGCGGTATATTCCATATAGCTTGGGTTCAGAGTATATGAAATAGTGTTTGAGCACGAAGCTACTAAACGAGCAATTTAACGTTGCTTTTTTATAAAATGCAACGTTCAAAAAAGAACACCACTCCCAGTGATGTTCATTAAATTGGTATCATTTCCGTATTCGGTTCAGAATCTGCATTCCCTTGACGTAATTCTGCTCGTCCCCGGTACTGAACGCCGCTCGTTTGGTATCAACGGTCATGCTGTCAGGACCATCGTCAGACATAACATAAGGGCATTCCTCATCGGAATTTGTTGGTTCGTCAGGACGAAGATGTGGAAATAAATTGAACTTCACCACTATCTTGTCCGGGTAAATATCGACTTGCTGTACATACTTGTCAACAAGCTGCTTCATTGTCTTCAGCGTGCCGCTCTTAAGAGATGAACGTATTTCACCGAACGCAACAGCAAGGTCTGCTTCGGATACACGGCTCTGCTGCTCATTCTTTTTGAGATAACCGAGCTCACGCTCAACTGCCTCAAGGCGCTTTTCAAGCAGATTCAGCCTGCTAAGCAGCGCTCTTGAATCAGTCTCGATAAGAATGTCCGTAGTCTTGCTGATCTTCTTTTCAAGGCTTGCCTTTTCATTGACCAGCCTTTCTGCTCTGTCATCGGAATAATCATTGCGCTTCTTAAGATAATTATTATACTCAGCAGTGATAGCAGGTATCAGCTTATCTGAGAATACATACTCCGCAAGTTTATCAAGAACAAAACCTTCTATGAATGAGCGGCTGACAGACGGATTCTTGCAGCCGTTCTTGCAGCCGTTACATATGTATGAAAAGGATATGGTTCCCTTGCTGTTTCTCTTTCTGGTTCCGCAGAATACTCCGCCGCATACAGCGCATCGGGTCTTTCCTGTGAGCAGATATACTTCTTTGGAGCGGGAATCACTCCTCAGTTTCCTTGCCCGCAGCTTCCGCTGCACTACCTCAAATTCATCTTCGCTGACAAGCGGCTGATATACGTCGTAGCGGACTATCCACTCGGATTCGTCCTTGTAGCAGCGGCTGCTGTTACATTTGGACTGCGACACTCGTTTGTTGTAAATGCACTTGCCAATGTATTTGGGATTGGAAAGCAGATCATGGAGGCTGGTGCTTGAAAATGAGTTGCCAAGCCTTGTCTTATAGCCTTTCCCATTAAGGATATCTGCTATCCTGGCATATGGCATACCTTTAGCTGCCAGGTCGAATATCATGCGTATTGCGTCTGCCTCGTCAGGGTTGACTTCGGGGCGCTTTGTTTCAGGATTGATCCTGTACCCAAACGGAGCAGCTCCTCCGGTGTGTCGTCCGGTCAGAGCGTTCTCTTTAAGACCTTTCATGGTCTCTCTTGCGAGATTTTTCGAATAGTATTCGTTCATACCCTCTATGACAGACTCCAGTATCACGCTTTCAGGGCTGTCGTCGATGCTTTCAATTACGGATCGGAGCGTTACGCCGTTCTTCTTGAGTTCATGCCGATAAAAAGCTGAGTCATATCGGTCACGGGAAAATCTGTCGAGCTTGTGAACGATGACCACCTCGAATGAACCTTGCTGGGAATCCTTGATCATTTGCTGAAATCCCGGGCGTTGGTCGGAACGTGCCGAAATTGCCTTGTCCGTGTAGGTTTCTACTATCATGTAGTTATTGCGTTCAGCGTATTCGTTTATTGCACGCAGCCGGGCGTCGATACTCTCCTCACGCTGGTTATCGGAAGAGAATCGGGCGATTGAGACCTTTCTGTTGATTTTGTTTGTGGTGAACTTATTCTAACCGCTCTCAATCCTTTTTTCTATATCTCGGTCTAATATCTATTGTAACACTACAAAAAAATGTAATAAAAAATATTTTTCCTATTGAAAAAACTGAAATAATGTGTTATAATGTTGTAAACGTGTGTAATTACAGCACGTCTGACCGACATTGTCAAGGAGCATTTTTGAGATGTACCCTAAATTGAGTGAGCTTGTGACCCTTCTTAAAGGCCATAGAGTCTTTATCCAGACGCATAACTTTCCCGACCCTGACGCTATTGCCAGCGCTTTCGGGCTTCAGGTTCTGCTGGAGAAATTCGGCATAAAGACAACGATATGTCACCACGGAATGGTTGAGCGCACCACGACAATGAACATGGTAACAGAGTTCGGCATTAAGATGACGTCCGACCTTGACCTGAAGGACATGACGAACGAGGACTACATCATCACGGTGGATTCGCAGAAGGGCAACGCGAATATCCTTGACCTTATCGGCGACGAGGTTGCGTGCATAGACCACCACCCGACATTCTGCCCGGCAGATTACAAGTATAAGGATATACGGATAGTCGGCAGCTGCGCCACGATAATCGCTGACTACTACCGTCAGTACAAGATAGATATGCCCGAGAGCGTCGCAACGGCGCTGCTTTACGGGCTTAAAATGGACACGCGCGACTTCACGCGCGGCGTGACGGAGCTTGACGTGCAGATATTCGGCTACCTTTTCCCGAAGGCGAACAGCGTGCTTATCCGCCGCTTCCAGTCGGGCGTTATACAGTACGACGAGCTTGAGGCGTTCGTCGACTCAATGCGCGATATTCAGATATTCGGTGGAGTGGCGTTCGCGTTCCTCAATTTCGAGTGCGCCGACGCGTTTGTCGCAACGGTCTGCGACTTTATACAGAACCTTGACGTGGTGAATTTTGCGGTGGTATATTCCCGCCGCGAAAACGGGTTCAAGTTCTCCGTGCGCTCCGAGCTGGACGAGCTCAACGCGGGCAGGATAGCCGAGGAGGCGCTGCACGACGTCGGCAGCGGCGGCGGGCATAAGTCCATGGCTGGCGGATTTGCCTCGGAGGACAAGCTGCTCGGCATGAGCGTTGACTTCAACAAGACGATACAGAACCTTTTTCTTTCCGTTATCCGCAGGATAAATGGCGACCCTATCGAGGGCGAGCCGCAGGAGGAAAAGCAGGAGTTAAAATAACCGAATGCTCCCTGACATTGGGAGCATTTTTTTCGCGTGGATTTTCTCGGGGGCGCGTCGATTTTTCAAAAAAATGTGAATATTATATTGAAATCTGCGGAGAAATGTGGTATACTTAATTGAATAGGGCTTATAAGCCCGCAGCCGTGAAAGCGGCGTATAAATAAATGTCGTGTCAAAGGCACGGGACGGGAGAAACGGAATGCCAAAGAAGCAGGATATCAGCAAGATACTTATTATCGGTTCGGGTCCTATTATAATAGGGCAGGCGTGCGAGTTCGACTATTCGGGAACGCAGGCGTGTAAGGCGCTTAAGAAGCTGGGCTATGAGATAGTTCTCGTAAACTCAAACCCCGCAACGATCATGACCGACCCCGACGTTGCGGACATCACCTATATAGAGCCGCTCAACGTTGAAAGGCTCACGCAGATAATCGACAAGGAGCGCCCTGACGCGCTTCTGCCCAACCTCGGCGGGCAGTCGGGTCTTAACCTCTGCTCCGAGCTCAATCAGGCGGGAGTGCTTGAAAAGTACGGCGTAAAGGTAATCGGCGTGCAGGTTGACGCTATCGAGCGCGGCGAGGACCGTATCGAGTTCAAGCACACCATGCAGAAGCTCGGTATTGAAATGCCCCGCAGCGAGGTTGCGTATTCCGTTGATGAGGCGCTTGCAATTGCTGAAAAGCTGCATTATCCCGTGGTGCTGCGCCCCGCGTACACAATGGGCGGCGCAGGCGGCGGCCTTGTTTACAATGTAGACGAGCTTAAGGTAGTATGCGCGCGCGGTCTTCAGGCTTCTATCGTTCATCAGGTGCTTGTAGAGGAGTCCATAAGCGGCTGGGAGGAGCTTGAGCTCGAGGTTGTACGCGACGCAGACGACAACGTTATCACCGTTTGCTTTATCGAGAATATCGACCCCATAGGCGTGCACACGGGCGACAGCTTCTGCTCCGCGCCCATGCTCACCATAAGCGAGGACGTGCAGAAGAGGCTTCAGGAATACTCCTACAGCATTGTAAGAGCCATCGAGGTAATCGGCGGCTGCAACTGCCAGTTCGCGCACGACCCCGTTTCGGGCAGAATAGTCGTTATCGAGATAAACCCGCGCACCTCGCGTTCGTCCGCGCTCGCTTCAAAGGCCACGGGCTTCCCGATAGCGCTTGTTTCCGCAATGCTTGCGTGCGGGCTTACGCTCAGCGAGATTCCCTGCGGCAAGTACGGCACGCTCGACAAGTACGTTCCCGACGGCGACTATGTAGTTATCAAGTTCGCAAGGTGGGCGTTTGAGAAGTTCAAGGGCGCGCAGGACAAGCTCGGCACGCAGATGAAGGCTGTCGGCGAGGTAATGTCAATCGGCAAGACCTATAAGGAGGCGTTCCAGAAGGCTATCCGCTCGCTTGAAACGGGCAGGTACGGCTTAGGCTTCGCAAAGAATTTCCACGACCTTTCAAAGGACGAGCTGCTCGCAAAGCTGCGCTATCCCACGAGCGAGCGCCAGTTCGTTATATACGAGGCGCTGCGCAAGGGCGCGACTATCGACGAGATATTCGGACTTACCAAGATAAAGCACTGGTTCTTACAGCAGATGAAGGAGCTTGTTGACGAGGAGAACGCGCTTATCGCGAACAAGGGCGCAGTTCCCGCGGAGGGCGCGCTCCGTCAGGCTAAGCTCGACGGCTTCAGCGACCGTTACCTCTCTCAGATACTCGGCGTTACCGAGGAGCAGATACGCAGCGCGCGCCTGTCCTTCGGCATACGCGAGGCGTGGGAGGGCGTTCACGTTAGCGGCACGGAGAACGCGGCGTATTACTATTCGTCCTACAACATTCCCGAGGATAAAAGCCCCGTTTCCGACAAGCCGAAAATCATGATACTCGGCGGCGGTCCCAACAGAATAGGGCAGGGTATCGAGTTCGACTACTGCTGCGTTCACGCGGCGCTCGCGCTCAGAAAGCTCGGGTTTGAGTCGATAATCGTAAACTGCAACCCCGAAACCGTTTCCACCGACTACGACACCTCAGACAAGCTTTATTTCGAGCCGCTCACTCTCGAGGACGTGCTTGCTATCCACGACAAGGAGAAGCCCGTTGGCGTTATTGCGCAGTTTGGCGGGCAGACTCCGCTCAATCTCGCAAACGACCTTAAGAAGTACGGCGTAAACATTCTCGGCACGACGCCCGAAACCATAGACCTTGCAGAGGACAGGGATCAGTTCCGTGCGATGATGGAGAAGCTCGGCATACCCATGCCCGAGAGCGGAATGGCTGTAAATGTGGACGAAGCGCTTGAGATAGCCAACAGGATAGGCTATCCCGTAATGGTGCGCCCGTCCTACGTGCTTGGCGGCAGGGGAATGGAGGTCGTTCACGACGACGACATGATGCGCGTATACATGGCGGCAGCCGTAGGCGTGACCCCCGACAGACCCATTCTTATCGACCGCTTCCTGCACCACGCAACGGAGTGCGAGGCGGACGCGATTTCCGACGGAAAGCACTGCTTTGTTCCCGCCGTTATGGAGCATATCGAGCTTGCGGGCGTTCACTCCGGCGACTCCGCGTGCATTCTCCCCGCAAAGAACCTTACCGAAAAGCAGATAGCGACCATCAAGGACTACACGAAGCGCATTGCCGTTGAAATGAACGTATGCGGCCTTATGAATATGCAGTACGCTATCGAGGACGACACGGTTTACGTGCTTGAAGCGAACCCCCGCGCGTCCCGCACCGTTCCGCTTGTATCGAAGGTTTGCGGCATAAACATGGTGCAGATAGCGACAGAGATAATCACCGCTTCAATCACCGGCAGACCCTCTCCCGTACCGCAGCTTCACGACAGGAAGATACTGCACTATGGCGTTAAGGAGGCTGTATTCCCGTTCAATATGTTCCAGGAGGTTGACCCCGTGCTCGGTCCTGAGATGCGCTCCACGGGCGAGGTGCTCGGCATTTCCCGCTCGTTCGGCGAGGCGTACTACAAGGCGCAGGAGGCTACGCAGACAAGGCTTCCCGTCGAGGGTACGGTTCTTCTGAGCGTATGCGACCGCGACAAGCCCGAGCTTATCGAGATTGCAAAGGCGTTCAGCGACATCGGCTTCAACATCATTGCAACGGGCAAGACCTACGAGATGATACAGCAGGCGGGCATTCCCGTAAAGCACGTCCTCAAGCTGTACGAGGGCAGACCCAACATCGCCGACCTCATTGCAAACGGCGATATCCAGCTTATCATTAACACCCCAGCGGGCAAGGACAGCGTTACGGACGACAGCTATATCCGCAAGGCTGCAATAAAGCACAGGATTCCCTACATTACCACAATGGCTGCCGCAAAGGCAAGCGCTGAGGGCATAAAGGCGATAAAGGAGAACACGCACCTTGGCGTAAGGTCGCTCCAGTCCCACCATGCGGACATAATCTGATTTTGATAATTCCCGTGCGGCACAAGCATTTTTCGCTTATGCCGCACGGAGCATTTTAGCAAGGAAAGCATTTCGCACAAAACATAAAGCCGCAGGGCATAACGCTCTGCGGCTCCAGTTTGTTGAAAAAGTCAGCACGGCATTAAATTGCAATAGGCTGTGGGGGGAAAACTCTTGTTTTCCCCCCACAGCCCCTTTAGCGCTATTTGGGCGTAAAGCCGCACTGCGTGCGGAGTAGTGGGGGCGCTGCCCCCACACCCCTGCTTCCTTTTGTGCCAAAAGGAAGCGAAAATCAATTCGCTTCGCGGAAAATATAAAGTTTTTCGACAGACTGAAGCCGCAGGGCATAACGCTCTGCGGCTTTGTTTTTATGCAGTCTTATGTATCAGAGCGACTTGATTATCTCGCCCATGAGACCGGGAACAGCGCCTATCGCGTTGGATTCGTCGGTGTCGATGTGCATAGCGTCCGCGAACTTGTCGCTTACTCTTACGACAACATCGCCGAGGATAGCGCTTCTGCCATTGGTGACGCACTTAACCCATACAATGTCCTTGTTCTTTATGCCGAGCTTTTCTGCGGTTTCGGGGATCATGTGGATATGGCGCTTTGCAACGATAACGCCCTCCTTGATGGTGACCTCGCCCGCAGGACCGCGCAGCGTGCAGCCGGGAGTGCCTGCAACGTCGCCGCTCTCGCGGATATCTATGCCAAGCCCGATGGAACGGGCGTCAGTCGCGGAAAGCTCAACCTGGTCTGCGGGACGGCACGGACCGAGAATACTTACGTTTGCAAGCTCCTTCTTGGGACCTACTACCGTTACGCGCTCCTCACAGGCATACTGCCCGGGCTGGGAGAGGTCCTTCTTCTTTGTAAGCTCGTGACCCTTGCCGAAAAGTATCTCGAGCGTTTCCTTTGTAACGTGAACGTGACGCGCCGATGTTTCAATGAGAATTTCTGACATTTCAGTTTCCTCCAAAAAAATATACCCGCAAAAAAGCGGAGGGCAGAGCCCTTACATCATAAATTATACAACTTTTCGCAAAAAAAATCAATAGGAATGCAGAAAAACTATTGCATTTTCGGTGAAAGTGTGGTATGATATGAAATTGAAAGTGAAAATCAAAATCGAATTCGGACAGGAGGAGTTACCGTGAGCGGCTACAATACAAAGCAGCGCGACGAGATACTGGGATTTTTCAACAGGCACGCAGGCGGGTGCTTCACCGCAAAGGATATAATAAGAAGCGGCGAGGTTTCCGTTGGAGAGGCGACGGTATACCGCACGCTGTCGCGGCTTGCGGGGCAGGGCGTTCTCAAGCGGTTTACGGACGGCGAGGAGGGCGCTTCCTATAAGCTCGGCGGGGAGGAGTGCAGCTGCCACTTTCACCTTAAATGCGAGAGCTGCGGACGCGTTATACACATGGACTGCGGCTTTATGGCGGACATGAAGCGCCACATAGAAAGCAGCCACGGCTTTGTCGTGGACATAGGCAAGACGGTGATATACGGTATGTGCGCAGAC
Source organism: uncultured Oscillospiraceae bacterium (assembly GCA_934446455.1). Classification (GTDB taxonomy): domain Bacteria; phylum Bacillota; class Clostridia; order Oscillospirales; family Ruminococcaceae; genus CAG-115. Next base: position 24,984 of record CAKSEE010000028.1, on the reverse strand, counting down.
TGTTCCGGCGGGAAAACGCACACCGAGTGCGGCTGCTGCGCGCACGACGGGGGAGGGGAAACATGAAGAAACTGATAGCGGCGGCGCTCGTCGGAGCGCTGCTTATGGTGAGCGGCTGCGCCGTAAAGCCCGCCGATGACGACGGAAAGCCCGTTGTCGTCACAACGATATTCCCCGCCTACGACATGGCGCGCGCCGTTTTCGGGGACAGCGCGGACATAGTGCTGCTGCTGAAACCCGGAATGGAGAGCCACAGCTATGATCCGTCCGCGCGGGATATAGTGAAGATAAGTCTTTGCGACCTGTTTGTGTACAACGGCGGCGAAAGCGACCGGTGGGTGGAGAATATCCTGTCGTCGACGGACGGGGTGGAAACGTTCCGCATGACAGGATGCGTTGACGAGCTTGAAGAGGAGCACGTTGACGGAATGCAGGAGGAAGAGCATTCGCACGACCACGGCGAGCATGACGACCATGACGAACACGACCATGAGGAATACGACGAGCACGTGTGGACGTCCCCGAAAAACGCGCTTTTGATATTGCAGGGACTGTGCGAGAGGGCGGGGGAGCTCTTCCCCGAGAACGCTGCGGACTACGAGCGGCGCGCGGCGGCGTATGCAGAGCAGATAACCGCGCTTGACGAGAGCTTTGCGCGGCTGCTCGACGGCGAGGAGCGCCCGTTCATCTTCGGAGACCGTTTCCCGCTGCTCTACTTTTTCAGGGAGTACGCTCTGTCGTATTACGCGGCGTTTCCCGGGTGCGGCAGCGAGGTGGAGCCTTCCGCGCAGACGGTGACGTTTTTGCTTGAAAAGCTGCGCGGCGGCGATGTCGTGCCTGCGGTGTTCTGCATAGAGCTTTCAAACAGGAAGCTTGCGCAGACGCTCGCGGACGAGGCAGGGCTGCCCGTGGTGGAGTTCCACACCTGCCACAACATTACAGCGGACGATTTTGCCGCGGGTGAAACGTGGGTTACGCTTATGCAGAGAAATTATGACGCGCTTTCTGCGCTTGAAAAGAAGGAACAGGCATGGCACTTATAAATGTGGAGGGGCTGACTCTCTCCTATGAAAGCATGACGGTCATAAAGGAGCTTTCCTTTACGGTGAACGCGGGCGACTACCTTTGCGTTATCGGCGAGAACGGCTCGGGCAAAAGCACGCTTATAAAGTCGCTGCTTTCGCTTAAAAAGCCCGTGGGCGGTGAAATCACGTTCGGGGACGGGCTTAAGGCGCGCGAGATAGGCTACCTGCCGCAGCAGACGGGCGCGCAGCGCGACTTCCCCGCAAGCGTGTGGGAGGTGGTGCTGTCGGGCTGCCTTAACTCGCGCGGGATAAAGCCGTTTTACACCGCAAAGGAGCGCCGCATGGCGCTTGACAACATGGAGCGCCTTGGCATTGCGAACCTGCGCCGCCGCAGCTACCGCGAGCTTTCGGGCGGGCAGCAGCAGCGCGTGCTTCTTGCGAGAGCGCTCTGCGCCACGCACAAGCTGCTGCTGCTTGACGAGCCCGTGTCGGGGCTTGACCCGATGGTGACCGCGGAGATGTATGAGCTTATCGACGGCATAAACAAAAGCGGCGTTACGGTTATAATGGTAACGCACGACATATCCGCCGCGCTCAGGTACGCAAACACGATTCTGTGCCTGCGCAGCGGCGAGTGGTTTTTCGGCACGCGCGACGAGTTCCTTCAGAGCGGCGCGTCGGACTTTCTGAAAGGCGGTGTGCGCGGTGAGTGAGATTTTTTCGGAAATGCTGTCCGCGCCCGTGCTGTTAAGGGCGCTTGTAGTGGGCGTTTTAGTGTCGCTCTGCGCGGCGCTTCTGGGCGTAAGCCTTGTGCTTAAGCGCTACTCGATGATAGGCGACGGGCTGTCGCACGTCGGTTTCGGCGCGCTTGCGATTGCAACGGTGCTCAACTGGGCGCCGATGGCTGTCGCGGTGCCCGTCGTTATTGCGGCGGCGTTCGTGCTGCTGCGGCTGTCCTCAGACGGGCGCATAAAGGGCGACGCGGCGATAGCGCTCATTTCAACGGGCGCGCTTGCGATAGGCGTAATGGCGGTGTCGGTGTCGCCCGGCATGAACATAGACCTTAACAGCTATCTTTTCGGCAGCATAATCTCCGTAAGCAGGGGGGACGTTGCGTTAAGCGTGATACTCGCCGCGGCGGTTATCGTGATGTTCGTGCTGTTCTACACAAAGATTTTTGCGATAACCTTTGATGAGAGCTTCGCGCGCGCCACGGGCACAAAGGCGGATCTCTACAACCTTATGATAGCGCTGCTTACTGCGGTAACTATCGTTGTGGGAATGCGCCTTATGGGCAGTATGCTCATTTCAAGCCTTATCATATTCCCCGCGCTCAGCGCAATGCGCGTGTTCAAAAGCTTCCGCTCGGTAACGGTCTGCGCGGCGGTGATTTCCGTTGCGGCGTTCCTCACGGGCATGGTTATATCCTACGCGTTCGACACGCCGTGCGGCGCAAGCATTGTCTGCGTGAATATCGTGGTGTTCGCGGCGTTCTTTGCGGCGGGGGCTATTGCCCGCAGGAACAGGGCGTAGGGCGGTTAGGGCAAATAAAAAGCGGGGACTGAACAATCAGCCCCCATTTTTTGTTACGCATTTTTATTTGCGCGATTTTTGCGCACCCTTAATACAAGAAACACCGTATTTACAACCACCGACAACGCAAGCAGCGGCACTACTGTCAACAGGGCGATAGCGCCGCCAAGTCCCGCAAAAAACATTGCGTCGGAGTTGAGGTCGTCAACGATATAGAACGCGAGCGGCACGCCGCACAGAACGTCCGCGATATATACCGCTATGACGTCGGCATATGTTTTGTGCGCCTTTGCGTTGATTATCCTGCCGATAATCTCCGCGACAAGCGGCGGCAGAATAAACACGGACGCCAACAGGAACAAATAGACAAGGCCCGTGCCGGAAATTGCAGAGAGCAGTATTGCAAGAAGATACGGGGTGAGCGTGATAAGCGAGCAGAACGGTATGTATTTTTTCATGGCGTACTCCTTTCAATGGGCTGTGGAAACTGAACAATCAGCCCCCATTTTTTGTTACGCATTTTTATCTGCGCGATTTTTGCGCACCCTTAATACAAGAAACACCGTGTTTACAACAACCGACGCCGCAAGCAGCGGCACGACTGTCATCAGGGCGATAGCGGCGCCAAGCCCCGAAAACATTGCGTCGGAGTTGAGGTCGTCAACGATATAGAACGCGAGCGGCACGCCGCACAGAACGTCCGCGATGTAAACCGCTATGACGTCGGCATATGTTTTGTGCGCCTTTGCGTTGATTATCCTGCCGATAATCTCCGCGACAAGCGGCGGAAAAATAAACACGGACGCCATCAGGAACAAATCGACAAGGTCCGCGTCGGCAAAGAACAGTATTGCAAGAAGATACAGGGCGAGCGTGATAAGCGAGCAGAACGGTATGTATTTTTTCATGGCGCACTCCTTTCAATGCACGGTATTTGCCTTTGCTTATTATGACACAAAATTCCTTAAATGGTCGCAGCTTTTTCATGTTTTTTAGGAAAAATAAACGCTGCAAGAACCGCGCTCGGCGGGGTACAATAAGCGCGGGGTGATGTTATGAAGCATTTTTTCGAGGGGTCGCTCTGCGGGTTTCTCAACGGATTTTTCGGCTCGGGCGGCGGCGTGCTTGCCGTACCCGTGCTTGAGCGCGAGGGCTGCGCCGTAAAGGAGGCGCACGCGACGTCCGTGGCGCTTATTTTCGTGCTGAGCCTTGTCACGGCGCTCTTTTACGGCTTTTCGGGCGGGCTGGACTTCGGCGCGGCGTGGAAGTACATTCCGTGGGGAGCGGGCGGAGCGCTCGCGGGGAGCGTGTTTCTTAAGAAAATACGCGCGCGGTGGCTTCGCAGGGCGTTCGGCGCGCTTATAATCGCCGCAGCGCTGAGGACGCTTTTCTCATGATGAACGCGATAGTGGGATTCCTGACGGGCGTACTCGCTTCAATGGGACTTGGCGGCGGGTTTATACTGGTGGTGTGGCTCACGCTTGTGCAGAACGTTCCTCAGCGCGCCGCGCAGGGGATAAACGTGCTGTTTTTCCTGCCGATAGCGTTTATAGCGCTTATCATGCACCTTAAAAGCGGGCTTGTGAACAAGGCGCTCGTAAAGCGGCTGATTTTCGGCGGGATAGCGGGCGCGGTGCTTGGCACGCTCGGCGCGCAGATTCTGCCAAACGACCTGCTGCGGCGGCTGTACGCGCTGTTTTTGCTGGCGTTCGGCGTGCGCGAGCTTTTCGCGAAAATCCCCGAAAGCGACGAAGCAAAGCCCACCGAGGAGCGCGCTGAGAGCGGAAACGGAGGCGCTTGACAAACTCCCGCCCGCGCTGTATAATATGGCAAAAGGGGGGCGTTATCATGCGCGAAGTATGCGAAATGATAGAGCGGCAGGTGCTGCCGAATTTCATCAACCTTGAAACCGCGATAAGAACCTACGACCGAAACGCGCCTGTATGCGGCGCGCCCGCATGGCGTTATGTTTACCACACGATACACTCCGCCGACAAGTGGTTCGTGAACCCCGCGGAATATGCCGAGCCGCCGTTCCACGCCGATGGGCTCAACGACCCCGACGCGCCGTGCGCCGCCGTTCTCACGGACGCACAGCTGCTGGAGTACCTTGCCGCCGTGCGCGAAAAGACCCTGCGCTACATCGGCGGGCTTACGGACGAGGCTCTTTCAGAGCGCCCGCGCGGCTGCGGATACACGCGGCTGGAGCTTGTCCTCATGCAGTTCCGCCATATAAGCGTCCACACGGGAATGCTCAACGGTCAGACCATTGAGCGCACGGGCAGGTTCCCCGTGTACGTGGGTCCCACCGACCCGCCGCCCGCGGACGGCAGGCTGTTCGAGGAGTAAGCGCAAAACAAAAATGGGCTGCCCGAAAGCAGCCCATCTGTCTTTGTCTGTTAAAGCTAAATTACTTGAGCTCAACCTTAGCGCCGGCCTCTTCGAGCTTAGCCTTGAGTTCCTCAGCCTCTGCCTTAGCAACGCCTTCCTTAATAGCCTTAGGAGCAGCCTCAACCAGCTCCTTAGCCTCCTTAAGACCAAGACCGCAGATGTCCTTAACAGCCTTGATAACAGCCATCTTAGCGTCACCGAAGGAAGCGAGAACTACGTCAAACTCGGTCTTCTCCTCAGCAGCGGCAGCAGCGCCTGCGCCTGCAGCGGGAGCAGCTGCAACAGCAGCAGCGGATACGCCGAATTCCTCTTCAAGAGCCTTAACGAGTTCGTTCAGTTCGAGAACAGACAGACCCTTAACTTCTTCAATCATAGCGAGAATCTTCTCAGAAGCCATTTTGTTTTCCTCCATAAATATGTTTAATTTGTTCCTGCATTAAGCAGATGTGTCATGCGGCTATGCCGCTAAAGCGCCTTTCAGGCGGTAGCTTCGCCTTCGGACTGCTTCTTCTCGATTTCGCTGATGGCGATAGCCAGGCGCTGAATCGGGGACTGAAGCATGAAAACGAGCTGAGAGAGCAGGGTCTCCTTGGAGGGCAGCTTAGCGTAAGCCTCTACCTCTTCCTTGGTGATAGCCTTGCCGTCAAGGAAGCCGAGCTTGATGGCGAACTTGCCGTCAGAGCTTTCAGCCTTCTTGTGAAGCAGCTTCGGTGCGATGATGATGTCCTCTGCGGAAAGTGCTATAGCAGTTGCGCCGGACAGAGCGGGCTCAAGACCCTCAATGCCTGCTATCTCTGCTGCGCGCTTTAACAGGGTGTTCTTGACTACAAAGTAGTCAACGCCGTTTTCGCGAAGCTCCTTACGGAGTTTTGTATCGTCCTCAACGGAGATACCCTCGTAATCAACGATAACGCCTGCTGCCGCGTTCTTCAGCTTTTCTGCGAGGTCAGCAACGAACTGCTGCTTCTGCGCGAGTATGCTTTCACTGGGCATTTGATTCACTCCTTGTTCAGAATTAGCTGTCACAAAGAAGGGAAAATAAAAAAATCCTTTCCGTGCAAAGACAGAAAAGGACCGTAAAATCTTATCGATTCCATTCCTCGGCAGGCGCGATAACGCATTAACGCCTTTCGGCGACCCGCTGTCTTTGGAGCAGCATATGTATTATACCACATCAATTCAGTTTTGTCAAGCGGTTTTACAAAAAAATATTCTGCGCGAAAAAAATCCGTGCGGAATTGTGCAAACATACAGCCTGCGAAGTCACCTGCAGGGGCAATTTGGCAATATTCAACAAAACTTGCCGTGCGACCTTGAAAAACGCGCGCGGGAGTATTATAATAGTGTAGTAAAAAATGCAACCGTCGGGGGAATAAACATGGAAAACAAGCACTGGGCGAGCGTATGGGGCAACGCGATTTCTATTGCGGAGAACCGTCCCGAAAGCTACAACAAGAATCTTACGATACGCTATCCGATATACACGCAGTTCGGGGGGAGCGCGCTGCGGCTCACCTACGACAACTTCTGCGGGACAGAGCCTGTAACGCTCGACAAAACGACCGTGTTCGTAAACGGACGGTTTATTCCCGTAACGTTCGGCGGGCGGCGCGCGGTGACTGTACCTGCGGGGAAAAAGGCGGTATCTGACGAGCTTTCGTGCGATATCGAGCCGCAGAGCCTTATCACGGTAAGCTTTTATTTCAGCGACTTTACGCAGCTGCGCTCGGCGGTATACACAAGCGGCCCGCTTACCGAGGGCATTTACGCCATAGGCGACATGACCGAGTGCGAGCTTATCCCCAAGGAGATTGAGCGCGGCACGAACATCATATACTTCTTAAGCAACATTTCGCTTTATACCGCGGCGGAGAACCGCACGGTGATATGCTACGGCGACTCGATAACCGCGCAGGACTGGCCCGAATATTTAACGCTGCGCTGCAACCGCGAGGAGAAGCTTCACACCGCGATAATCCGCCGCGCCGCAAGCGGAACGCGAATGCTGCGCGAGTACAGCTGCATAACCTACGAGAGCTACGGCTTATGCGGGGCGAAGCGCTTTGAGCATGAAATTCCGACCGACGGCGCGGATACCGTTATAATACAGCACGGGATAAACGACATAATACACCCCGTAGGCACGGAGGTGAACCCGTTCCGCCCGATGAGCGATATGCCCACGGCGGACGACCTTATCGAATGTATGCGCTTTTATATAGAGAAAGCGCGCGAGTTCGGGCTGCGCGTTTATGTGGGAACGCTGCTGCCGATAAAGGGCTGGCGCACTTACGCGGCGTTCCGCGAGGATGTGCGATGCGCGTTCAACGAGTGGATACGCGGCACGGACCTTATAGACGGCTGTATAGATTTCGACGCGGCGGTGCGCGACCCCGCAGACCCGCTGCGCTTTCTGCCCGAGTACGACAGCGGCGACCACCTGCACCCGAGCAAGGCGGGCTACAAGCGCATGGCGGACGTCGTGCCGGAGGAGCTGCTGAAATAAATTATTGCCTGACAAAGCGGCGCAGGATATGGAGCGTTCCATGCCTGCGCCGCATTTTTATTCAGATATGCCGCGAAATAAACGCGACGACCGCGCACAGCGCAACGCCGAACGCCGTTGGCAGAGCCGCCGCGAGCGCCGTCCAGCGCCAGCTGCCGGTTTCCTTTTTAACGGTAAGCAGCGAGGTGGAGCAGGGCCAGTGCAGCAGCGTGAAAAGCACCACGCATATTGCGGTCCACCCCGTCCAGCCGTTGGCGGTAAACAGCCCGAACGCGTCCGAGGCCGCTATTTCTGCGATACTGCCCTGTTCCAGGTACATCATCACCGCAAGGGGTATCACTATTTCGTTTGCGGGAAGCCCGAGGATAAACGCTGCGAGGATAACGCCGTCAAGCCCTATGAACCGCGCAAACGGGTCGAGGAAGTCCGTTGCGTAATTCAGCAGGGGGGCGCCGTCCACGGTGACGTTCGCGAGGACCCAGATAAGCGCGCCTGCGGGCGCTGCGACTGCGGCTGCTCTGCCCAGAACGGCGAGCGTTCTGTCGAGCAGCGAGCGCACAATGACCTCGCCGAAGCGCGGGCAGCGGTAGGGGGGCAGCTCCAGCGTGAACGAGGACGGCTCGCCCTTAAGAATGGTGACTGACAGCAGCTTTGACGCGGCGAACGTGAGCGCTATCCCGAGAATAATGACCCCCGTAAGCATTCCCGCTGACAGCAGGCTGCCCGTAAATCCGCCCGCCGAGCCGAGAAAGAATAGCCCCAGCACCGTCACTATCATCGGGAAGCGCCCGTTGCACGGCACAAACGCGTTTGTGAGTATCGCAATGAGCCGCTCGCGGCGGCTGTCAATAATGCGGCAGCCGACTATCCCCGCAGCGTTGCAGCCGAAACCCATGCACATACAAAGCGCCTGTTTTCCGCACGCGCTGCACCTGCTGAACGGCTTGTCGAGGTTATACGCCACGCGCGGCAGGTAGCCCGAATCCTCGAGAAGCGTGAACAGCGGGAAGAAGATAGCCATTGGCGGCAGCATTACCGAAACCACCCACGCCGTCACGCGGAAAGCGCCGTCGCATATCACGCCCTCAAGCCACGGCGGCGCGCCCAGCGCGCACAGCAGCCCGGAGAGCCTGTCGCCGAGCCGGAACAGCACCACGCTCAGCCATTCCGACGGGTAATTTGCGCCCACAAGCGTCAGCCAGAACACGCACATCAGCAGAAGTATCATCACCGGGTAGCCGAGCAGCCGTCCCGTGAGAAGCCTGTCGGCGCGGCGCTCTGCCCTGCGGCGCGTGGGGTCTGCCGTGACCGCGCCTGCGCACAGCTCCTCTGCGCGCTTCATCAGCGCGGACACTATCATGTCCCTCAACTTGTCGGCGGTTATACCCTCCTCCGCAAGAAGTGTGCGCGCGTTTTCTACCGCCTGCGCCACGGCTTCGTCGCGGGCGATGTCACACCCGAGGTACCTGCAAAGCGATTCCTCAAGCGAGGGGTCGCCCTCTATGAGCCGCAGCGCCGTCCACCGCGCGTTGAGCCGCCCGCCGAGCGCCTTTGCGACAACGGGCTCGACAACCGAAACTGCGCGCTCCGTCTCGGCAGGGCAGCTTATCTTGCAGGGCGCAGGCTCGCACTCGCTGCCGCAAAGCTCGTCGAGCGCCTCTGCCAGAGCCCTGAGCGAGCGCTTGCTGTGACCTACCGTTCCCACCACGGGCACCCCGAGCCGCTGCGAAAGCAGCCCCGTGTCTACCGTTATCCCGTTGCGGCGCGCCTCGTCCATGAGATTTACGCACACGAGCGTTTTCGGGCAAATCTCCATTACCTGCAATGCAAGGTTCAGGCTGCGCTCAAGGCAGCCCGCGTCGCATACCACTACCGCGGCGTCAGCCCCGCCGAAGCACACGAAGTCCCGCGCGACTTCCTCCTCCGCAGAATGCGCCATAAGCGAGTATGTACCCGGGATATCCACAAGAAGATAGCCACGCTTGCCGCTTGAAAAGCTGCCGCAGGCGTTGGTTACGGTTTTGCCCGTCCAGTTGCCCGTGTGCTGGTTAAGCCCTGTAAGCCCGTTGAATATCGTGCTTTTGCCGACGTTTGGATTGCCCGCGAGCGCCACTACAAGGTCGCTGTCGCGGCGCTTCTTTATAATCATAGGGGCTTCCGCCGCCGCCCCTGTCGCTCTTGAGGTAAGGCCCATTGGCTGCTCCTTTCAACGCGCGGCGGCAGGCATTCCACCCGCCGCCTGTGTCCGTCAGTTTCTCTGCGCCGTTATATTTGCGGCGTCCCTGCGGCGAATGGCCACCACCGCGCCGCGTATAAGATAGGCGCGCGGGTCGCCGTGGGGACTTTCGCCCACGCATTCCACCGCCGTGCCGCCCACCAGACCTAAGTCAAGCAGCCGCCTGCGCATTGCGCCGTGCGCGGTGAGCTGCTTTACAACAGCCCGCTCGCCGGGCTTTATATCGTTAAGGCTGAACGCTCTGATCATCATTTCACCCTTTTCTTCACGTTTTCGCTCTGCCTTTTTCAGTATATGCGACTGCCGCCGCATTGTGAGTGGTTTGCGCTTTCGCAGATGAATTTGCGTGGGGCGGACTTGCCGGCGTAGCGTTTTGTGAAGCCGCGGGTACGCAGCTATTGACAGGGAGCTGAAAATGCGCTATAATAAAACTGTATTGCGCATTTGTACGGCAAGGGTATGCGCATAAAAAGGCGCGCAAATGCGCCTGCCCTCCTTATGGAGGACGGAAAGGGACGGCAATGGCTTTTTTTGAGTTTCCACAGAAGATTACGGACGCTGCGCGGCAGGCGGAGGCGCTCTGCGCGGAGAAATTCGCGGAGCTTGACGAGCTTGCGGAGTACAACGGACAGCGCGTGCTGAGAGCGTTCATCGACAACCGCATAAGCGAGATACATATGAAAGGCACGGACGGCTACGGCTACGGCGACGACGGCCGCGACAAGCTCGACGCGCTTTTTGCGCAGATACTCGGCACGGAGGACGCGCTTGTGCGCCACAGTTTCGTAAACGGCACGCACGCTATAGTAACGGCGCTTTTCGGAGTGCTGCGCACGGGCGACACAATGCTTGCGGCAACGGGTATGCCTTACGATACCGTGCAGGAGGCTATATTCGGCAGGGGGACGGGCTCCCTTGCCGACTTTGGCGTGAAGTATGAGCAGGCGGACCTGCTTGCGGACGGCACGCCCGACTACGCGGGGATTGCAGCGAAAGCGGGCGGCGCAAAGCTCGTTTATATCCAGCGCTCGCGCGGGTATTCGCTGCGGCCGTCGTTTACGGTAGAGGTAATCGGTAAGATGATAGAGGCGGCGCGCGCGGTAAACCCCGACTGCATAGTTATGGTAGACAACTGCTATGGCGAGCTTTGCGAGAAAACGGAGCCCTCTGCGGTGGGCGCGGACCTGCTTGTCGGCAGCCTTATCAAGAACCTCGGCGGCGGCATAGCGCAGACGGGTGGCTATATCGCGGGCAGGGCGGACCTTGTGGAGCTTTGCTCCTACCGCCACACGACCCCCGGCGCGGGCAAGGAAGTGGGCGCCACGCTCGACCAGCTGCGCGGAATGTATCTCGGGCTGTTCCATGCGCCCGAGGCGGTGCATTCGGCGCTTAAGACGTCCGTGTTTGCAACGGCGTTCCTTGAGATACTCGGGTGTGAGGCGTACCCGCGTTACACCCGGCCGCGCACCGACATAATAGCGGCGCTTAAGCTCGGCACGCCCGAAAGGCTCATAGCGTTCTGCGAGGGGATACAGAGCGGCTCTCCCGTGGACGCGTTTGCAACGCCCGAGCCGTGGGATATGCCGGGGTACGATTCGCAGGTCATTATGGCGGCGGGAGCGTTCACCATGGGCGCTTCTATAGAGCTTTCGGCGGACGCGCCGCTGCGCGAGCCGTACGCGGTGTGGCTTCAGGGCGGGCTTACCTACCCTACGGGCAAAACGGGCGTAATGCTTGCGGCTGCGAGAATGGTTGAAAAGGGTCTGCTGTAAAAAGGAGAATAACGATGATAAAGAGCATGACAGGCTTCGGCAGAGGCCGCGAGGTACTTAACGGGCGCGATATCACGGTAGAGATACGCTCGGTGAACCACAGGTATTACGAGTTCAGCGCGCGTATTCCGCGCAGCCTGAGCTTTGCGGAGGACAAGCTGCGCGCGCTTCTCGCGGGGAAGATAGGCCGCGGCAAGGTCGAGGTGAGCGTTTACATCACCAACACCACCGCAAACGACGAGCAGATAACCGTGAACAAACAGGTGCTGAGCGACTATGTAACGGCGCTGCGCTCGGTGCAGGACGAGTTCTCGCTTATGGACGACCTTGCGCTCTCGCACGTACTGCGTATGCCCGACGCGCTGACTGTAGTAAAGACGCAGACCGACGAGGAGCAGCTGTGGGCTGACGTGAGCGCGGTGGCGCAGCAGGCGCTGGAGCGCTTCATCACCATGCGCGAGGCGGAGGGCATGAAAATGCGCGACGACTTCCTTGCAAGGCTTAAGACCATAGAGGAGTGGGTCGGCGTTATCGAGGAGCGCTCGCCGAGGCTTGTCGATGAGTACAGAACACGCCTGTTCGAGCGCATGAAAGAGGTGCTTGATGGCAAGCAGGTTGACGAGGGGCGCATTCTGCTGGAGGCGGCGATTTACTCGGAAAAGACCGCCGTAGACGAGGAGACCGTTCGACTGCGCAGCCATATCGCGCAGTTCCGCACAATGCTTGAAAGCGGCGAGCCTGTCGGCAGAAAGCTCGACTTCCTTGTGCAGGAAATGAACCGCGAAACCAACACCATAGGTTCCAAGGTGCAGGACCTTGAGGTGACGCATATAGTAGTAGACCAGAAAAGCGAGATTGAAAAAATCCGCGAGCAGGTGCAGAATATCGAGTGACGACACGCACCCGTTGTTGACAAACGAGCGTATATGTAATATAATAAGATATGGTGAACGTTCTGCGCGCGGAAGCGTTTCGCCGCAATACTTTAATATTCTGTTTCGGGGCGGAGTGAAATTCTCCACCGGCGGTAAAGTCCGCGACCCGCGTAATGCGGCTGAATCGGTGAGCGTTCGTATGGGCGCAATTCCGATACCGACGGTTAAAGTCCGGAAGAAAGAACCAGAAAACAAATGTGCGAGGTTTATCGAACATATTTGCGCCCCCGTATCATTACGGGGGTTTTCTGTTTCTCCCTGAGGAAAAGGAGAAATCATGAACACAGCAGTAAACAAAAAGAGCGGCTTTGATGTGAGAAAGCTTGTGTACACGGCGCTTATGGCGGCGCTTTCGGTGGTGCTGTCGGAGGTTTTAAAATTTAATGTGCCGTTTATGCCGAGCTTTATAACCTTCGATTTTTCGGACGTTCCCGCGCTTCTTGCGGCGCTTACCATGGGGCCCGTTTCGGGCGTTGCGGTGGCGCTTATCAAGAACCTTGAGGGGCTTTTCACGTCCATGACGGGCGGCGTGGGCGAGCTGTCCAACTTTATCCTCTGCGCGTGCCTTGTGCTTCCCGCGGGACTTATCGCGAACAAATCCGCGAAGTACTCGCACGTTATACCCGCGTGCCTGTGCGGCGCGGCGGTCATGGCGGGGGTGAGCCTCGCTTCAAACTACTTTGTGGTATACCCCATTTACACGGCGATAATGCCCATGGAGGTAATCATCGGAATGTACAGGGCGATACTGCCGGGCGCGGACACGCTTTTCAAGTGCCTGCTCATTTTCAATGTGCCGTTTACCTTTGTAAAGGGCGTTATCGCTTCGGCAGCCGCAATACCACTCTATAAGCGGCTTCGCCCGATATTCAACAGCAGCTGGCGCGAATAAGCGCAGCAGAAGGAGGCTTCCCGTGAGCATTTCATCTGTCGTGGGACATTTCCGCACGATAACCCGCCACCGCCACAGGGTGATAGCAAACTGCGCGAGGGCGGGCATATTCTGGCAGGGCTTAAGGCATGACCTGTCGAAATACTCGCCCACGGAATTTATCCCGGGGGTTAAATACTACACGGGGACGCGCAGCCCTAACGAGGGTGAGCGCGCCGAAAAGGGCTACTCGCTCGCGTGGCTGCACCACAAGGGCCGCAACCGCCACCACTTTGAATACTGGGTGGACTATATCCCCGGCAAGGGGCAGTGTCCCGTTAAAATGCCGCTGCGGTACGTTGCGGAGATGTTCTGCGACAGGGTAGCCGCCAGCATGATATACTGCGGCAAGGACTACACCCCCTGCCACCCTCTTGAGTATTTCCTGCGCGGAAAGCCCCGCAGGGTTATCCACCCCGAAACCGGCGAGCTGCTTGAAAGCCTGCTGCGGCAGCTTGCGGACGAGGGCGAGGAGAGCGTCTACGCGCGCATAAGGGCGCTTATCAAATGCGGCAGGGAATACTGAGCCTAACCTGTTCGGGCATTGCGCCCGGGCGGGTTTTTGTTTTACGTTACGTTAAATGGTATATAATCCTATTTAGTGGGAAATTATGGCTGGTGTCGGCGCTTTTTTCGTGATTTTCAACATAAACCCTATTGACTTCAGGTTGAAATAGTGCTAAAATTACTTAATGTAAGATTTTTCAACTGCAATGGCGCGGCGTGCGATAACGCCCGTCATTCGGGAGTAGACGGAGGTTATCATGAGCAAGGAAATCAAGAAACAAAAAGGGATACGCGGCGTTATCCTGCGGCTGGCGATTCTGCCGTCAGTAATTCTCGGCGTTATTCTCACCACGGTTTCAAGCGTAGTTTCGTTCAATCTCATCAACTCACAGTACAAGGAGGAGTCGGCTGCGCTCGCGGCAAGCTACGCAACGTCTGTTGATAATCTTATCGACACGCTGGTAGAGGACCTAAACATGGTAGGGCGCGACGCCGATATCGTTGACGAGAGCATTCCGCTTGAGGAGAGAAGGGCAAGCCTTGCCGCTATGGCGGAGGTCAGCACGTTCAAGGATTTCAGCGTTTCCTATGCGGACGGCAAGACCTATAACGACACGGATATCTCAGGCAGAGAATACTTCAAGAACGCAATGCAGAACAAGTCCTACTACATATCAAGCCCTGTCCTGCGCCTTACGGACAACAAGCTTACTATAATGATGGGCAGATACTTCACTGCCGACGGCAACGACTACCTTGCATACGGCGGCCTTGACCTTGGCGTACTCAACAAGACGATAGGCACGGTTCATTTTGGCAATAACGGCGTATGCTTCCTTGTTGACAAGGACGGCATTATCATCTCCTCGAGCAACGACGCGCTGCTGCCCGCAATGACCACGCTTGGCGGCGATTACGACGCGAAGTATGCGGGCGTCGCTTCCTTTGTCGGCAATATGACGGCGGGAGAGAGCGGCTCTGCAACCGTAAAGCTCAACGGCGAAAAGTACCTGTTCAGCTATATCCCCATGGACGGCAACGAGCACTGGTCCATAGCCGTAGGCGCCCCCACAAAGCCCATTGTAAAGGACGTTACGTCAACGGCGTTCATTTTCGTGGGGATCCTCGCGCTGGCTGTAATTCTTGTAATTGCTTCCACCACCATTCGTTCCGGGTACCTGTGCAAGCCCATTGTAGACTGCGCGGACAGGCTCAGAAAGCTCGCTGAGGGCGACGTTGAATCCCCCGCGCCCGAGTGCAGCGAGAAGAACGAGATACGTGTAATGTCCGACGCACTCGGTTCTACCGTGGCAACGCTCGGCGAATACATCGGCGATATCAGAAAGGTGCTTACTGCGATATCCGGCGGCGACCTCACCGTAAAGCCATCCGCAGAGTATCTCGGCAACTTCTCCGCGATCAGGGATTCGCTCAACCTTATAGCGTCCTCGCTCAGCAAGACCATGAGCGACGTCAGCCGCTCGGCTATTGAGGTTCGCGAGGGCGCTTCGCAGCTCTCCGAGGGTTCCACAACGCTTTCGCAGAACGCCATTACGCAGGCTTCCGCGGTAGACCAGATAACCTCTACCATTATCGACATCACAAAGAAGATAGAGGAGAACAACAAGAGCGTTGAAAAGGCGCTCGACAACTCCCGCAACACAAACGCGCAGGCGCAGGACGGCGTGCGCTGCATGAACGACCTGCTTGAGGCTATTCGCGAGATAGAGAGCCGTTCGCAGGAAATCGAGAACATCATCAAGGTTATCGACGACATAGCGTTTCAGACGAACATTCTCGCGCTCAACGCTGCGATAGAGGCTGCGCGCGCGGGCGACGCAGGAAAGGGCTTCGCAGTTGTTGCGGACGAGGTAAGAAACCTCGCTTCCAAGTCCTCCGAGGCGGCGCATCAGACGGGTCAGCTTATCAACAAGTCCATAGAGGCGGTAAGCCGCGGCACGGAGCTTGCAAACACCGCTTCCGCAGCGCTTTCGGGCATTGTAAGCGGCGTTGCCGAGGTAACGGGTGTAATGACGGAGATATCCACGGCAAGCTCGGAGCAGGCTGTGGCGGCAGAGCAGATCTCCTCGGGTATGGAGAACGTGAACAGCGCGATCCACGACACCTCCGCGACCGCAGAGCAGAGCGCGGCGGCAAGCGAGGAGCTTTCGGCGCTTGCGGTTACGCTGACCGACACGGTAAGCCGTTTCAGATACGAAGAATAAGCATAATCATTTGTGAGAGGGGCGCTCAGGCGCTCCTCTTTCAGCTTGGCATAAAAATTGTTTTTTTCGACAAGCTGTAAGGACGCTTTTCACTGAAAGGCGCCCTTTTTCTATATAATACATTCGCCAAACCATAAATCGAAGAACATAAACAGGGGAGTTATACAAACTCTCCCTTTTTGTTGATGAATCTGCCTGATACTCAATTTAGCATAATGGCTTGTTAATAATTAACAAAGATTTCATCACCATGTATAAAGCGCGGATAAAATCCCTGGCATTATAGCCGAAATTTGTTTGCTCAATAATATACCTTAACGCTCTAAAAATGAGACTGTTATGTTAAGGCAACACCGCGCAAAGACCATTTATTGGATTTTGCACGTGCCTTGCTTGCATATTTTCCGTCATCCTGCACAATTCGTCCCGGTAAGGCATACAGCCTTGCGCTGTTCTCATTGACAACACGCGCAATTTGTGCTAAAATGAAATGTACAAATTAAAAGGAGCAGGGCAATGGATAAAAGACCACATTTCAGCGCGCTTAACATAATTCACAGAGTAATCAGCGAGAATATCCGCGAGGGCGACATCTGTATTGACGCCACGGCAGGCAGGGGAGGGGATACCCTCTTTCTTGCGCGGCTTGTCGGGGACAGCGGTCATGTGACTGCGTTTGACATACAGCAGGACGCGGTTGACAGCACCCGCAGGCTGCTTGAGGAGAACGGAATGGCGCACCGCGCGGACGTGCTGCTTAAAAGCCACAGCGAAATGGACGATTTTTTTGCGGAGGAGTCCGTGTCGCTTATAACGTTCAATTTTGGCTGGCTGCCGGGGGGCGACCACAATATATTCACCAACAAAACCACCAGCATTGCGGCAATAGAAAAGGGACTGCGCCTTTTGAAAAGCGGCGGGATAATGACGCTTATCATGTATTACGGCAGGGAAACGGGGTTTGAGGAGCGCGACGCGCTGCTTGAGTTCCTGCCGACTATCGACAGCAGCAGGTTCACTGTTATTGAAATGCCGTTTGTCAACCGACCCAACTGCCCGCCGATCCCCGTGATAATACTTAAAGACAGATAACCATGGGTTTTAACGAGTATACGACCGCGCTCTGCCGGCGTAAGCTTTTATTGTGGGAAAGCGCGCTCGACAAAGCGGCTCTTTACGAGGCGCGGCAGGGAGCAGCGCATTTTGCGCAAACAAAGCAGAGATTCTGTTAAATGAAAAGGGGACGGAAAACCGTCCCCTTAATTGTTGTTATGCCTTAAGCGGCGCTTGCTGCGCTCTGCGTTTCGGGCTGCTCGGGTACGCCCGCAATCTCGTGAATGAGCGCGCGGTCGGAGTCGTTGGAAATGCGGCAGAGCCGGCGCGAATAGAAGTTGTTGCAAACGTCCCACAGAACAGGCACAAAGCCGTATTCCCCGCACATATCCATGATAGTCTTAAGCGCCTGCGTGGACTCGGTGACTGTCGCGTTTCCTGCGAAGCGGCTCTCCTCGTAAATAGAGGTGCATTCGCCGACGAAAACGGGTATGCCCTTGTCCGTAAACGCGTTTTTAAGCAGTTCGCACTGCGCGCGGGAGTAGTCGAGCCATTCCTGCCCGCCGATTTTGTTAGTCCAGTACATAGCGTTGTCTATGTAGTGAACGCTCACCATAAGGCGGTTTTCTGCGGTATCTGCCGGCATTACGAAGCGCGCGTCCGTGGTTTTGTCGATGTTCGTCCAGTAGCCCGACACTATAAGCAGGCGCTGCGCGTTGTTGCCGCCCGTTGCGCGTACCGCGTCAACAAAGGTCCGGTTCATCTCGTTTACATAGCTGAAAAGCTCGTCCTCGGAGAGGTTTGCGCCCTCGCAGCATGAGCCGAGGTTCTCGTTGTAGCCCTCGAATATGAGGTAGTCGGAGTATTCCGCGTAGCGCTGCGCTATCTGCGTCCAGAGGGTCTTTGCTATGTTCACGGCGTCCTCGCGGGAATAATGCTTGATTATGTACTCGTCGTAGTGGTGTATGTTTATTACAACGTACAGTCCGTTGTTTCTGCAATAATTGATAAGCTCCTCAACTCGGTTAAAATAAGTGGGGTTTATCGTGAACGTGCCGTCGTCTGCCATCATGTTGCCCCAGTATACGGGAATACGCACCGTGCTGAAGCCCTCCGCCGCCATGCCGTCTATCATTTCCTGCGTGGTTTCTATAGCGCCCCAGCAGCGCTCGTAATCAAGCGGGGTATCGTTGCCGATAACCGAGCAGCCTGTGGTCGCCCTGCCAAGGTTCTGATAAAACGCCTCCATTGTATTTCCGAGGTTAATGCCTGTGCCAAGCTCCTTTGCATAGTCGTTTGCGGTCATGTCCTCGCGCATTTTGCCGTTGTCTATGGTAGTGATACCATTCTTAGAGGGGTGCGGCTCGTCGGGCTTTTCGGACTTGCAGCCCGAAAGCATAGTGAGCGACATAACCCATGCCATTATTACCGAAATAATATTTGCGCAGTTCATATTGTAACCTCCGTTTCAGCCGTGTTAGCTTATGGCAATACACGCATAATCTTTGTGCGGTATTGCCTTATGTCTTAATTATAGCGCGCCGTAACAATTTTCACAATAGCACACTATGTCGGATGAAGCTGCATTTCGTGCAAATTTCAGCAAATAAACAGGGGAGAGCCGACCCTCCCCCAAAATGTTCATAGCGTTTTACGGTATTCCGACGGAGTTTTGCCGCAGACCTCGCGAAACTGCCGCATGAAGTGCGAGCAGGTACCGTAGCCGCAGCGCAGTGAAATCTCGCTTACGGAAAGCCGCGTGCAGGACAGAAGCTGCTTTGCTTTTTCAATGCGCCCCTTGATTATGTCGCTGCTTGCGCTCACGCCGAAATATTTTTTGTACAGGTGCTGAAAGCCCGAGCGGCTCATGCCGAGCTCCTGAGCCATGCTGTCTATATCGGTGATACTTTCGGGCGCGTTGTACATTCGCGCGCGCAGGTGCGAGAGCTTTGTGTTGCGCTCGTTGTAGAGCGCGCTGTCGTAGAGCGTTGCGTTGCTGAGCGTGCGGCTGAGCCGCATAAGCAGTATAAGCAGGTAGTGCGACACAAGCTCCTCGCGGTATTTTTCCGCTGAATAGAACTCGTAGGTCATTATATGCACAAGGTCTGACAGGCTGTCAAGCCCGCCCACGGTCACGGGTTTGTCAACGGGTATGCCAAGCGAGTTGAGAAGCTCCGCGTCGCCGCCCTCCTCCTCCGCGAAAAACCAGTCGTCAGCGTATTCCCTGCCCTTTGCGCGGTATGTAACGGAGGTCTTGCCCGACACCAGCACAAAGCTCCCTGCGGGAACTTCGCAGACGCTGCCGTTTATCTCAAACACGGATTCGCGGCGGATAAGCAGCATCAGCCAGCAGCCGAAGCCGTCAGGGGCGCTCATCTCAAAATCGCTGCCGTGTACGTGGTTGTATCCGATAGAGCCTATCTTCATCAGAGCCTCCTTTTACTTCTTCCATGTTGCGGGCGTAAACAGCAGCAGCATCGGGAACAGCTCGAGCCTTCCCGCGAGCATATCGAAAATCAGCACGACCTTTGACGTATCCGAGAAAAACCCGAAATTCTCCATAGGTCCTACAAGGTTAAGACCCGGACCTACGTTGTTCATTGCCGTAAGCACGGCGGTAAAGTTGGTGATAAGGTCGTGGTTGTCAAAGGAGATTACCGTGATCGACGCGACGAATATAAGCAGATACGCCACCATGTAGACGTTCACGGCGCGCACCACCTCGTGTTCAATAGGCTGCGAATCTATCTTTATCTTCTTCACCTGCCGCGGGTGAACCATTGTCTGCAGTTCCTTTGCCATGCTTTTTACAAGGATAACAAGTCTTGACACCTTAAAGCCGCCGCCCGTGCTGCCTGCGCACGCGCCTATAAACATCACAAGCACAATCAGCGTGCGCGAAAGCTCGGGCCAGAGGTTATAGTCCGCCGTTGCAAAGCCGGTGGTGGAGATAAGCGAAGCCACCGTAAAAATGCTGTTTCTGAACGCCTCTCCGAAAGAGGAGTACAGCCCGCTTATGTTCACTGCGATAATAAGGCTTGCGCACGCCACAATTATAAGGAACGTTCTCACCTCGGTGTTGAACGCCTCGCGTATCCTGCCCGCAATGATGAAAAAGAAGCAGGTGAAGTTCACCGAGCAGAGCAGCATGAACACCGTTACCACGATTTGTATGTACGGCGAGAAGCCGCTCAGTCCGCTGTTGTAGATGGAAAATCCGCCCGTACCCGCTGTTGAAAACGCGGTGTTGAGCGCTTCAAAAACGGTCATGCCGCCGCAGAGCAGCAGCACGAACTCTGCGAGAGTAAGCACGAAGTAGATTGAATATAGCAGCAGCGCGGTGGTTTTAACGCGCGGCACAAGCTTGCTTACGGAAGGCCCCGGGCTTTCCGCTTTCATGATGTGCATATTGCGCGCGCCCGACAGCGGCAGGAAAGCCATGATAAACACGAGCACGCCCATACCGCCGACCCAGTGCGAAAAGCTGCGCCACATACGGCTTGCCATTGAAAGCGCTTCAACGTCCGAGAGAATGCTTGCGCCGGTTGTTGTAAAGCCCGAGACCGTTTCAAAAAGCGCGTCCACAAACGATGGTATCTCGCCCGATATCCACAGCGGCAGCGCCCCGAAAAGCGAGAGCGCGACCCAGCTGAGCGCCACTATCACCTCGCCCTCGCGGGAATAGAGGCTTGTTTTCTGCGGCTTTTTCATGATAAGAAGCCCGCCCGCAGCAGCGCATATTGCGGCACCGCCCGCGTAGCTCCATATAATATGCTCCGCATACACAAGCGCCGTGATTATCGGCACAGCCATAAACAGCGCTTCAAACACAAGTATCCAGCCGAGGACGTAGGTTATCATTCTGTAGTTCATTGCGCCCTCCGCTTACTTTTTGAGAATATCGGTGATGTCGTGCAGCGCGGTCTGCCGCGACACTATCACGACCGTGTCGCCCGTTTGCAGGCAGTCGGGACCGCGCGGTATAAGCACCTTTCTGTCGCGGATTATAGCCGCCACGAGAATGCCGCGCCGCAGGCTGAGCTTCATAAGCGGCACTCCCACAACGCCCGACGGTTCGCGTATCACGAACTCCGCAGCCTCGATTTTGCCCTTGATGACGTTGTAAAGGCGTTCCACATTGCTGCCGATAGTGTTTTTCATCGCGCGGACATAGCGCACGATAGATTCGGCGGTGATGTTTTTCGGGTAGATTATCGAATCGAGGTCGAGATGGTTTATAACGCTGTCAAAGTCGATACGGTTTATTTTGGTAACGAGCTTCGCGTGCCCTGTGCTCTTGGCAAAAAGCGACAGAAGAATGTTCTCCTCGTCAAGGTTTGTGAGCGCCACAAAGCCGTCGGTGCTTTCAAGCCCCGCTTCAAGAAGCACCTCGCGGTCGGAGGCGTCGCCCTCTATCACCGTCACCTCGTCAAGCAGCACGGAAAGCTCCTCTGCGCGCTCGGGGTCCTTTTCTATCACCTTTATGCCTATGCCCGACGGCAGAAGCGTGTTGCAAAGGTAGTGGCATATCTCGCCGCCGCCCGCTATGATAACGTCGCGCACGGAATCCATTTTGTACTTTATCTTGCGGAAGAAGTCGCTTGCCTTGCGCGGGGTCGCGACGATAGAAATAATGTCGCGCTCCTCGAAAACAAAGTCGCCGTATGCTATGAACGCTTCCTCGCCGCGCTCTATGGTGCATACAAGCGCGTCGCTGTGGAACTTTGCGGAAATGTCCTTTACGGCGCAGCCCGCAAGCGGGCAGCCCTCGGGCAGGCGGAACTTCACAAGCTCCACGCGGCCGCTTGCAAAGGTGTCTATCTTTATCGCAGAGGGGAAGCGCAGAACGCGCGCTATTTCCTCGGCTGCCTCCATTTCGGGATTTATTACCATGGCAAGCCCGAGCACGTCTTTAAGGAACGGTGCATCGGTGTTGTACTGCGGGTCCCTGACGCGGGCGATGGTGCGGCAGTCGCCCACCTTGCGCGCAATAAGGCAGCACAGCAGGTTCAGCTCGTCCGAGCCTGTCACGGCTATAAGCAGGTCGGCGTCCTCGATGCCCGCTTTCTGCTGCACGGCGTGCGTAGCGCCGTTTCCCGTAACGCCCATTACGTCGCAGCGCGCGGTTATTTCGTCAACCTTTTCCTGCTTTATATCTATAACGGTGATGTTGCTGCCCTCTTCGTTAAGCTCCTGCGCAAGCGTTTGCCCTACCTTGCCGCAGCCGACAATTATTATGTTCAAATCAGAGATACCTCCGTATGTATTTCTTTATATAATATACACCATTTCTCCGCAAAAGTCAATCGGGTTTACAGGGGAGCTGTAAGTATTTGTCGAACAAAACAAAGCCGCCCTCACGAAAAGCGAGGGCGGCTCAGCTTGTCGAAAAAGTATGTTATGCCCGCGAAGCGGGCTTTGAAATTCATTTTTTGTCACGGCTCAGCCGGGGCAAAAAACACTTCTATCCGCACAAGTGTGCGAATTGTCGGCGTAGCCGGCAATGAGTGCGCGCAGTGCGGATGTTCCTGTCGGAAAAGTCGCAAGACTTTTTCGACAGACTCAGCCGCCCTCACGAAAAGCGAGGGCGGCTTAAGCTATTACAGGTCGCGCAGGGCGGCTTTTTTGGCGAACAGATACGACAGAAAAGCAACCGCCGCCGCTGCTGCGGGAACGCCCGCATAGCATATGAGCCTTAGCGCCGCAGGCGGTATTTCTCCCGCGGCAAGGGGGAAGCTGACAGCTATTGCGGCAATCGCCATAAGTATTACGCAGATAAGATAAACGGTATTTACCGTGCGCGAGCCGAACCGCAGCGCAACAGGCACGACGGGGGAGAGCGTTATGAGCTGCAAAAGACCCGCAACTATCGGCGCTGTTATAAATACCTCAGGCTCAAGGCTTGCATTGAGTATATAAACGGCGCAGAGGTAAACCGCTATATTCATCGCCATAACTATGGCGCTTATAATTGCAACGATAACTCCGCACGAAAGCAATCTTGCCGCAGCGGCGCGTCCCGCTGAAATCGGCATGGCGCGTTCAAGCCGTATCCAGCCGCACTTTTCATCAGAAGCGAAGCTGTTGAGTATAAACGATGAAAAAGTCACAACGCCCGCATAATTATAGAAAACCGTCAAAAACGACATTAAATCGGCATTTCCCCACGCCAAGCAAACACAGCCGTAGAAAGTCACTAAAAGCAGCGGAGTTCCGAGCAGCAGCGACGAGCGCGCGCTGTACAGATTTTTCAGCAGTATCCCTTTCAACAAACGTCACCCCTTTTCAGCCTTAACCACAAAAATACATATACAACGGCGTATATAAGCGCTGTCGTCCCGAAAAAGCAGAGCGTTCCCGCAGGCGTTGAAATAAATTCAAAGAAATCGTTGGCGATGGATTCCAGATTGTCCATATTCGCCACCATTACAAAGCCTGCCAGAGTGCCTACGCCCAAACCCACTACAAGCGAAGCCTTTTCCTGACTTTTGAAAACCACCGTAAGCGGCGTAATTATCCATGAAATCAAACCGAACACCGCAGACACGCCGAGCCACAGCAATAACATATCCGCAGAAAGGCTATTTCCCGCAGATATTGCGCTTACTGTCTGTACAATGCACGCAAGCACCGTTCCTGCCGCGACTGCGATAAGATTCGCTGCAAGCTCTGAGAGAGCGGCGGTCCCCGCGCTTATACCGCCTGCAAGCGCAGTATCCATAAAGCGGCATTTTATGTTGTTTTCAAGCGATTTTGACAGTCCCTCCTCGATAATTGCGCACAAAATAACGGAGAGAACGAATGTGATAAAGCCTGTCAGCACCGCGGCGTTCGGGAAGAGGTGCGGCAGAACAGCCGCCGCCACGCTCGCCGCCGCGCAGATGATAAGCGCCGCCAGAATATACCCCCTGCACCGCACAAAGGTAACGTAAAGCAGACCGCTCATGCCTGTTCCTCCTTTACATAGTAGACCATTATCTCGTCGATAGTGGGGGCGTCGGCGGTGATGTCGGGGTACTTGTCTGCGGCGGCAGTCAACACCTCGCAGCAGTACCTGCCCTGTCTCATGCCGATTATGTCCTGCTTGTCGATGAGGGCAAGCTGTTCCTCGCTGCATTTGAGAATGCGGTGCTTTTCGAGCATTTCGTTGCGCTCGTCAAAGAAAACAACGCGCCCCTTATGTATGAAGCAGATGTAGTCCGCGATATGCTCAAGGTCGCTTGTTATGTGGGAAGACAGCAGGATAGAGTGGTTCTCGTTCTGCATGAATTCAAGCAGAATGTCGAGTATCTCGCTGCGCACTATCGGGTCAAGACCGCCCGTGGGCTCGTCGAGCACAAGCAGCTCGGGCGAATGCGCAAGCGCCGCCGCGATTGAAAGGCGCATTCCCATACCGCGCGAGAATTCGCGCAGCTTCCGGTTGAGCGGCAGCCCGAAGCGGTCAAGGTACCTGAAAAAGCACGCGCTGTCCCATGTTTTGTATATTCCCGCCATAACGCGGTCGAGCCTGCGGGCGTTAAGCATATCGGGGAAGCAGGGCGTGTCGAACACAACGCCTATCTTCTCCCTGACAGCGCACGAAAGGTTGGACGAATCGTCGCCGAGAACGGTTATTTTGCCGCTATCGGTATGAATAAGCCCAAGTATAGCCTTTATAGTTGTGGATTTGCCCGCGCCGTTCTCGCCGATAAACCCGACAATGCACCCGCGCGGAACGCAGAAGCTTACATTGTCGAGCGCGAATTTGCCGAATGAACGCGAAACTCCGTTAAGTTCAATGCTGTTTTCCATAGTGTCCTTGTATGATATAGTTAAGCCCCATATCATATCCTTTCATAAGATTTACGCTCATCTCCGAAGCAAGGGAAAA
>CAKSEE010000027.1 GCA_934446455.1 uncultured Oscillospiraceae bacterium | reverse complement strand
GCTTACGCCTTACGCGACCGTGCGCGCAGTGCGGATGTTCCTGTCGGAAAAGTCGCAAGACTTTTTCGACAGACTCGGGCGCGGGGCAAAACGCTCCGCGCCTTATCATCTGCCTGATATGCGCGCCTTAAATGAACTGCCTCTCCCACGCTCTTAAGCGCCGCAGCTCGTCCTCGGTGTGAATCCGGTGTGCGGTGTTTTCAAGCATGGTGAGCCCGCACCTGTTTTCCGCCGCAAAGCGCTCCATAACCTCGCGCGGCGTTATCTCGTCGTTCTCGCCGAAAAATATATGAGTGTCGGGGCATATTGCGTGCGCGGGATTTTCGCAGGCATAAACGAAATAATCCCATGAGAGCGGCTGACCGTTCGGAATGGCGACCACGCGATCTGCGTGTAGCCGCTCCTCGGAAACGCCGTTTTGCGCCATACTGCGGCG
Organism: uncultured Oscillospiraceae bacterium; assembly: GCA_934446455.1. Taxonomy (GTDB): domain Bacteria; phylum Bacillota; class Clostridia; order Oscillospirales; family Ruminococcaceae; genus CAG-115. The sequence continues at coordinate 37,145 of CAKSEE010000027.1, read as the reverse complement.
GATAAAGCCCTCCATATCAACGAGAGGGGAGAGCAGCAGGCACTTTTCCGCCTGCCCGCCGAACGCCTGCATTGAAAGCCACGCGCCTATGCTCACCGCGTACACGGAAATGTGCTTCCGGTTTTCCCGCGCATAGCGCATAACGCCGTGAAGTTCGGGGACTGCCACCCACGGCAGGAGCTCGGCGCCGTCCGTGCGCCCGCCATGCCCGGGCAGGTCCACGGCAAGCACCTGCCAGCCGTTTTCGCAGGCGATTTGCGCAAAGCCCTCCGCGTCGCGGTGGCTGCCGAACAGCCCGTGTACATAGATGAATAAGCGCTCGGAGCGCTCGCCATAAAGCACAGCGGGAACGCTGCCTATAAAAAATTCTTTCATAATATCGCCCTTTTATAATAAAAGCGCCCGCTTCCGAAGTCTTGTGCAGCTTCATAAGCGGGCGTATAACTCGCAGGTCATGATTCCTGCGAACTCTGCTTGCTTTTTTTGTTGAAATACATAAGTTTGTCGGATTTCTTAATAAGCTCATCAAGATCCTCTGCGTCAGAGCTTGTCAGAACGTACATTCCGAGACTCGCGCTTATCTTGTACGGCTTGCCGGACGAAGCGTTGTACCCGTCGAGCTTTTTGTTGAATTCCTCGCGCAGGGCGGCTTCATCAAGGACGCCGTTGTAAACTCCAAGCATTTCATCTCCGCCGAAGCGCAGGCAAAGCGTACCCTCGGGGCAGGCGTCCCTCAGCGCGTGCGCGGAGGCTCTTATGGCATTGTCGCCCTCGTCGTGCCCGAATTTGTCGTTGATGTGCTTAAGCCCGTCAAGGTCGGTAAGAATGACAGTCAGCTTGTGGTCGGGATTGCTGATACCGCTCATCATACGGCGGTACTCGCGTATAAAGCCGTTGCGGTTGTACAGCCCTGTCAGATTATCAAGCTTGTACATTTCCTCTATCTGCCAGTTTATGTACCGCTGATAGCGCATATTCCTCAGCCCGCTTATTGCGTTGTTGAATGCGTTGACAGCCTGCGGTACCTTAATATAGTTAGAAATTTCAAGATTGTGGAAGTGGAACACGACATAACCTATCGGCACGTCAACGATGTTGAGCCCGTAGAAAATAATGGGCACATTATAGCGCAGGACATAATCAATGTCGGGCAGATAATACTTAACGGGGAACTCTATGATTTTTTTCCTCTCAAGGGAATCTGTAGTGAACAGCTGCAGCGCAGATTCGCCGTAGGAAGAACCCTCGGGTTTTACGGTAGGATTAACGGTCCTGTCGTTTACCGCCTTATGTATGACAAGGTGCATATCATAAAAATTAGCCTTTTCAATGAACCGCGTTGCTTCTTCAAACGTATCGCAGGTAAGGAAGCGCGAGGACATCTTGTACATGGTGTACTCTTCTTCCTGATAGCGGTAGAAGCAGTTGTTTACGTCAAAAAGCTGATCCGCGGCATTTATCTGCGGTACTTTCCTGCAGCCGCAGGATTCTGACAGAATAAGCGATGGCATGACGTAATATTCCTTGTTCAGCGGCTTGTTTGTTTCGCTTTCTCCGATTATGCCGCAGATGCCCTGCGCCAGCCGCTCATAGCTGCATTCGCACGAGGTTATGCGCGGAATGGAGAACTTGATATCGTTGATACCGTCGAACCCGGTTACGATAACGTCCTCGGGTACCCTCACGCCGTGCTCGATGAACGTCTGCGCGGCGGCAATCGCCATGCTGTCGTTGGCGCATATTACAGCCTCGGGCAGATTCCCGCGCGCAATAAGCGCTTCTACCGCAGCCTTTGTCGGGTCGGCCCAGAAATCGCCGTAGCTTACCATGCTGCGGTCAAACTGTATGCCCCTGTCACGCAGCACCTTGGCGAAAACGCCGATGCGAACATCGGAATACTCGTTGCCCTTTATGCCCGCAATCATGTGTACGCGTCTTGCATTATGCACGTCAATAACGTGCTTGACTACTTCCTCGAAGCCCTTGTCGTAGCTGAAGCCTATTCTGACTGCGCTGTCGTATTCCTTGCCGATGACGATGCACAGCTTGCCCTTTGCGTGCGTCTTGTCTATAATGCTCTGAACCACATTCTGGTCCTTGATTTTCTCGTCGAAAACGACTACCGCGTCGGTAACGTCATAGTTGATAAGGTCAAAGATCGCAGCCTGTCCCGCTTCCTCAGAGGTGCGCCAGAAAAGGTCGGTGCTTGTGGCAAAAACCATCAGCCTCCACTCGGGCGAGGGAAGGCTTTTTTGCATGGATGTGATAAGCTTATGGCAGTCGCTGTCGTTTATCCTGGGAAGGCACAGCACAATAATTTTCTTTCCGTTAAGCAGAGCGTATCACCCTTTCATTGTGGAATATTGCTGCATATGTAAAAGGTATGGCTAAATACGTTTTTATCGAATACTTATTGCTATTATAACACACTTTTTTTGATTTTGCAATAGCCCTATAAAATTTTTGCGGTTATTGAAAATATATTTACATTTTCAGAATCCCCCTTGACAAATCGGACAAAATGTATTAAAATCAAGAATATAAAAACGTTTTCATTCAGACCGTCGAAAAACCCCCATACGGGGGTTTTCCGCCGAAGCATCCGCCCTGCGCGCACGGTTGCGTAAGCGCAGCGTCGCGTACACACTTGTGCGGATAAAAGAATTTTTTGCCTCGGGAAGCCCGAGGCAAAAAAGTGATTTCAAAGCCCGCATACGCGGGCAAGATGGACTTTTTCGACAGGCTGCGTTTTCATTGTCACTTATGCAGAAACTGCTGTATCGGTGCATGACAATATCTGTAAAGGAGAACAGGGCTATGGCTTACATTCTTGGCGTTGATATCGGCACATCAGGCACGAAAACCGTGCTTTTCTCGGAGGACGGCACCCCCGTTTCCTCTGCGACCTATGAATACCCGCTTTATACCCCGCAGAACGGCTATGCGGAGCAGGAGCCGCTCGACTGGTGGAACGCTTCTGTAAACGGAATCAAGGACGTTATCGCACAGAGCGGCGTTCCCGCGGAGGAGATAAAGGGTATCGGTCTTTCCGGACAGATGCACGGGCTTGTCATGCTTGACGCGGACAACAGGCCTATCCGCCGTTCCATTATATGGTGCGACCAGCGTACCGCAAAAGAGGTTGCCGAGATCACCGACAAGGTGGGCGCCGACAGGCTTGTAGACATCACCGCAAACCCGGCTATCACAGGCTTTACGGCTGCAAAGATAATGTGGGTAAAGAACAACGAACCCGAGAATTACGAGCGCTGCCGCCACATTCTTCTGCCCAAGGACTACATAAGATTCATGCTTACGGGCGAGTTTGCAACGGAGGTATCCGACGCTTCGGGAATGCAACTGCTTGATATCCCCAACCGCTGCTGGAGCGACGAGGTGCTGACAAAGCTCGGCATCGACAAGGGGCTGCTCGCGAAGGTTTACGAGTCGCCCGAGATAACAGGACAGATAACCGCGCGTACCGCGGAGCTTACGGGGCTTAAGGCGGGCACGCCCGTTGTGGGCGGCGCGGGCGATAACGCTGCCGCCGCTGTCGGCACGGGCGTTGTTGAGGACGGCAAGGCGTTCACGACTATAGGCTCGAGCGGCGTTGTATTCGCGCATACTTCTGATATTTCGATTGACAAGAAGGGCAGGGTGCACACGTTCTGCTGCGCGGTTCCCAATTGCTGGCACGTTATGGGCGTAACGCAGTCTGCGGGACTTTCGCTCAAGTGGTTCAGGGACAACTTTGCGTGGGCGGAGATGGAAACGGCGCTCGGCATGGGCGTTGACCCGTACTACATTATGGATAAGGAAGCGGGAAGCGTTCCTATCGGTGCAAATCGTCTGCTTTATATGCCCTACCTTAACGGCGAGAGAACGCCGCACCTCGACCCCAATGCTCGTGGCGTGTTCTTCGGACTCAGCGCAATGCACAAGAAAAAGGATATGCTCCGCGCCGTAATGGAGGGCGTTAGCTACTCCCTGCGCGACTGCGTTGAGGTTATGCGCGAGATGAACATAAACGTAAGCGACATGATGGCGTGCGGCGGCGGAGGAACTTCACCGCTCTGGCGTCAGATGCTTGCGGATCTTTACGGCTGCAAGGTAAAGACCACGCTCAACAAGGAAGGCCCCGCGCTCGGCGTTGCGCTTCTGGCGGCTGTCGGCGCAGGAATATACAGCAGCGTTCCCGAGGCGTGCGCGGCTGTAATCAAGCCCGAAAAGGTGCAGGAGCCTGTCCCCGAGAACATCGGGCAGTACGAGCGCGTATACCGGCTTTACAGAAAGCTCTACCCCGCAATGAAGCAGAGCTTCGAGGCGCTTGCAGAGCTTTGATACGGCATATTCACGCCCCCGCGTTAGATGATGCGGGGGCGTGGCGTGCAGATGCATAAATTTGCCCGCGCGGCTTTCTTTGCAGGAAAGCTTACTCTGTATTGCTAAATCGGACTAAAATTTTCGGCGCGCATAAAAACCCCTTGAAAAAAGGCGACGCTTGTGTTATAATAGATGAAAGGCGTATTTGCGTGCGGTATGCTTATGCCCTGCGCAAAGTGCATTTTCGGGATATTTATACTGAGCCATGCGGCTTGGTACAATAATAAAGATAACTCATTCCACAAACGAAAGGAAGTTTTCTATGGCAAAGATTGCCGTTCTGGGCTATGGTATAGTTGGCTCGGGTACTGTCGAGGTGTTCTATAAAAACAAAAAGAGCCTTGAAGAAAAAGCAGGACAGGAGCTTGATATCAAGTATATTCTTGACCTGAGGGATTTCCCGGACAGCCCCTATCAGGACAAATTCGTAAAGGACTTCAGCATTATACTCAACGACCCTGAAATAAGCGTTGTTACCGAGGTTATCGGCGGACTTAAACCGGCGTATGACTTCGTGAAATCTTCGCTTCTTGCGGGTAAGAGCGTTGTAACGTCCAACAAGGAGCTTGTTGCGGCAAAGGGCGCGGAGCTTCTTGCTATCGCAAAGGAAAAGAACGTTAACTTCTTTTTCGAGGCGAGCGTGTGCGGCGGCATACCTATAATAAAGCCGCTGCACACCTGCCTTTCCGCAAACGAGATAGACGAGATTGCGGGCATCCTTAACGGAACGACAAACTTTATCCTTACAAAGATGATACGCGACGGCATGAGCTTTGACGACGCGCTTGCAACCGCGCAGCGGCTCGGATATGCCGAGAGGAACCCCTCCGCAGACGTTGACGGGCACGATGCGTGCCGAAAGATATGCATACTTGCTTCTCTTGCTTTCGGAAAGCACGTTTACCCCGAGAGCGTTCATACAGAGGGTATCACCGGGATCACCCTCGAGGACGTTGAGTATGTCGGCAGCTACGACGCGAAAATAAAGCTTATAGGCTGCGCAAAGCGCGAGGACGGCGGCATGATTTCCATAGGCGTTTTCCCTGCGGTTATTAAGGACGACAGCCAGCTTGCAGGCGTAAACGATGTATTCAACGCTATACTTGTTCGCGGCGACGCTACGGGCGACGTTGTATTCTACGGAAAGGGCGCGGGTATGCTCCCCACGGCAAGCGCGGTCGTTTCCGATATAATTTCCGCTGTCAAGCATTCGGGTACAAGCAGGTCGCTTACATGGGCTGACAGCGCTCAGGACTTTATAAAGAGCTTTGACGAGTTCCGCTGTGCGGATTACATAAGGCTGCGCGCGGATAATACAGACGTAACGAAGGCGGTCATCAAGGCTGTTTTCGGCGATGTCGAGTACCTTTCTGCCAAAAAGCAGCCCGAAAACGAGCTTGCCTTCATCACAGGGGTCATGTCCGAAAAGGACGCTGCTGACGCTTGTGCCAAGGTGGCCGACGGCGCGGAGATCCTTGGCAGGATTCGCGTTCTTGACTATTGATAAGGTTCGGAGGTAAGAGAAATGAGCGATTCGGAAAGCCTTAAGTACAAGCGCGTTCTGCTGAAACTCAGCGGTGAGGCGCTTGCGGGCGGCAAGGAAAGCGGCCTTGATATGCCCACTATTGAGCATATATGCAAGAGCATAAAAAAGTGCGTTGACGCGGGCGCGCAGATAGGTATAGTTGTCGGCGGCGGCAACTTCTGGCGCGGCAGAAGCTCGGAGGGCATGGACAGGGCTCGCGCAGACCATATAGGTATGCTTGCAACAACGATGAACGCGCTTGCAGTAGCTGACGTCCTTGAAAAGCAGGGCGTTACGGTGCGCGTTCAGACGGCGATAACCATGCAGCAGGTCGCAGAGCCGTTCATTCTCGGCAAGGCGATTCGTCACCTTGAAAAGGGCAGGGTAGTCATTTTCGGGTGCGGCACGGGCAATCCGTTCTTCTCAACGGATTCTGCGGCTTCGCTGAGAGCGGCGGAGCTTGGCGCAGATATAATCTTGAAGGCAACCATGGTAGACGGCATTTACGACAAGGACCCCAAGAAGTTCCCCGACGCTGTAAAGTACGACGTTATCACTCACCATGACATTCTTGTAAAGAAGCTTCAGGTCATGGACAGCGCAGCAGCTGCTATCTGCACCGAGAATAATATCCCGATAATAGTATTCAACCTTGACAGACCCGACAATATCTACGACGCCGTTATGGGCAAGAGCGTCGGCACACTGGTCACAAAACACAAGCCTTAAGGCTTCCGGCTTAAAATAACATCACAGAACAGGAGAACCGATATGAAAGAAATTCTCGATACCTGCAAGGAAAAAATGGGCAAGTGCGTAGCTTCCCTTGAAAGCGAGCTTGCTACTATCCGCGCGGGCAGAGCCAATCCCGCTGTGCTTGACAAGATAAGCGTTGATTATTACGGCACAGCTACTCCCATAAACCAGATGGCTTCCGTTTCCGTATCTGAGGCGCGCATTCTCGTTGTGCAGCCGTACGACGCTTCTATGCTCAAGGCGATTGAAAAGGCTATACAGGCAAGCGACCTTGGCATTAACCCCACAAACGACGGCAGAGTGCTCAGGATCATGTTCCCGCAGCTTACCGAGGAGCGCAGAAAAGAGCTTTGCAAGACCATAAGCAAGTATTGCGAAGAAGGCAAGGTTGCCGTAAGAAATGTTCGCCGCGACGCTATGGATAAGCTTAAGGCTAAGAAAAAGGCTAACGAGATAACCGAGGACGACATTAAGGAGGCAGAGAAGAAGGTTCAGAAGCATACCGACAAGTTCATCGAGGATATCGACAACATCTGCGCCGACAAGGAAAAGGAGATCATGGCGATCTGATGCCTAACGGTGCAGTGCCGAGACATATCGGCTTTATAATGGACGGCAACGGCAGGTGGGCTAAAAAGCGTGGGCTTCCGCGTAATATGGGTCACCGCGAGGGCGCTGCCGTGTTCAAAAAGGCAATAAACTGGTGCAGGGAGCTTGGCGTGGAATGCGCAACGTTCTACGCGTTCTCCACGGAGAACTGGTCGCGCCCCGAGGACGAGGTGCGAGGGATAATGAATCTTCTGCGCAGATATATTGCCGACATTCGCGCATATACAAAGGAAAATATCCGTATAGTGATACTGGGCGATATCTCCGCTTTCGAGCCTGACATTCAGGCGGACCTGCTGGATATTATGCAGACGTCGGAAAAGAACGACGGGTTCATCGCGGGTATTGCGCTCAACTACGGCGGCAGGGCGGAAATTACGTCCGTATGCCGCAGCATTGCAGCAGACTGTGCTGCGGGCAGGCTGTCAGTCACGGATATAGACGAGACGGAAATCAGCAGGCGGCTTTATACGTCAATGATGCCTCCGCTTGACCTTGTGATAAGACCCAGCGGCGAACAGCGGCTGTCGAACTTTCTCATATGGCAGGCGGCGTATGCCGAGTTCGTCTTTATGGACGTTCTCTGGCCCGATTTCACAAAGAAAGAGCTTGAATACGCGATAGAAGTCTACGAGGGGCGCAGCCGCAGATTCGGCGGATTGTAAGCCGTATACTTTGGGCATTTCCCGTTTTTGAACCGTATTCAGTAGAAAGGAATTTTATGCTCACAAGAATTCTTTCTGCTTTGGTTGGTATTGTTTTTGGTGTAGGGGTTATACTTTTAGATAACCTGTGGCTTTATATCGGCGTACTATCGCTCATAGGCGCTATAGGAGTGTGGGAGCTTACAAAGGCTGTTAAGTGCGAAAAGCATAAGGCTATGCGCTGGTACTGTATAATTGTATCAGCACTGGTGCCGTCAGTTCTCTGTTCGGACATATTCCGTCCATATGCTTCGGTGCTGTTTGTGGCGTTTATTATCGTGCTTTTTGCGTTTCTGCTTGCGGGTCACAAAAAAATCCGCTTTGAAGAAATGGCTATGTGCGGCGCGGCGGCAATTTTCATTCCGTTTGCGCTCTCAGGCATTATTCTTATAAGGTACTCGTCGGATAATCGCCTGCTTGGCGTGTCGCTTATCTTTTACACACTTTTCTGCGCGTGGTTCGGCGATTCGGGCGCGTATTTTGTCGGAACGTTTCTCGGCAAGCACAAGCTGTGCCCCGAGATAAGCCCGAAGAAAACTGTTGAGGGGCTTATCGGCGGCATTGTAACGGTCGGAGTCGTGTGCCTTATACATTGCCTTATATTCAACCTGCTGATATCTGACGGCGCTTATATGTCCTATGCCGTGCTGATTCCTGTAGGAATGGCCGCAAGCGGCGTGGGTGTTCTGGGCGACCTGTCCGCATCGGTGATAAAGCGGCAGTTCGACGTAAAGGATTTCGGCAATATAATGCCGGGACACGGCGGCGTTCTTGACAGATTCGACAGCGTTCTGTTCGTTGCGCCTTTCCTTTATATCGTGTTTAATTTTCTTAACCACACTATGTAAAAGCTTTACCCATTCACCGCTGTGAATGGGTTTGCTTGTCAGATAAGGGGAGTTTTTATGAAGAAAATCGTTCTGCTGGGCTCGACGGGTTCGATAGGGACGCAGACGCTTGACGTGTGCAGGGCGCATGGTCTCGGCGTAAGGGCGCTTTCTGCGAACACCAATACGCAGCTGCTTGAACGGCAGGCGCGCGAGTTCAGCCCAGAATATGTGTGCGTTAATGATGAAGCGTCGTATGCCGACATAAAGGCGCGCCTCGCGGACACGCCGATAAAGGTGCTTTCCGGCGTGGAGGGTCTGTGCGAGCTTGCGCGGCTTGATTCCTACCGCTGCGTGAACGCGGTGGTTGGAATGGTGGGGCTTGAGCCAACGCTTGCGGCTGCCGAGGCGGGTCGGAGCATAGCTCTCGCGAACAAGGAAACGCTGGTTGCGGGCGGACGGCTGGTAAAGCAGGCGGTAAAGCGCTTCGGCGCTGAGCTTCTGCCGATAGACAGCGAGCATTCCGCGATATTCCAATGCCTTATGGGCGCCATGGGGAATCGCCCCGCAAAGCTCATTCTAACCGCTTCGGGCGGCCCTTTTTTCGGCAAAACGGCAGACGAGCTTGAAAACGTAACGCGCGAACAGGCGCTAAAGCACCCCAACTGGAGCATGGGCGCAAAAATCACCACGGACAGCGCAACCCTTATGAACAAGGGGCTTGAGCTTATAGAAGCGGTGCGGCTGTTCGACGTTTCACCCGAGCAGGTGGAGGTCGTTGTCCACAGGCAGAGCATTATCCACTCCGCCGTCGGGTTTGAGGATGGCGCGATTATCGCGCAGCTTGGAAGCGCTGATATGCGTCTGCCGATACAGCTTGCGCTGACGTACCCCGAGCGCCTGCCGTGCCCTGCAAAAAAGCTCTCGCTCTTTGACGTGGGTGCGCTTACGTTCGACAGACCCGATGAGGACACCTTTGTATGCCTGCGCGCTGCCAGAATGGCGATAGCGCGGGAGGGCAACGCGCCGTGTATCGTCAACAGCGCAAACGAAGCCGCAGTAGCGCTTTTCCTTGCGGGAAAGATACGTTTTACCGATATCGGGCGCGTGGTCATGCGCTCGCTTGAGAAAGTGCGCTTTATAGAAGAGCCTGCGCTTGCCGATATCCTTGCGACAAAGGCGGAAGCGGAGGAGTTCGTTCACTCGTATCTTGGCAAATAGATTCTGGAGGGCATATGCTTCAAATAATTCTGGCAATACTTGTATTCTGCGTTATAATAATCATTCACGAGCTTGGGCATTTCCTTGTCGCAAAGGCGTGCGGCATATATGTAAAGGAATTTGCGATAGGCATGGGGCCTGTGATATTCCGCAAAAGCGGCAGGGAAACGGATTTTGTACTGCGCCTGCTGCCTATTGGCGGCGCGTGCGTTATGGAGGGCGAGGACGGCGGCTGCGACAACGCCGAGCTTGACGAGCAGGGCAACGTAATTGCCGACGGGAAACCCACGAATCCGCGGGCGTTCAACCGCAAGCCTGTATGGCAGCGAATGCTCGTTATCCTTGCAGGTCCCGTAATGAACCTGCTTCTGGGATTCATTGTCGTTGTGATTTCCCTCTGCACCTCTAAAGCCATCGCTTCAACCACGATAAGCGAGTTTCAGCCGGATTCCGTTAGCAGCAGCGTTTTACAGGCAGACGACAGGGTGCTTGCCATTGACGGAATGACCGTGTTTACTTCTTCTGATATCATTTACAAGCTGCAATCAAGCGACAGGGTGAACGAAGCGGGGAATCTCGTTTTCGACTTCAGGGTAAAGCGCGGCGGCGAAACGATGCTGCTTAAGGATGTTGAATTTACAACCACGCAGAAAGAGGACGGCAGCAGTTCGATTTACTTTGATTTCTACGTTTACAGGCTGGAAAAGAATTTTGTAAACATTGTAAGCGAGGGCTTCCGCGAAACCTGCTCTACGGGCAGGCTTATCATCATGTCGCTTATAGATATCATGCGCGGCAAGTACGGGCTTAACGAAATGTCGGGGCCTGTGGGCGTTGTGCAGGTCGTGTCGCAGAGCGTTTCCTACGGCTTTTCAACATTCATGAGCCTTGTGTCGCTTATAACGATAAATGTCGGCGTGTTCAACCTGCTGCCTATACCCGCGCTTGACGGCTGCCGCTTTCTGTTTTTGCTTATTGAAGCGATACGCCGCAAGCCGCTTAAGCCGCAGGTGGAGGGCATGGTGCATTTCGCGGGATTCGCGCTGCTTATGCTGCTTATGATTTTTGTAACGTTCAACGACATATTCAGAATTGTTAAGGGAGGGTGAGCATTGAGCGCGAGAAAGGTTAAAGTCGGCGGGCTGACGCTCGGCGACGGAAAGATATACGTCCAGTCCATGCTCAACACACCCGCGGAGGATATTGCGGCGAGCGTTGCGCAGGCGCAGGCGCTTGAAGCGGCGGGCTGCGAGATAATCCGAGCCGCCGTACCGCGCGAGGAGGACGCTGCGCTGATTACGGCGCTGAAAAAGACTGTAAGCGTGCCTGTTGTCGCGGATATCCACTTCGACCACAAAATAGCCCTGCGCTGCGTTGAGGCGGGCGTTGACAAGATACGCATAAATCCCGGCAACATCGGCTCTGCACAAAAGGTGCGCGAGGTTGCCGACGCCTGCAGGGCGCATGGCATTCCGATAAGAATAGGCGTGAATTCCGGTTCGCTTGAGCGCGGGCTGCTTGAAAGATACGGCGCTCCACTGCCCGAGGCGCTTGTGGAAAGCGCGCTGCGGCACGCTTCGCTGCTTGAAGATTGCGGATTTGAGGATATAGTGATAAGCATAAAATCCTCTGACGTGAAGCTAATGATTGCGGCATACAGGCTGCTTGCAAAACGCGTGGATTACCCGCTGCACCTTGGCGTGACTGAAGCGGGCACGGAGCGCATGGGGATAATAAAGTCGGCTGTAGGCATAGGCTCGCTGCTGTGCGACGGTATAGGCGACACTATCCGCGTTTCGCTTACCGCAGACCCTGTGCAGGAGGTGTACGCCGCAAGGGATATCTTGCGCGCGTGCGGCATGGGGCGCGGTGTGCAGATAGTTTCCTGCCCCACCTGCGGCAGGACGAAAATAGACCTGATTTCGCTTGCGAACCGTGTTGAGCAGGCGCTTGCAGGCGTGGACAAGCCGCTTAAGGTCGCGGTGATGGGCTGCGCAGTAAACGGCCCGGGAGAAGCCCGCGAAGCGGACATAGGCATAGCAGGCGGCAGGGGAGAGGCGCTGCTTTTCAAAAAAGGGCGGCTGCTGAGAAAAGTCCCCGAGGACAGGATAGTTGAGGAACTTCTGCGCGAAATAGAAGAGATGTAAAGGGAAAGGACAGGGAAAATGCCCGCACAGCTAAAATCACTTTTTGACGGTAACGATATAGGACTGCCGCAGGCTATAGCCGACGGCTATGTTGAGAAAATTGTATTCACACAGGCAAAGAACGCGCTTAACATTTCGCTGTCGCTTTCCGCGCTTGTAACGGCGGCGCAGCTGTCCGAGGCGTCGGACATATGCTCGCAGAAACTTTGCGCTGCGGTAAGCGTCTACCCGAAATACAGCGCCGAGCTTTTCTCGCAGGAAGCCGTGCGCGAGATAATCGAGCTTATTAAGAAGAAAAATGTGTCTGTAAACGGCTATTTTGACGGCGCAGATATCAGCATAAACGGCGATGAAATAGGAATCACGCTTAATGCGGCGGGACTTTCCGTGCTTGAAAGCATGGAAATGGACAGGAAAATAGAGAACTTTGTGCGCGGCTTTTTCGGCAGGAGCGTTCACGTAACGCTCTCGTCAAGCGCGGGCGCGGTGGACGAGCTTATAAGCAGGGAAGAGCCGCTGCCCGTGGTGCAGATAACCGAGGAAGCGCCAAAGGTCAACGATAAGAAGCAGTACCGCTCCGCAGGCGGAAACTCGCGCCGCCCGCAGATTCTCACAGAGCCCAAGGAGATAACGCTGCCGTTTACCAACGAGCACTTCGACCGGAAGGCAACGCTTTTCTACGGCAGGGAGAACTTCGAGCCGCCCGCGCCCATGTCCGAGCATTTCGGCAATCAGGACGAAGCCACGGTATGGGGTACGGTGTTCAAAACCGAGGACAAGACCTCGCGCGACGGCAAGACGTTTATTTTCACCGCGTATTTTTCTGACAGGACGTCCTCTGAGATAATCAAGATAATCACAGGCGTTGAGAACGCCGACACGATAAAGGCGAACATCAAGGAGGGCAAGTCCATAATCGTATGCGGCAAGTTCGAGTTTGACTCGTTCGCGCAGGCGCTCAATATGCGCCCGTACTCCATTGCGGGCATAAAAACGCTTCAGCGCAGGGACAATGCGCCCGAAAAGCGCGTGGAGCTGCATATGCATACGAATATGTCGGATATGGACGCCATCACACCCGCAGCGGACCTTGTAAAGCAGGCGTTCTCGTGGGGACACCGCGCCGTTGCTATCACCGACCACGGCAACGTGCAGGCGTATCCCGAGGCGATGAACACCATTGAGAAGATACAGAAAGACGGCGGCGAAATGAAGCTCATCTACGGCGTAGAGGCGTATTTCGTCAACGACTCGGGCGCGCTTGTTTCGGGGTGCGATGGGTATTCCGTAAACGACGATATAATCGTATTCGACCTTGAAACCACGGGCCTTTCGCCCGATACCGAGAGGATTACGGAAATAGGCGCTGTAAGGCTGCGCGGAATGGAGACAGTCGGGGAGTTCCGGACGTTTGTGAACCCCGAGAAGCCTATCCCCGCGAATATCACCGACATCACGGGCATTACCGATGAAATGGTAGCGGACGCTCCGAGCGAGCGCGAGGCGCTTGAAAAATTCATTGCCTTTGCGGGAAAGGGCGTGCTTGTGGCGCACAATGCGTCGTTCGACACCTCTTTTATAAGAACGGCTGCGGAGCGGCAGGGCATAGAATATACCTTTACATACATCGACACGCTTGCGCTTATGAGGGCGGCTCTCCCGCATCTTAAAAATCACAAGCTCGACACTGTTGCAAAGGAATACAAGCTCGGCGACTTTAACCACCACCGCGCTATAGACGACGCGAAAATGCTCGCCATGATTTTCATGACGTTCATGAAGAATACGCAGAAGCTCGGCAAGCTTGAAAAGCTGGGCGATATCAACGCGCTCATAGGCAGCGTTGACGTAAAGAAGCTGCCTGCGTTCCACATGATAATTCTCGTGAAAAACAAGGTCGGGCTTAAGAACCTCTACAAGCTGATTTCGCTCTCAAACCTTGAGTATTTCTACAAGAAGCCGCGCATTCCGCTGTCTGCGCTCAAAAAGCACCGCGAGGGGCTTATCATCGGCAGCGCGTGCGAGGCGGGCGAGCTTTTCCGCGCGATACTTGAAAAGAAGCCCGAAAGCGAGATAGAGAAGATTGCCTCGCTTTACGACTACCTTGAGATTCAGCCCATAGGCAACAACGAGTTTCTGGTGCGCGAGCAGCGCGTTGCGGACGACGAGGCGCTGCGCGACCTCAACCGAAAGATAGTGGCGCTCGGCGAAAAGCTGGGGCTGCCCGTTGTGGCTACCTGCGACGTGCATTTCAAGGACAGGGAGGACGGCATATTCCGCTCTATCCTGCAGGCGGGGCAGGGGTACAAGGACGCCGATAATCAGGCGCCGCTCTTCTTACGCACGACAGATGAAATGCTTGCGGAGTTTGAGTACCTCGGCGCAGAAAAGGCGCACGAGGTGGTCATAAAGAACACCAATATGATAGCCGACATGATAGACGTCGATATCCGCCCGATACCCAAGGGTACCTACACCCCGTCCATTGAGGGCGCAGAGCAGGAGCTTCAGGACCTGTGCTGGACAAGGGCGATGAACTGGTACGGCTATGAGGACAAGATACCCGAGTACGTTTCGGCGCGCCTGCAAAAGGAGCTTGACGCTATCATAAAATACGGCTTCTCGGTGCTTTACATGATTGCGCAGAAGCTTGTTAAATACTCAGAGGACAACGGCTATCTCGTAGGCTCGAGAGGCTCTGTCGGTTCGTCGTTTGTTGCGATAATGTCGGGCATTTCCGAGGTGAACCCGCTTGCGCCGCATTACCGCTGCCCTAAGTGCCGCTGGAACGAGTTTGTAAGGGACGGCTCTGTCGGCTCGGGCTTCGACCTGCCGCAGAAGAACTGCCCCAAGTGCGGTACGGACATGATACGCGACGGACACGATATCCCGTTTGAAACGTTCCTCGGCTTCAAGGGCGACAAGGCGCCTGATATCGACCTTAATTTCTCGGGCGAGGTGCAGGGAAAGGTCCACCGCTACACTGAAGAGCTTTTCGGTAAGGACCACGTTTTCAAGGCGGGAACCATTTCCGCCGTGCAGGACAAGACCGCATACGGCTTTGTAAAGAAATACTGCGAGGAGCGAGGCATAACCTTCAACAACGCGGAAATGGAGCGCCTTGCCATCGGCTGCACCGGCGTTAAGAGAACGACCTCGCAGCACCCGGGCGGCATGGTCGTTGTTCCGAGCGAATACGAGGTATACGACTTCACCCCCGTGCAGCACCCCGCAGACAAGACCGAGAGCGACATGATAACAACGCACTTCGACTTCCACGCGCTGCACGACACGATTCTCAAGCTTGACGAGCTTGGACACGATGTGCCGACGCTATACAAGCACCTTGAGGACATGACGGGGATAAAGATAGCCGACGTCCCCACGACCGACCCGCAGATTTACAAGCTGTTCCTTACGCCCGAGCCGCTCGGCATAACCGCAGAGGAGCTTGGCGCGACAAGCGGCACCTACGGTATACCCGAGTTCGGCACAAGCTTTGCAATGCAGATGCTTGCGGACGCTCAGCCGCAGAATTTCTCCGACCTGTTACAGATTTCGGGACTGTCGCACGGCACGGACGTATGGCTCGGCAACGCGCAGGAGCTTATAAAGAACGGCACCTGCACCATTTCCGAGGTTATAGGAACGCGTGACAACATCATGGTTTACCTTATGCACAAGGGCGTTGAGCCGTCGCTTGCGTTTAAGATCATGGAAATCACGCGTAAGGGCAACGCCAAAAAGCTCTTTACCGAGGAGCATTACAAGGCGTTTAAGGACAACAACGTACCCGACTGGTACGTAGAGAGCTGCAAGAAGATAAAGTATATGTTCCCTAAGGCTCACGCGGCGGCATACGTTACCGCTGCGGTAAAGCTCTGCTGGTTCAAGATTTACCACCCGTGCGAGTTTTACGCTGCAACGCTCACAAAGCACACGGAGAACCTTGAAATAGACACCGTGCTTAAGGGAAAGGCTGCGGTAAAGCAGCGCATCAAGGAAATACAGGGCATGGCAAACATAGGCGTAAAGGAAAAGGGCATACTGGATGCGCTGCTGCTGGTATACGAGATGATGCTGCGCGGCATTGGCGTGCTGCCCGTTGACGCAGAGCTTTCGGGTGCTGTGACCTACCATGTGGAGGACGGAAAGCTGCGCCTTCCGTTCCTTGCGGTTGCGGGCTGCGGTGAAAACGCCGCGTATAAGCTCAAGGCGGCTATAGACTCGGGCAAGTGCGGGTGTATAGACGAGATACAGGCGGAAAGCGGCGTGAACTCCACGACCATAGACAAGCTTAAGGAAATGGGCGCTTTCAAGGGAATGCCGCAGTCCGCACAGCTCTCGCTGTTTGATTTCTGACGGGTAAAAGCGCTAAAAAAACACGCGCTTGTTGGAAATAATAGGGCAATGTGCCGAATATCCCGCGCTGACAAGCCCCGCGCTTGACAAAAAGGAAATGATGTGCTATTATACTATCATGATAGCGTGATAGCACGTTACTAAACTAAAGTGTAATGAGAGGGTACGAGTTTTGAAAAGATACGACCTGCTGACTCCCGAGGGAACTAGGGACCTGCTTTTTGAAGAATGCGCCGCAAAGCGCACGATAGCCGACAAGCTGACAAAGCTGTTTGAGAGCTACGGCTATTCCGAGGTTATGACGCCCGGGCTTGAGTTTTACGAGGTATTCAACGGAAAGGTGCGGTACTTCCCGCCCGAAACTATGTACAAGCTTGTAGACGGCAAAAACCGCCTTATGGTGCTTCGCCCCGACAACACCATGCCGATAGCGCGCCTTGCTGCGACAAGGCTTCGCGCGGAGGAGCTGCCGCTGAAGCTCTTCTACAACCAGAGCATTTTTGTGGTGAACCCCAAGAACAGCGGCCGCGACGACGAGTTCACGCAGAGCGGCATTGAGATACTCGGCGGCAAAAGCAGCGCCGCAGACATAGAAGCGCTCACGATTGCGGCAAAGTCGCTTGCGGTGTGCGACGAGGACTTCCGCCTTGAAATAGGCGAAAGCGGCATTTTCCGCATGATGATAGACGACCTTGGCGCGGACGAGGAAACCGCTGAAGCGATACGCGGTCTTATCGAAGCGAAAAACTACCCCGCGCTGAACGACGTTCTGAGCGGCAGCGACGCTCCCGCCGCGCGCGGCATAAGAAAGCTGCCTGCGCTTTTCGGCGGCAGGGAGGTGTTCGCGCAGGCGTGCGATTATATGTATTCCGATGTGCTGCGTGAAAAGCTCGACGGGCTGGAGCGGCTTTACGAGCTGCTTTGCGGAGCTGGGCTTGACGGCAAGCTGCGCGTGGACCTGGGGCTTGTACACAAGAAAAACTACTACACGGGCATAATTTTCCGCGGGTATGTAGAGGGCTACGGTCAGCCCGCGCTTTCGGGCGGACGTTACGACACGCTTCTCGGCGACTTCGGCAGGGACGTTACTGCGGTAGGCTTTGCGATAAACGTTGAGGCTGCGGCAAAGGGTCTGCTCAGGCGCTCGGCGGGGGCGCTCAAAAAAGTCCCCGACGTGCTTGTGTTCGCGCTTGACGACGCGCAGACAGCGGCGTTAAAGCACTCCGAGCGGCTTATTGAAAGCGGGCTTATGGTGTACAACGGTCTGTTCGACGATATTGAGGAAGCGAGAAAATACGCGCTTTCGCACGGAATAAAGTGCATTGACGCGGTAGCCGCGGACGGCAGCGCACAGTCGCAGGAGGTGTGAGCATGGAAAACAGAAAGGTAAGAATAGCTCTCACCAAGGGCAGAATCGAGGACAAGGCGGTAGGTCTGCTTGAAAAGGCGGGGTACGACGTAAGCGAGCTGCGCGCAAAGGGCAGGCGTCTTATTCTGCCGATACCCGGCGAGGACATCGAGGTAGTGCTTGCAAAGGCGGCTGACGTCATCACCTATGTTGAGCATGGCGTGTGCGACATAGGCGTAGTCGGCAAGGACACGATAATGGAGCATGGCGGAAAGTTCTTTGAGATAGCGGACCTCGGCTTCGGCAAGTGCCGCTTTGCTCTTGCGGTGAAAAATGGAACGGACTTTTACAGCGGCTACGGCGTAAAGACCGTTGCAACAAAATACCCCGAGGTAACGCGCGGCTTCTTTGAAGCAAAGGGCATGGACGTTGACATCGTGAAGATAGAGGGCTCTGTAGAGCTTGCCCCGCTCGTGGGGCTTGCGGACGGTATCGTAGATATCGTTGAAACAGGCACTACCCTTAAGGAAAACGGGCTGGAGGTCTGCGAGGACGTGGCGCCCGTATCCGCGCGGCTTATCGTAAACACGGTAAGCATGAAGCTCAAGCAGGAGCGCATTGATGAAATAGTAAGGCTTATAGAGGAGAATTTGTGATGATAAAGATAATCAAGGCTGACGGCTCTGAAAAGCAGTTCCTCGCAGATGTTGAAAAGCGCGCGGGCGAGGTAAACACGGAGGTTGAAAAGACCGTCCGCGAAATACTCGCGCAGGTAAAGGCGCGCGGCGACGAGGCGGTAAAGGAATACACCGCGAAGTTCGACTGCCCGAATGCGGCGTTTTACCGCGTGCCCGACGAGGCTATACAGGACGCGCTCACCGAGGCGAACGAAACAAGCCCCGATTTCGTTAATGCTATGCTTAACGCCGTTGAGAACATCACCGCGTTCCACACAAGACAAAAGCGCGAGGGCTTCTGCGTGACCGAGGAAAACGGCGTTATCATGGGACAGCGCGTGCGCGGCCTCGACAGGGTGGGACTGTACGTCCCCGGCGGCACGGCGGCGTATCCCTCGTCGGTGCTTATGAATGCCATTCCCGCAAAAATAGCGGGCGTAAAGGAAATAATCATGGTAACCCCGCCCTTAAAGGACGGCACGGCGAACAAGGATATTCTCGTTGCGGCGGCGCTCTGCGGCGTTGACAGGATATATCTTGCGGGCGGCGCGCAGGCTGTAGCGGCGCTTGCCTACGGAACGGAAGAAATTCCCCGCGTTTCAAAGATAGTAGGTCCCGGCAACATATTTGTCTCAACGGCGAAAAAGCTGCTTTACGGCACGGTTGACATCGATATGTTCGCAGGACCGAGCGAGATACTCGTGCTTGCGGACGAGAGCGCGAACCCCGTTTACCTCGCCGCAGACCTCTTGTCGCAGGCGGAGCACGACAAGCTTTCAAGCGCAATCATGATAACGACCGACATGGATATTGCAGCAAGAACGCAGGCGGAGATAGAGCGGCAGGTGCAGGCGCTTTCCAGAAAGGATATCATCGAGCATTCGGTTACGAACTACGGCGCGATAATCGTCTGCGACGACATGGACTACGCCGTTGAGCTTGCTAACAAGCTCGCGCCCGAACACCTTGAGGTGTGCTGCGCGAATCCTATGGAATACGTCGGCAAGCTCGACAACGTGGGGTCGGTGTTCTTGGGGCAGTATTCGCCCGAGCCGCTCGGCGACTACTACGCAGGACCTAACCACATTCTGCCCACAAGCGGTACGGCGCGCTTCTTCTCGCCGCTCGGCGTGGAGAGCTTCCTTAAGCGCTCTAGCTACATATGCTACACCAAGGACGCGCTGCTTGACGCCGCGGACGACATCATTCTCATAGCAAACCGCGAGAAGCTTACCGCGCACGCTAATTCTATCATTGTAAGAAAAGAAAACTAACGGCACGACCGCGGGGGAGCGGCAGGCACTCTGCCCGCTTCCGCGCGGAATTGCCGTATACGGGAGTAATATCATGAACAGGACTGCTCAGATAACCAGAAAGACAAAGGAAACCGACATAACGCTCTCCCTCGACCTTGACGAAGGCGGAAAGGTTTCGATAAACACGGGGATAGGCTTTCTCGACCATATGCTGACGGCGCTTGCGGTACACGGCGGATTTTCGCTGTCGGTAAAGTGCGACGGCGACCTTTACGTCGACGGCCACCACACCACAGAGGACATAGGAATAGTGCTTGGCAAGGCGTTTGCGCAGGCGCTCGGCGACAAGGCGGGAATCATGCGCTACGGCTCGGCGTTTATCCCTATGGACGAGGCGCTGGCGTTCTGCGCGCTTGACATAAGCGCGCGGCCGTTTCTTGTGTTCAACGCGCAGTTTACCAACGCCATGATAGGGCAGTACGACAGCTGCCTTACAGAGGAGTTCATGCGCGCGTTTGCGTTCAACGCGGGGATAACCCTGCATCTGCGCTGCGAATACGGCAGCAACGACCACCACAAAACCGAGGCGCTCTTCAAGGCGCTTGCATACGCGCTCAGAACGGCGGTACGGCGCAACACCGACGGCGCTGCCGTTTCCACAAAGGGAATGCTGTAATGCAGGGCTACAACCTTATCGCGGTTTTTTCGCCGGACGGCGAGCGGACTCTTATGTGCCGCAGGATAAAAGAGCCGTACAAGGGGCTGATAAACTTCGTGGGCGGCAAGATAGAGCATGGCGAGAGCGGGGAAGCGGCGGCATACCGCGAGCTTTCTGAGGAAACGGGGATAACGCGCGGGGATATTTCCCTCGTCCATCTCATGGACTTTTCCTATCCGCTCGACCCGTGTTATGTTGAAGTCTACGCGGGACAGCTGAAGTACGACGTTCAGCCCTTCGGCGACGAGAACCCCCTGTTCTGGAGCGGTATGGACTGCGACTTCTTTGACATGAAGCAATACGCGGGAGAGGGCAACATCGGACATATCATGGAGCATATAAAGATAAACAGCGGCAGGATATTCCACAGGAAAGGAACATGGTTATGACAGCGATAATCGACTATGGCGCGGGAAATCTGTTCAGCGTGAAGAACGCGCTGGATTTTCTCGGCATAGAAAACATAATAACATACTCCGCAGACGACCTGTGCGCGGCGGACAGGCTCATTCTGCCGGGAGTGGGCGCGTTTCCCGACGCAATGAGAAAGCTTTACCAATCGGGGCTTATTGACGTTATAAAGGACCAGGCGCAGACAAAGCCGCTGCTCGGCATATGCCTTGGAATGCAAATGCTTTTCGACAAGGGCTACGAATTCGGCGAAACGGACGGGCTGGGGCTTATTCGCGGCAGCGTGCGGCTTATGCACCCCGAGGGGGGGCTTGCCGTACCGCACATCGGCTGGAACAGCCTTGAAAAGAACACGCCATGCCGCCTGCTTGAAAACGTGGCAGAGGGGGAGTACGTTTACTTCGTGCATTCCTACGCTGCGGAGTGTGAGAGCTCAGACGTCGCTGCGTACTGCGACTACGGCATGAAAGTCCCCGCGCTGGTTTTCTCGGGGAACGTCTACGGCGCGCAGTTCCACCCCGAAAAAAGCGGCACAACGGGGCTTAATATACTCAAAAGCTTTGCCGCGCTTTAATTGCGCAAACATCACCGCGTAAAAGTTATGTTTTACGCAATAGGCGAGCTGAAACACAAAAAAACTACGGCAGGGAAGAACAGGAGAACGACATGATAATCTTACCCGCGATAGACATAAAGGACGGAAACTGCGTAAGGCTGCTTAAGGGCGACTACGGCACAGTGCAGAAGGTAGCCGA
The DNA here is from genome assembly GCA_934446455.1 of uncultured Oscillospiraceae bacterium. GTDB lineage: Bacteria > Bacillota > Clostridia > Oscillospirales > Ruminococcaceae > CAG-115. Next base: position 15,446 of record CAKSEE010000027.1, on the reverse strand, counting down.
AAGCTACATGGACGCCGCGCTCTCTTTTGAGGCAGCGGGCGCAGAGTGGATACATATGGTTGACCTTGACGGCGCAAAGGACGCGTCGCAGCAGAACAGGGACATATTCCTTGACGTTGCGGCAAATACGGGGCTTAAGGTAGAGGTGGGCGGCGGTATCCGCTCAATGGATACCGTTGAGATGTACCTTTCGCAGGGCGTTGAGCGCGTGATAATCGGCTCTGCGGCGGTAAAGAACCCCGAGCTGGTAAAGACGGCGGTGCGCGAGTACAAGGACAGGATAGCGGTAGGCATTGACGCCAAGAACGGCTATGTGGCGACCGAGGGCTGGCTTGAAAGCTCCGACGTTTACTTTACCGACCTTGCAAAGGCAATGGCGGACGTGGGCGTAAAGTACATCATATTCACCGATATTTCAAAGGACGGCACGCTTTCGGGCGTGAACGCCTCGCAGCTTGACGAGATAAACCGCGCATGCGGGTGCAATATCATAGCGAGCGGCGGCGTGCATACCATCGATGACATTCGCATATGCAGGCGGCTCGGGCTGTACGGCACTATCTGCGGCAAATCCATTTACAGCGGCACGCTTGACCTTAAACAGGCGATAACCGAAGCGCAGAGCTGACAAGCGGAAAGGAGCATTTATGCTTGCAAAGAGAATAATCCCCTGCCTTGACGTCCGCAACGGAAAGGTAGTTAAGGGCGTTAATTTTGAGGGAATAAAGGACGTCGGCGACCCCGTTCAGCTTGCGGTGGAATACAACAGGCAGGGCGCGGACGAGATAGTTTTTTACGATATCACCGCTTCTTTCGAGGGGCGCGGCGTCATGCTTGACGTAGTGCGCAATACCGCGCGGCAGGTATTCGTGCCGCTGTGCGTGGGCGGCGGCATTGCGACCGTGCAGGACTTCCGAGACACGCTGCGCGCAGGCGCCGACAAGGTGTCGGTAAACTCGCAGGCGGTAAAGAACCCTAAGCTCATAAGCGACGCTGCGGAGATATTCGGCAGCCAGTGCGTGGTTGTCGGTATTGACGCAAAGCGCAGCGGCAAGGGCGGCTACAGCGTTTATATAAACGGCGGCCGCGTTGATATGGGGCTTGACCTTGGCGACTGGGTAAAGGAAATCGAGGAGCGCGGCGCGGGCGAGATATGCCTGAACTCCATGGACACGGACGGCGTTCGCGGCGGCTTTGATATAGAAATGCTGAACTTTGTGTGCAGCCGCGTGTCTATCCCCGTGATAGCAAGCGGCGGGTGCGGTTCTATCGACCATTTTTCGCAGGTTTTCGAGCAGACGGGCGCTTCTGCGGCGCTTGCGGCTTCGCTGTTCCATTTCGGTGAGCTTACCGTGGGCGAGGTGAAGCAGCACCTGCGCGAGCACAACATACCCGTAAGGGTCTGAAAGGAGATACCATGCAGCTTTTTCAGAAGAAGCCGAGCGAGTGTGCTAAGAAGATAATCGACTTTATCGGCTGCCCGTGCGAGTATTTCCCCGCAGGCAGCAGCGAGAAAGCGATACTCAACGCTTACGACGACGCCTTTGCAAGAAGCGGGCTTGACGGGTGCATTCCCGTTATAGTTATTGTAGACGACACGCTTGCGGAGTGGTTTGACATCACGCGCGACGACCTTGGCGGGCAGTCCGTTGAGAACTGGCGCGCGGAGCTTCTTTCGCAGCCGCTGCCCGACGTTGAGGAGTGGCTGGGCGATATGCTGGCGGAGCTTGGCTTCTCGCCCGAGTGCGACTACATGGGCGAGATAACGGGCGGCGGCAGGCAGGACAGACTCGGGGGGATAAAGGATTTCAGCGGGAAAACGCACGAGTGCATTCTCGCAAAGATTCCCGTTAAAGAGCCGTGGCAGGTGTTCGCCTATGTGCCGTTCGGCGGCTGGAACGAATGCCCGCCCCCCGAGCTTATGATGGCGGCTGCAAAGCGCTGGTATGAGAGATATCGCGCCGTCCCCGCGCTTATTTCGCACGACACGCTTGAAATGTCCGCAGTTCCGCTTAAGGACGTTGAAACGGCGCTCGCGGCGGCGCAGGAGCTGTTCGCGTTCTGCCCGGACTGCGTATTTCAGGGCGTGGGCATGGTGGGCGCGCTCGCACATACGCTCATGCAGTCAACTGTGTGGTTTTTCTGGTGGGATTGACAGAAGCGGCGCCCCGGTGTATAATTAAAGCGCAGGGGCGAAAATACGTCTACGGAGAATAATATGGACTTAAAGAAATACTTCAAAAAAGCGGAGCTTATTCCCGCGATAATACAGGACGCCGAAAACGGCGAGGTCCTCATGCTCGCTTACATGAACGAAGAAAGCATGGCGAAAACGCTTGAAACGGGCTACACATGGTTCTGGAGCCGTTCGCGGCAGGAGCTGTGGAATAAGGGTGCCACCTCCGGTCACGTGCAGAAGGTCGTTGAGATTTACGGCGACTGCGACGACGACACGCTGCTGATAAAGGTTATTCAGACCGGCGCGGCGTGCCACACGGGAAACCGCACCTGCTTTTTTGACAGGATAAAGTAATGCGGTTACTGTACGGTACGGGCAATCCCGCAAAGCTGGCTTCCATGCGCCGTCACCTTGACGGCACGGGAATAGAGCTTGTGGGGCTTGTCGATATGGCGCAGCCGCCGCAGGCTGTGGACGAAAGCGGCAGCAGTCCGCAGGAAAACGCGCGGCTGAAAGCGCTCGCGTATTACAGGCAGTATGGCGTTGCGACCTTTTCGTGCGACAGCGGGCTGTATTTCGATGGGCTGCCCGAGGAGCTTCAGCCGGGGACGCACGTGCGCAACGTCGGCGGGAAAAGGCTCAGCGACGACGAAATGACCGACTATTACAGCGCGCTTGCCCGCAGATACGGCAAGCTGACCGCGCAGTACCTTAACGCGATATGCCTTGTTCTGTCCGAAAACGAAATATACGAGCATATGGGCGCGGATATTTCGGGCAGCAAATTTTACATTACCGACAAGCCGCACCCCAAAAGGGTAGACGGTTACCCGCTCGACAGGATATCGCTCAATATCCGCACGGGCAAGTATTATTACGACATGACGCAGGACGAATACCTGCTTGAAGAGAGCTTTGGCGGAGGTTTCCGCAGCTTTTTCGCCAATGCTCTGGGAATAAAGGAGTAACGAATATGATGGACGCATTCAGAGATATGTACGACGTGGTAACAGACCGCAGGGCAAATCCGCAGGAGGGCTCTTACACCTGCTATCTTTTTGAAAAGGGCATTGACAAGATACTTAAAAAGTGCGGCGAGGAGTGCACCGAGATGGTAATTGCCGCAAAGAACAAGGACAACGACGAGCTTGCAAACGAGATAAACGACCTGCTGTATCACATGATAGTGATGATGGCGGAGCGCGGCGTTACAGTTGACGACATTGAAAAGATAATGGTGGAGCGCAGCCGCAAGATAGGAAATCTCAAGCAGTTCCACGTAAGCGACCACAACACTTGATATGGAAATAAGAAAATTTATTGAGGACTACGGCGACGACATATACGCATTCGCGCTTGTCGTAACCAAAAGCTATGATTCCGCAAAAAAGGTGTTTTTGAAAACCGCGCTCAGGTCCGCCGAGCATGACAGCCTGGGCGGGTTTATTTCAGCTGCGTTTGACGAGTGCCGCGCCGCGGATTCAAACGAGGAGGCAACTACCTTTTCGGGCGAGGGGCTTTCGGAAAAGCAGGAGGCGCTTCTCGGTATGGTGCTTACAAAGCCGCAGATAGTGCGCGCTATGGTACATATGTTCTACGAAAACGATATGGACGCGGCTTCCATTGCAAAAGCGCTTGGCACGGGCGAGCGCCATTTCACGCAGCAGCTTGAGGCGCTCGGCGAGCTTAACGGCGCGCTTGAGGACGGCTACAAGGATATCTGCACGCACCTGCGCGCGCAGGACAGCCTTAAGGAATACGCCATTAAGGCGGCGGAAACCGGCGACGGACGCCTGTTTGAGGTAAAGCGCGAGGCTGTGCCGCGCCATAAGTGGACGAAAAAGGGCAAGATAGTCATTACCGTCGTGGCAGTCTGCGCAGTTTTTGTGGGAATGTTCGTAATTCCTCTGACGGAGATGTACAAGAAAATGCAGGAGGAGCTTTACGGCGTAAGCTACGAGGAGCCTGCGACGGATGAGATATTCCGCTATACCCTTGAAACGGGGGAGAGCGGGCAGGAAAGCACCGAGGAAAGCGCGCAGCAGGAAAACTGAGCGTTTTTGTTAAGGCAACACCGCACAAAGACCATTTATTGGATTTTGCACGTGTCTTGCTTGCATATTTTCCGTCATCCTGCACAATTCGTCCTAGCAAGGCGTGTCTCCCCCTGCCGGGGGAGGTGGCACGCAGTGCCGGAGGGGCTGACCGAAAGACCAGCCTTGCGTCGTCCTCATTGTACAATCTGACGAAAAAATCTGACTTCGCAATACACGCACAATCTTTGTACGGTATTGCCTTAAAAATTTTTCAAAATATCTTGCTTTTTGTGCGAATATGAGTTATAATTATATCGGTATCGGGCTGTCCGATAAATTTCACACAAAGGAGAAATAAAACAATGTTAGTTTCTGCAAAGGAAATGCTTACCAAGGCTCGCGACGGCAAGTACGCAGTTGGTCAGTTCAACATCAACAATCTCGAGTGGACAAAGGCTATTCTGCTCACCGCTCAGGAGCTTCAGTCCCCTGTAATCCTCGGCGTATCCGAGGGCGCAGGCAAGTATATGTGCGGCTACAAGACTGTTGTCGGTATGGTAAAGGGCATGATCGAGGAGCTTAATATCACTGTTCCCGTTGCGCTTCACCTTGACCACGGCACGTTTGAGGGCGCAAAGGCTTGTATCAACGCAGGCTTCTCTTCCATAATGTTCGACGGCTCTCACTACCCCATTGAGGAGAACATTGCAAAGACCACCGCTCTTGTAAACACCTGCGATATTCTCGGTCTGTCCCTTGAGGCAGAGGTTGGCTCTATCGGCGGCGAAGAGGACGGCGTAATCGGCATGGGCGAGTGCGCAGACCCCAGCGAGTGCAAGATGGTCGCTGACCTTGGCGTTACCATGCTCGCAGCAGGTATCGGCAACATTCACGGCAAGTACCCCGCAAACTGGCCCGGTCTTTCCTTCGATACTCTCGCAGCTATCAAGGAGAAGGTAGGCGATATGCCCCTCGTACTTCACGGCGGCACGGGTATTCCCGACGATATGATAAAGAAGGCAATTTCCCTCGGCGTTGCTAAAATCAACGTAAATACCGAGTGCCAGCTGGTATTCCAGGAGGCTACAAGAGCTTACATTGAAGCAGGCAAGGATCAGCAGGGCAAGGGCTTCGACCCCAGAAAGCTGCTCGCTCCCGGCTACGAGGCTATCAAGGCTAAGGTCAAGGAGAAGATGGAGCTGTTCGGTTCTGTCGGCAAGGCTTAATTTTATGAACAAACTGCCGCCGCGCATTATTCGCGGCGGTTTTTGCTATATGCGTTTTTTCTGCGGAAGAAAATAGCTCCGCGATGTCGTCAGGCAGTCGGCAGCCATATCGCAATTGACACAAATGCATTGCTGCTCTGTGTCTTACTGACGAGGTAATGGACGCGTAATGGACAACGCTGATTTTTCGGGCAAAGCAAAAGCTCTGCAAACGACTTTGTTAAGCCATTTACAGAGCTTGGTACTTGGTGGAGATAAGGGGATTCGAACCCCTGACCTCTTACATGCGAAGCAAGCGCTCTCCCAACTGAGCTATACCCCCGAACACATAGTATTATAGCACAAGCTCCGTATTTTGTCAATAGGCGCGGGAAAATTTTTTTGCAAATATGCAATGCCGCTCAATAACCCTTGCAAAAAGCACGAAAACGTGCTATACTAATATACCGGACATAATATTGCGCACGGTTTACGTGCGGGAAAGGCGGCGGCGCATGGATATCCGCGTTGGAGATATTCTCGTGATGAAAAAGGAACACCCCGGCTGCGGCAGCAGCAAAATGAAGGTGCTGCGCTGCGGCGCTGACTTCAAGCTGTGCTGCGAGGGCTGCGGGCACAGCTTTATGATTGCGCGCTCAAAATGCGAGAAGAAGATAAAATCCGTTCAACGCAGCGAGGGCGAGGAGCATTAGCGCCGGGTTCATACAGAAATAGCATGAACTCGGAGGAATGATTTATGATAGAGAAATTACTGCTTGCAGAGGCGCGCTACGACGAAATCAGCGCGAAGCTTTCCGACCCGGCAGTGGTATCGGATAATGCGCTTTATCGCTCGCTTATGCAGGAATACAAGAACCTTACGCCGCTTATAGAAACGTTTCGCAGCTATAAGCGTGCACAGGAGAGCCTTGAGGAGGCAAAGACCCTCCTTTCCGACGCAGACGAGGAGCTGCGGCGCATGGCACAGGAGGAATACAACGAAAGCAGACGCCTTGTCGATAAGTATAACGAGGAGCTGAAAATTCTTCTGCTGCCCAAAGACCCCGACGACGACAAAAGCGTTATCATTGAGATACGCGGCGGCGCGGGCGGTGAGGAAGCCGCGCTCTTTGCGGGGTCAATGTTCCGCATGTACTCAATGTACGCTGCGCGGCAGGGCTGGAAAACAGAGGTCATGAGCAGCAATCCAACGGAGCTTGGCGGCTATAAGGAAATCGTATTCAGCGTTGAGGGCAGCGGCGCTTATTCACGGCTGAAATACGAAAGCGGCGTACATCGCGTGCAGCGTGTTCCCGAAACGGAGTCGCAGGGGCGCATTCAGACATCGACCGTGACTGTTGCCGTGCTGCCCGAGGTAGACGAGGTTGACGTTGACATCAACCCCGCGGACCTTACCATACAGACATACCGTTCAAGCGGCGCAGGCGGGCAGCATATCAACAAAACAGAGTCCGCGATAAGGATAATCCATAACCCTACGGGCGTTGTTGTGGAGTGTCAGGAGGAGCGCTCGCAGTTCAAGAACAAGGAAAAGGCAATGAAAATGCTTTATACAAAGCTTTATGAGGCAAAGCTCAACGCGCGCGACAGCGCCATTGCCGAGGAACGCCGCATTCAGGTGGGAACCGGCGACCGTTCAGAGCGCATACGCACCTACAACTTCCCGCAGTCGCGCGTTACCGACCATCGCATAAATCTCACGCTTTACAAGCTTGACGAGATGATGAACGGCGGGTGCGACGAAGTATTCGAGGCGCTGCGCATAGCAGACCAGACCGCAAGGCTTCTTAACGAAAATGCAGACAAATAACGGAGCGCAACAAATGGAAACGAAAATACTGCCGTTCAATGACGAAACTGTCATACAGGCGGCTGAAATACTGAAAAACGGCGGCGTTGTGGGAATGCCTACCGAAACTGTCTACGGGCTTGCCGCAGACGCACGCAATACAGAAGCGGTAAAGGCAATATTCGCCGCAAAGGGCAGGCCGCAGGACAACCCTCTTATCGTGCATATCAGCACGCTTGAAATGCTCCCGCCGCTTGTGAGGGAGATTCCCGACATTGCCGCAAGACTCGCTGAGCGTTTCTGGGGCGGGCCGCTCACAATGATATTCCCGAAATCAGACGTTATACCCGCGGCCACGAGCGGCGGGCTTGACACGGTTGCGGTGAGAATGCCCTCAAGCCCTGCGGCAAGGGCGCTTATCGACTGCTGCGGTTTTCCGCTTGCGGCGCCATCCGCTAACCTTTCGGGCAGCCCGAGCCCCACTACAGCGCAGCACGTCTATAACGACATGAACGGCAGGATTCCGCTCATAATCGACGGCGGCGAATGTTCATGCGGCGTTGAAAGCACGGTAATATGTTTCGACAAGGGCAGGATACGCATTCTGCGCCCGGGCGGGATAACCGCGCAGATGCTCTGCGAGTTTGCCCCTGTTGACATAGACAAGGCTGTTACTGCGCAGCCTGCTGCGGGCGAGCGTGTGCTGTCGCCGGGAATGAAGTACAAGCACTATTCCCCAAAGGCCAACGTTGTGATAGTAAACGAGCACGGGCAGGCGTTTGAGGACTACTGCGCCGCTCACGTTTCGGGCAGGACGATAGCGCTCGGCGCGGGAATTGCGGAGCATGGGATATTCCGCAGCTACGGCGCAACTTCTGCACAGCAGGCGCACAGCCTGTTTGCGCTCCTGCGCGAGGCTGACGAAGAGAACGCCGACACGGTTTTTGTTGAAATGCCGAGTATAGACGGCATAGGTCTTGCGGTATACAACAGGCTGCTCAGGGCGGCGGGTTTTGAGATAGTCGGAAACGGGCAGGTGAAAGCATGACGGAGCTTCCCCGCGTGAAAATAATAGGGCTTACGGGAATGTCGGGCGCGGGCAAATCCACCGTAAGCAGAACTTTCGCCGAAAACGGCTATTACGTTATCGACTGCGACAGCGTTGCAAGAGAAACCGCGAGCGCGGGCAGTCCGTTCCTGCGGGAACTTGCAGGGCGCTTCGACGGCTTTGTAAGGGCTGACGGCACGCTTGACAGGGCGGCAGTCGCGGGGGCGATTTTTGCGGACGGTGAAAAAAGAGCGCTCTACAACAAAATAATTTACCCTTATATAACGTATAATGTTATAGCGCGGATAAAGCGCGCCGCGCAGGACGGGGAGCAGTATGTGCTGCTCGACGCTCCCACGCTATTTGAAGCGCGGCTTGACGGAATATGCGCGGATATCGTGAGCGTTATTGCGCCCGCGCAGACGTGCGCAGAAAGGATAATGCGCCGCGACGGACTTTCTGCGCAGGGTGCGCAGGATAGGCTTTCCGCGCAGCAAGGCGCGCAGTTTTACGCGAGCCGTTCGCGCTGTGTGATAGAGAACAGCGGCACTCGGCATGAGCTTTGCGAAAAGGCAAGAGCTGTGGCTGAATCGCTTAAGAGGTAGACAATGACAAAAAGAAAACGTGCAAGAGCCGCACCGTTTATGGTTCTGCTTGTTGTCTGCGCGGCTATGGTCTGCGTGGGAACGTTCGGGTACAGGCTCTTTCTGCGGCAGACTCACCCGATAAAGTACGAGGAATATGTCGAGCGGTACTCGCAGGAGTTCGGCGTGGACAAATTCTTTGTATACGCCGTGATAAAGACCGAAAGCGGCTTTCGGTCCGAGGCTCGGTCGAACGTCGGGGCAAGGGGTCTTATGCAGATAATGGAGCAGACGTTCGACTGGCTGAAATTCAAGCAGGGCGACGAGCAGGCGGTATATTACGATATGTACGACCCCGAAACCAACATACGCTACGGGTGCTATCTGCTGGGATATCTTATGAACGAGTTCGGCAGTGAGGAAACCGCTGCGGCGGCGTACCACGCAGGGCGCGGGCAGGTGAACGAGTGGCTCGCGGACAGCAGTATCTCCGCGGACGGGGAACACCTTGACACGATACCCATACGGGATACCGCGCATTATGTAAATAAAGTGGAAAAGGCAAAGGCTGTGTATCTCAGCCTTTACGGATAAAACAGAAAGGAATGTTGTAAAATGGCAAAGAATGAAACGACTGCAAAGGAGCTTAAGGAAAAGCTGTTCCTTACAAAAAAGAACGCAGTTATGCGCATGGACGACGCTGAGCTTAAAAAGTGCGACAAGTTCTGCGAGGGTTATAAGAAGTTCCTTGACGCGGGCAAGACCGAGCGCGAGGCGGTAGTATTCATAAAGAAAGAGGCGGAAGCAAAGGGCTTTGTGCCTTTCGACGGCAAAAAGACCTATAAGGCGGGCGACAAGGTTTACTACATCAACAGGGAAAAGGCAGTTATCCTGTGCGTTATCGGCAAGCAGCCGCTTGACGGCGGCGTAAATCTGCTTGCCGCTCATATCGACTCCCCGCGCCTTGACTTAAAGCAGGTGCCCGTTTACGAAAAGGACGACGTGGCTTACTTCAAGACCCACTACTACGGTGGAATAAAGAAGTACCAGTGGCCGACCGTTCCGCTGTCGCTGCACGGCGTTATCGTAAAGGCTGACGGCACAAAAATCACCGTAAGAATAGGCGAGGATGACGGCGACCCCGTATTCTGCGTTTCCGATATACTGCCGCACCTTGCAAATACCCAGTATAAGCGCCCTGCTACAGAGCTTATCAAGGGCGAGGAGCTCAACATTATCATCGGTTCGCGCCCGTTCAAGGACGACGAGGCGAGCGAGGCTGTAAAGCTCAATATCATGCTTATTCTGAACGAAAAGTACGGCGTTACCGAGGCAGACTTCCTGTCCGCCGAGCTTGAGGCGGTGCCTGCGTTCAAGGCAAGCGACGTTGGCTTTGACAGAAGCCTTGTCGGCGCCTACGGACAGGACGACAGGGTTTGCGCATACACCGAGCTTATGGCGGTGCTTGGACTTAAGACCCCCGAAAGAACGGCTGTCGCTATCCTCACGGACAAGGAGGAAACGGGCTCTGACGGCAATACGGGTCTGCGCTCGGCGTATCTCAGATACTTTATTGCCGACCTTGCGGCGTGCTTCGGCGTAAGAGGCCGCGATGTCCTCGCGCACTCGCGCTGCCTTTCCGCAGACGTGAACGCAGCCTACGACCCCACTTTCCCCGACGTGTTCGAGAAGAATAACAGCTGCGTGCTTAACGGCGGCGTGTGCGTAACAAAGTACACAGGCTCGCGCGGAAAGAGCGGCACTTCCGACGCTTCCGCGGAGTTTGTCGGCGAGGTGCGCGCGCTTCTCGACAAGCAGGGCGTTATCTGGCAGACGGGCGAACTCGGCAAGGTCGATATCGGCGGCGGCGGAACAGTCGCGGCATATATCGCAAACCTTGATGTTGACACTATCGACGTTGGCGTGCCCGTGCTGTCAATGCACGCACCGTTTGAGATAACCGCAAAGACCGACGTGTGGTCCGCGTTCAGGGCGTTTGAGGCGTTCCTTGCGGACTGATTAAGGACAAGTGCCATAATTCACACCCTCTCCCGCATAAACATATCATACGGGAGAGGTGATGCGCTTTGATATCGAACAAGACAAGGCTTGCGCTGAAAAAGCTTGGCATGAAGCTTATTGCGGTTGCTTTGATACTGCTGGGGCTGTTTTTTCTGGCAGACCTGAGTTTTCGCCCGATTATAGAAAAGGTGAATGCTTACGAATGCCACAGGGCGGTAACAGCGGCAATCAACAACGCAGTGCTTGAAGAAATAGAGCGGCAGGACGCGGATTATTCCGCGCTGGTTACGCTTACGCAGAACAACGACGGCGAGGTAACCTCCGTTGAAAGCAATGCGGTCGGCATCAACAGGCTCAGGACAGGCGTTTCGCAGCGCATAGAGCGCGAGCTTGCCCGCCTGCCTTACATAGACATCGCCATACCGATAGGAACTCTCACGGGGCTTCAGCTTCTTCATGGAAAGGGCTCGTGCATAGGAATGACGATGCACCCCATAGGAAGCGCTTCCGCAACGATAATCAGCGAGTTCACCGAAGCCGGGATAAACCAGACGCGCCACAGGATAATCATTGAGATTGACGCGGGCGTTGACGCTGTTATCCCCGGGTATTCAACGCGCGTTGACGTGAAAACAACTGTCGTTGCGGCTGAAACCATTATCGTCGGCAGAGTGCCTGAAGCATACACCCGCGTTGTAAGTTCCGACAACGACCTTATCGGTACGCTTGAGGACTATGGCGCTACCCTCTGACGGGATAAATGAAAGCTGGAGGATAATTTGGAAATCAACGAAGCAAGAACCCGCGCGGAAGCTCTCCGTGCGGAAATTGAGCGGCACAACCACAATTATTACGACCTTGACAGTCCCACTATCGAGGACGACGAGTACGACACGCTTATGCGCGAGCTGAAGGCGATAGAAGCTCAGTACCCCGCGCTTCTTACGCCCGATTCGCCGACGCAGCGAGTTGGCGGCACGGCGGCTTCAACGTTTGAAAAGGTGACACATGCGGTTCAGATGGGAAGCCTGCGCGACGTTTTCAGCACCGCCGAGGTTGAGGATTTTTTGCAGAAAACCGCAGAGGAGGGCGCAGAGGAATATTCCGTCGAGCCTAAAATCGACGGGCTTTCCGTGTCGCTTGAATACGAAAACGGCGTTTTCGTGCGCGGTTCAACGCGCGGCGACGGGTTTGTCGGCGAGGACATCACCGCGAACCTTAAAACGATACGCTCGATACCGCTTAAGCTGCCCGAGGCGCTGCCCGTGCTTGAAGTGCGCGGCGAGGTTTATATGCCGCGTGCAAGTTTCGCGAAGCTCTGCGAGGAGCAGGAGAAAAACGGCGAACCTATGCCCAAAAATCCGCGAAACGCCGCCGCAGGTTCGCTTCGGCAAAAGGACAGCAGCATTACCGCCGCGAGGAAGCTCGACATATTTTGTTTTAATATCCAGAGAGTCGAGGGCAAAACCTTTTCCACGCATTCCGAAACGATAGAATACCTTGCTTTGCTTGGATTCAGTGTGATACCCGACCTGCGCGTGTGCCATACCTCGCAGGAGGTCACCGAGCGTATAGAGCAGATAGGCGAAATGCGCCGCTCCCTGCCGTTTGACATAGACGGCGCGGTAGTAAAGGTGAACGACCTTGCCCTGCGCAGCGAGATAGGCTCCACAGCAAAAACGCCGAAGTGGGCGGTGGCTTTCAAATACCCGCCCGAGGAAAAGGAAACGACGCTTACGGATATTGAGGTGAACGTTGGCAGGACGGGCGCGCTCACTCCCGTTGCGGTATTTGAGCCCGTGCAGCTTGCAGGCACGACCGTTTCGCGCGCGGTGCTGCATAATCAGGACAATATCAGCGACAAGGATATCCGCGTGGGCGACAGGATAGTTGTGCGCAAGGCGGGGGACATAATCCCCGAGGTTGTGCGCTCAGTGTCGCATGCGGAAGGCTCTGAGCCATATATCATTCCGCACATATGCCCGATTTGCGGCGCTGCCGCCGTGCGCGACGAGGACGAGGCGGTGATACGCTGCCAGAACATGGACTGTCCCGCGCAGCTTCTGCGCTCTATCGAGCATTTCGCTTCGCGCGCGGCAATGAACATCGACGGGCTTGGCGAGGCTATAGTCGAGCAGCTTGTTAATGCGGGACTTGTCCGCACGGTAGCCGACCTTTACACGCTGGATGTGCAGACGCTTGCTTCGCTCGAACGCTTTGGTCAGAAATCCGCGGAGAATCTTGCCGCTTCTATCGAGCAGTCGAAGTCCCGCGGGCTTGACAGGCTTATTTTTGCGCTTGGCATACGCGGCATAGGGCAGCGCTCCGCGGTGCTGCTGTGCGAGCATTTCGGCAGCCTTGAAAAAATCATGGCGGCTTCCGAGGATGATATCGCCGCAATAGACGGCTTTGGCGGGATTTTAGCGCACGCGGTTTACAGCGGTCTGCGCGAGCCGCACAGAGTATCTCTTATAGAGCGGCTGCGCGAACTTGGGCTTAGCATGGAGTATACCGCCAAAAAGCAGTCGGATATGCTTGCGGGTCTTACCTTTGTGATAACCGGAACGCTCCCCACGCTGAAGCGCGAGCAGGCGAAAGCACTTGTCGAGAGCCACGGCGGCAAGTGCAGCGGCTCGGTGTCGAAAAAGACAAGCTACGTTCTTGCGGGCGAGGAAGCGGGCAGCAAGCTTACAAAGGCGAACGAGCTCGGCATCACTGTAATAGACGAGGCACAGCTTCTTGAGATGATAAGGGAATAACGCGCAAAAAAATCTCACTTTGTACTTTACAGCAGGAAAAAAGCGTGGTATAATAGTATCAGGTGTTTTAGCAGCGATTTTTCGCATAACGTCTGCGCTCAACCACAAAACAAATCGGAGGGACAACACAATGGGAATGACAATGACCCAGAAGATTCTTGCGAAGCACGCGGGACTTGACAGCGTTTCAGAGGGGCAGCTGATTAGAGCTAAGCTCGACATGGTTCTCGGAAACGATATTACAAGCCCCGTTGCGATAAACGAGTTCAATAAAGCAGGCTTCTCGTCCGTATTTGACAGAAGCAGGATATCCCTTGTTATGGACCACTTCACGCCTAACAAGGATATCAAGGCGGCAAAGCAATGTCAGCAGTGCCGCGAATTTGCAGGCAAGTATGACATCGTGAACTACTACGACGTAGGCGAGGTCGGAGTTGAACACGCGCTTCTCCCCGAAAAGGGTCTTGTTATCCCGGGGGACGCCGTTATCGGCGCTGACAGCCACACCTGCACCTATGGCGCGCTCGGCGCGTTTTCAACGGGCGTAGGCTCAACGGATATGGCAGCGGGCATGGCGACGGGAGAGGCATGGTTCAAGGTTCCCGGTGCTATCAGGTTCAACCTTACGGGCAGGCTTGGCAGATGGGTAAGCGGCAAGGACGTTATCCTGCACATAATCGGCATGATAGGAGTTGACGGTGCGCTTTATCGGTCTATGGAGTTCACGGGCGAGGGGCTTAAGGCTCTTTCAATGGACGATCGCCTCTGCATGGCGAACATGGCGATAGAAGCGGGCGCAAAGAACGGCATTTTCGAGGTTGACGACGTAACGCTCGAGTATGTCAAGGGCAGAACGAACAGGCAGTTCGAGGTGTTCAGGGCTGACCCCGACGCGCACTACAACCGCGTTATCGATATAGACCTGTCAACGATTCGCCCGACAGTCGCTTTCCCGCACCTGCCCGAGAACACAAAGACCATAGACGAGGTCGGCGAGGTGAAGATAGACCAGGTAGTCATAGGTTCCTGCACCAACGGCAGATACAGCGACCTTGAAATCGCTGCAAGAGTTGTCAAGGGCAAAAAGGTTGCAAAGGGCGTGCGCGCAATCGTTATCCCCGCAACGCAGCAGATTTACCTTGACGCGCTGCGCAACGGTCTGCTTGAAACCTTTGTTGAGGCGGGCATGGTAGTTTCCGCGCCTACCTGCGGGCCGTGCCTTGGCGGGCATATGGGCATTCTCGCTCCGGGCGAGCGCGCGGTGTCCACAACAAACCGCAACTTTGTCGGAAGAATGGGCGACGTGACCTCCGAGGTATACCTCGCAAGCCCCGCGATAGCCGCAGCAAGCGCGCTCACGGGTTACATTTCTGACGTAAAGGACTAAGGAGGGCATACCATGAAAGCACACGGAACAGTACATAAATACGGCGACAACGTTGACACCGACGTAATAATTCCTGCGCGTTACCTTAACACCGCGGACCACAAGGAGCTTGCCTCCCACTGCATGGAGGATATCGACAAGGACTTTGTGAACAAGGTAAAGGAAGGCGACATTATCGTTGCCAGCATGAACTTCGGCTGCGGCAGCTCGCGCGAGCACGCGCCTATAGCCATAAAGGCGAGCGGCATAAGCTGCGTTATCGCCTCCACCTTTGCGCGTATTTTCTACCGCAACGCAATAAACATCGGGCTTCCGATACTCGAGTGCGACGCTGCTGCAAAGGATATTGACGACGGTAACGAGGTTGACATCGACTTTGACACGGGCATAATCACCAACGTTACAAAGGGCAAAAC
>CAKSEE010000026.1 GCA_934446455.1 uncultured Oscillospiraceae bacterium | reverse complement strand
GTGTCGTCCATGCGCACCTGCTCGCCGCTGTTCTCCACAAGCGAGCGCACAAGCGTTGTTATACGCTCGGATTTTGTCGCGCCAAGCACGCTCACCGGAAACGCGGGCAGGTCGCTTTGCGTGATTACGCCGCCGCGTATCGCGTCCTCAATGTCGTGGTTTATGTACGCTATCTTGTCGCAGAAGCGCACCACCATGCCCTCGCGGGTGGTCGGCAGCGCCGCCTTGCCCGTGTGGCACACAATGCCGTCTATTACCTCGGCAGTAAGATTCAGCCCCCTGCCGTCCTTTTCGATGTATTCGACAACGCGCCTGCTCTGTTCGTTATGCGCAAAGCCGCCGGGCAGAAGCCCGTTCAGCACGCGCTCGCCGTCATGCCCGAACGGTGTGTGTCCCAGGTCAT
Source organism: uncultured Oscillospiraceae bacterium (assembly GCA_934446455.1). Taxonomy (GTDB): domain Bacteria; phylum Bacillota; class Clostridia; order Oscillospirales; family Ruminococcaceae; genus CAG-115. The sequence continues at coordinate 37,985 of CAKSEE010000026.1, read as the reverse complement.
GCCCGAGCGCTATCGCCTCGGTAAGGTCCTCGTTAAGGCCGAGCGCGCGCGCCACCGTGCGCGAAATCTGACTTACCTCGAGCGTGTGCGTTAGCCGCGTGCGGTAGTGGTCGGAATGCGGGATAAGGAACACCTGCGTCTTATGCTTGAGCCTGCGGAACGCGTTGCAGTGGATTATCCTGTCGCGGTCGCGCTGAAAGTCCGTGCGGAAGTCGCAGGGCTTCTCGTAAACGGCGCGCCCCTTGCTGTCCGCCGATTTTGTGGCATAGGCGCTCAGCAGCTCCTCGTTCTTCATAAGCCTTTCTCTCGGAAGCATGGCAGTTCCCCCTTGCGCAAAGATTCCCCTTACAATAATATATACAATTTTCGCGCCGTTAAAACCTTTTTCGCAAACGCATTTTCGTTAATTATGCACAATTTTTTGTGCGATTTTCAGCGCTTTGCACAATCACTTTTTAGCGAAATCGTACCACAATTCCTCTGTAACGCGAATATCCGCCTTTCCGCAGCACACGTCGGTAAGCCTCTCGGCAAGCGCCTGCGCACGCTCCGCACGAATACAGACGGTAAGCGTCACGCCCTCGCCGAAGTCCTCGCGCTCCGTAAGCGCCTCGAACTCCGCCAGAACCTGCGGCAGCCGCCCGTAAAGCCCATAGTCCACGGATATTTCCACACGCTTTGCATAAGCCATGAGCTTTACCTGCGCGGCGTCTGCGGCGTCCTTGGCGGCACGGGTGTAGGCGCGCACAAGCCCCCCCGCGCCAAGCAGTATACCGCCAAAATAACGCGTGACAACGCAGCAAACGTCCGAAAGACCCTCCTTGCGCAGCACCTCGTATATCGGCACGCCCGCCGTGCCGCCCGGCTCGCCGTCGTCGCTGTGGCGCGCGGTGTTGTTCTCGCGCAGGATATAGGCGTAGCAGTTGTGCGTCGCCTTGCGGTGCTGCGCTCGTATGCGCTCGATGAACGCCAGCGCCTGCTCCTCCGTTTCAACGGGACACAGCCAGCCGATAAACTCGCTTTTCTTCTCAATAAAGCGCGCCTCGCACGGCTGCGCTATCGTCCTGTATTCCATGCTTACCCCCTTGCGGCATATTCCCCAAAATTTCGCGCCAAATGATAGCAAAAACTCACGCATAGAGTATATGCGTGAGTTCTGTGTTTTTGACTTACTCGCCGTCTCGGCGCACAAGGGGACTGTGCCGATTATAAAATCACTTGCCGAGGTTGTAGCGCTTCTTGAATCTGTCAACACGTCCGCCGGAGTCAACCAGCTTCTGCTTTCCAGTAAAGAAGGGGTGGCACTTGGAGCAGATTTCTACTCTGATGTCCTTCTTTGTAGAGCGCGTGGGAATCTCGTTACCGCAGGCGCACTTGATAACAGTAGCCTCATATGCGGGATGGATACCGTCCTTCATCGTTGTCACCTCAATCCGTAATTATATTGATAATATCATTACAAGATAGTATTATACCATACCACTCGCAAAAAATCAAGGGGTTTTTCAAATTTTTTTCACTTAAAAGCCGAGAATTTTTGTAAAGTCAGCCGAAAGCGCTTCCTGAAGCGATTCTGCCGCAGCCTTATCCGCGCCCTTGGTGGTGTAGTACACCTTTATCTTCGGCTCTGTGCCCGAGGGTCTGATGATAACGCTTGCAGCGTCCTCGAGGTCGAATGTGATAACGTCGCTCTTAGGGAGCGTGATTGCGGTTTCTGCGCCCGTTGCAAGCTCCTTTGTAACGCTCGTCTTGTAATCCGATACGGATACGACCTTAACGCCGCCGATTGCTGCGGGCGTATTTTCGCGCAGCGAAGCCATTATCTCCTTCATGCGCTCCATGCCGCTTGCGCCCTCGCAGGTGAAGTTCTCGAGCTTGTTGAAGTACACGCCGTACTCGTCGTACATACGCTTTCTAGCTTCGATGAGGGATATGCCCTTGGTGCGGTAGAACGCCGCCATCTCGCAGATGAGCATGGAAGCCACAACTGCGTCCTTGTCGCGCACATAGCCGCCCGCAAGGTAGCCGTAGCTCTCCTCAAAGCCGAAGATGTAGCGCTCCTGCTCGCCCTTTGCCTCAAGAAAGCCTATCTGCTCGCCGATGAACTTGAAGCCCGTGAGCACCTCGCGCAGCTCTACGCCGTACTTCTTGCATATTGCACGGGTTATGTTGGTGGTAACTATCGTCTTAACCGCAACGGGGTTCCCGGGCATTCTGCCGAGGGCTATGCGCTCCTTGCAGATGTACTCGAGAAGCAGCGCGCCAACCTCGTTGCCGGTGAACAGCTCGTAGTGGTCGCCGTCGGGAACGGCAATGCCGACGCGGTCGCAGTCGGGGTCGGTCGCGAGAAGCAGGTCGGGCTTCTCCTTTTCGCACAGGTCAAGACCGCGCTGGAGAGCCTCCTTTATCTCGGGATTCGGGAACGGGCAGGTGGGGAATCTGCCGTCCGGCATTTCCTGCTCGGGAACGACAACAACGTCCTTTACGCCGATTTCCTTAAGAATGCGGCGTACGGGCTTGTTGCCCGTGCCGTTAAGGGGCGTGTAGACTACCTTCAGACCGCTTTCCGCAACAAGGTCGGTATGCAGACCCTGCTCGTGCACCTTTGCGATATATGCGTCGATAGCGGCGTTGTCGATGTAGTTTATCCTGCCCGCTGCTACAGCCTCGTCAAAGTTTACTGACTTAATGCCGCTGAAGTAGTCGAGCCCGTTTATCTTGGAAAGCACTGCGTTTGCAGCGTCAAGCGTAAGCTGGCAGCCGTCCGAGCCGTATACCTTATAGCCGTTGTACTTGGAGGGGTTGTGGCTCGCCGTAACGACGATACCCGCGCCGCAGCCGAGGTATCTTACCGCCCACGAAAGCATGGGGGTAGGCATAAGCTCCTTATAAATGTATACGGTAATGCCGTTAGCCGCAAGCACCTCAGCAGCGCTGCGCGCGAAATAATCGGACTTTATGCGGCTGTCGTACGCAATAGCCGCCTTCTTCTCAAGACCGCCCTCGAGCATATACTCCGCAAGACCCTGCGTTGCGCGCTTTACGGTGTAAACGTTCATACGGTTCGTGCCTGCGCCGATAACGCCGCGCAGCCCCCCCGTGCCAAACTCAAGGTCGCGGTAGAAACGGTCGTTCTTCTCGTCTGCGTTGTCCGCAACGTCCTTAAGTTCCGCTGCAAGGTCGGGGTCTGCAACTGCCTTTTCAAGCCAGCAGTCGTATAATTTCTGTATATCCGCCATTGAAAGCTCCTCCTTTAAGAAACTGTTTCCTGCACATAAGTATTTGGAACGTTTTTCCCAAAAAACACTACGGAAATATTATATCATATTGAGCCCGAAAAAACAAGGGGTGCCCGTGCTTTTTCCCGTAAAACTTTTTGTGCTTTATCTGGCTGCATTGTGTGCAAATTTCCGAAAAACTGTTGCAAACCATTACATCATGTGGTATGATTGACTTACAAAAACACTCTTCCTGCTGCTAAGCCACAGGTAATTTATAAGGAGAATCATCATGCCTAATCCCTATCTTCCCCGCTGGGAGTACATTCCCGACGGCGAGCCGCGCGTTTTCGGGGAGCGCGTGTACGTTTACGGCTCGCACGACCGCACGGACAGCATAGACTTCTGCGACAGCAAGCTCAAGGTGTGGAGCGCTCCGCTGAACGACCTTGGCAAGTGGGTGTGCCACGGCGACATATTCCGCACGGCAGACGGCGAGAACCCCGCCGACACCGACTGGACGAACAACCTCCTCTTCGCGCCCGACGTTGTGGAGCGCGGGGGGAAATACTACCTCTACGCCTACATAGTGGGCGCCAAGGGCTGCGTTGCCGTAAGCGACAAGCCCGAGGGGCCCTTTAAGCTGCTGTCGAAATATGTCTACGATATCCCGAACCACTACGACGACGGCACGTTCATAGACCCGGGCGTACTGGTTGACGACGACGGACACGTGTATATCTACTGCGGCTATCAGGGCAGCTATATGTGCGAGCTGAAACCAAATATGTACGAGGCGGTCGAGGGCAGCTACAAGCTCGACATAATCCCCACGGAAAAGCCCCACGCGTTCTTCGAGGCGTGCTCGCCGAGGAAGATAGGCAGCACCTACTATCTCATCTATTCCCCGCAGACAGGCAGCCGCCTTGACTATGCAACGTCCGACAGCCCCACAGGGCCGTTCGCCTACAGGGGAACGATAATCGACAACGGCGTTGACTACCCCGGCGGCAACAACCACGGCTCGGTATGCTGCGTCAACGGGCAGTGGTACATTTTCTACCACCGCATGACAAACGGCACGATAATGTCGCGCCGCGGCTGCGTTGAGCGCATTGAGATACTCCCCGACGGCACCATTCCGCAGGTGGAGATGACCTCCATGGGCTTTGACGAGGCGCTCAACCCCTACGAGCCTACGCCCGCAGAAACCGCGTGCGTGCTTAAGGGCGGCTGCTTCGTCACCGAGCGCAATATATTTGAGCGCCCCGTCACCAACATCACAGACGGGTGCGAGATGGGCTGGCGCTACTTTGATTTCGGCGAGGACAACATCTCAAAGACGTTTGGAATACGCATTAAGGTTCGCGGCATGGGCAGCCGCGGCAGGCTGCGTATATTCGCGGACAGCCTCGACAACGAGATAGGCTGCGCGGAGTTCGCCGAGGGCGACGCGGTACTTGGCGCAAGGGTGAGCGCCCTCACGGGCAGGCACGCGATATTCATGCGCGCGGAGAGCGGCTACGAGGGCTGGTTCGCGGACAGCATGAAGGGCAGGCAGCTCATTCAGCTTGAGGAGTTTGTGTTTATAAAGTAATACGCTGTCCCGCCGTATTTATTATGCGGCGGGACTTTTGCGCGCTGCGGCGGGAACTGCGCTGCTGTAACGCTTTTACTTGCGGCTTTTGTCAAAATGTCCATTTTTTGAGTTTGTTTTTGTAGGCGATTCCAAAAATAGTGGCATAAAATGGTTAAACATTGACAAAAGGCTGTTGCTTTTGATATAATGAGTATAGGGCAGACCCCTATCTCTGCGGAAGTAAGCATTCCCGCAGAAGCCGCAGGGAAGCGGCAGAACGGAGCGTGATTGCATGAGCGAATCAATGGGCAGGCACGGCAGTCTTATTAAAAAGATAGTGGCTATCGGCGTTATTCCCCTGCTGGCATTGTCTGCGGTGCTTTCAACATATATGACGGTATCCCGCTACAACGGCATCTACAACGAGATTTTCAACGAGCTTAAAGGAATGTGCGTGTGTGTTGGCGAGCTTGTGTCGCTCACCAGTGACAGCAACGGCGTGTTCACCGGCGGAGAGGATATGTTCGACAGCATAAGCGCCCGCACCGATATCGACATCACGCTTTTCGACGGCGACACGCGCAGCATAACCACCGTGCGCAACGAGGACGGCGCGCGCGCAATCGGCACGAAAGCCTCCCCCGAGGTTACGGACGAGGTGCTTGTAAACGGCAGGATATACTATTCCGACCACGTTGAAGTAAACGGAACGCCGTATTTCGGCTATTATATGCCGCTGCACAGCGCCACGGGCGCCGTCACGGGCATGGCGTTTGCAGGAAAGAGCCGCAGCGACGTTGAGAGGATACTTGCGCGCATGGTCATACAGTCGCTCGGTATTGCGGGCGTTGGCACGCTTATTGCGGGGATGTTCTGCGTGCTTTTTGCGCGGCGCATGGTAAGGGCGGTGAACAGCGCGGCAGGCTTCCTCAACCGCGTTGCGGACGGCGACACAGAGAGCCCCGTCGATTCGCGGCTCACCTCGCGCGACGATGAAATAGGCAGCATGGGGCGCTCCGCGGTGAAGCTCCAGCGGTCGCTTCGCAGCCTTATCTCCACCGACCCGCTGACGGGGCTTTATAACCGCCGCGCCTGCAATATAAAGCTCGCCGAGCTTAAGAGACTTGCCGACGGCGAGGGGAGCGCGTTCAGCGTGGCGCTTGGCGATATCGACTTTTTCAAGCAGTTCAACGACCGCTACGGTCATGCCTGCGGCGACGAGGTGCTTAAGGACATTGCGCGTATCCTGACATGCTGCGCCGACGGCGGCATGGTGTCGCGCTGGGGCGGCGAGGAGTTTCTGATAGCGTTCGGCGGCAGCGACCCCGAAGCCGCTTATATGGCGGTTCAGCGCGTTATGGAGGAGCTTTCCGCCTACCGCTGCGAATATGCGGGAGAAAAAATCCCCGTTACAATGACGTTCGGCACGGCGCAGTACGACCGCTCCCAGACATACGAGGCGCTGGTAAACACGGCTGACGAGCGGCTCTACTACGGCAAAAACCACGGCAGAAACAGAGTCGTGACGGAGCTTCCCGCGGAGAATACGACGGATATTACCGAATAAATGAAACGGCGGCACAACAAAGCGTGCCGCCGTTATTCTGTGTTGTTCGCATTATTCGCGCTCGGTAACCGTCCATGTCGTAATAAAATCGGGGTCTGTCACCTGCTCGCCCGTGCCGCGAAGGGTGTAAACGCCCCTGCGCGCCCGCTCAATTCCGTCAAGGTCGGGCGGAAGCGCGTACACGCTGCCGTCCGCACGCTCTATCGCAATGTCCTCGTCGTCCGCGTTTATCACCGTGCCGAACACCTCGAAGCGCCCGCGCTCGGTGCCGTCGGCAGCAAGCAGCGTTACCCCCGCAAGCAGCGTTTTCCCGATAAGCTCAGCCGCCGTCATGCGAGGTACTCCTTAAGCGCGGCAATGAGCGCGTCCGTTTCCGCGTCTGTGCCTATGGTTATGCGCAGGTGGTCGTCAATGCGCTTTTTGTTGAAAAAGCGCACATAGATATCGCGCGTTTTTAGGTACTCCTGTATGTCGCGCGCGCTGTGCGCGGGGTGCTTTGCAAAGAGGAAGTTCGTGCTGCTGTTCTTCACGTCAAAGCCCATTGCGCGCAGCTCCCCTGCAAGCCGCCCGCGCGTTTGCATTACCTTTGCAATCGTTGCGCGGAAGTACGCCTCGTCGCCTATCGAAGCCACGCCCGCCGCAATAGCCACGCTGTCAAGCGGGTAGGAGTTCATGCTGTCCTTCGCCGCAAAAAGCGCGGAAATGACCTCCCTGTTGCCAAGCGCGTACCCTATGCGAAGCCCCGCCATGGAGCGGCTTTTTGAGAATGTGCGCGTAATCACAAGGTTGTCGTACTCCGAAAGCAGCGGCACGGCTGTCGTCCCGCCGAAATCCACATACGCCTCGTCGACTATCACAACGCTCTCCCCGTTCGCGTCGAGTATCTCACGGATAAAGTCAAGCCCGCGCCCGACAGACGTCGGCGCGTTGGGATTTGCTATTACAACGCCGCCGTTCGGTCTGCGGTAGTCCGCCGCGTTTATCTCAAAGTTCTCGTCAACGGGTATGGTTTCATAGGGAATGCGCAGGATATCGCACCACACCGGGTAAAACGAGTAGGTGATGTCGGGGTAGATTATCGGCGCGTCGGAATTGAAAAACGCCCTGAAGCACAGCGACAGCACTTCGTCAGAGCCGTTGCCTGCGAATACGTTTTCGGGCTTTAAGCCCTCGTATTCCGCTATGGCGCGCAGCAGGGGCGTAGCGTTTGCGTCGGGGTAGCGCTTTACGCCTGCGGTTTCAAACTCCCTTATCACCCTTGACACCGCGGGAGATGGCGGGTAGGGGTTCTCGTTGGCGTTAAGCTTGATGAAATCGCGCTTTGCGGGCTGCTCGCCCGCAACGTACGGCTCTATCTTTATCAGATTATCCTTCCAGCTCATGTTATTCCTTTCAAAATAAAACGGCGGGCAACGCAAAGTCACCCGCCGTTATCTGTCAGTATTTCCTGTCAGAATGCTGAGTTATTCTGCGTCATCGTCCTCAAGCTCAAACTGGAGGTGCTGACCGCAGTTGGGGCAGTCCATGCCGCCCTTTTCCGCCTGCTCATAGTCAAAACGGATAGTGTTGTTGCACGCGGGACAGGTGGTTTCGTACAGCTCGCCGAGGTCGTCTTCGTCGAAGTCATCCTCGTCGAAGTCATCCTCGTCGAAGTCGTCCTCATCGTCGTACTCGCTGAAAACCTCGTCCTCAAGGTCTGCAACGCTTTCCTCGATATCGGTCATTACGGAAGCAACGTCGTCAAGCTCCTCGTCTACCTCGTTAAGGTTTTCCGCAATGTCGGTGAGAACATCGAGCATTGCATTTATGATCCTGCCCTCCTTGGTGGAGTCGTCGAGCGCCAGACCCTCTGCAAGTCCCTTGATGTAGGATACCTTTTCGCTGATAGTCATACTTATCATTCCTTTCAGAAATCAATGCCTGTCGGAAGCGTTACTTTACACGCTCCATGTACTCGCCTGTTCTTGTATCAATGCGGATAAGCTCGCCCTCGTTGATGAACAGCGGAACGCGTATCTCCGCGCCGGTTTCGAGGGTAGCGGGCTTGGTAGCGTTTGTGGCGGTGTTGCCTGCGAAGCCGGGGTCGGTCTGGGTTACCTCGAGCTCAACAAAGTTCGGAGGCTCTACGCCGAATACCTTGCCCTTGTAGGACAGTACCTTACAGGTCATGTTCTCCTTAACGAACTTGAAGTTGTCGCCAACATCAGAAGCGTTTACGGGAACGTCCTCGTAGGTCTCGGGGTCCATGAAGTGGTACAGCTCACCGTCTGCGTAGGTGTACTCCATGTCCTTTCTCTCAACGTATGCGGTAGGGAACTTTGCAGAGGGGTTGTAGGTCTTTTCAACCACAGAGCCTGTGATAACGTTTCTTACCTTAGTTCTTACGAACGCCGCACCCTTGCCGGGCTTAACGTGCTGGAACTCGATAATCTGCATTACGTTGCCTTCCTCTTCAAAGGTCATGCCGTTTCTGAAATCGCCTGCTGTAATCATAGTAGGTCCTCCGTTATTTTTATGGTGAATTTTCTTTGTTCGGAACACCCGCGCTTATACGCGCAGGCCTCTCCCAAATGGTATAATAAACCGTCTCTTTTATTTTACCCTATTCGGACGATTTTTTCAAGCCCTTTTTATAAAAAAACGCAATTTTTCCGCATTTTTTTGCAGCAGCTCCTGTTCGGGCGGAGCATTCCCCCGCTTTTACACGCAAAGCAGCTTTTTTGTGCTGTGGGAAATAACGCGCGCGCCCTCCTCGGTCACGAGCGCCATGTCCTCTATCCTCACGCCAAACCGCCCCGTGATATACACTCCGGGCTCGGCGGTGACTACCATGCCCGCGCGCAGAACCGAGCGGCTGCTCTGCGAGATGAACGGCGCCTCGTGCACCTCAAGACCCACGCCATGGCCAAGCCCGTGCGTAAAGTACCTGTCAAGCCCGCCCCACGCGCCAAGCGTGCTTCTCGCCACGGAGTCCGCAAGCTTGCTGCCGCGCCCCGCCGCCATAGCGCGCAGCGCGTCGTTCTGCGCGTTTGCAACGGCGTTGTAGGCTTCCTCCATCTCGGCTGTGGGCGCGCCCACGGCGAGGGTGCGCGTCATGTCCGAGCAGTAGCCGCCGTACACCGCGCCGAAGTCAAGCACCAGAAAATCCCCGCGCCGGAGCGTTCTGTCCGTGGGGCTTATGTGCGCGTGCGCGGAGTTCTCCCCCGAAGCCGCCATTACGGGGAACGCCATGCCCTCCGAGCCCTCGTCGAGCAGGCAGTAGTTCACCGCCGCCGCCACCTGCTTTTCGGTCATGCCGCGCTTAACAGACGACATAACGCGGCTGAACGCCCTGTCGGCAATGCGCTGCGCCTCGCATATGCAGCGCAGTTCCTGCGCGGACTTTATCATGCGCATCTGTCCGAGCTTGTCCGCAAGCGCGTCTGAGCGGTCGAACTGCGCGTAGTGGAACTGCTCCTCGTACGCCGCAAGCTCCCGCACGGTCATGCGGTCCGCCTCTACAAGAACGTTGCGCACGTTGTGCGTTACCATAAGCTCGAGCAGCTGCGCGCGCATATCCCGCAGAAGCGTCACGCGCACGCCCTTTATGCGCCTGCACGCGTCGTCGTAATACCGCGCGTCGATTATAAAGTAGCTCTCCTCGCCCGTTACAAGCAGTACGCCGTCCTCCGAGGGAAACCCAAGCAGGTACCTGCGCGAAAGCGCCGACGTTACAAGCGCCGCCGTTCTCGGCGGAAGCCACGCAGCAAGCTCCTCAAGCCGCTCCATCGCCGCCTCCGAGGATATGCGCGAGCGCGTGCAGCCCGAGTATGTAGCTGTACTTACCGAAGCCCGCTATAGTGCCGCTGCACACGGGCGCTATAACGCTCGTTTTCCTGAACTCGTCGCGGCCGTTCACGTTTGAAAGATGAACCTCGATAACGGGTATTTTCACCGCCGCAATGGCGTCGCGCAGCGCGTAGCTGTAGTGTGTGTACGCGCCCGCGTTCAGCACCACGCCCGCGCAGTCAAGGCGCGCCTCGTGCAGCCTGTCAATAAGCCCGCCCTCGCTGTTGGACTGGAAGAACACCACCTCAAAGCCCATTCTGCCGCCAGCGTCCAGTATCTCGTCGTTTATCGAAACGAGCGTTTCGCCGCCGTATATCGCAGGCTCGCGCTCGCCCAGAAGGTTGAGATTCGGACCGTTCATAACCAGTATTTTTTTCATGTGCCTACCCCCTGATTTCCTTTTTTGTTGCGCTCTGCAAGCTCAAGTATATGCCTGTAGGCGGCGTCCGTGGAAGCCGCGCTCCGCCGTGCGCTGAAGCGCAAGCCCAAGCCCGTTTACAAGCTTGTCCCGCCCGACAAGCGGTATGTTGCGGCGGTATTTTTTCGCGAAGTCACATAGCTTCATGCCGCCGCACAGATCCTCTGTCATGTCAAGCAGCCTGTCGCTATCGTACTGCACGGTGCGCGCGTCGTTTATCGGCAGCACACCCGCTTTATGGTACGCCTCGCACAGAACGCCCTTGGCAAAGGTGTAATTGACAAGGTACGCGTTGCCGTTGAAAAACAGCCCCGTCTGCCCCTGATACAGCTTGCGCGCCATAGGGTGTTCGCCGCCGTTCATCGCGTCCTCGGCGAGAAGCTCCTCCACTTTCGGCATAAGATCGTCGGTTATCGCCTTTTCAGCCGTGTTATGACAATGCTGCTCGCGCTCGCACGCGGTGAGATAGCACAGCACCTGCCGGTTTACGCACGAAACAGCGTCGGACAGCTCCTTGTTCACATACAAACAGCCCATGTTGTCTCCTTTACAGCGACTCGTAGAAGCGCTTCATCTGCGCGGCGTCCTCCGCCTGCGTGCCGTCGCTCTCGCATATCACCGAGGGTGACAATGCGCGCTTTGCAAGCTCCTCCATAAGCGGCTCGAACTGCGGGCCGTAAACCTCGTCCGCAAAGGTGAGGTGGCGCTTCTCGCCGCCCGCAGTGTACTCTATCTTGCTGAAATGTATGTGCATTCTGCACAGCCTGTCATGCCCGAGCGCGTTTTCTATGCCGTCGAGCATACGCGCGTAATCCCCGCGCGACTTTATGCCGCCGAGCGTGCGCGCGTTAAGGTGGCCGAAGTCCACCGTGGGCAGGAAGCGCTCGTCCACCCCGCACAGCTCGAGCACCTCTTCAAGCGTGCCGAGCTGGTTTATCTTGCCCATTGTTTCCGGGCAGATGATGATATCGGAAAAGCCGTTTTCGTCGAGCGCCGCCTGTGCCTTCGCAAGGGTCTGCTTTGCGAGATATACCGCCTCGCTGCGGCTCATCTTAGAGCAGCTGCCCGAATGCACCACTATCTTCTGCGCGCCAACCGTTCTCGCCGCCTGCGCGGACTGCAGGATATACTCAACGCTCTTGTCGCGCTTCTCCTCCTCGACGGAGGACAGTGAGATGAAATACGGCGCGTGCAGCGTGACGTAAATGCCGTTCTCCCGCGCGATATCGAGCAGAAGCCCCGCCCGTGCGGACAGCCGCACTCCCCTGCCGCACTCTACCTCGTAGCCGTTGAGTCCCATGGAGCGCAGGTATTCGGGCAGGTCCTCGGGGAACTTGCGCTTGCCCCAGCTTGCGGAATTGCCGCCCGGTCCAAATGTGATACCCATACTATTTCCTTTCAAGCTTTGAATAATCCCTGTGGAAAACGGCGCTTTCAAGCCGTCTTTTCAGGCGGAACGTCCACGTTTTTTCAAGGTGGAACGGCTCTACAAGCACCGTGCGCACGCCCTTGAAATTCCCCGCCATAACGTCGGTGAATATCTGGTCGCCCACTACGAGCGTCGTCGCCTTGTCCGCGCCCATCGCCTTCATCGCGCGGCTCACGCCGAACGTAAGCGGCTTCGCGCCGTTTGCGGTGAACTCCAGCCCAAGCCTTGCCGCGAGCGGTGCCACGCGCTTTGTGGTGTTGTTGGACACCACGCGCATTTTAACGCCAAGCTCCCGCATTTTCGCGAGCCACTCCTCAACGCCCTCCTCTGCGGCGGGATTGCCGTGCATGGACAGCGTGTTGTCAAGGTCGAGCACAAGCGCCTTTACGTTATTGCGCGCCAGAAACTCCTCGTCGATCTGAAACACGTTTTTTAGCCAGAATGTCGGCCTGAACAGCATAGCACCCCTCCGAAAGACGCGGCAGCATACCTGCGCGCCATATACACCGTAAACCGCCGCCTGCGCGGCATTGTCCCGTATAATGAATGAACCGAGCAGATTTCCTCCGCTCGGTTCGACCCGTTTGTGTTTTACAACAATGAAGCTCCGTAAAATCAGAACTTGCGCTTGCGAGCAGCTTCGGACTTCTTCTTACGTTTTACCGAAGGCTTTTCGTAATGCTCTCTTTTACGAACTTCAGCAAGAACGCCGTCCCTTGCGCATGAACGCTTGAAACGCTTAAGAGCGGTATCAAGAGATTCATTTTTGCCAAGACGAATTTCTGCCATCTATATTTCCCTCCCTTTGCCATGTGGCATAGGTTATCTACAAAATAGTAGTTATACAAAAAGTATATGCTTAATTATAACTCCAAAACCCGCTTTTGTCAAGGGGGTATTTGAAAAATTATGAAACTTTTTTTGAATTGTACATTTTAGCCAAAAGCGCCGCGCGCTTTTAGTCTACCATGCCCGAAATATCCACGGGCGTGCCGTCGGCCCAGAGGTGCTCGAGCTGATAGAAGCTGCGGGTTTCCTCGGTGAAGATATGCACGATAACATCGATGTAGTCGAGGACAATCCACGTTCTGCTCTGCTCGCCCTCAATGCTCTTGGGGGTGATCCCCGCCTGAGAGAGCTTGTATTCCACCTCGTCCGCAAGCGCCTTTACCTGCGTTGTGCTTGCAGCGGAGGCTATAACGAAGTAGTTTGCGAGAATCGTCAGGTCATCCACCTTAAGCGCCTTTATGTCAAGCGCCTTTTTTGAAGAAAGCGCCTTTACCGCTATTTCAAGTTCTTCTCTGTCTGTCATAATCTCTCCTTATCCTTGTTGAAGCTCAGATAATAGTTATATGCCTCAAACGTATATTCCGGCAGCTGCCCGCACTTTTCGCATACGCTCTCTATCTGGTAAATAAGCGCCACGGACATCGCCTTGTCTATATCATCATAGCATATCTTCCTGAACTTGTCAACATCTTTATACTTCCGCTCGGCGCTTATCATATCGCCGAGATACACAATCTTTTCAAGCAGCGTGAGCGCCGCGGCGCCCACCGTATGGAATCTCACCGCGCTTATTATCTCCGCGTCCTCTATGCCAAGCTTCTCGCGGATATACCGCCCGCCCGCCACCGCGTGCCACAGCGCGGGGGTGTCCACCTCGGCGGGGTCGGGTGAAAGCCCGCTGTTTACGGTATATTCGCGCTGCTCCGCGGGGTCCGCCTCTTTCATTATGTCGTGCAGAAGCCCTGCCATGTAGCAGCGCTTCCTGTCAGCGCCGTAGCGCTCCGCAAGGGAATAGCACGCCTCAGCCACGTTAATGCTGTGCGTAAAGCGCTTTTTTGAAAGGCGCGTGCGCAGCAGCTCCTCGTATTCGTCAAATTCCTCGTATCTGCTCAAGAGTCAGCCCCTCCGTCCGCACGGTAAAGCCCGTGCTGCGAGATATATTCCGCAGTCTGCGGCGGCACTAGCGCGGAGATGTCCCCGCCGCGCGCGGCAAGCTCCCGCACCTGCGTTGAGCTTATGTCGAGCGCCTGCGTAGGCAGCACGCGTATCCTGCCCAGCTCGTTTGCGTATTCCAGCATATCCGCGTAGCTGTCGCCGCCGCGCGCCACGGCGCACACCTTAGCCTCGTTGAGGATAGCCTCGTACCTGAACCACTTGTCAAAGCTGAACAGCATATCGCCGCCGATGAGCAGGTAGAACTGCTCGCCAGGGTACTGCTCCCTGAGCGCGCGCAGCGTATTTATCGTGTAGCTTGTCCCGCCGAGCCTGCGCTCTATGTCGCACACCTCCGCGCCCGCGATATGACCGAAAGCCTGCGCGCACATCTGCGCCCTGTCGTCGAACGGGGCGAGGTCTGTGTGCTTGTGCGGCGAGCAGTAAGTAGGAATAATTAGCAGCCGCTTCAATTTGAGCTGCTTTACAGCCTCCTCCGCAAGGCGCACATGGCCGTTATGCACGGGGTTGAACGCTCCGCCGAAAATACCCGTCTTAATCAAGCTCTATCACCCTTTTCTTCGGGTCGCTGCTCCTGCGCCAAAGCACGAATTTGCGCCCGATAACCTGCACCACGTCCGCACCGAGCTTTGCGGAGATGTCGTCCGCCGCCTCTCTTGCGGTGTAGTCGCAGTTCTCCTGCACGCCTACCTTGATAAGCTCGCGGGACTCTATGGCGTTGTCAAGCTGCTTTACAAGCTCCTCGCCTATACCCTGTTTGCCAACGTAGAAAATAGTGTTGTAGCCCTGCGCTATGGAACGCAGGTGCGCTCTTTGTTTACTTGTAAGCATTTATGAAAACTTCTCCTTCAGTATCTGCGCCAGCTGCTCGAACGCGCGTGCGCGGTGCGAAATCGCGTTCTTCTCCTCGTCGTCGAGCTGAGCCATGCTCTTGTCGTTTTCCAGCATGAATATCGGGTCGTAGCCGAAGCCGTTGTCGCCCGTCATTTCATCGCCTATGTAGCCATCAACCGTGCCGTTTACGGAATACTCGTCGTCCTCGGCGTAAATGAAGTATATCGAGCATACAAACCGCGCCTCGCGCAGTGGACGCGCAACGCCGTGCATTTCCTCAAGCACCTTTTCGCAGCGGTCCGCGTCGCTTGCGCCCTCGCCCGCGTAACGCGCGGAGTACACTCCGGGCGCGCCGTTGAGGAAGTCTATCTCAAGCCCGCTGTCGTCCGCTATCGTGGGGAGGTGCGTAGCCTCGAACACGGCGCGCGCCTTGATGTGCGCGTTCTCCTCAAAGGTTTCGCCGTCCTCGGTTATCTCGTCTGTAAAGCCTGCCTCGCGCATAGAGATCACGTCGAACCCGAACGGGGCGAGGAGCTGCCTGAACTCCCTTATTTTTCCCGCGTTGTTTGACGCTATTATCAGCCGCTGTCGGACAGGCGTAGCGGCGGCAGGTTTTTCTTCGCCCGTTTTGTGATGATGTTTCATATCTGTTCCTTTCGCTCAAAAATCATTCAAACAAAGCCTTGACATAATCCTCGGGTATGAACGGCTGAAGGTCGTCTATCTTCTCGCCCACGCCCACAAGCTTTACGGGAATGCCAAGCTCGTTCTTTATAGCTATTATTATACCACCTTTTGCCGTTCCGTCAAGCTTTGTGAGCACAATGCCCGAAATTTCGGCAGTTTCACTGAAAAGCCGCGCCTGATTAACAGCATTCTGCCCTGTTGTCGCGTCAAGAACGAGCAGCGTTTCAACGCTCGCCTCGGGCAGCTCGCGCGAAATAACGCGCGCTATCTTGCGCAGCTCCTCCATGAGGTTCTTTTTGTTGTGCAGGCGGCCTGCGGTGTCGCAGAGAACAACATCCGCGCCGCGCGCCTTGGCTGCGTTTATCGCGTCGAATATCACCGCCGCAGGGTCGCTGCCCTCGCTGTGCTTTACTATTTCGACGCCCGCGCGGTCGGTCCACACGTTAAGCTGGTCGATGGCAGCCGCCCTGAACGTGTCCGCAGCAGCCACGATAACGCGCTTGCCGCTGCGCTTAAGGTTCGCTGCAAGCTTGCCTATGGTGGTGGTTTTGCCCGCGCCGTTCACGCCGATAACCATTACAACGGACGGCTTCGTTCCGAGCCGCAGTTCGTTTTCGCCCGTCAGCATCTGCGCTATTATGCCGCGCAGCAGCTCCTTTATAACGGCGGGGTCGGTAGCGCCCGTGCGCTTTACCTCCGCGCGCAGCCTGTCGCAAATGTCCATCGACGTTTCCGCGCCGATATCCGAGAGGATAAGCGTTTCCTCCAGCTCGTCGAAAAAGTCCTCGTCTATCTTCGTGAACGAGTTTATCAGCAGCTCTATCTTGCTTACAAAGCCGTCCTTGGTCTTTTTAAGCCCGTTTTTCAGCTTTGTGAACAGCCCCTCCTTCTTCGGCGCTTCCGTTTCCTCGGGGAGAGCTTCCTGCTCATCGCCGCGCTCCTCTGCGGGGGCTTCCTCAGCCTCGGCGGGGCCCTCGGGCTGCCCGGGCTCTACGCCGAACATCGGGTCGAGCACCTCGGACATATGCGCAACGGGGTCGGAAATATCCGCCGTCTCCGTGCCGTTCGGAATTATGACCGCCTGCGGCGCTTCCGCCCCGGGCGCGTCCCCCGCAGGGCCGTCAATGGCGTCAAGCTCCTCAACGCCGTCCGCTTCCTCGGTTTCGGACAGCGCGTTCAGTTCGGAGAGCTCGTCCGTGTTGTCCTGCCCGCCGTCCTGCGGCTTTTTCTTCTTGAATATATCGAACAGTCCCATATGACCTCCTTACTTTAATTCAACGTCCAGCTCATCGGTAAGCTCCCTTCTCAGCAGGCGGGAAACTCCCTTCTCCTGCATGAACACGCCGTAAAGCACCTTGCAGCCCTCGATAGTGCCGCGTCTGTGGGATATCACCATAAGCTGCGTCTGGCTGCTGAACCGATTGAGGTAGCGTATGTACTTCTCAACGTTTACGTCGTCGAGCGCCGCGTCTACCTCGTCGAGCATACAGAACGGCGTGGGGCGGTGCTTGAGTATCGCGAGATAAATGGTTATCGCCACCATAGTCTGCTCGCCTCCCGAAAGCGAGATAAGGTTCTTTATTACCTTGCCCGGGGGCGCCGCGTTTATCTCTATGCCGGAATTAAGCACGTCCTCGGGGTCGGTAAGCTCAAGCTCCGCGTGCGCGCCGTCCCCGAATATTTCAACAAATATCTCCCTGAAATAGCCGTTAATCTCCTCAAAGCTGTGCAGAAAGCGCGTTTTGATGTCGCCCGTAAGCTGCTCTATAACGCTTTCAAGCTCCGCCTTGGACTTCTCTATGTCCGCAAGCTGCGCGGACTGGAACTCGTAAAGCTCCGACACCTGCTGGTACTCGTCTATGGAATCGGTGTTCACCGTGCCGAGCGCGTTTATGCGCTTTTTCAGCCCGTCAAGCTCGCTTTCCGCCGCCATGAGGTTTTCAAGCGGCTTTGCAAGCTCCACCGCCTGCGACACGATAAGCTCGTAGCGCTTGAACAGCATATCGACAATGCCGTCGTACTCCTTCTGCATCGAAGCGCGGCGCTCCTCTAAGCGCGCCACCTCGCGCGAGAACTTTTCCTTGTGCGCGTTCGCCTCGTCTATGTCGCGGCGGCGCTCGGTTATCTTCTGCTCAAGCGCTGTAACCTCCGCGGATAGGCGGTCTATCTCGGTATTCTTTTCGTCTACCTCGCCGCTGCCCGCTTCTATTTCGAGCCTTATGCGCTCTATGCTCTCGCGTATCTCCCTGTCGGAGCTGTCAAGCTCCTCCATGCGCGTTACAAACTCGCTGCTGTTGCGCGCTAAGAGCCTGCGCGTGTTCTCTATGTCCGCCGCCTTTGCGCGCAGGGACTCTATATCCTTGCTTACGGACAGCTTCTCGAGATTGAGCGCGCTCATCTGCTCTGACAGCTCGCGTATGCGCTCCTCGACCTGCTTACGCACGCCGCCCTTCGCGGCGGTCTTTTCTTCAAGCGCCGCTATTTCCGCCCCCGCCGCTTCAAGCAGCGCGCTGTTTTCGGCGATTATCTGCTGCTGGCGCTGCGCCTGCGCGTCAAACTCCGCGAGGGTCTGCTTTGCCGCGTCGCCCTGCTGCGAAAGCTGCTCTGTAAGGCTCTCCAGCCTGCGAAGCTCCGCGCGCAGCGTTATCTCGTTGTTGTCGAGCGCGCGCAGCGAATCGTTCATGCCGTCTATTTCTATGTCCGCCTTGCTTATCTCCGCCTGATACTGCGCAAACGCCTCGTTCTTTTCCGCAGCGGTCTTTTTAAGCTCTGAAATCTCCGCCCAGAGCGCGTCTATCTCCTGCTTGTTTGAGAGCATCTTGAACCTTGTATCGCGCGAGCCGCCCGTGTAGGAGCCGCCTGCGTTTATCAGCTGTCCGTCAAGCGTTACAATGCGGAATCTGTAGCCGTACTTCTTGGCTATGCGGTTTGCGGAGAACATATCGTCCACAATTACCGTCGTGCCCAGCAGGTTGCTTATTATCTCGCCGTACGTGTCGTCGCAGCGCACAAGCTCGCTTGCAACGCCCTCAACGCCGTCCTCGGCTTCAAGCCCGTTTTCGCGCAGCCGTCTGCCCTTTATAGTAGTAAGCGGGTAGAACGTAACGCGCCCCGCGTTTGTCTGCCGCAGGAAATTTATGCACCGCGTAGCGACCTCGCCGTCGTCCACGATAACGTTCTGCATGGTGCCCTGCAGCACCGTTTCTATCGCCTGCACGTAGCGCTCGTCAACCGAAATGACGTTTGCCACAATGCCGTGTATGCCCTTGAGCCTCCCCTGCGACGAAGCGGTCATTACCGCCTTTACGCCGCCGTTATAGCCCACCATGTTCCGCTCTACATCGCTCAGCACGCGGTGGCGGTTCTGCCTGTCGCGCAGCTGCTCGTTAAGCTCGTCGAGCGCCGTTTTCAGCTCGTTCATTCTGCGGCGCTTGCCGTCGGATATGCGCTGATAGCCCATGAGCCTGTTCTTCTGCCTGTCGCGCTCCTCCGCAAGCTCCGCAAGGGAGTTGTGCGCCTGCGCGGTCTGCCCGGAATACTCGCGCAGCTTCGCCTCGCTGTCCGCAAGCCCCTCCAGAAACACGTTTTTCTGCGTGAGCGCAGTCTGCCGTGCAAGCTCCGCCTGCTTTACGGCGGTGTCCGCCTCGTTCTTTCTGCGGTACGCCTCGGCAAGGGCGCTTTCAAGCGCGGCGTACTCCTCGCCCGCCTCGCTGCTGCGCTTTGTAAAGCCCGCAAGCTCCTCGTCCGCCCGCGCGGATTTCTCAGAAAGCTCGGCAAGCGCGCGCTCGCCCTGCTCTATCTGCGCGGCGATGGCGCCCGTGCGCTCCTCGTACTCGCGCCCGCTCTCCTGCGCCGTGCGCAGCTGCTCTGAAAGCTCCGTGCGGCGCTGCTCATTGTGGGAAAGGTCGTTTTCGGCTACCTTTATCGCGGCGTTCTTTTCAGCAAGCTCCGCGCTTGCCGCCTGAATGCTGCGCCTGTGCCGTTCGAGAAGCCCCTGCGCGCCGTTCTTGTCCTCCGCAAGCTGCTCTATGTCCGCCTGCGCGCGGCGTATGTCGCTTTCAAAGTTGTCGCACTCGCCGCGGTTCAGCAGCAGCTGGTCGTCAAGCCTGCGCATATCTTCCTTCTGCGAGTTCATCTGCGCTACGCTTACGGATATCTCAAGCTCCCTGCGCTGCCCCTGCAGCTCCGTGAACAGCAGCGCCTTTTCCGACTGCCTGCGCAGGGTGGGCAGGCGCTCCTCATACATCTTTATTATGTCGCGCTGGCGGGTGATATTCTCCTCCGCCGAGGCAAGCTGCTTTTCCGCGTCCGCCTTTTTGTGCAGAAAAAGCGAGATTCCCGCCGCTTCCTCAAAAATCTCCCTGCGCTGTGAGCCGCGCGAGTTCACAATATCCGCGACCCTGCCCTGCCCGATTATGGAATACCCGTCCCTGCCAAGGCCCGTACCCATAAGCAGCTCCTGTATGTCCTTAAGGCGCGAGCGCTGCCCGTTTATCAGGTACTCGCTCTCGCCCGAGCGGTAGAGCTTGCGGGATATCACCACCTCGTCCGCGTCCACGTCGAGCGCCCTGTCGGTGTTGTCCATTGTGAGCGCCACGCGCGCGAAGCCCATCTGCTTGCGCTCAACCGTGCCGTGAAAGATGATGTCCTCCATCTTCTCGCCGCGCAGGGTTTTTGCGCCCTGCTCTCCCATAACCCAGCGCAGCGCGTCGCTTATATTGCTTTTGCCGTTGCCGTTGCTGCCGACTACCGCAGTTATCTGCGTGTCGAAGTTAAGCACCGTTTTATCTGCAAAGGACTTGAAGCCCTGTATTTCCAAAGTCTTAAAAAACATTCAATACTCCAAAATATTTTCAGCAAACCTCTATATAAGCGCCCTCGCGCGGCTTTATCGTCACATTGCAGCCCTGCGCTGCAAGCGCCGTTATGTTGCAGCGCTTCTGCCCCGCGGCTTTGCTAATATTGCGCGGGTCGGTGTATATGGTGAAGCTCCCTTTCCGCCCGTCAAGCGCCCTTAGCATATCCTTAAGGAAAAGCCTGCTTTCACACAGCTCGCGCAGCGCCGGGTGGTATACGCCGCCCAGCATATCGCGCTCTACCTCGGGGCTTGCGTGCAGCCCGAGCCTTATCACGGGTATGCCCTCGTCCCCGAACATCTTGAGCAGCCGCGCGCATAGCTCCACCGTCTGCTCAAAGCCGAAGCTTTTGTACTCGCCGCGCTCGTAAAGCTCGCCGAGCCGCGTGTTCTTAAGAATAACGGTCGGGTATATCCGCACCGTATCGGGGCGCAGCGCGATAAACTCCCGCGCAGTGTAAAGCACGGCTTCCTCGCTGTCCTTATAAAGCCCCGTCATCATCTGCAACCCCAGTCCCATGCCGCTTTCGCGTATGATACGCGCCGCCGTGCGCACGTCCTGCGCGGAATGCCCGCGCTCGTTCGCCGAAAGCACCTCGTCGCTCATGGACTGCGCTCCAAGCTCCACAAAGGTCATGCCGCTCGCCTTAAGAAGCCGCACCACGTCCTCGTCTATGCAGTCCGGACGGGTGGAGCAGCGTATGCCGTTATAGCACGAATAGCGCTCCACGGCGCTTTTTGCAGCGCCCAGAAGCTCCAGCATATACGCGCGGTCTATCGCGGTAAAGCTGCCGCCGAAGAACGCTATCTCGGCGCTCATTCCGCGCTCGGTCAGGTGCTGCGCCTGCTGCGCGAGAAGCTCGGCGACCTCCTGCGCGCACGGGGGCTTCTGCGCACCCGAAATGCTGCGCTGGTCGCAGAAGCTGCACCTGTGCGGGCAGCCAACGTGCGGTATGAATATCGAAAGATTAGTCTGTTTCATAGCCCATAAGCCTTATGGCTTCCTTTGCGGCCGCCTGCTCGGCTTCCTTTTTGCTCTGCCCCCTGCCGCTGCCTATCACCTGTCCGTTGAGCGTGACGTTCGCGCTGAAAAGTCTGCGGTGCGCCTCACCCTCCTCATCGGTGACCTCGTACACAACGTGTTCCTCGGGGTTCTGCTGTATTATCTCCTGCAATATCGTCTTGTAGTCGCCAAGACGCACCTTGCCGCTCCTAAGCGCCTCTATGGGCGGCATAAAGCCCATAACAAAGCGGTTCGCCTGCTCCATGCCACCGTCAAGGAAGATAGCAGCTATAAGCGCCTCGAACGCGTCCGCGAGAATGGAGCGCCTGTCCCTGCCGCCCGTCATCTCCTCGCCCTTGCCAAGCAGTATGAAGCTGCCGAGCTCTATGCGCTTTGCAAAGCTGTAGCAGGAGTTTTCGCACACGATGGACGCACGCAGCTTTGTAAGCCCGCCCTCGGGTTCGCTCGTCATGTTCATGAAAAGATACTGCGAAACGGTAATCTGCAGCACCGCGTCGCCGAGAAACTCCAGCCGCTCGTTGCTGCCGTTGTTCTTGCCGCCCGAGTAGCTTGAATGCGTGAGCGCGCGCTCGAGATACGCCGCATTCTTAAACGTGTAGCCGATTATCCGCTCAAATTCGTGCAAATCCTGCATATCACTCTTCCTTTGCCGAAAGCGCCGCCAGCGTGTCCGCCATTTCCTCTATCGCCCTGTTTTCCACAAAAAGCTTTGCCTGACTGAACGCGCCGAGAAACGCCGCCGCGTCAGAGCTGCCGTGCGCCTTGAACACGGGCTTTGCCGTGCCGAGAAGCGGCGCGCCGCCTATCGTCTTGTAGTCCATCTGCCTTGAAAACTCGCCAATCTGCTTCTTAACGAAAAGCGCGCCGAGCTTCGTCTTAAGGTTCGCAAAGAACATCGACTTCATCGCGTCCTTCATGAGTGCGCCCATGCCCTCGCACGCCTTAAGGTAAACGTTGCCCGTGAAGCCGTCCGTCACAAGCACGTCTACCGCGCCCAGCGGCACGTCCCTGCCCTCAACGTAGCCCACAAAGTTCACGGGCGTCTGCTCGAGCAGCTTTTTCGCCTCATGCTCAAGCTCCCTGCCCTTTTCGTCCTCCGTGCCTATGTTGAGAAGTCCCACGCGCGGCTTTTCTATGCCCATTGTCTTCTGCATAAAGCAGCTGCCCATTACCGCGAACTGCTGTAACATCTCGGGGCGGCACTCAACGTTCGCGCCGCCGTCAAGCACGCAGTAGCGCACGCCGCCCTTTGCGGGCATAAGCGGCACGAGCGCCGTTCTCTTAACGCCCTTAAGGCGCTTGCATATCATAGTGCCGCCGATAACGATAGCTGCCGTGCTGCCCGCGCTTATCGCCGCGTCCGCCTCGCCGCGCGCCAGCATATTGAATGCCGCGCCCATCGACGTGCCCGCGTTTTCCTTAAGTATCGAGCGGGGGTTGTCCTCGGTTGTGATAACGCCGTGCGCCTCAACTATATCAATGCCCTTTTGCAAAACGCCGAGCGCTTCCATGCGGGACTTCAGCACATCGGGCTCGCCCGTTACCACAACGTCTATTCCGAGCTTTTCCACTGCAAGGGCGGCGCCCTTGAGCACCTCGTCGGGCGAGTTGTCGCCGCCGAATCCGTCTATTACAATTCTCATCGCGTTCTCCTCATATATTACCGCCAAGCGCCCTGTCAAGGTCCTCTAGCGCCCTGCGCGCGTATGCCGCGTATTTCTCCTGCTTGCCCTTTACTGCTTCCTCAAGCGGGGGGAGTATCCCCATGTTGCTGCCCATAGGCTGAAAGTCCGTCACGGACGGGTCTGAAATGTAGGCGCTCAGCGCTCCGAGCATGGTCGTCCTCGGGAACGTGAGCGGCTCTCTGCCCGAAAGTCTGTCCGCAAGCGCCCTGCCTGCGGCGATACCGCTCGCGGCGCTCTCCACATACCCCTCAACACCCGTTATCTGACCGCCGAAGAATATGTTGCGCGAGCCTCTGAGCATGAAATGCCCGTCAAGCAGGCGGGGGCTGTCTATAAACGTGTTTCTGTGCATAACGCCGTAGCGCACGAACTGCGCGTTTTCAAGCCCGGGTATCATCGAGAACACGCGCTTCTGCTCGCCGAACTTAAGGTTCGTCTGAAAGCCCACGAGGTTGTACATCGTCCCCTCGCGGTTCTCCTTTCGCAGCTGAACCGCAGCGTAGGGGCGGCGCCCCGTTCTCGGGTCGGTAAGCCCCACGGGCTTCATGCAGCCGTAGCGCACGCTCTCCGCGCCGCGCTTTGCAAGCACCTCAACGGGCATACAGCCCTCGTACACGCGCATTCCCGCTGATTCGGCGGGGCGGTCGAACTCCTTAAGCGGCGCGCTTTCGGCGTTGATAAGCGCCTCGTAGAACGCGTCGTACTCCTCGCGCGTCATGGGGCAGTTTATGTAGTCCGCGTCGCCCTTGTCATAGCGGGTCTGAAAGAACGCCTTTGTAAGGTCGATGCTCTCAGCCGTAACGATCGGCGCCGCCGCGTCGTAAAAGCTGAGCCCCTGCCCGCACAGTGAGCGCAGCTTCTCCGCAAGCGCGTCCGACGTGAGCGGTCCCGTGCATATCACGGCGTTTTCCGCAGGAAGCTCCGTCACCTCGCCGCTTATCACCGTGATGTTCGGGTCGGCGCTTATTATGCGCGTTACCTCGTCGGAGAACTGCTCCCTGTCCACCGCGAGCGCACCCCCTGCGGGAACGCTCGTTTTTTCCGCGGCGCGCAGTATAACGCTCCCGAGCCTGCGCATTTCCTCTTTAAGGAGCCCGCACGCGCTCTCCACGCGCGCCGCCTTAAGCGAGTTTGAGCAGACAAGCTCCGCAAAGCCGCTGTACTTGTGCGCGGGCGAATATTTCCGCGGCTTCATCTCGTAAAGCTCCACCGCAAAGCCGCGCGCGCTGAGCTGCGCCGCCGCCTCGCACCCCGCGAGTCCCGCGCCTATGACCTTAACTTTCATTCGTCTTATCCTTTACAGGGTCGAGCGGTCGCTCGTAGCCGCAGCCCTCTCTCGCGCAGTATATCTTACCCAGCTTGCCCGCTTTCTTGAACAGGCTTGCGCCGCACTGCGGACATTTCTCCCCGATAGGCAGATCCCACGTCATAAAGTTGCAGCCCTGATAATCCTCGCACCCGTAAAATGGCTTGCCCTTTTTGGACTTCTTCGCGAGCATTTTCTTGCCGCAGCGCGGGCAGCTGCCCTTTGTTTCGGTAACTATCTTCTTGGTGAACTTGCACTCGGGGAAGCCCGAGCAGCCGAGAAACTTTCCGTACGGGCCTATCTTTATCACCATGGGCTTGCCGCATTCCTCGCACACTATGTCCGTAGGCTCGTCGGGGACTTTGACGCGCTTGCCCTCCATGTCGGCCTCCGCCTTTTCAAGGGTCTTTGAAAAGCCGCCGTAGAACTTTCTCATCGTTTCCACCCAGTTTTTCGTACCCTTTTCAATGTCGTCAAGGTCGCTTTCCATTTTTGCGGTGAACTTCACATCCACTATGTTGTTGAAATGCTCCCGCAGAAGCCCCGTGATCACCTCGCCGAGCGCCGTGGGTCTGAGCTGCCCGCCCTGCTCGCGTTCGACATAGTGCCTGTCGAGTATCGTGGAGATGGTAGGCGCATAGGTCGAGGGGCGGCCTATGCCGTTCTCCTCGAGCGCCTTTATGAGCGACGCCTCGTTGTAGCGCGCGGGCGGCTGCGTGAAGTGCTGGTTCGCAAGGACCTCCTTCGGCGTGAGCGCCTCGCCCTTTTCTATTTTAGGCAGCGCGCCGCTCTGCTCGGTATCGCCATCGTGGGACTCCTCGTAAAGCCTTGTAAAGCCGTCAAACCGCACCGAATAGCCGCTCGCCCTGAACGTGCAGCCTGCGGCGCTTACGCCTGCGGACACAGTATCAAGCACGGCGTTCTGCATCTGGCTTGCCATAAAGCGCTCCCATATGAGCTTGTAAAGCTTGTACTGGTCGCTCGAAAGCGAGGACTTTACGCTCTCGGGCGTAAGGCTCACGGTAGTGGGGCGTATAGCCTCGTGCGCGTCCTGCGCGTTGTTTTTCGTGCGGAACGTGCGGGGCTTTTCGGGCAGATAATCCGCGCCGTAAAGCTCCTTTATAAGGTCCGCCGCGGCAGCCTTTGCCTCGTCGGATATACGCAGCGAGTCGGTTCTCATGTAAGTGATAAGACCGACAGCGCCCATGCCCTCAACGTTAATGCCCTCGTAGAGCTCCTGCGCGGCTTTCATCGTGCGCCGCGCCTGGAATGACAGCCTGCGTGACGCCTCCTGCTGGAGCGTTGAGGTGGTGAACGGCGGCGCGGGCTGCTTTCTGCGCTGCGACTTCTTAAGCTCCGTCACGATGTATTCCGCGCCCGAAAGGCGGGCGAGTATCCCGTCCGCCTGCTCCTTTGAAGCAAGCTCGGCCTTCTTCCCGTCGATTTCCGCAAGCTTTGCCGCGAACGCCCGCTTTGAGGAAGCCGCGGTGAATTTCGCGTCAATGCTCCAGTATTCCTGCGACCGGAACGCGCGTATCTCCTCCTCGCGGTCAACGATTATCCTTACCGCAACCGACTGCACGCGCCCTGCGGACAGCCCGCGCCTTACCTTTTTCCACAGGAACGGCGAAAGCTTGTAGCCAACGATTCTGTCAAGAACGCGGCGCGCCTGCTGCGCGTCCACTATGTCCGTGTCTATGGTTCGCGGGTGGCTCATGCCGTACTGCACGCCCGACTTCGTTATCTCGTTGAACGTCACGCGCACGGGCGCGTTCTGGTCTATGCCCAGCAGGTGCGACAGATGCCACGCAATAGCCTCTCCCTCGCGGTCAGGGTCCGTTGCGAGATACACGACGTCGGCGCTTTTCGCGTGCTTCTTAAGCTCGCGGATAACCTCCGCCTTGTCCTTCATGTTCACATACTGCGGCGCGAAATCATGCTCCACGTCAACGCCGAGCTTTGACTTCGGCAGATCTATCACATGACCTGTCGAGGCTATCACGTCGTAGCCCGCGCCAAGGTATTTCTTTACTGTTTTCGCCTTTGAGGGCGACTCTAATATTACAAGGTTTGACACTTTATGTTTCCCCCTAAACTGCTCTGATAGACGCCCCGTAACAGTCGGGGCAATATTTATAAGCACCGCAAAGCCGAAAAACGCTCTCCGAAAGAGCCTGCGGCTTTGGGTTTTGCGGTGCCCTCTGCATGAAGCAGAAAGCGTACGCAGCGTGTATTTAAGCGAAAGCCGACCGCACGGACAGACGCTGCGAAGCCTGCCGGGCGTATGTTCTGTGCATTACCGCGACAGCTCCCACAAAAGAATTGCAGCCGCTGCCGCCGCATTGAGCGACTCTGCGCCGCTTATCGGGATATACACCGACCCCGTGCATGCCGCCTTGACCTCCGCAGAAACGCCTGCGCCCTCGTTGCCGATAACGACCGCCGCCCTTTCGGGAAACGCCGTTTCGCCGAGCTTCTGCGCGCTCTCGTCGAGCATTGCGCCGTACACTCCGAAGCCCTGCGCCTTAAGCTCCTTTATCATCTGCGGGATATCGCCCGTTATGCACCTCAGCCTGAAAACGCTCCCCATGGAAGCGCGCATGGCTTTTGGCGACCACACGTCCGCGCACCCGCGCGAGAGCAGCGCGCCGTCAATGCCGAGCGCCTCCGCCGTGCGTATCACCGTGCCGACGTTTCCGGGGTCCTGCACCCCGTCGAGTATAACCAGCCGCCGCGCCGCCCCGAAGCCCTCTGCGGGCGCGGGCTTTTTCGCCGCGGCGAATATCCCCTGCGGGGCTTTCGTGTCGGAAACATATGCGGAAAGCTCCTCGGCTATCACCTGCGCGTCGGGGCACGCCGCCATAAGCGCACGCGCTGTTTCGGGGTAGCGCTGCGCGGCGCGCTCGGTCATAAGCGCCGAGGTTATCGCAAAGCCGCTTTTCGCAAGCTCCGCGCAAAGGTGGTCGCCCTCTGCGGCAAGCAGCCCTTTTTCATCGCGCACGCGCTTTTCGCGCAGCAGCTCGCGCATCTCGCGGACCGCCGCGTTCTGCCTTGAAGATATCATCTCCGCACACCCCCTACATAGTGAAAAATCTCACGCCCGCGAAAAGGACGTGAGATATTATCACGATTAAAGCGCAGCCTTTGCCTTTTCGGTAAGCGCTGTGAAGCCTGCCGCATCGTTGATTGCGATTTCGGAAAGCATCTTTCTGTTGAGTGTAACGCCAGCCTTCTTAAGACCGTTCATAAAGGTGGAGTAGTTCATGCCGTTAGCCTTGCAGCCCGCGGAAATTCTCGTAATCCACAGTCTTCTGAAATCTCTCTTCTTAAGTCTTCTGCCGATGTATGCGTACTGACCGCTCTTCCATACAGCTTCCTTAGCCGTCTTGAACAGTCTGCTCTTGCCGCCGAAGTAACCCTTGGCAAGCTTTAATGTTCTGTTTCTTCTCTTACGAGTGGCGAGTGCGCCCTTGATACGTGCCATTTTTCTTTACCTCCTGCATTATGCGGAACATTCCGCCGTTGTTGTCGATTATTTGTACGGAATAAGGCTCTTTACCTGAGCTACGTTAGTAACGTCCGCATATGCGCCTGTGCGAAGGCCTCTCTTGCGCTTGGTGGTCTTCTTGGTAAGGATATGGCGCTTACCGCAGTGCTGCATCTTTACCTTGCCTGTTCCTGTCAGCTTGAAGCGCTTCTTTGCTCCGCTGTGTGTCTTGATCTTGGGCATTTTGGTATCCTCCTTAGGTTTCTTTAAGTGTTAAAGTGCGCCCTTGCACGCCTTACTTCTTCGGGCTTACTACGACCGCGTAATTCTTGCCCTCAAGCTTGGAGGGCTTGTCGGTCGTGCCGTACTCCGATACAGCGTCAAGGAACTTCTTCATCAGTTCGTCGCTCAGGTTCATGTGCGACATCTCTCTCGCGCGGCGGAAGCGGATGGTGACCTTTACCTTGTCGCCGTTCTGCAGGAACTTTATGCAGTTCTTCACCTTGATGTTGAAATCGTTGGTGTCGATGTTAAGGGACATTTTTATCTCCTTGACCTCTGCCTGCTTCTGGTTCTTTCTGGCTTCCTTCTCCCTCTTGGTCTGCTCAAAACGGTATTTACCGTAGTCCATGATACGGCAGACAGGGGGCTTTGCGCCCGGGGATATCATTACGAGGTCGAGATCAGCCTCAATCGCCTTTTCAAGAGCGTCCGCAGACGACATAATGCCGAGCTGCTCTCCCGTGGCGCTGATGACCCTGACTTCCTTTTCCCTGATTTCCTCATTGATGAGCTGTTCTTTCGTGCTGATAGCGAAGCACCGCCTTTCCGATACAAATTCCGAAGCTCTGTCCGAAGAACAAAATAAGCGTGAGCACACTGCTCACGCTTAACATAAACGCCCGCCGGGGGCAAAATTCACATTAAACGACCGCGCCTGACTGCTGCCGGCGGGTGAGAGTGTGGTGGCTCTGCTTTACTTACTCAGCTATTATACCACACCCATTTTCGTTTGTCAAGGGGTTTTCGCAATTTTTTTATTACTTGCGCAGGAATACGCTTTTTCGCAGAAGTCCTCCCCCGCGCGTGCAGGGGAGGATTCTCTGATTAAATCTTGCCGTGGAACACGTCCTTAAGCAGGTCGCGCGCGTCGGAAACATCATTCTTTCCGTCGCCGTTGAAATCGCGCATCGCGGTGTTCTTTACCTCCTCGAGCCCGAATACGTCGCGCAGCAGCGCAAGCGCGTCCGCAATGTTTACCATGCCGTCATTGTTCGCGTCGCCCTTTCGGTCGGAATACTCGCAGAGCATTATTACATAGTCGCCCTTGTCGCCTATATCGGTGAGCGAAACATTGCCGTCCGCGTCAACCTTAACGTTGTCTGCAAACACGAGCCTGCCGTCAGCCATCTTGTAGAGGTTAGCGAACCTGCCCGCGTATGTCTTGCTGAACGCCACGGAGAGCGCGGCGGGATTATTCGTGCCGTAAAGGCTGAACTTGTACCCCGCCGTGCCGCGAAGTCCCGCTGCGTCAAGAGTGCCGAGCGTAAGCACGCGCAGGTTTGCCGCTGCGGGCGCGGTAATCTCAGCGCCGTCCATAAACCAGCTTCTCCGGCTGTCAATGGTGAACGTAGTCCCGATGTCGCCGTCGGCTATAGCTTTTATTACCTCGGCGGGAACCTCATAGCTGCCGTTGAGCTCTATTGTGGTCTTGCTGCCCTTTGCAAGCGCAGCTATCGCCTTTGCTATTTCCTCCCACGTCATTTCCCTGCCGTTCATTGCAGGCTTGTAGTCCCCGGAAGAACCGCCGTTGACCGTGCCGCCCGAGCTTCCGCCGCTGCCGCCGGAGGACTTTTTCTCGAACTCAACGCTGAATTCGCAGTCCGCAGTAATCATGAACGTATATTTGCCGTTTGTAAGACTTACGTTCTTGCCGTCAAGCTTTGCAGACTTCACCTGATAGCCCGCGTCGGGGGTTACGGTGAGCGTTACCTTTGTGCCTATGGGATAATCTGCAGTGGAGGGCGTAACCGTGCCGTTCGCACCGCACTTTACAGTAACTGTGGCATTGCCTGCGGGTATCTTCTCAAACTCGGCGGTGAACGTCCAGTTGACTGACTGGTCCATCTCGAACGTGCAAACGCCGTTTTCTGCCGTTACCTCGGGCGCTCTGTCGCCGTCAAGCTTTACCGACTTCAGGCGGTAGCCATTGTCGGGCGTTATCGTAAGCGTTACCGTGTCGGTCGTACCTATTGAGTAAACCTGCGTGCCGTCCGCCAGAGTTGTGAAGCTTCTGCCGTAGTCAAGCCTGCCGCTGAACTCTACAGAACCGTGTTCGGGCTTTGCAACAGCGAGCGTTGAAAGGTCAACATAGGTGACCTCGAACTTGTTCTCGCCCGCTGCGGTAGTGACTTTGTAATAGCAGCCATCGTCAGTCTGCTTGTAAGGCTCGACTGCAGCGCCGTTGAATTTGGCGTCTCTGATGAACTTATCTTCCGTTATATTCGCGAATATCTCGCATTCCGTGCCGACCCTGTACTGCCCGAGCGAATTTATAGGCGCAGGCGTAACCGTGAATTTCTCATCGGCAGAGGACAGATTGTAATGCCAGATCGTAAGGCTGCAAAGGTTTGCGGAATCTTCAAGCTCTGCGGTAATTTCCGTGTCCTTGCCCACATTGAGCTCTGCGGAATACGCGCCCGTCCTGCTGTCGTATTCGGGCTCTGCGCCGTTTATGCTCAGCACGCTCTTGGCAAGCGGTGTAATGCTTACCGTGACTTCATTATTGCGCAGAACATACGCGGGGAACTCGTCGAGCGTGCCGTCAAGGGTCTTAACCCTGCCGTTGGGATATTCGAGAGTTATCTTCTTTATCTCGCCGTTGGCAAGGCTCCTGCGCAGTTCTGCGGAGATGTCCGCCTTGCAGTATTGCTTGTCGTATGTCGGGGATATGGTAAGGATGAACTTTTTATCCGTGCCGTCGGTGGTGACGACGTATGTGCCGTCCTGCGAAGGGTTGAGCATTGCGGTTGACGTAGCGTCGCCATACGCTACCATTTCGAACCTGAACCCGTCGTTGGGTATAAGGGTGACTTCGATATTCTCGCCCGAGGGAACAAGATAGTACGCGTCGGGGTATGTACCCTGAAGTTCCAGCGGTTTACCCTTGTATGTCGCGGAGGCGGTATAGCAGTCGGTGGGGTCTGAGTAGCTGCCATAGCTGCCCTGATGGTAGAATCCCACCTTGTCTGCCTTTACAACCCTGCCGAGCGTTACATCAAGTTTCAAGGACATAGATGAGCCGTAAAATCTATTTGAGTCAATTACTGTGACGGTGGTGTTTGCCGTGGAATCCGTTGCTTTTTTTCCGGGGATAACAATAAAGTATTGCGTGCCGTCAACCAGCTGGCTTTTTACTGAATAGCCGCTGGTCGAATCCTTCGCAATCTGGCAGCCGGAAATATCAACGCCGATAAGTTTGGAAAGGTCAAGCCTGTATTCCTTGCCGCTGACCAGGCAGTAGTCGCCGTCTGCGGAAATCGTATCGTCGGCAATTATCAGGTCGGAAGCCGTGCCGATGAACTCCAGCGGCTTTGTGGAAAGCTTCATTCCCATGCCGTAGTCTATCCACTTCAGCATAACTGCTCCGTTGTCTTCTCCATAAGGAGAACCCTCAACGGTAAGCGCAGCCGACCCGTTCAGAATGTTATTCACGCTTTCAAGCTCAGCAATATACGTTAGTCCTGCCCCTATGGTACAAGCGGGTAAATCAAGCGTTACGCCTCTGGTTATCTTAAGCTCCGGGGCGTTGATAACTTCCTTGCCCTCCCAACGGTCGTTGGCGGTAATTTTGCAATCATACAAAAAAGTTTCCTCAGCGCTTTGCAGCAGCGGCTTTAACTGAGCCGAAGCTTTTATAACCGAAGTAACATTGTTCGCCTCAATATCAACGCCGCTGATATAGAGCGCCTCATCACTCACTATTCCTGTGTTCACGCTAAGCTTTGAGTTATCGTCAGCGCCATTGATGTTCAAAGTTACGTTTTGTCCTGAATAAATAGCACCAACTGCCGCATTGACGGTGCAGCTGCCCTTAACGACAATATTGAAAGTCGTCATCTTGGTTTTGGATATGCCGTAATCCGCCGTTGTTGTGAAATTGAACCCGTCATTCAGCACAAGAGTGCTGCCACCGTATCCATTTTCCCGGTCACTCCTGCCGTACCACGTCCATGTATCGGCTTCGATTTTCTTCTCGAAATCAGCTCCTGTGAAAGTCTTCGGATTTCCGTCCTTGTCGATATAAGGCCATGAAATGCTGCTGTCGTCGCCGAACTCCATCGTGTAGGACAAGGCATCCGAAAGCGTTAAGGGAATGAATTGACCTTTGTTTATTCCCTGCCCGTTCATGGCGTAGCCCAGCTTATAGCTGCCCGCCGCGACGTCGCTGCCCGCTTTCAGAACGATATTGAGCGAATTATTGCCGCCGTCCGCAAAATCAGCGGTAATGCCGACGCTGTCCAAGTCGCAAGGCTTATTTTGTTCATCAAACAGTAAAATCTCATGCCGGAATATCCATTGCTCAAAGGGGAGCGTGAGCGGAACGTTAATCGTAACCGAAGAACCCTTGCTTAACGTCAGGGCGTCGTATGTCTTAGTCGCCTCGGCAGCGGCAAGGGTGTTGAACACCTGCCTGCCAAGGTAAAGCTGCTTGTCGGCGCCGCCATCATAGCCGTAATCGTCGTCAAATAACCCCCAGCTGCCGTTAACCTTTTCGCAGGCAAAATCAACAACATCAGAGTAGTAAGAATAAATCGTACCACTACCCGTAACGCCGCCTAAGCTTACAGAGTAAGCATCTGAGCCATTAAAGGCCATATTCCTATCCATTTCAAGAACGTCTGCGCAAATATTGCTGCTAAATTTGAGAGGATTAGAGTCAGCAGTAATTTTTTTAGCGGTAATGCTTCCATAAAATTCAGAATAGGAATCACGGTCGTAGTTAGACGGGTCAAAATAGGTAAATACATCAACCGCGCCGTTGGGTACATAATACGAGTTATTTGTTGGCGATATAGGAGAACCGGCGTAAATTATGTCATCTGTGGTCGAGTAAACATTACATTTATCGACACCATCCCAAATTTGAAGGGTGATTTTATTTGAACTTGCAAATTCGTTTATAGCAACAATGGTGCAGTTATTTGCATTTTGAATACTTATATTAGGTTCAGCCTTATCTGCTAATATTACTATAGCAGCATTATTTGCCTTGGCTTTATCATATAACTGTAGTGAAAAAGGTGCAGAAAACAATACTCCGCCTGAAAGCGTCAAATTATCCAATCTCAGAATATCATTAGTTGCAGACCAATAAAATGCACCGCTAAGCCGGGCTAAATCTGCATTTTTGCTGCCGTCCAGATTTCCGCCGCTCAAATCAGCATCGGTTATCAGCTGATTGCAGAACACATAGCCGCCGTCAACCGCCTTTTGAACTTTCTGAGAAGTAAGCGCGGCGCTTAATTTCAAACCATCAACAGACCCAACCTTTGTCAGATAAACAACGGAATCGGTCACGGCTGAGAAACGCGGTTTTTTAATGTCATCGTCTCTTAACTCAAACTCGGAGCGTTCAGCGGCGCTGCGCAGAACGCTGCTCGTGAGAGCAAAGGATAACCCCGTCATTTGATCTGGGGTAAGAAACGACTGCATATCAAGAAAACTTTTTTCGACATTAACATTTATTGCAGGAGCAACGCTGTCAAACTGATTTATAGAAACGTAGCTGTTGCTTATTGTACAGCTATCATCCGTGCTGATATAAGCGTTAGGCGCTTCTATGTGACCCTGCGTCATGGTGAAGCCATTGCTGCTGAATAAAACTATTTCGCTGTCCGTGCATATTGCACCGCCCGCATAAGTTATTGTATAACCAACACTGAACAGTTTGCAAAACCAGTTATTTTCGACATCAACAGAGGAAGCCGTTATCTTGCCCGCGCCCCTGATGTCAAGCGGGCAGGACGATTCGACAAAGGAAATAGTAAGCATGTTGAAGTTGACGGTAAGCGACCCGGAGATGTCAATTATCGCAGCCCCGCCGTCTTTGGTTGATTCTATCGAGAAGTAGTCGGAATCAACCTCATAAGTGCCGCTGCCAAAGAAATGGAGCGTCTGTCCGTCCCATGCCCAGCCGTCGTTGCTGAACTGCGGCGTATCTGCCGTAAGCACATATTTTGCGCCTGCCGCGCTTGCCGTCAGAGATACCGCGGGCACGAGCGCAAGTATCATGGTGAGCGCCAGCAGCAGGCTTATAAGCTTGCTGCAAAGTTGCTTTGAATGTGTCATATTATCCTCCTGTTATAATATATTTACCGGTAAAGCCCTGCAAGCCACGCAGGGATAGACCGGGCTCAAAGTGTAAGCTATAATGGAAGCAGTAGTTGGACTGACGCGTTCCTCCTGTTATGATGATATTTGCAGCTTCAGAGTATGAGCCGCCGCCTATGCCTGCTCCCTGACTGCCGCCGTTGGCAATAACCGTGCCGCCGTTTATGGTAATGTCTGAAGCGCCGCGTCCGTAAGTATTTTCAGCGCGCCTTCAGAATACATGTAATCCGCGTCAGCCACGCCTCCCGTCACCTCAAACGCGCCCATGGTCTCCGCCATCGCCGCGGACGGCAGCACCACAAACCCCGCCATAAGCATAACTGCCGCGGCGGTTATGGTACTCGCCGCTTTCTTAAACGCCTGCGTCATTGTGTTTTTACCGATTGATCGATGTTTCCATTCTTACCTCCAAAACCTGTTGAACGCCATTTCAGCGCGCAAAGCAGGCTGAATCCGGCATTATCATTTTATATTATAGCACAGCTTCCTGTTTTTTTCAAGAAGAATTTGTATTTTTCTTCATAATATTTCATAAATCATACAAAAGAGCGGAGGTTGCGGTCGATCGCGGCTGAATGTGAAATGTCGGCGCGGGTGAATCAGCCCTGACTTTACGCAAAATTAACGCAAGCATGATAGCGTTTTTTACGCTCGGTATGCTAAAATGTGTACAAACAAAATTCAGCGAGGGCAGAAATGAAGATAACACTTAAAGGAATATCAAAATCGTTCGGCGATAAAGAAGCAATACTTCCCACTTCCCTTAC
The DNA here is from genome assembly GCA_934446455.1 of uncultured Oscillospiraceae bacterium. Lineage (GTDB taxonomy): Bacteria > Bacillota > Clostridia > Oscillospirales > Ruminococcaceae > CAG-115. The sequence goes on along the minus strand of CAKSEE010000026.1, from coordinate 2,946 downwards.
CGTGGAAAGCGGCAGCTTCACTACCCTGCTGGGTCCCTCGGGCTGCGGAAAAACAACGCTCCTGCGCATGATTTCAGGGCTTGAAACGCCCGACGCGGGCGAGATACTCTTTGACGACAGAACGGTTTTTTCCGCTGAAAAGAGGATAAACGTTCCGCCCGAAAAACGCGGGCTCGGCTTCATGTTTCAGGATTTTGCGCTCTGGCCGCACATGAGCGTTTACGAGAACGTGGCGTTCGGGCTGAGGGCGGCGCACAGCACGAAAGGTCTTGACGAAAAGGTAAGGAATGCGCTCCACGCCGTTCAGCTTGACGATTTCGCCGCGCGGTATCCGCACCGGCTTTCGGGCGGGCAGCAGCAGCGCGTGGCGTTCGCGCGGGCTATCATTATAGAGCCGCAGTGCATTCTGTTTGACGAGCCGCTGTCGGCGCTTAACGCGCTGCTGCGCGAGGAAATGCGCTCGGAACTCAGGGAGCTTATATCCCGCCTTGGAATAACCGCGGTTTTTGTTACGCACGACCAGACGGAAGCCATGAGCATGAGCGACAGAATCGCGGTGCTTAACGGCGGAGCAGGGGAAGCCGGTGGTCGTATATCCGGGCGATTTCGCTGAATCTGCTCATGGGTACCTCCGTATAATGAAAAATTGAGCAATCTTTCGACTGCTCCATGGATGGTTATTTAATTGTGGGTAAATTATAACGCATTACAGTTGTAACTGCATTGCGAAACAAGCTTATTTATAGGCAATTCCGTTTTTCTCTGAAACTTTGAGCATTACAAAGGAAAGAACAAGCACAATACTTTCAGCAATACCGAATGTATACCATACGATATTTGTGCCAAAAGCCGCGGACAACCCGACTATGACCGCTGTATTGATAACAAAACTGCGCAGAATATTCAGAATGATCGCCTGCACGGAACGCTTGGTGGAATAGAAATATGAGGAAATCAAGATATTTAGACCGGAAACAATAAATGCTCATGCATACTGTGGCATATATTTCACAGTCGCTTCCATTATATTGCTCTCAGCACCGAACATAGCACTGATCGGGCGTGCGAATATGATCGCCAATGCAACACATATCAAGCTTCCGATCGCGGAAATCAGCATTCCGCTGCGAAGATAAAACTTCAAATTCTTATCTTCCTTTGCGCCATAGCTTTGACCAAACAACGGCTGTAATCCTTCGGAAGCTCCGAATAAAACTGACATGGCAAAAGATGAAACATATGAGATGACGGCGTATGTATTAACGCCTTCCTCTGCAAGCAGCGTAACCAGAACGTGGTTAAGGCAGATAGTAGTTACGGGCGTGGCAAACTGGGCTATCATTTCGGGCAGTCCACGGAAAATGACCTTACGGAACAATTTAGCTTCCGGTTTATATCTGCTGATACGAAGTTCTCCTTTACGCAGAATGAAGTGCATTAAGACGATCAGCATGGATACTGTCTGCGAAATACCTGTTGCGAGCGCCGCGCCGGTAACTCCCATTTGCAGAGGAAATACCAACAGCCAGTCAAGGAAGATATTTAACACAGTGCTGGCTACGTTTGCAGCTGCAACCAGCATCGGCGAACCGTCGTTACGGCAGAAGCTCTGGAAGTTGACCGACAGTGCAGACGGTATTGCAAACAGCGCCCACCAGAACACATAATCCTTTACCAGGGGCAGATACATTTCATCTGCTCCAAGCATACGGCAAAGCGGCGTCGCCATAACTGTGCCGAGCAGTGTGATAATGGCAGCAATCACAACATTTGCTGTCAATGAGTGCATAAATGCCTGATTTGCTCCCTGCTTATCGTTTCGTCCAAGACGAATGGCAGTTACCGTTACGCCGCCGATAGAGGTCAGCATATTGAGCGCCGTCGCGATCATTACGAACGGCATCGCGATGTTGACCGCGCCGAGCGCATCCTGACCAACGCCTTGACCGACGAAAATGCCGTCAATGATGGTGAACAGGAATATACATACGTTTGTCAGTATTGCCGGAAAGATATACTTACACAAAGTTTTTGTTCGAGTGTTTTGCATACGATTCTCCTTAGCCTGTATTTTAATACGCAAAAAGCCCGGCTACTGCTTTTCACAATAACCGGGCTCACCCGACATCTTCCATTGACCCAACCTCCGTTTTTACGGGATGGTGCTACGGCACACGGGTCGTTCGATGAATGTATAGTGGATCAATCCAAGACGGTATTATATCATCAAAACATTGAGATGTCAATAGCTTTTTTCGATTTCAAAAAAATTTATGTCCTACGATTTTAGCAAACCTATCAGGCAGCATGATATTGTCAATATAGCTTTACACATTTCACCCAAAAATTTTGAGCAGCAGTGCAATGGAATAAATATCCACACGGCGTAGCGGAGTGGATATTTATTCCATTGCGGCGGTCGCAGATTTGCCCGTCTTATCCGAGTAATATCTGCGGCGCTTCTCTGCCGGAGGCATTCCACCTATCGACGAACATATCCGGCGGTTATTCCAATAGCTCATGTAGTAGCGCCGGATCATTGTTTTCAGCTGTTCTGTCGTGTAATCCGTACTTCTTCTGCCACGACTGTAAAACAGCTCGTTCTTCATTCGCGCCCACATACTTTCGCAGCGGGCGTTGTCATGACATCTGCCTCCGACGCAGTTCATGCCTTGCTTTACTCCATACTCGTTCAGCATGGCTCTGTATGAAGCGCTTGTGTACCGGCTTCCGCGGTCGGAATGGAGTACCGCACCGCAAAATTCCGGATACGCTGCAGCTGTATTTTCGACAGTTGCAGCGCACAGTTCGGCTCTCGGTTGGTTCTGTGCGTTATTCCGATGGCTGTCATCACGCGGTATACCGTGGTTTCACCCGGTATTCCGGAATACGGATATTTAAGGAACAGCGCCTTATATTCGCTCACTGCCGTGTCACTTTCAGCGC
>CAKSEE010000025.1 GCA_934446455.1 uncultured Oscillospiraceae bacterium | reverse complement strand
GTCCTTCACCCAACTCACCGCAGACGCGATGATGACGATGATTTCAGCGATAAACACGCCGGTCATGGCTCCGAAGCAGGTGTAAAGCATCAGTTCCTGAAATTCAGTCATGGTCGCACCTCCATTAAGCCAGGAAGTCGTCATCCGCATCGGTTGCGAAATCGGACTCGGCGCTTGCCTTACCACCCAGGGGTTCACCGGCACGGATGAGCTGCAGGTTATTCAGACCGCAGGCGATACCCTTGTTGCCGTTGGAGTTGAAGGCATACAGGTTGATGCTTGCACGGCCATACACGCCGGAGTAGACCTCGGAGCGGGTCAGCACGGGATTGCGGTCAGCATCCACGATGCCAGGTGCAGTTGCGGAGTTGGCGTTGATGAAGTAAGCGTTGGCATAGGCGGGATCGTCGGGTCTCTCGATATCGCCGTCGCGCAGAGGGGTCTTGATAGCAGCCAGAGGAGATACGCTCTTGCTGTTGCCCTTCAACTTGGACTGACCCTCCTGGTAGGCAGCTTCGATTGCCGCCTTGATCTTAGCGACGGTTTTGGTGTCGGACTTGGGAATGATGAGGCTGACACTGTACTTGGGAGTGCCGCCGTTGATGCTCTTGGGTTCCCAGACATTGGCGTAAGACCAACGGGTATCGGGACCGGTGATGACCTTCATAGGGTTGTTGACTCTGGTTGTGTTAGTAGACATATTAAAATTCCTCCATAAAATCATTTTTTGCGGTATTCATTGCCGAACGTTTATCGCTCTCCGGCACGAGCGTGGGTTTGCCTTGCGGCTTTTCAATGTAGGGAGCGAGAAGTTCCTCAAAGCGGGATTTGCCGAGCATCTTCTGCATGGCAGTGATACCGAGGACTTTCCGCTCGTAGGGATCGAAGCCCGCGTTCTCCACGGTGGCAGCAACAATAGCATCGTTGGTGTACTTTCGGTTGGAACGGCCTTCGACCAATTTCCATCCGCTCCAGTCCTTGCCGCTGATAGCCTGCTGAAGGGCGTATTCTTTCACATCAGAAGCCCATGTCAGAGCATCGACCTTGCCGAGAATATCTGCAATTTCCTCATCATCGAGGAGCGCAGGAGTCTGGAAATCATATCGGGCAAGAGCCATATTCGCTTCGGCACGTTCTCTGCATTCGGCTTTTGCTTTGCAGAAGCGGCACCATTCACCACAGTGGAAGTCGCCTTGACCCTCATAGGCCAGTTTTGCTTTCTGGGTGAGTTCTGTGTCTGCCCATTGAAGCAAGTCGGCTTTTTCCATCTCGTACACGCTGACATTGGACTTTCGGGGTTGGAAGATGGTCATGCGGACGGTATCGATGTCGTAGATGTCATCGAAGATTTCCAAGGCCCCTAGGGCGTACAGCATCATCTGGGGATTTGCCACGGCGGAAACCTCAACGCCTTTTCCGTGCTTGTAATCGCAGATGTTCATCACACCGTCAGCGATAACGATGCAGTCGGCAGTTCCGAATCCGTCCTGAACCCAACGGGAGAAGTTCACTCGCTGTTCAATCATGACCACAGGGTCGGTGCAGGTCTGTTTTGCGGTTTCCAGAAGTTCCACCACATAAGCGGCATAACCGGCGGCGCATTCCTCCATCTCCTCGTTGTACCAGGAGAGGTTTTCGATGGGGTCTTCTGTGGGCATCCCAAGAGCCTGCTTCAAACGGAACTCGCAAAGGGTGTGGGCATCGGTGCCCTCAGCAGCATAGTCACTGCCTTTATCCTCGTAGTTCTCGCATAGCCGAGCGGAAGGCGGACAGTTGAGCCACCGTTCAGAAGAGGATGCCGATAGAACAGCGTGTTTATTTGCCATCGGTCAGCACCTCCGCATCGGCAAGCAGTGCCTTGTAGTGGGCGGGGTCGATCTGGGACAGCTTGGCGGCACCATACTTCTGGAGCAGGGAGCGGATCTCTGCGGTATGACCCTGGCGGGACTTGTCTGCAAGAACGGCTCTGACCTGTTCCAAGGTCAGTACGGGTTCGGCGGGAGCAGCCGGTTCTGCATCTCCTGCACCGCTGAACATCTCTGCAAGCCAATTGGCGGCATCGTTAATAGCGGTAGCAGCAGTGCGAAGCGCTTCGATGGTCGCAGCCATATCGCTCATTTTGCTCATTCTGTTTTCCTCCTTCCGTAGATTTACTTTGAATCAGCGCCAGCTTCATAGCCAGTCGCTTTGACACCACGCTGATGGCCGTGAAAACTTCAATAAGTTCCTGATCGGTGCCGGTGCCGTGTTTCTTCTGGGCTTCGTACATTCTGTTCACCTCCTTGGAAGGAGCGGTGTGTGTTTTGCTCTTTCCACTACCCACTGGAGGTGAGGCGCGCGTTTGGCCGAAAAATCTATAAAAAAAGTTTTTGCCCTTCAGCCAGCGACTGAAGGGCGGGAATTTCAGATGTACATACCAAGCTGTTCACGGAGAATGCGGAGCAGCTTGTCTCTGCGGTAAGTATAAGTGTTGCGGGAAATGCCCAGGGTCGAAGCAATATCTCGTTCGGATTTTCCTTCCATAATCAGTTCGCAGATACGGCGGCCTTCGGGGTCCAGTTCCTGTAACTTCTGATACAGGGCACAGAGCAGTTCACGATCTTCCATGATGGACTGTGCGTTGGGGGCATCGTCCGGCAGGTCATCTACCCAACTTTTCTGGTTACCCTCACCGTCCTCAACGGTATAATCCAGAGAGAGGTTATCTCCGGCAGCACGGAACTCACAGGCAAGGCAGTCGCCATCGCACATCCAGGTCTTGGACTTCGGACACATACACTGACCGTGTGACTGGGCGCGTTTGCGGGTGGCCCAAATATCACGGTAGTAGGCGTAATACTGCTCTTCGGTTACTTCCACCCAGGTCTTGAGACGGTGGATGTAGACTTTGTACTCACGGGTTGACTTCTGATTTTCATTGGTTTTCATTAAAAATTCCTCCGTTTTCGGTTATCCCGAAACGGAGGAACGTCAGCGCCAATGCAAAATGGGTGCAAAAAGCAAACCGCAGTCCAAACGAATCTCTCCGTTTCGGATTGCAGCAACCCGCTCAATAGGCGCTGTGTTTATTAACTTGTCCGCCATTCACTGTTGAGCCATCGTAGATCAGACGATGCGATGGATAGCGGATGCGAAACACTATATTTATCTTTGCGATGAATTTTTTGCGAACGCAAACACAAAATCAGCGAAAGGGGTAGAAAATTTCACAATTATGTGGTATAATGAAATTTACAGTGGAAGCTTGTACGCTTGACCCTTCGCAGAAACCGCCGTGTTTCACGATTTCTGCTTATATTATAGAAAATCAAGTCGGTAGGCTTTGGTAGTTTTGGATAGGCTTCGGTAGGCTTGGGTAGGAGATAAAAATATGGAGTTTACGGAATTTGCACAATTATTGCATCCCATCATTGGTGGTGCCAGCAGTACCCACGCTTTTGTGAAAACACTTTTTGATGCCATTGTCACCGATGACGGTCGCAGTGTCCTTGAGGAAGTAAAAGAAGATACCTACAAGGCATACTTCAATGGCAACACTGGAATTTCCAGAATCGCAAAGAAAATCAGCCCCTATATTGAGCCAGAGGAGTTTGTGGAATTCTGCGATCAATTCCAAGATGCGACTACCGACAGCCTGTGCGACAGTTTCCGTCCGCATCTGCCGGAGATCAATTCACACAATGCAGGCGAACTTCTGGCCTCATTGTTTCAAGAGATTATCAAAAATGCCGCCTCGGTCAAAAGGAAAAGCACCACCAAAAGTGAGCGTCAGGCGGAGCAGGCTCGGAAAAAGAAAATCAAAAAAGCAATGGATGCAACAGGGGCAACGGTTGTCGAAGGATTCACTTCCTTAACAGAGCAGCTCCTGGACGAATCGGAAGATGCAGAACACATAGAGGCGGAGGTCGTGGATGACGAAAAGCCATCAGGTGCCGCCACAGAAGATAAAAAAATAACCGTCATTCAGCAGCAGACTAATGTCATCCAGAATGGAGAGAACAACTTCAATCTGACGAATAACGGTACGATGAACTTTAACTTTTAAGGCGGTGTAGTATGAGCAACGATCTTACAGTGAAACAGAATACTCTACCGGCTGCTCCTACTATGCAGCAGACAGGAACCAATAATTTTAATGTTACTAACCAGGAAGGTGGAACAGTCAATTTTAACATCACCTATCAGCAGGGAACTCCAGGCAATAGTGCGGAGATGTTGATGGCGATCCAGTCCTTCAGCAAGGAATATTATCAGCTTATCGTCACCTGCGAAGATGATGTCTTTGCCAACAACATGGTCACGATTCCGGCGAGCCGAGCACTGACCAAATATCTCGTCCCTTCGGAGATTTTTGAAAGATGCTCTACGCTTACAGAAACGGGCATCGAGGAACTGAAACGCTTTCCGGCTATTATCTGCCGTGAAAATACTGAATTGAAAGGTACCACTGACCCTAATCAATGGGCGATGTTTGCCTATATCAAGGCGGTGCGTGTATCGGGAAAAAATGTAAATATCGTGTTTAACCCTATCGCACCCATTCAGCAGTTGAAACTCTGTGACAAGCGCAATGCGGTATTCTTTGACTTGAATATGGATTGTGCTATTACCGACCTCAACCACAGCGCCTGGTCGGTACATAAAGTCAATGTGTTTGAGGCTTTCGATGAAGCCCAAATTCCAGGTGTCCCCAGGCCGATGTAAGGAGGTTGTGTTTATGGCTGATAAAATTAAATCCGAAATTATCCGCATCGATCTGACGGACGCAAGCTATAAGGATACCCATTCCTACATCGAGCCGACCTATGTCAATTTCTTCTTTGGAAATAACGGCACAGGGAAATCCACAATCGCCAAAGCTATAAAAATCGGTGTCGGCGTAACCTACGCACCAGGCAGAACCGCAGCGGACTATCTGCCCCTGGTGTATAACCAGGAATTCATTGATACAAATTTCCGAAGCTATCGAAACATGAAGGGTGTTTTCACCCTCAATGCTAAAAATGCCACAACACAACAGCAGATTGATGAAAAAACGGAGGAACGCACCGTAACCCAAAAGGCACTGACAGCGGCTACCGAAAAAAGAGATAAAACAACCACCGCTCGTGCAAAATTACAGCGTGATTTCTATAAGGACTGTTGGGATCGTGAGAAAGCCTTCCGCGAAGAGTTCCCCAAGACGCAAGCGGGTAAAGGAAAGTCCGAACCTTTTACAAAGGAAATCTTACGGCATACACCACAGGATGTAGACATTGAAGAGCTTCGCCGGTTATATGATTCGGCATTTGCAGACACTGCAAGACGCTATCCCCGGTTTTCCGTTGTGGCGGACAGCACTGTGTTGGACACGCTTGAAGGCAGCGATATTCTATCCACTGTCATCGTGAACAGTGCCGATACGGAACTTGCGGTTTTTCTTCGTGATATTGGCGCAACCGAATGGATGCGCCAGGGACATGATGAATATACACACAACGCAGACGGCAAATGTCCTTATTGCGGACAAGGGCTCCCTGCTGATTTTGAACAAACCTTCATTGACAGTTTCGATACGAAATACCAGGAGAACCTCCGGCGTTTAGATGCTTTCCTCGCACTGTATAAGCAGAAAGCCAATGAACTGTTTGTCCCGCTTCAAACGCTGCCGAATGAAGTGTATCCGCAGATCGATACTAAGCCTTACGCCGACAAACTGGCGGTGCTGAAGGCTGTCATTCAGTCCAACATCGAGGCAATCAAGACAAAAAACGATGATCCTGCCTCTGCGGTCACACTCACAGCCATCTCTCCGATTCTGGATGAATTGGCGGATATGATCAACGGCTTTAATGCTTTGATAGATGCCAACAATGCCATTGTCGATGCCGGCCCCAAAAAGCGGACGGAGTGTATCGACCTCGCCTTTTCTCTTCTGGCATTCCGGCTCAAGGATGTGATCGCATCCTACCACCAGAGCGATGCGGAAATGGAGAAGGAACTTGGTGACCTTGAGACCGAGATCAAAAAGCATACCGAGGCGTTGGATGAAATAAAGGATGCATTGAAAGCACTCCGAAAGAACACTGTGGAAACGGAGACCGCAAAAGAAAGCATCAACAATATGCTGCGTGATTCTGGAATGCAGGGCTTCAGTCTACAGCCGAAGCCTGGGGTTGACCATGTTTATGAGGTGCGCTGCCCGGACGGAACGATTGCGGATAATCTGAGCGAGGGCGAAAAGAACTTTATTGCATTCCTGTATTTCTACCACCTTGTATATGGCAGCGATTCTGCTGACGGAGAAACCAGAGAGAAAATCGTTGTCATTGATGACCCTGTATCAAGCATGGACAGCGGCTCGCTGTTTATTGTCAGCACCCTTGTCCGCCAGATGATTGAGGTTTGCCGGAATAATGCTGACAACCGAAACAGGACTGCCGATGGCAATTTCATCAAGCAGATTTTCATTCTGACCCACAATGCGTATTTCCATCGGGAAATCGCATACAGCTATGTTTCAAAATATGAGTACGCATCGTTCTATCTAATCCGAAAGCTGAACACGAAGTCAAGCGTCAAACTGTGCGATGATATTAATCCGAACATTCCGACAGAGCGAATGAATGTAAACCCCGTTAAGAACTCTTATGCGGCGCTCTGGGATGAATACCGGAAAGTGAAATCTGCTGTACCGCTCATGAATGTCATCCGTAGGATTCTGGAGTATTACTTCCTTCAGCTTTGCGGGTACGAAGGCGCAACGCTCCGCCATGTTATCCTTGTGCAGGGCAAAGCGGAGGGGCGGTTCAAAGATGCAGATGGTAACGATGATGAGGAGAAGTTCCAGTTGGCGTCTGCGATGCTTTCCTATATCAATGCCAGTTCCATTGGCATGAATGACGGTATGGATTTCGTTGAGGAATGCCTGAACGCCGATGAATGCCGACATATTTTTGAAATGATCTTTGACGCTATGAACCAAAAACAACACTATGATATGATGTTCAGAAATCAGTAAGGAGGACCCTAAAGATGCGTATCAGCTACAACAAACTGTGGAAGATGCTAATCGACAAAAACATGAAAAAAAGCGACCTGAAAGAACAGGCAGGAATCAGTTCTGCTTCCATTGCCAAACTTGGCAAAGGGGATAACATCACCACCGATGTTCTGCTTCGTATCTGTGAAGCAATGAACTGCCATCTTGAGGACATCATGGAAACGGTGGATGAGTAAGGATAGAGGTGCGATATGAAATCGATTCGCTTCACTAAGCACAACCCGTCTGTTTTGATTTTATTCAATTTCAAAACAGACGGTTGTGCTTAAAATTGTAACAATTCTTTGAAGTGTCTTGACAAGCGGTTTATTTTATGATATACTGATAACATCGTTATCGGTAACTATGTTATCAATGAACTGTGAGGTGAATTATGTCGGTAGCTGACAAAACTATTGATCCTAAAATATTGGAGTGCGCCAAAATTGAGTTCCTTGAGAAAGGATTCGTGAATGCATCTCTGCGCCGAATCTGTGCCAATGCGGGAGTTACGACAGGAGCGTTATATAAGCGTTACTCGGGCAAAGAAGCGTTGTTTCAGGCGTTGGTTCAGAGTGTGATAGTCGATATCGATCAGGTCGTTTCGGCCAGAAGCATCGACTACGCTGACCCATCGCTGTCTGACAGGCAGCTTTATGATATGTGGACCATGACGGAAGGTTATCTTGATTGGTGGTATGATTTTCTTTTTAAGCGGAAAGACGGATTTACACTTCTGATCAAATGCTCTGAAGGGTCGCAGTATCAAAACTTTCAGCATGATCTTGTGGAACGAATTTGTGAGGAGACTTACAAATGTTACCGTGTAGCCGCTGATCGAGGGCTTGCAAGAAAGGATATTTCCCTGCGAGAGCTGCATGTTCTGACGACTTCTTTCTGGAGCACGATGTATGAGCCGTTTATTCATGATTTTACGGACGAGGAAATTCGGCTTCATTGTTACCTGACTACACAGTTTATTGATTGGCATAAGGTTCTTGAATTTCGGGAACCGCAGGAATAAGTACAGCGTTCTGCGATTCCCGTTTTTCTTCATACATAAGTTAGTGGAGGCTAACTGATTTGAAAGGAGCAGAATATGTTCAAAAAAGTCAAACCCTATATGGGAGAGTACATGAATTACACGAAAAAAGCTATCCTATGCGTTTGCATCGCCATCATTTTCAGTGTTCTTCCGTACTTCTTCCTCTATCGTATCATTGAACCGCTGATCAGCGGGCAGGACTTGCCGTTGATTACCGTTGCAGTCTTGATCGCATTGACTGCAGTGTGTATGGCAGGAAATGCGCTGCTGTATGTTAAGGGACTCAGCTATTCCCATGTCAGCGCATACCACACATTGAAAAACATCCGTATTTCGCTTCAAAAAAAGCTGGAGGCACAACCGCTCGGCACGATCCGTGAACTCGGAAACGGACGGATCAAGAAGGTGTTCACCGATGATATTGAAACCATCGAGCTTCTGCTGGCACACGCAATTCCGGAGGGCATTGCAAATCTGCTCATTCCAGTGATCGTACTTATCGCCATGTTCTTCGTGGATTGGAAGCTGGCACTTCTCTGTATCGCAGCACTGCCCATCGGTATGTTTGCCATGGGGATGATGTTCAAGGCAGGGATGGCAAAAATGGGCGCATATTACGCCGCCGGCGCCAAAATGAACAACACTATTATCGAATACATCAACGGCATGGAAGTTGTCAAGGTTTTCAACCGAGACGGCGAGAGCTACGCAAGATTTGAGAACGACATTACTTCATACCGTGATTTTACACTGGCATGGTATAAAGTCTGCTGGCCGTGGATGGCGCTGTACTCCAGTATCATTCCCTGTGTGGCATTATTTGCTCTGCCGGTCGGCGGTTGGTTTGTCCTTATGGGATTGAGTACCCTTGCGGATTTCATTCTGATTCTCTGTATGTCATTTGCGGTCGGTACACCGATCCTGAAAGCTATGAGCTTCGCTGGCAAGATACCGCAGCTTGATTACAAGATCGACGAGCTGGAAAAGCTCATTGAGAACCCGCCGCTGAAGCAGTCGGAACGGGGATTTGAGGGTGACTGCCATGACATACGGTTCGAGAACGTGCGCTTCTCCTACAAGGAAACGGAAGTCCTGCACGGGATCAACCTTTCGCTGAAAGAAGGCGAAATGACCGCACTGGTCGGTGAAAGCGGAAGCGGCAAATCCACACTTGCAAAGCTGCTGGTGCATTTCTACGACCTTGACAGCGGACGGATCACGCTTGGCGGTCAGGACATCAGCGACATGAAGATCGACGCGCTGAACGACCAGATTTCCTATGTGTCGCAGGAACAGTTCCTGTTCAACACAAGCCTGTATGAAAATATCCTGATCGGCCGTCCGACCGCATCCCGTGAAGAAGTGCTTGATGCGGCACGACGCGCCCAGTGTGACGAATTCCTCGCACGTTTTCCCAATGGTATCGACACAATGGCGGGCGACGGCGGCAAAATGCTGTCGGGCGGTGAACGTCAGCGCATTTCACTGGCAAGAGCACTATTGAAAAATGCACCTGTAATCGTTCTGGACGAAGCAACAGCGTTCATCAACCCCGAAAACGAGGAAAAAATGAATGCCGCGATTTCCGAAGTCATTGCCGGAAAAACGGTGCTTGTTATCGCACATCGTCTGCATACCATCAAAAATGCAGATAAGATCTGTGTTCTGAATCAGGGAAATCTTGCGGCGGAGGGAACACATGATGAACTGCTGAAAGACTCCGAAGAATACCGTCGTCTGTGGAAGGCTGCGGAAGAAAGTGCCGTATGGGAGGTGAGAGCATGATTGGTCTGATTTTTCGTGTTCTGCGTGTGGCGGGCGGTTACAAAGGACGAATTCGTCTGGCGGCGGTGATGTCCTTTCTGAAATCCTTCTGCGCAAAAGCTCCCTTTGTTGTGGCATATTTCCTGATTGCCGGTTTCCTTGCCGGCACCGTGACAGGGACGACCTGTCTGCTTGCCGGACTTGCGTTGGTTCTGTGCATCATCGTACAGAGTATTCTGCAGAACGCCGCTGATCGTCTCCAATCCGCCGCAGGCTTTGAAATCTTTGCAGACAAACGGAAAGCGCTCGGTGCTCATCTGCGCAGACTGCCCATGGGTTATTTCACAGAGGGCAACATCGGTAAGATCAGCTCGGTACTCTCCACCGATATGCTGTTTATCGAAGAAAACCTGATGATGGTTCTTGGCGACCTGATGAGCTATCTGTTTTCGGCGGTGATCTTTGTTGTCATGATGTTCGCTTTCAATGTGTGGATGGGACTTGTCAGCCTTGTCATCACGATCATCATGTACATACTCGGCGAGGCGATGAAGGCAAGTCAGCTGAAGCATTCCGACGAACGTCAGAAAGCCAGTGAAAAGCTGACCGAATCGGTTCTGGATTTCACCGAAGGTATCGGCATTATCAAGACCTACAATCTGCTGGGTGAGAAGTCGAAGACTCTGACCGACAGTTTTAAGGAATCCTGCGAGCGCAATCTGGCGTTTGAAGAAAGTCATGCACCGTGGGCGCGTGCGGTAAATCTTACATACGGACTTGGCAGCACTGCGATGCTAACGCTTGCTCTGCTGTTGTACCAAAGCGGCACGATGGATGCGGTGATGCTGATCGGTTTCCTGTTCTTCACCTTTGAGTTGTTCGGCCCGCTGAAAGCGTTTTACGCACAAGTAACCCGCCTGACGGTTATGAGCGCCTGCCTCGACCGCATCGAAGCAGTATTTAAAGAAGCGGAGCTGGACGACAGCGGTACGGATGAGCTTTTCGAAACCGCTGACGTACCGGAAATCGAATTCAAAAACGTCACTTTCGCCTATGATGAAAAGCGTGATGTCCTGCATGATGTGTCATTTTCCGTACAGAAAAACACCATGACTGCACTGGTCGGACCGTCCGGCGGCGGCAAATCCACGATTGCCAGCCTGCTCCCGCGCTTTTGGGATGTCAAAGACGGCAGCATTCTCCTGCGCGGCAAGGACATCCGCGAGATTCCTCTTGCCTCTCTCATGGACAACATCAGCATGGTATTCCAGCGGGTGTATCTGTTCCAGGATACGGTTTACAACAACATCGCCATGGGTCGGACGGATGCAACCGAAGATGAAGTCTACGAAGCCGCAAAGAAAGCACGATGCTACGATTTCATCATGGCTCTTCCGGAAGGATTTCAGACAGTTATCGGTGAAGGCGGCGCATCTTTGTCCGGCGGCGAGATGCAGAGAATTTCCATTGCACGCTGTATTCTGAAAGACGCACCAATCGTCATTCTGGATGAAGCCACCGCCAGCGTGGATGCGGACAACGAGAGCCAGATTCAGGCGGCCATCAGCGAGCTGGTGCAGGGTAAAACGCTGCTGGTCATCGCTCATCGTCTGCATACCATTGCCAAAGCAGATCAGATTCTTGTCATCAGCGACGGCAGAATCGCGGAACAAGGCAGTCATGAAACTTTGATTGCTGCAAATGGACTTTATCACAATATGGTCAAAAAGAGAGCTTCGGTCACGGGCTTTCAAAAATAAATACATCAAGGAGAAACCATCATGTCAAACAAACTCACAGTCAAAGACCTCATCAATGTAGGCGTGTTCACTGCACTCTACATCGTCATCTTCTTTGTTTCCAGCTTTCTTGGCTACATACCGCTTCTCATGGTGCTGCTTCCAGTAATCTGTGCAGTGGTCGTCGGTATTCCTTTCATGCTGTTTTTATCCAAGGTTCACTCCTTTGGCATGGTCACGATCATGAGCATTATCCTCGGCCTCTTCACTGTGTTGCTCGGACGTCCGTGGTCGGTGCTGATCATTGCTGTGCTCGCGGGTGTGATTGCGGATCTTGTGATGAAAAGCGGCGGCTATAAGAGCGTGAAGCTATCTGTTATTGGTTCCGGCATTTTCAGCACATGGATGATGGGCATGGCACTTCCCATGTTTTTCGGCTATCGTGAGCCTTACTTTGAATCCATCCGCGCAGGCTACGGCGATACCTTTGCCGATACCCTGTATGCCATCACTCCCGACTGGATGTTCTTTGCTCTGATCGCTCTTTGCGTGGTAGGCGGCATTCTCGGCGGTCTGCTGGGTGCAAAGGTACTGAAAAAACATTTTAAGAAAGCCGGAATGGCATAATGCAGACAACAGTTTTAATCTTCAAAGAAAGCGGTACGCGGGCGCCTCTTGACCCGCGTACCTCCCTGTATGCCATCGTAGTGATCAGCATGATCATGATCGGCGGCAGTCTGACAGGCGTGGAATACTGGCTGCGTCTCGGGTGCTGTGTCCTGCCGCTTATCCTCCTGCTTGCCATGAAAAACTTCCGGTTCGCGGCGGTATATTTTGTCTTGTATGCCTTTGCAATGCTGATGGAGGGAACGGTCATACAACTCACCGATGGAGTTATCAATCTGATTCTCGTGATTCTTGCGGGACTCATCTCCCGATTCCTCGCTCCGATGACTATGGGATATTGTATGATGCAGTTTACAACCGTCTCCGAATTCATTACAGCAATGGAACGGATGCACGTCCCGCAGACCATTACGATTCCGCTGTCGGTTATGTTCCGTTTCTTTCCGACCATCAGCGAAGAAAATAGCGCAATCACGGAGGCCATGCGGATGCGTCAGGTCAGCGGAACCCGGCGGGGGCTGATGAAACGGATGGAATATGAACTTGTTCCGGTGATGATGTCCACAGTTCGGATTGCGGATGAGCTGTCACAGGCATCCTTGACCAAAGGGCTTGGCGGGAATGTAAAGCGCAGTCATATCTGTGAGGTGGGACTGCGTGTGCAGGATTATCTTCTTCTGATCCTTCTGACAGCAGCATTGGTGCTGTTTATGGTGTACTGACTATGATTGAAATAAAAAATGTATCCTTTGCGTATCGTGTCAGTGACACGGATGGCAGACCGATCCTGCGGCCTGCCGTGAAAGACATAAATCTAAAAATAAATAGCGGTGAGTTTCTGGTTCTCACCGGAAGCTCCGGCTGTGGAAAAACTACAGTGTGCCGTCTGATCAACGGACTGATCCCACACTATTTTGAAGGTGAAAAGCAGGGCGAAGTTCTGATCAACGGCACAGATGTGGCAGCACAGCCCATCTATGAAACCGCGCGGTTGGTTGGAAGCGTGTTCCAAAATCCCCGCAGTCAGTTTTTCAATGTGGACACCACAAGTGAGCTGGCGTTTGCTGCA
The DNA here is from genome assembly GCA_934446455.1 of uncultured Oscillospiraceae bacterium. GTDB lineage: Bacteria > Bacillota > Clostridia > Oscillospirales > Ruminococcaceae > CAG-115. The sequence continues at coordinate 25,984 of CAKSEE010000025.1, read as the reverse complement.
GAAAATCAGGGGCGCAATCCGGTGATCATACGCAGAGATATTGAGCGGGCATCGGATCTGCTGGGGCTCTCACCGCTTCTTGGCAGAAGTATGTTTCAGCTGTCCGGAGGAGAAAAGCAGAAGATCGCCTGCGGTACAGTTGCGGTTGCCGATCCGTCCGTCATTGTTCTTGACGAACCGTCCTCCAATCTGGATATGGACGGTATAGAGGAGCTGCGGAAAACCCTTGCCTTGTGGAAGTCTCAGGGAAAGACAGTGATCATTGCAGAGCACCGTCTGTTTTTCCTGCGTGAGCTTGCAGATCGTGTCGTCCTGTTTGAGGACGGAGTGATAACCAGACAGTTTACTTCTGAACAGTTTATCCATCTTACCACATCTGAAACCTCGTCGCTCGGTATCCGTTCCGTCACATTACCTGTATTGCCTGCGCACGAAAACAGTACCGCGAAGGAGCTGCGGACGATCACGCTTGAAGGAATTGAATTTACCTACTCTGACAAGCTTCACGGCATCAGAATCCCATCGCTTGAGCTGCCGCAGAATGAGATCATTGCAATCATTGGTCACAATGGTGCCGGGAAAAGCACCTTTGCAAGAACACTGTGCGGTCTGAACAAAAAGGCAAAGGGCAGCGTACTTCTGAACGGAAAGAAAATTCCGGTATCAAAAATGCTCGGTCACTGTTATATGATTATGCAAGATGTCAATCACCAGTTGTTCACGGAAAGTGTTCTTGAAGAAGTATTGCTCAGTGTTCCTGAAACACTTCCGGAAGATAGTAGGGATCGAAAGGCGCGGGAAGCATTGAAGTTTCTGGATATGGATGCCTTTAACGAACTGCACCCGATGGCGCTGTCTGGCGGACAGAAACAGCGAGTCGCGATTGCATGTGGCCTTGCGTCAGACAAGGAGATCATTCTGCTTGACGAACCAACCAGCGGACTTGACTATATGCACATGAAGCAGGTCGCTGATGTCTTACGGATGCTCAGGGAACGAGGCAAAACAGTGTTGGTTATAACACATGATCTGAAATTGATTTCCTGCTGTGCCGCTCATGTTCTGCATTTGGAAAAAGGGTCTGTGCATGACAATTATGCTGTGGGCAATACGAGTATTTCAAGAATGAAAGAGTTCTTTGTACAGAAATGAATGTGAAAGAAATGCATCACACGAAAAGAAAACCGCTGCATTTTTCATCCCCATGCAGGATGGAAGTTGTAGCGGTTTATTTCGCAAACTCTATTGACAAAGGCATATTTTGCGAGTATAATATAACAGTGTTATATGGCGGTGTTATATCTGAGAGGAGGACAAATACAGTGGCTGAAAAGGATATGACCACATTAGAGCGCATTCATGTTGCTGCAAAAGCGGAGTTTCTTGCAAAGGGCTTCAAATCTGCCTCTCTACGGAACATTGTAAAAACTCTCGGTATGACCACCGGCGCGTTCTACGGCTACTATAAGAGCAAAGAAGAACTGTTCGACGCTTTGGTTGGAGAGCAGTACAACACCTTTATAGGTAAATACAAGGAGACACAGGAAGCCTTTACCCAACTCTCGCCCGAAAAGCAAAAAGAGAGCATGGGCGTCGAGTCCGGCGAGTGCATGGATTGGATGATGGCATACGCCTACGACCATCTTGACGCCTTCAAGCTCATCCTCTGCTGTTCTGAGGGGACAAAATACGAAAATATGGTTCACGAAATGGTGGAGATTGAGATCGAGGCTACCCACGCCTTCGGAAAGATTTTGGAGGGCTTGGGAATGCCTGCGTACAAAATCGATCCGCAGCTTGAACATATGCTGGTAAGCGGATTTTTGACCGCCGCCTTTGAAACCATCATCCATGATATGCCAAGAGATAAGGCAATGGAATATATCCGAAAACTTCGGGCATTCCACACCGCAGGCTGGAAAGAAATTATGGGGTTTTGATACCCTATAATTTTTAGCCGAGAGTTAGTCATTGCTAACCGTTTTTTAGGGTATTCGGAGACGGCTGCAGCGTCTCCCATATCATAAATCTAATTTATAAGGAGGGATTTGTTTTGGAAAAACAGAAAAAACAATCCAATCTGTCAAGGCTGATGGGATATGCCGGAGGTCATAGATATTTTACTTATGCGTCGTGGCTCCTGTCGGCGGTCAGTGCGTTTATTGCACTTGTCCCGTTTTGGTACATATGGCAAATCATCCGTGATGTACTGAATGTCGCTCCTAATTTCTCCGAGGCGACAGAGCTTGCCTATTACGGCTGGATGGCGGTGCTGTTTTCAGTCATTGCCGTTCTAATCTACATCGGGGCGCTGATGTGTTCGCACATGGCGGCGTTCCGTGTGGCGACCAATCTACGCATTGATATGACGCACCGTTTAGCAAAGCTGCCTCTGGGATTTGCCGAGAGCTTCGGCAGCGGTAGGCTCCGCAAAACCATCAATGATGCCAGTGGCGCCACCGAAAGCTATCTCGCCCACCGTTTGCCTGATAAGGCCGGTGCTATCGCAACCCCAATCGGGCTTTTAGTCTTGCTGTTTATCTTCGACTGGCGGTTGGGCTTGCTCAGCCTTGCTCCCGTTCTGCTCGGCTTTCTCATCATGATGTCCATGACGGGCAAGCGTATGGCGGAAAAAATGAAGCAGTATCAGGACGCACTGGATTCTATGTCAAATGAAGCGGTAGAATATGTTCGTGGCATTCCCGTAGTAAAGACCTTCGGACAGACGGTATTCTCCTTTAAGCGATTCAAGGAATCCATCGAGAACTATCAGACATGGGTGATTGCCTACACCAAGGAGTTGCGGATGCCGATGGTCGGCTATACTGCCGCCATCAACGGCGTGTTTGTGTTTCTGATCGCAGGTGCGCTTCTTATGACACAGAGCGGCGTGACAAATGAATTTCTGCTCAATCTGCTATTTTATATCATCATCACGCCGGTGATTGGGCTTACACTGACCAAAATTATGTACATGAGCGAGGACGGGATGCTCGTAACCGATGCTATTAGCCGTATGGACGCAATTTTGGATGCACAGCCTCTTGCAGAATCCACAGTGCCCAAGCATCCTGCCGATTCATCGGTCGAGTTGGCAGATGTCCGTTTCAGCTACGATGGTACCAAGGATGTCATTAAAGACGTATCCCTGTGTGTAGAAGCCAGGCAGACGGTCGCTTTTGTCGGTCCCTCCGGCGGCGGCAAGTCTACCCTTGCAAGTCTGATTGCCCGGTTCTTCGATCCGCAAAGCGGCAGTATTAAGATTGGCGGTGTGGACGCGAGGGATATCGCAAAGGAAGAACTGATGAATACGGTATCCTTCGTATTCCAAAATAGTAAACTCATCAAGGCATCTATCCTTGACAATGTGAAATTGGGCAAGCCCGACGCAACAAGAGAAGAAGTCATGGCGGCGCTCAAAGCTGCTCAGTGCATGGACATTATCGAAAAATTCCCCTAGGGCGTGGATACCGTCATCGGAACCAAGGGTGTTTATCTTTCCGGCGGTGAGCAGCAGCGAATCGCCATCGCCCGTGCTGTGCTGAAAAACACGCCGATCATCATTCTCGATGAGGCTACCGCCTTTGCCGATCCCGATAATGAGGCAAAGGTGCAGGCGGCATTTACCGAGCTTGCCAAGGGCAAAACGGTCATTATGATCGCACACCGTCTCTCAACGGTTGCCGAAGCCGATTGTATCTATGTGATCGAGGACGGGCAGATTGTGGAACAAGGTAAGCGTGGTGAGCTGATCGGTAAAGATGGGTTGTTTGCAAGGATGTGGAGGAACTATCAAACCTCCGCACAGTGGAAAGTAGCGAAGGAGGGGTAAATATGCTTGAAAGACTTCAAAAGAAATTTGCACTGTCTCACCAAGGTGCGGTTGACCTTATAAAAGGCTGTATTGCCTGTGCTTTTCAGAACTTTGCCTTTATGATACCCACTTCGCTTTTGTATCTGCTTGTGGCGGATCTGATGAACGGCGGTGTGCAGAATAATAAGATCGCATTTTATATCATTGGCTGTGTTCTTTGCGTAGGGCTCATTATGCTGGCAACTTGGTTTCAATACAACGCTACCTATTTTGCCACCTACATTGAAAGCGGAAAACGCCGCATCTCCATTGCGGAAAAGCTGCGGAAACTGCCGCTGTCCTTCTTCGGAAAGCGTGACCTTGCCGACCTCACGGGCACCATCATGTCGGACTGTGCTACACTGGAGAGCAATTTTTCGCACTACTTTCCGGGTCTGTACGGCTCTATGATCTCCACCGTACTGATCGCCATCAGTCTCTTTGTTTGGGATTGGCGTATGGCGCTGGCAGTTTTGTGGGTCGTTCCCATCGCCTTTGCCATCGTGATCTTTTCCTCCGGTGTGCAGAAGAAAATGCACCAAAAGAGCACGGCGGTAAAGATTACTTGTGCGGACGGCATTCAGGAATACATTGAAACGGTGCGGGATCTGAAAGCCAACAACGCAGAGGCAGAATATCTCCGTGGACTGGATGACAAGATCAGAGCTGTGGAACAGAGAGCCATTGCTACCGAATTTGGTATGGCGTTGTGGGTGGTGTCGGCACAGCTCATTCTCAAGCTGGGTATCGCCACCGTTGCCCTCGTCGGCTCCATACTGCTCATACAAGGCGAGCTGGATGTGCTGACCTTCTTTATGTTCCTACTGATTGCGTCCAGATTTTATGATCCCCTGCAAGGCGCATTGCAAAACCTTGCGGCAGTCATTTCCACGCAAACCAGCATTGACCGCATGAATGAAATTCTCGACCATCCCGTTCAGAGCGGAAAAGACGAACTGACCAACAACGGCTGCGATATTGTATTCGACCATGTAGGATTTGCGTATAACTCCGGTGAAACAGTGCTGCGTGATGTGTCCTTCACCGCAAAGCAGGGTGAAGTTACTGCGCTTGTCGGTCCCTCTGGCGGCGGCAAGACCACTGTGTCTCGTCTGGCAGCTCGTTTCTGGGATATACAGAAAGGCAGAATAACAGTAGGTGGTATGGATGTATCAAAGGTCGATCCCGAAACGCTGATGTCCCTATACTCCATCGTGTTTCAGGATGTAACGTTGTTCAACAACACAGTCATGGAAAACATCCGTCTTGGCAGAAAGGACGCAACCGATGGAGAAGTCCTTGCAGCGGCTCGTCTTGCCAATGTGGACGAATTTGCCGAAAAGCTCCCGAACGGCTGGAACACCGAGATCGGCGAGAACGGCTGCGAGCTGTCGGGCGGCGAGCGGCAGCGTATCTCCATTGCCCGTGCGTTCCTCAAAAATGCACCTATAATCCTGCTGGACGAAGCGACCGCTTCGCTCGATGTGGAAAACGAAACGCTGATTCAGTCGGCGCTGTCCCGGCTGATCAAGGATAAGACCGTCCTCGTTATTGCGCATCGTATGCGTACAATAGCCGGTGCGGATAAGATCGTAGTCCTTGCAGACGGTATTGTTGCCGAGCAGGGCAAACCCGATGAATTATACAAGCAAAACGGTATCTATACCCGAATGGCTGATCTGCAAAGCAACAGTCAGAATTGGGCGATCAACTGAACAGACTTGCAAGCGGTAGGGAGGAATCTTTGCCGCTTTGCATTTTCTATCCATTGAAGTAATTGATTTTCCACCCCAAAAGGTGTATAATAAAATATCAAGTTAGCGGTTGCTAATTGCAGCAGCTGCTTTATTTGAAATTGTTAGTTAGATAAGGCTAACTCGGATATATAATAAAGTAGAAGGTGTCTGCTGATGTGTGATGGAGGGCAGATAAGTGGTATTTCTTATCGAAAGTATTGCAGCGTGTTTGCTGTTCACGCTGATGATCAAAATCGCAACAGCAAAACGGAGAGAGGTTTTCACCGATGACTATCCTCCTGTGGTTACGAATAAATTGCGGGCAATGGGTTTGATTGCCGATAAGCCTCTCGCAAGGAAAACGGACATCATTCGCAAGCTGATTACCATTGTCATATACGCGATACTGTTTGCGCTGCTCCTGCGATATGTCAACGGGATAGAAACTTTTCTTGAAGGTATGCTTACTGCCTATACCTTATGGCTTGTGGTGGATTGGTACGACTTTCTTGTGCTCGACGTTCTGCTTGCACCATTTGACAAGTTCTACAAGGCATCGGGTGTCAGTGCGTTCCACAAATCGGCAGTATGGTTTCACTTCAAAGCAAGCCTTCGCGGAACGGTGATCGGGGCAGCTTTCGCTCCCATTGTCGGCTTGTTGATTATGCTGTTTTGAGGGAAATGCTATGAGTAAAATCAAAATCGAAAAGAATACGGTACAGTAAACCTTGCTGATCCCTTTATACGGTCGCAAGCTGGCAATGGAGCTGTATCCCGACCTTTTCGCCGATAGGGACTGTCAAAAGCTCTTTGAGAACATTGTTTTTGAAGCGCCGCCGATGAAGGGCATCAAGGCGAAGATCGGCGCGGTGATGGCGGCGACAAGACAGTACGACATGGCAGAGGTTTGCCGCCGTTATCTCACGGAGCATCCGAGAGCGTGTGTTATCAACCTCGGCTGCGGACTCGATACGACCTTTTCACAGGTCGATAACGGTATGGCGAGAGGTTATAATCTTGATTTTCCCGATGTGATCAAAGCAAGAAATGAACTTCTCACTGAAAGAGAACGGGGAACGAATATCGCCTACGATCTGAAAGATACCTCTTGGTTTGAGCAGATCGAGTATAACGAAAATGACGGTGCGGTGTTCGTTGCCTGCGGCGTGTTCTACTATTTCAAAACCGAAGATGTAAAGAAACTTTTCTCTGCGATGGCTGAACACTTCAATGGCGGCAAACTCGTCTTTGATGCCACCAACGCCAAGGGACTGAAAAATATGCTGAGAACATGGCTTAAGCCCGCCGAGATGGAGAATATAGGTCTTTATTTCAGCGTAGAGGACGAAAAGGATCTGATGTCATGGAGCGAGTGCTTCGCATCTGTTACCCGTAAAGGCTATATGACCGGATACCGTTCGTTAGACAGGAGTTACGGCTTACTTGCAAACACTATATTCAGGTTTTGCGATAAGAGCAGGATGTGCCAAGTGATTGAGATTGAATTTAAGGAGAACTGACCGAAGCGTATGAGCAAGAATGAATACAGCAGCCTGATCATAGAAACGGTTCCATTTGTAGAGGAGCTGTGCGGCAAGGATGCCGCCGTGTCGGTGATTGAAAAGGCGCAGGAAAATTACCGTGAACTGATCGCCGAGAATGCCAACGAGCCAAAAGCCGTATATTACCACACAAGAGACCGGATATATCCCGGCATTGCATTGTTTCGGGCATTGGCTGAGACCGGAGTAAGCCGTGAGGATGCGGCGGTGATGTTCAGGCGCTTCTACCGTCAGCGTGCCGAAAAGCCAGCGCAGTCCATTAGAAAACTATTAAAAATCCCCGGACTGTACAGGCTGATGCCTCGCATATTCAGAAGCATTATGCAAAAGAGCTTCGGCGAAAACGCTGGCTTTAAGGCAACCTATTATGACTGCCCAAACAACGAGTTCAGAGCAGATATGACAGTCTGCCCTTATTTGGAGATATGCCGAAAATATGGCTGTCCTGAGATCGTACCAGCTTTCTGTGAGACGGATGATGTTGCCTACGGAAATATGCACCCGAATATTATATGGGGACGGACAAAGACACTCGGCAAGGGCGGCGATTGCTGCGACTTCAAGCTGACGGTCGGAAGAAAAGGTAAAACATAATGAACGATAACAAAAAATTCTGGCAGCGGTTTGCAAAGCTATACAGTCCCTTTATGGAAAAGGGCAACAAACAGGTGTATGAACAGATTTGCTCCATAGTCAGTCCATATCTGAATAAAGAGATGATGGTGTTGGAGCTTGCCTGCGGAAGCGGACAGCTCTCCTTTCGGCTGGCGAAAAAAGCAAAGCAATGGGATGCTACCGACTTTTCGGAGAATATGATCGCCGAAGCGAAGAAGAAGCCAAGACCGAAAGGCTTGTATTTCTCGGTTCAGGACGCAACCAAACTGCCCTATACGGACGAAACCTTTGATGCGGTAATGATCGCCAACGCACTGCACATCATGCCCGAGCCGGACAAGGCTATGGTCGAGATCTACCGTGTACTGAAAAAGGACGGTATCCTCTTTGCACCTACCTTTGTTCACGGCGAAGGTGCAGGTTACCGTATCCGCATAAAGGTGATGAATCTTGGCGGCTTCAAGACCTATTCCAAGTGGAACGCCGACGAATTTACTGCTTACATAAAAAAGCACGGTTTTGAGGTGCTGAAAAATCCCGTTATGGGCAGTAATCTCGCGCCGCTGTGCTGTCTGATCGCAAAGAGATAGGAGTAAATGAAAAAATAGGACTAAAGCGATGCCCGTTTGTTGGGTTTTGCTTTAGTCCTATTATATCAGTAGTATCACGCCGTATATAACGAGGGAAAAATAAGAAGTCCGAAGGCGTTCTATTAAATTGAGCGTTGCACATTTTAATTATTCCTCCGAACCCAATGCACACCCTCCAGACCTTTAATTAAAAAGTTCATACACAAAAATGCAAAAGGCTCTACGGCAACCAGTCCTCGGTTACCGTAGAGCCTACTTTCGTTAAAAAGTATATGAAAGCCCTTGCAAACACGGGCTTTTGCAAAAAGAAACTGGACACCCACTTCGATACTCATTGTATCAAAACTGGTGTCCAGTTATGGCACGCCAGGAGGGATTCGAACCCCCGACCCTCTGGTTCGTAGCCAGATACTCTATCCAGCTGAGCTACTGGCGCTTGTTCCTTGGAACGATATATATTATACCATGTTCTGCCCCGCTTGTCAAGTACCTTTTCAAATTTTTTTGAAGATTTGTTGTGCTGAAAGAAAAATCGTGAAAACTCAGCAAAAAAGACCCCCGGGGATTGCTCCCCGAAGGTCCCTGCCGCTGAATCATATCAGAATATTGCGATAACCGCGCCGCTGTAGGTGTCAGCGATGAACTGCTTTACATCGTCGGTCCTGAGCGCGTTTACAAGCGCTGTGGTCTTGTCGGAGTTCTCCTCGCCGCTTCTTACTGCAATGATGTTGGCGTAGGTCTGCGCCGCAGAACCCGAAGCGTCCTCAACTGCGAGAGCGTCGCTTGCGTTAAGACCTGCCGCGAGCGCGTAGTTGCCGTTGATTACCGCGAGCGAACCATTGTCGCTGTTGTTGAACTGCGCGGCTACCGTGTCTGCCTGTACGGTGGTTATCTTGTAACCGTGGTCGTCTACTATGTCAAGCGTGGTTACGCCGTCAACTGCGTTTGCGCCCTCGGGGAGAGTGATAAGACCCTCCTGCGCGAGAAGAAGCAGCGCTCTGGTTTCGTTGCTGTCGTCTGCGGGGATAACTATGCTTGCGCCCTCGGCTACGTCGGAAAGGCTGGTAACGCCGTTGCCGTAAAGCCCGAACGGCTCATAGTGGATAAGCGCAGCGGATACGAGGTCGGTGCCGTTCGCTTCGTTGTAGCTGTTGAGGTAGGGGGTGTGCTGGAAGTAGTTTGCGTCAAGCTCGCCGTCTGCAAGAGCCTTGTTGGGCAGAACATAGTCGTCGTAAATGGTTATCTGAAGGTCGTAGCCCTGCTCGGCAAGCGCGCCCTTGATATGCTCAAGTATCTCGCCGTGAGGGGTGGATGTAGCGCCTACCTTGATAACTGCCTTCTCGGTGGTGTCGGACTCTGCAGCGGAGCTGCTGTCGGAGTTGCTGTCGGCGCTGCTTGCGCTGTTTGCGCTGTTTGCGCTGTCGGAGCTTACGGAAGAATTATCCGAAGCGTCAGAGGAAGTTTTGCCTGTAGAGCAGCCCGTGAGAGCAAGCGCAGAAAGCGCGAATGCAAGTACCGCGGTGGTAAGTGTTCTGATTTTCATGGTCGTTTTCTCCTTTGGTTTCTTTTGTTTTCCGGTTACAGTGAAGCACTGTCCCTTTGTTCTATTTTGAAATGCGTTTGTCCGTTTTTCTTGCGATAAACGTGCCGACTTCCTGAATAAGCTGGACGATTATCACAGTGAGCAATACGCATATCCAAACTATGTTGTTTTGGAAGCGCTGGTAGCCGTAGGTTATTGCGATCATACCAAGGCCGCCGCCGCCTATGGTTCCCGCCATTGCGGAATAGCCGAGAATAGTTACGAGCGATATGACCGCGCCCACGAGAAGCGACGGCTTCGCCTCGGGAATAAGCACCTTGAACACGATCTTTATCGACGACGTGCCCATAGCCTGCGCCGCTTCTATAACGCCGCTGTCAACTTCCTTTATTGAGGACTCCGCCATTCTTGCAACGTATGGAATAGCGGCGATTATGAGCGTTACTATCATTGCCTTGTTGCCAAGGCTCGTTCCTACGATAAGTTTCGCTGCGGGAAGCACCGCGATCATAAGTATAACAAACGGAATGCTGCGGAAGATATTGACTACAAAGCCGAGAATCTTGTTGAGCCACGGTATGGGACAGATACCGCCCTTGTCCGTAATGCTGAGCAGCACGCCGAGCGGAAGCCCGAAAAGGTAGGAAAAGAACGCGGAAATGAACGTCATGTATATCGTTTCAAATACGCCAAGCTGCAAAACGCCCTTCTCTATAAGCTGGTTCAGCAAATCCATACTTCCACCCCCTTAAAGCCTTGTAAACTGAATGCCGTTGGCGTTCAGATAGGCGCTTACCTTTTCAGCGCTCTTTTCATCGTCCGGCAGACCAAGCAGTATCTGCCCGTAAGCCCTGCCGTCTATGTCGCGCGTGTCCGCGTGGAGAATGTTCACGGGGACGCCGCACTCTAAAATAAGGTTTGCAACAACGGGCTTGAGCGAGTTCTCACCGTTGAATACGATGCGCACCCTGCCCTCTCCCGAAACCTCCTCGACCGCCTTTGCCTCGGGCAGCACGAGCTTTTTCGCTATCGCCGACTGCGGCGCCGCGAATACGTCGCGCACGTTTCCAAGCTCTGCAACGGTGCTTTGGTCGAGAACCGCGACCCTGTCGCATATCTTGTCTATTACCTTCATCTCGTGTGTTATCACTACGATAGTAACGCCGAGAGTCTTGTTTATGCGCTTCATAAGCTCCAGTATGGAATTTGTGGTGTCCGGGTCGAGCGCGCTTGTCGCCTCGTCGCACAGCAGGTACTTTGTTTTCGCCGCAAGCGCCCTTGCAATGGCGACTCTCTGCTTCTGCCCGCCCGAAAGCTGCGACGGATACGCCTTTGCCTTGTCCGAAAGCCCGACAAGCTCGAGCAGCTCCTCTGCGCGCTTTACGGCGTCCGCCTTCTTCACGCCCGCTATTTCTAGCGGGTAGCAGATGTTCTTTATAACGTTCCTCTGCGCTAAGAGGTTAAAGCCCTGAAATATCATTCCGATATTCTGACGGGTTTTGAGAAGCTCCTTCTTGGTGAGCGTCCCCAAATCCTGCCCGTCGATTATCACCTGCCCTGTAGTGGGTCTTTCAAGGAAGTTAATGCAGCGGATAAGAGTGCTTTTACCCGCGCCGGAAAGCCCGATTATACCGAATATCTCGCCGTCGTTTATGGTTATGCTGATATCCTTCAGCGCGGTGACTCCGTTCGGGTAGGTCTTGCTGAGTTCTTTTATCTCTATCACTTTGTTTTCTCCTGCAATAAAAAATGACAAGCGCGCACGCCTGCCAGGGTTCAGTAAGAAATAACGCTTAAAGGCTCCGCAGCGCGCGGCTATTCGGTTTTTTCCTGTACATCATGCACATCATAGTCACGCTTACCGCTCCTTTCGTTTATCGTAAATCAAGTATATCACAATATCCCTACAATGTCAATAGGTTTTGCGTGATTTATCGTACAATAAAATCCACACAACCTGTGATTTTTTTGTTGACAATGACATCGCCGCTCGGCGGACTGCTCCGCGCCCCGCGGCAATGCCCTGCTGCCTTTCATGCGCTTATTATAGCACACTCGCAGCGATTTGTCCAATACTGTTTTGGCATTGCTCGTTATAGGCGCAGGCTATAACCTGCGTTTATTTTTGCTCCTCGGCCGATTTGTTATCCCGATTGAACAGCCGTATCATAAGCGTTACAGCCTGCTTTTGCAGCTCGTCAAGGTTCGTGATATCTACGGTCAAGCGTTCGTTTACCCCGAGCAGATAATCCGTGCTTACGCCGTAAATCTGCGCGAGCTTTATTATATAAGTGAGCGAGGGGGAGTTCGTACCCGTTTCCCATGCGTTTACCGCGCTTTTCGTTACGCCAAGCCGCTCCGCAAGCTGAGTTTGCGTAAGTCCGTAATGCTCGCGCAGGCATCTCATCTTTTCGTAAAGTCCGTAAACCATAACATCACCTCATTTTATTATAGCAAAATATTGGCATATTTTTAGTTTACTCAAATCAATTTGCGCTTGACTTTCGAGAAAGATAGTGCTATAATATACTGCGGCGGGCGTTTATGCCCGAAAAGAAAAGGAGTGTTTATATGGATAATACAGAACTTGCAAAAAGCGACAAAAAGCGCACCATAATGATTGGCATTGCTGTGACAGCTGCAACCGTAGCGCTTATGTATTACGGCTGCGCATTCCGCGATACGGCGAGGTGGAAAGGCAACCCGATAGGTATTTCCCAATACGGCGTTGAGTTTAATTGCAAAACTGCGGGCGATATTGTTGTGCCGCGGGAAATAGACGGCGTTCCCGTAACGAGTGTTAGACTGTCGGGCAACGCCATTACTTCCGTTAGTTTGCCAGACAGCGTAACCTCCCTCAACGTTCACTGCTCGTCGCTTACCGAAATAAAAATTCCCGACAGCGTAAGAGAAATAGACGATTTCGCTTTCAGCGGCTGCTCGTCGCTGCAGTCGGTAGAGTTTCCCGAAAATCTCTTTAGTATCGGATGGAGGGCTTTCGAAGACTGCACATCGCTCAAAAGCATATATATTCCCAAAGTATTTTATATAGGCGACGGCGCTTTCAAAGGCTGCGAGTCGCTTACCGACATTTACATACCCAATGGCGTGGAGTACCTTGCCGACCGCACTTTCGAGGACTGCCCGTCGCTGCAAACTATAAGCGTTCCGGGGACTATCCAAATCGAATATACCAACGAGTGGGGTGTTGCGCCCAAGTGGCTGCCGCACGTTTCCCGCAGATGGAGCAATTGAGGTGATAACATGAATAAAAAAATCCTGCTGATATCCGCTTCAGCCGCAGCTGCATTGTATACGGCGCTCGGCTTGCTCAGCATTGTGCTGTCACGCATGAACCATTCCATGGTAACCTGCTCGCTGTTTTTTATAGGCGTTCTTGTGAACATCTCAATAACGACCGAGCTTTCCGAAAGTCAAAAGTGCTCAAAGCGTATCTTTACAATCATCGCCGCAGTCGAGCTCTTGTTCACGTTAGTTTATTTGGTCAACAATTTTGGCAACTTTTTTGACACCCCTGCCACTTTAAGTAAATTAGAGTATACTATGGCAATTATTGCAGGAGTTATGGCGATATTCAACTTTGTGCTTGTGCTGCTGCGCTTCAAAAAAGCCCCGGCACTTGCGGCGATAACGTCCGCGGTGAGCGCAGCCCTGCCCGTGGCTCTTGCGGTTGAGCGTGCGGTGATGTGTACCAATCCCTACGGGTCGCCGGCGTTCTGCGGTTCAGCAATCCTGACCGTTTGCGCCGTTGCAATGAACCTTGCGGCGCTCTCGCTCGGCAAGGCTGCACAGAACATTATGAGCGCAGGTTCGCCGGCGTTCTTTGCGCTGCCGGTGCTTTTCCTTATCAATGGCTGCTGGGGCTTTTCGGGCTCGCTTTCGGGCGTGATTGTAAACATAATATGTATACTCGCGCTGCTGCTTACTTTCGTCTTTACGGTTATTCCTACCGTTAAGGGTCTTAAGCAGCTTAAGGCGCAGACGTCAGCTGCTCCTGCGGCTGCGGTTGCTCCAACTGTTGCTGCGGCTGCCATTGCACCTGCGGCTATGGCTGAACCTGCTGCCGCTGCGCCGGCTGCTGCTCCTGCGCCCGTGGCTATGCCTGCTGCTCCCGCACCCGCCGAAGCGCCTGCGCCCGCCGCATGGGTATGCACGCAGTGCGGCACGTCGAATATCGCGGAGTTCTGCGAGGAATGCGGCGCAAGGCGCGGCACATGGAACTGCCCGCAATGCGGCAAAAAGGGCAACACGAAAAAGTTCTGCGCAAGCTGCGGATTTAAGAAAGAATGAGAGGTCTGCAATGAAACATACCATAATGATAATAGCTGCGCTTGCAGCGGCGCTCCTGCTCACAGCGTGCGGCGGCGACAAGGATTCCTCGCAGCCCGAGCAGCCCGCAGCGACTGCCGCCGTGACAACCACGGCTGCCACCACCAGGTCAGCGGGCGAAAAAATCGGCGACGGAATCGCCGACATCGGCAGCGGCATAGGCGGCGTGGTTGACGGCATACAGGGCAACGGCGACGCAGACAGAACAAACGGCGAGGTTATCGGCGGCGCTATCTCCGACATAGGCAGCGGGATAGGCTCGGTTATAGACGGCGCTTCAGATTTCGGTGACAATGCAAACGAAGCGGGCGGAGCGTTCGTAAGCGGCGCCGCCGACGCTATCGGAGGATTGTTCGGCTGACAAAGCGCAAAAACGGCTGTAGTTGTAAAACTGCAGCCGTTTCAGCTTGTTGAAAAACAGCGACGTTCTGAAGCGTCCCCGAAAGCGGGAACGCCTGATTACACCATAATTATCATGCTCCGGACGCGTATATGTGAATGATAGATACTGCCGCTGCGGTATGTTGTTCTCGTATCATTCACCTGCCTGTCAAGCGCTGCGAAAGATATCTCGCCGCCGCTCAGAGCGCCGCCCTTACTATCTCGCGCAGGCGCTCCATCGCGGCGGTTTCGTCACGTTCGGTGAGCGCCGCGCCGTTTCTTGCGCGGAACCTCGCAGACACCTCCGCGCTTCCGTCGGGCAGAAGCCGCACACTTATTCCGCGCGCCTCGCAGGTGCGGTCCTTACCGCCGCTCTCAAAGTTAAGCGTAAGCCTGTCTGTTTCGCCCGAAACCAGCATGAGCCCCGCCGTTTCCTCAGCCGAACAGCGCCGCCCGAGCCTGCCGCCGTAAATGCTGCGCGAGCCTTCGGGAACCGCCGTCAGCCCGTTCTCCTGCGAGGTGACGCTGCCGTTTTTCTCAATAACAAGCCTTGGCAGCAGCGCCGCAGAGCCGCTCTCCGCCGCGCACAGTGCGTCAAGCAGCGTTGTTTTCGGCGTCTCGCCCTCGCGGTTCGCGTTGTCTATAAGCGAAAGCAGCTTTTCAGCGGACGTTACCCCCTCCGTAAAGCGAAGCTCCATTATTTCGTCGGGCTCTTCCGCATATGCAAGCACGGTGTTAAGCCCGCAGCCCATATCAAAGTAAAGGGTGTTAAGCGCGGCGGCAATGTCCGCTTCCTCAAAGCCTCTGCCGAATATCACGAGCTTTATATCGTCAAGATACGCAGCCCTGCCGTCGTTGAGCGAGATGTCGTCAAGCGCCTGCGCGAGCGTGCGCCCCCTGCCGTCGACGCGTATCACGTTCTCCTCGGAGGCGTCCACAAGCCCGCTTCCCGCGCTGCTGAACAGCAGGGCGTTCACCGTGTAGCCGTCCCTGTCGGCGTTCACCGCCGCCGCCTGAATTATCGCGCGCTCGCCGAGCTCGGTGCGGTCCGCGCAGCCCGTAAGCAGCATGAGCCCCGCAAGCAGCGCGGCTGTTTTTGCGTTTTTCATTGCATTCCCCCCGTTTCGTCCGCGCGCCGTGCGCCGCCCGTTTCACGCGCGCCATTGCGGGCGCTCCCCCTTGTCTGCGCGTACACCGCGCGAATGCTGAACAGCATGAGCCCCGCGCGGAGAGCCGCGCCAAGAGCCCATACCGCCGAAACGCCGCCGTCAAGCCGCCTGAAAAAGCCCACGTCCGCAACGGAAGCCGCCGCGGGCAGCGGGAACTCCACAAGCCCGTAAAGCTCGCGCAGGACGAGGCAGCAGAAGCCGCTCAGCAGCACCGCCGCAAGCGCTGAGAAAAACGCGAAAAGCGTTACCGTGGCGGGAGCGCTCACCTTTTTCACCCGCACATACGGCAGCAGCGCCACGAATACCAGGTAGTCGCCGCCGCGCAGTATGCGCTCGAATACGTCCTCAAAGAATACGCCGAGCTCCCGCCGCGGCGCGGGCATATCAACGTTAAGCTCCATGCGCGGTATGTCCGCGAGTATCACCCCGAGCGTTATTACCGCCGCTATTGCAAGGATAAGCGCCCCCGACCGCGCGAGAGCCTCCGCGCCGCTGTACGCCGCGTATATCGCAAGCGCCGCAGCAAAGCACCCCAGCAGCCACACGGGCGCGCCCTTCACGAGATTGCGCCCCGCGAACTCCGCAAGCGCCCGGAGCGTTTTCACCGCCGCGCCCGCAAGCAGCAGCCCCGCGCCGAGCGCGCCCGCCAGTCCGAAAAAGCGGTTCTTGCCGCACATTGCGCGGTAAATGCGCGTTTTTCTGCACGAGTATATTATCACGGGCAGCCCCAGCACGAACCGCACAAGCTCCGCCGCAATGACCGTAAGCATGGTTTCGGCGCCGCAGCCCGCGCCGCTTCTCGGGTAAACTATCTCTGCGGAAAGCCGCGAGAGCATAAGCACGCAGAAAAGCTGCGCCGTGCTTATCTTCGGTAGATTTTCTGCCTCGGTCATGTCTGCTCCTTTATCTGCGCGCCGTTAAGCTCCTGTATCTTCATGTCGCTTTCGG
This sequence comes from uncultured Oscillospiraceae bacterium, assembly GCA_934446455.1. Classification (GTDB taxonomy): domain Bacteria; phylum Bacillota; class Clostridia; order Oscillospirales; family Ruminococcaceae; genus CAG-115. The sequence continues at coordinate 9,237 of CAKSEE010000025.1, read as the reverse complement.
CGAGAGTGCGCCACCCCGCCCTTACAAGCATATCGCGCGTCGCCTTTGGCGTGAACGGCGATATCGGCGACATATACGGCACCCCGTAGGTGTTGAGCGAGCACATCCTGATTATGACCGCGCCCGCGGCAAGCCCCAGCCCGTAAAGCCCGAAAAGCCCTCCCGCCGCAATATACAGAAAGCGCAGCACGACCGTCTTTTCGTACATGGCGGGAACCACGAAGCTGCACAGCCCCGAAAGCGCCACAACAAGCACCATGGGCGCGCCCGCAAGCCCTGCAGACACCGTGATGTCGCCGATGACAAGCCCGCCCACAACGCCTATCGCGTGACCCACGGGGCGCGGCAGGCGAATCCCCGCCTCGCGCAGTATCTCGTACATAAAGTGCAGGAACAGGCACTCGCCCATAAGAGAATAGGGCGCGGTCTGCTCTGCGGCGGCGAGATTGAGCAGCAGCGACGACGGCAGCATTTCGGGGTGGAACGATGCCACCGCCACGTACGCTCCCGGCAGGAAAAGCGTGATGAGATACGCCGCGAGCCGCACAAGTCTTACGAAAAACGCATAAAACGGCTTTTGCGTGTAGTCGTCAAGGGTCTGAAAGTTCTCTATAAAAAGGTACGGCACTACAAGCGCGAACGGCGTGCCGTCCACAAGCACCGCCACCCTGCCCTCGTACAGCTTTGCGGCAAGGGTATCGGGGCGCTCGCAGGTGCCGCACTCCGAAAAGAACCACCCGCCCTTACCCTCGAGAAACGGCTGTATATAGCCGCTTTCAAGTATCGTGTCAAGCTTTGCGCCCTTAATGCGCTTCTTCACGTCCGCAAGCAGCTTCGGCGACACCCTGTCGCTCATGTAGCATATGCAGATGTCCGTGTTGCTGCGCGCGCCTATCGGGAAAAGCTCGAACACGAGAGTCGGCGACTTTATCCTGCGGCGTATCATCGCCATGTTGGTGCGCACCACCTCCACAAAGCCCTCGCGCGAGCCGCGCATGTCAAGCTCTGCGGACGGCTCGTCTATCCCGCGCGACTTGTATCCCTGCACGCCTATCGCTATGGCGCGCGTGCAGCCGTCCACAAGTATCACTGCAAAGCCCGACTGCATTTTCAGCACAAGGTCGCCGAGGCTCTTTATTTCAAGCTGCTCCGCCGCTATCATATACGTCTTGAAAAAGCGCTCCATAAGCGCCTCGGGCGAAAGGCTTTCGTCAACGGCGCTCAGCCTGCTGTAGATAAGCTGCGCGAGCGTGTCCGTGTCAGCCATGCCCTCGCAGGTGACTATCGCAACGCTGTTCGCGGCTATCATCGCCGTCTTTATTATAACGTCCGACGAGCCGCCCGTTATCTGCCCGATGTTCTTTATATTCCGCTCGAGCGAAGCCTCTATCGGCAGGTTCGGCGGGAGCTTTGTGCGTATCTTCTCTTCCTGCACGTTATGCCCTCCTTTTCCGGTTCATAGCCGTATTTTTTACACTCGTGCTTGAATTATGCGGGAAAAGGTGATATAATACAATACAAAAGCTATTTGTTTCAAAGGAGGAGCGGCTATGGAGCATTCGGCGCAGGCGCGGCTTGACGCGCTCACTGTACTTATGACGGAATATTTCGCGGGCGACCCGAAGCGCATTCAGCATTTTATAAAGGTGCATTCGTTCGCAGCGCTTATAGGGCGCGCGGAGGGTCTGCCCGAAAACGCGCAGGAGATTCTCGAAGCGGCGGCGGTCGTGCACGACATCGGCATAAAGCCCGCAGAGGCGCTTTACGGCAGCTGCGGCGGAAAGCTTCAGGAGCAGCTCGGCCCGCCCGAGGCTGAAAAGCTGCTGCAAAGGGCGGGCTATTCGCAGCAGATAACGCAGCGCGCGTGCTATCTTGTATCGCGCCATCACACCTACGCCGACATAGACGGCGCAGACCTGCAGATACTTATTGAAGCGGATTTTCTCGTAAACCTTTACGAGGACGCATGCGGGCGCGGCGCCGTGGAATCCGCTCTCTCAAAGATATTCACGACCGAAACGGGAAAGGCGCTTTGCCGCAGTATGTTCGGGCTGTAACGCCTACGGAGGAACCATGATAACCACAGACCCCACAAACGGACTCACCCCGCAGCAGGCGGAGGAAGCGGCTGCGCGCGGCGAAAGCAACGGCAGCCAGAATGTTCACACAAAAAGCGTGTGGCAGATAGTGCGCGAAAACCTGTTTACGCTCTTTAACCTGCTGAATGTCGTGCTTGCGGCGCTCGTGGCGTTTACGGGCAGCTGGCGCAATATGCTGTTTATGGGCGTTGTTATTTCAAACACCGCCATAGGCATTTTTCAGGAGCTGCGCTCAAAACGCGTTATAGACAGGCTCTCGGTGCTCTCCGCGCCGAAGGCGAGGCTGCTGCGCGGCGGGCGGGAGCTTTCCCTGCCCGTGGCGGATATTGTGAAGGGCGACATCATGCTGCTTTCCGCAGGGCAGCAGGTGTGCGCCGACGGCGAGATAGCCGAGGGCTTCTGCGAGGCGGACGAAAGCCTTGTCACGGGCGAATCCGACCCCGTGCCGAAAAACGCGGGCGACGAGCTGCTGTCGGGCAGCTTTATCGTCGCGGGCAGCATTAAGGCGCAGGCGACGCGCGTTGGCAGCGAGAGCTTTTCGGGGCGGATAACGGGAAAGGCAACGGGCGCTGTAAAGCGCACCTCGGAGATGATGCGCTCCATAAACCGCATTATCTCGATAGTATCCGTATGTATCGTGCCGTTCGGCGCTATACTGTTTCTCAAGGCGTTTTTTGTAACGCGCCGGAGCCTTGAAAGCGGCATTGTAAGCACCGTCGCCGCGCTTATCGGCATGATTCCCGAGGGGCTTGTGCTGCTTACCAGCATAGCGCTTGCGGTAAGCGCCATTCGCCTTGCGCAGAAAAACACGCTCTGTCAGGACCTTTACTGCGTTGAAGCGCTTGCGCGGGTGGACACGCTGTGCCTTGACAAAACGGGAACGCTCACCGAGGGCTGCATGGAGCTTTCCGAGGTGGTAAGCCTCTGCGGCGGCTTTGACGCGCAGGGCGCGCTTTCGGCGTTCGCAGGGGCGTTTGCCGACCCCAACGCCACGCTTAAGGCAATTGCGGAGGGCATCCCCGCAAACGGCGCGAAAAAGCCGCTTCGCACCGTGCCGTTCTCCTCGGCGAGGAAGTGGAGCGCCGCGGAGTTTGAGGACATGGGCTGCCTGTTTCTCGGCGCGCCGAGCTTTGTGCTTGACGCCGCCGCATACTCCGCCATAGAGCAGCGCGTGCGCAGGTACGCCGAAAACGGGCAGCGCGTGCTGCTGCTGGCGCAGGGAGAGCGCCTCCCCGAAAACGGCGAAGCGCCCCGAGCGCAGGCAAAGGCGCTCGTGGTGCTCTCCGACAAGATTCGCCCTTCCACGCCGCAGACGCTCGAATACTTCAAACAGCAGGGCGTGGCGCTCAAAATCATCTCGGGCGACGACCCCGTGACCGTATCCAGCGTCGCAAGGCGCGCGGGGCTTGAGGGCGCGGAGCGCTGCGTGGACGTATCCGCGCTCACCGACGCGGAGCTTGAGGAAGCGGCGGAAAAATACACCGTGTTCGGCAGGGTGCAGCCGTTCAGAAAGCTGGCGCTTGTAAAGGCGCTCAAAGCGCGCGGGCATAAGGTGGCAATGACGGGCGACGGTGTGAACGACGTCCCCGCCCTGCGCGAAGCGGACTGCTCGATTGCAATGCAGTCGGGCAGCGACGCGGCGCGTTGCGTGTCGCAGCTTGTGCTGCTGACGTCCGACCTTGGCTGCCTGCCGCTTGTAGTCGCAGAGGGGCGGCGCACGATAAACAACATTCAGCGCTCTGCGGCGCTTTTCCTTGTAAAGACGATTTACGCGTTCCTGCTAGCGGCGGCGTTTCTCGTGCTGCCGTTCGCCTACCCGTTCAAGCCCATACAGATGACGCTCATAAGCGCGCTTACCATAGGCGTGCCGTCCTTTCTGCTGGCGCTTGAGCCTAACCGCAGCCTTGTGCGCGGAGGCTTTCTCGCCAACGTTCTGCGCAGGGCGGCGCCGGGCGGTATCACGGCGGCGCTCGGCGTGGGGCTTGTTATGGCGGCGCAGCAGGCGCTCTCGATGTCCGCGGAGCACACGTCGGTAATGGCGGTGTACCTTACGGCTGCGGTGAGCTTCGCGGTGCTGTTCGGGGTGTGTATGCCGTTCAACGCTGCAAGGGGAGTTATGTTCGCTGCGCTCATGGCGGCGTTCGTGGGGGCGGCGGCGCTGTTCGGCGGGCTGTTTTACCTTGAGCCGCTGTCCGCTGTGGAATGGGTGGCGCTCGCGGCGCTTGTCGGCGCTTCGTGGCTTATCCTCGCGGGGCTTAATACTCTTGCGGTAAGACTCTACGATAAACGGGTGAAAAAATCCGCTTGAAATATGGGGGATTTTGTGGTATCATATATGCAGAGCGTTTCGCAGGAACATTCGGGGACTCCCCCGCCCCGCGGCGGGCTCACGAACGGAGGAGCAGACATGGAATACAAGCTTGACGCGGGCTGCTGGAACAGCGTTTTCGCCGTCCCGTCTGAAATAGTGGATAATTACATAAGGCTCGCGGGGGCGGGCGCGCTCAGGCTTATGCTGTTTATGCTAAGGCACGGCGGCAAAAGCTTTTCGGACGAGCAGCTTATGGACGCGCTTGGAATGAAAAGCCGCGGCGAGCTTGAGGACGCGGCGCTCTTCTGGGTGCAGCGCGGGCTTATAAAATACGCGGGCGCGGAGGCTACGGAAGAAAGAAACGCGTTCTCACCCGCAGAGCGTAAGCCGTTACAGGCCACGGCAGAGCAGCTTATTCTCGGCGGCTTTGGCGAAAACGCCGCGCAGGGCGCTCCCGCAGAGAAAAACTCTGCAAAAAAGGTTGGCGGCGGCGGGCTTTACTACACCGCGGGCGATATCGCAGAGCGCATTCGCACCGACAAGGAGATAGCAGGGCTGTTCAAGGAGGCGGAGAAGCTCTACGGGCACGCGCTCAAGCCCCGCGAAATGCAGACCGTGATAGCGCTTACGGATACCTACTCGCTGCCCTCGGTAGTGGCGGTAATGCTGCTTAAATACTGCTTCCGAGCGGATAAGGCGACCCCCGCCTACATCATCTCCGTAGCGCAGAGCTGGAGCGACGACGGCATAAACAGCTTTGAGCTTGCGGATATGCGCATTGCCGAGCTTGAACGCCGCAGCGGCGTTGAGGCGGAGCTTCGCAGGGCGATGGAGCGGCAGTCGAAGTTCACGAAAAAGGAGCGCGATTTCATTTCGGTGTGGACGGGCGAATGGGGCTTCGGCACGGATATGATAATGCTGGCCTACGAGCGCGCGGCGGAGCGCGTGAGCGGCAACCCCTTCACCTACATGAACGCGATATTGCAAAGCTGGCACAACAGCGGCACAGCGACCGCGCAGCAGGCGGAGGACGAGGCGAAACAGTGGGAGCGCGCACGCAAGGGCAGGGACGGCGCGAAAGGCGCGCAGGGCGCTTCCTCGTTCGATGTGGACGACATTCAAAGCCAGATACGCAGTAAGTATCAGAACAACTGAATCGGGGAAAGCATATGGCACTTAACGAAAAATACTACGAGGCGGCGCACGCCGCGCTTGAAGCGCGCAGGGCCGCAAACAGGGCGGAGGAAAACTTCCGCCGTATGACCGTGGCGAAAAAAATACCCGAGTACGCGCAGCTTGAAAAGAGCCTTGCGGCGAACTCCGCGCAGCTTGTGCCGATAATTCTCGCGCAGGGCGCGGACACGCACGAGCGGCTTGAGGCGCTCAAAACCGAGAACCTTATGATACAGCGCAGCATGGCGGAGCTTCTTAAGGCGGCGGGCTTTGCGGAGGACTACCTCTCCCCCGTTTACACCTGTAAGGAGTGTAAGGACGAGGGCTGCTGCGGCGGCAAGTGGTGCGGGTGCTTTATGAAGCTTGTGTACGCGGCGGCTTCAAAGGAGCTTAACGACCAGTCCCCGATGAAGCTGAAACACTTTAAGGACTTCGACCTGTCGCTTTATCCCGACGCTGCGGACGAGCTTCTCAAGCAGAATATGCGCCTTATAATGAAGATAAACCTTACGGAGTGCATGGAGTTTGCAGAGAAATTTGACGGCAGGGGGCGCGGGCTGCTTATGTCGGGCGCCACGGGGCTGGGCAAAACGCACCTCTCGCTCGCCGTTGCAAACCGCGTTATCGAGAGGGGCTACAGCGTTATCTACGGCTCCGCGCCCGAGCTTCTGCGAATGCTGGACAACGAGCAGTTCGGCCGTTCAGGCGGGGACACGATGTCGCTGCTCACGGGCTGCGACCTGCTTATCCTCGACGACCTCGGCGCGGAGAACAGCACGGAGCGCAACGCCTCGCAGCTATACGAGATAATCAACGCCCGCATGAACAGGGGCATTCCGCTTATCGTCAGCACGAACCTCACACCGCCGCAGCTCAGGGCGCGGTATCAGGACAGGATATGCTCGCGGCTGCTGAGTCTTAACACGCTTATGTTCTGCGGGACTGACAACAGGCTCAGAACGCTCAAATAATTACACAGGTACGGCACGGGCAGAACCCCGCGCCGGGAAGATACGGAGGTAAAACATTATGGGAAAGCTCAGAATCGGTATTCTTACAAGCGGCGGCGACTGCCCGGGACTTAACGCCACGATACGCGGCGTTGCAAAGGCGACATACGAGGCGTTCGGCGAGGACAAGGTGGAGATAGTCGGCATACAGAACGGCTACCACGGGCTTATTCACGGCGACTACAAGCAGATGCAGCCGTCTGATTTCTCCGGTATTCTCACCACGGGCGGCACTATCCTCGGCACAAAGCGCACGCCCTACAAAATGATGCAGATAATCGAGGACGACAAGGTCGACAAGGTCAAGGAAATGAAGCAGACCTACAAGGACCTCAAGCTCGACTGCCTGTTCACCCTTGGCGGCAACGGCACGCACAAAACCGCAAATATGCTCTCTGTCGAGGGGCTGAACGTTATCGGCCTGCCCAAGACGATAGACAACGACATCTTCGGCACGGACGTTACGTTCGGCTTCCACACCGCCGTTGACATAGGCACGGAGGTTATCGACAGGATACACACCACGGCAAACTCGCACAGCCGCATTATGGTAATCGAGATAATGGGCAACAAGGCGGGCTGGCTTACGCTTTACAGCGGGCTTGCAGGCGGCGCGGACATAATCCTGCTGCCCGAGATACCCTACAATATCGACAAGGTTGCGGACGCCTGCCAGAAGCGCGCGGACGCAGGCAAGGCGTTCTCCATTCTCGCCGTTGCGGAGGGCTGCTTTGATACCGAGGAAGCAAAGCTCAAGAAAAAGGAGCGCGCAAAGGCCCGCGCTGACAGGGGCGAAACCACCGCCACGGCGCGGATCGCCCGCGATATCCGGGAGAAAACAGGACTTGAAACGCGCACGGTCGTTCCGGGGCATATCCTGCGCGGCGGCAGCCCCTCGGCATACGACAGGATACTTGCAACGCAGTTCGGCGCGCACGCGGCGCTTCTGCTCAAGCAGCAGAAATTCGGCTACACCGTCGCTATGGTTGACGGCAGGATAACCGAAAACCCGCTCGGCGACGTTGCAATGAAAACAAAATTCGTTCCCGCAGACTGCAAAATGGTGCAGACCGCAAGGGACATCGGCATTTCGTTCGGCGACTGACGGAGCAGACGTCACATTACACAACCGCCCGTGATATTTCGGGCGGTTTTTTGTGCAGAAATTAAATATAATTATTTTCCCAGACTATTGCATTTTCTTGCCGTGTGTTGTATAATAATAAAGGTCTCAAAAAAATTGGTGGAGGATTTGCTGTATGTTCAATGTTGCGATTGCACAGTCCGGCGGACCCACAGCGGCTATAAACGCGTCGCTTGCGGGGGTATTTTCGGGTGCGGAGGGCTTCCCTGATGTGGACGACATCTTCGGCTCGGAGAATGGAATAGAGGGCATTATCGGCAACAGGCTGATAAATCTTCGCAGCGTTATCATGAACGATCATGACAAGCAGCTGCTTATGAAAACCCCGTCAACGATACTCGGCAGCTGCCGCTATAAGCTAAAGGACTTCAACGAGGACGAAAGCGCCTACCTTAAGATACTCGAAACGTTCAGAAACCGCAATATACGCGCGTTTTTCTACATCGGCGGCAACGACAGCATGGACACCGTAATGAAGCTCGACCGTTATTTCAGGGCGAAGGGCGTTGATATAAAGGTAGTGGGCGTTCCCAAAACAATAGATAACGACGTTACCGAAACCGACCACACCCCGGGGTTCGGGTCTGCGGCGAAATACGTTGCAACGTCGCTTCAGGAGATAATCCGCGACAGCCGCGTGTACTCCATTCCGTCGGTCACGATTGTTGAGATTATGGGGCGCGACGCGGGCTGGCTTGCAGCTTCCTCCTGCGTGCTGCGCGCCAACGGCGAGCCTGCCCCTCACATGATTTACCTGCCCGAGGGCGACTTCACGCTCGAAAAGTTCCTGGCAGACGTAAAGCAGGCGCAGAGCCGCTACAAGGCGGTAATCGCGGCGGTATCCGAGGGCATAAAGTGCGAGAGCGTCGGTATCTCCTCTGAGCTTACGGACGCGTTCGGACACAAGTACCTGTCGGGCATAGGCAAGTACCTTGAAAAGTTCACGCAGGACAATATCGGCTGCAAGGTGCGCTCGATAGAGCTTAACGTAATGCAGCGGTGCAGCTCGCACATCGCCTCGTGGACGGACCTTACCGAAGCGGAGCGCATAGGCAGGGCGGCGGTAAGCGCTGCTCTCAGCGAGGGAAAAAGCGGCGTTATGATGGCGTTCAGGCGTATAAGCAACGACCCCTACCGCGTTGAGATAGTAAGCGCGGACATCGCAAAAATCGCAAACTGCGAGAAGAAGTTCCCGCGGGAGTGGATAAACGCCGAGGGCAACAACGTGACTATAGACGCGCTCAACTACTTCCTGCCGCTGATTCAGGGCGAGCCGCAGATAGAGTTCAGAAACGGCATTCCCGTTCATTTCAGGCTCAATCAGTAATGGAAGAAAAAGGTCGAAAATATTTTTTGAAAACCCCTTGACAAACAGGCTCCGATGTGATATAATAAATAAGCACTCAGGAAGTGAGAGGCTATTATATCGCGGGATGGAGCAGCTCGGTAGCTCGTCGGGCTCATAACCCGAAGGTCGTCAGTTCAAATCTGGCTCCCGCA
>CAKSEE010000024.1 GCA_934446455.1 uncultured Oscillospiraceae bacterium | reverse complement strand
ATACACCTTTCAATCCTGCCAAACTTGTCGCTTAATTTTTGGCGCTTTTGTCTATTGACTTTTCATAGCTGGTCTCCTTTACTCGGATAGCCTGACCGATTCCTTGGTTTGCGTGACATTTATATTATATCACATGATTTGGCTTTTGTCAAGCATTATTTGTCGATTATGCTGCAAAAAAACGGCTATTGACTGCGCTTGGCGTGAATCTGTATGCAAAATGGCTTGAACCACGGTATTTGTCCCTTTTTACGCTTGTGAAAAACATATCCCGCCTTCAGCTGAAGGCAAAGGCGGGAATGAGTTATATTCAATTCCGATAAAACGCGCTCAGAATGTTGTCAGCCCGAAGAGCGCCATAAATTCCGAAGCGGAGTAGCTTGCGCCGTTGTACTCCACGGCGCTCAGGCGGTCGTTCATTGCAACTGCCAGTTCGTTGACTTTGTTTACGCTCTCGGGGACGTGTATCCTCGAAAGGCTGCTTGCGGCGAACGCGTATGTGCCGAGCGTTGTCGTACCGCTCGGAATGTAGTAATCCGCGTCCGTTCTGCCCGAGGGGTAGGCGATTATGGTGGACTTGTCCGCCGAGAACAGCACCCCGTCTATATCGCACAGGAACGGGTTGTTCTTTGCCCTGATTTCGCGGATACTGCCCGTTACTCTGCCATCGTTAAAGTATCTGAACGTTGTCGGGAGGGTAAGAGTTTCAAGGAACACGGGTCTGTCGATGGCGTAAATGTACGTTTCAACAACGCCCTCGGGTATAGTATAGCTCGTGCTGCGCCTGTATCGCGGGTAAAACACAAGCGTTGCCATATCCTTTGTGTACAGCACACCGTCAACAGAGGCGTAAAATTCGTTGTCCTGCGCGACGTTAATAGCTTCCAGACCGCTCCACCCGAAGCACAGGACGTCTATCATCGTCACGCCCGCGGGAATGTAAAGCTCCGTGAGAGCCGAGCAGCCATAAAACGCGTTGCCGCCGATAATGCGCAGCGATTCGGGCAGGGAAACGCTCTTAAGACACGGGCAGAAGTCAAAGACGGAGTTTCCAAGCTTTTCAACGCCCTCGGGAATTACAATGCTTAGTATGGTCTGCCCCGCGAAAGCACCGTCCCCGATAGCAGTAACGGGCAGCCCGTCTATTTCAGCAGGAATCACAACGTCCCCTGCCACACCGCTGTAGCCCGTTATCGTGACCTGTCCGTCCGAAACGCTTGTCGCAAAGTTGTCGTCGGGGGTTGCTTCGGCAGGCTGCCGCACCGTGGTCTGCGCGGTCGTTGAGGTGGTTTGCTTAGGTGTGGCTGTGGTTTGTTTTGGGGGAGTAGTCTGTTTTGGCGTGGTTGTGCCGATGGAAGCTGCGGGCTTTGTTTCGGCTGGCGTGATATCCTCCGCTTCCTCGGGGGTCTTATCCGTAGCGGCGCTCACCGAAGCGGGAACGTGTGTTTCGGCGGGCGGCTGCGGCAGGTTTTCGTCCGCTTTTTCGGGAGCATCGGTTTCGGGCTGAGCTTCCTGCGTACCGAGCGTCGGCTGCGAGCCAAGCGTTGGCTGCATACCGAGCGTCGGCTGCGAGCCAAGCGTTGGCTGTGTGCCAAGCGTCGGCTGCGTACCCACCGTTTCGGATATCGCCGCAATATCCGGCGAGTGCTTGTCCGCTGCGGAAGCGGGCAGCTCAGCGCCCTTTCCCGCGTTCACAAGAAGCGCCGCAGCCAGCCCCACGGCAACTGCCCCTGCGGTAATCGGCAGCGCAATGAGCGCCTTTTTCGGCGGACGGCAGCGGACTTTTTTTGCGCTGAGCGTATTGTGCAGGTCATGTTCATAGCGCTGCACCGAGTCCAGCGCAGCGGCAAACTCGGCGGCGTTGGCGTACCTGTCTTTCGGGCGGAATGCGCACGCCCTGCATATAACCTCTCCCATGCGCGTTGAAACGCCCGACGGCAGTGGCAGCGGGTCGCCGATGAAGCGCCTGTTTACCGCTTCCATTCGCTGCGAGGGACTGCTGCGGTCCGTAACGAACGGCAGCAGGTTATTGTTGGCAAGCCTATACAGCACAAGTCCGAGCGAGTATATGTCGGACTGCGCGGTGTATTCGCCGGAGTACGCCGTTTCGGGCGGGGTGTACTCGCCGCAGCCCAGGCGCGTGCCGCTGTCGCAGGGCATAAGCACCTCCTTTGCCGCGCCGAAATCCCCGAGCTTGAACACGCCGTAGTCTGACACAAATATGTTTGACGGTTTTATATCGCGGTGAACAAGCGGCGGCTTTGCCTGCTGCAATGCGCCGAGCGCCGCGCATATGTCCCTGCCGAACCGAACGAGCGCTTCCTCGTCGGGCGGGGAGGCGGCAGCGAATCTGTCAAGCGGCGTCAGCAGCTCCATGCGTATAAGGATATCCCAGCCCGTGCCGTTTTCCTTTTCGTGCACGGCGCAGTCGTGTATGCCAACGATATTAGGGCAGCTTTGCAGGTCTGTCATAAGTCGTATCTCGCTTAAGTAGCCCTTTACTATGGAGTACAGGAAGTCGCGCGTTTCCTGCTCGCTCAGACCCTCTGCGCGCAGGCTTTTCAGCTGGTATTCGTCCGCGGGCACGGATATTATTTTAACTGCGGACAGAGCCTTTGTGCCGTCAAGTTCCTTTTCCGCGCGCCATACCTTAGCGAATGCGCCCTCGCCGATGACCTCGCTGAGCTCCCAGCCGCCGAATTCAAGGTTATACATAAACCGCCAACCCCTTCTGAAAATGTCTGTTATAAGTATATCACAGCAGATACAAGTTGTCAATCACCCGCCGCCACCGCACGGGAAGAGCCTGCACAGCCCTTGCTGCAATGCGCCTTGCCCGAAGTGACACGTTTTTTTACAGAATGCAGAATAGATGTGATATAATAAACTCAGGCGTTTATTATATATTGAAATGCCCTGTACATACGTTCCCGCCGGGGAACTGCGTGCATATCGGCAATAACGGCGGTTGACATTGCCGCGGCGGTGCCTTATAATATTACATGGAACGCAGGCGCGGGCAAAAAAGCGGTTCAGGGGTGAGATTATGACCACTTATGAAGCGGGGAGCTTCGGGGATACGATAAATGAGATGAACAGAACGGCGCGTGACGAGGTTCTTGAGTTCTACAATGAAGTTACGGACAAGGACCTTTTTGACGACTGCGGAATGCTTATGGAACGTCTGCGCAGCAATCTTGTCATACGCCCGTTCGGCGAACTGCTGCGGCTGTACCTCTACCGCACAGGCACTCTCGGAAAGCTGTGGGATTCGTTTGACAAGGTGCCCGACGGGCGCTATCACCGCGAGCTGTGCGCGCGTTTCGACGCGAACGGCATGGGCGGCACGGCGTCGCTTGACCCCGAAAAGCCGCACGCGCTTGACCACAGGTTCGTATACAGGCTTTTCAAAAAGGAACGCGTGGGGCGGGACGTTGTTTTCCTGCTTGCGTTCGGGCTTGGCATGGACGACAGGGACTGCTCGGTGTTCCTGACGCAGGTGATACGCGAGAGCAACTTCAATTTCAAGGACCCGCGCGAGGCGATATACTACTACTGCCTTAAGAACGCGCTCGGCTACGCGGGAATGCTGCGCTTTCTGGATATTTATGAGAAGCTCCCGCCGAGGGAGAGCCGCTTTACGGCGGAATCCCATACATATGAGTATGAGCAGTGCTTCCGCGCGGCGGCGGGCGAGGAGGAGTTCGTGGAGCTTCTGGGCGACGTAAAGGCGGCGCAGCGGCGCTTCGGCAGGTCGCGCAGGGACGTATTCATGAACCTGCTTAATATGTACAAAACGCAGGTGTTCTTCACAAGCGACGAATATATGAACACGCTTGTGGGCAGGCTCAGCGCGCTGCCCGCGCTCAAGGACGCCATGGACATATCGCTCTATCAGGTGGAAAAGTCCATTTACTACCCCGACACGCGCGATAAGACGGGCAATATGCTTTCCAACTACCACAGCAGCCTGTGCGAGAAAAGCTGGTTTCTGCGCACAAAGCTCACGCGGCAGCGTCTTGCGGGCATGGTGAACGGAACAATGGAGATAACGCGCAGCGACATAATCACGCTTGTGTTCCTGAACGAGAACCTCTGGGACACCGCCGCGAACGACCCGCAGCAGATCCTTGACGACTTTATAGCCGTCGCGGACGATTTTCTGGCTTCGGCGAGATTTGCGCCGTTCTGCATAGACGACCCCTACGAGAGCTTTATAGCGCTTTGCCTCTGCTCGGAGTTCCCGCAGGATTCCTACCGCATGGTGTGGAGCAGAAGCTACAGGGAGGGTGAGTGATGTTCGGTGAAAGAATGCCCGCGCAGGGCGCGCTTGTTCTCTGCCGCGACGGCGAGAGCGCAAGATACGAGATACGCGCTGTAAAGGGATACGGCGGCAGCTCCATAATATACGAGGCGGAGCGCGGCGGACTGCGCTGCCTTATAAAGGAGCTCGCCCCCGCGTGCTTTGCGGAGTACACGTTCAGGCGCTGCGAGCAGCAGCTCAGTTTCCCGCGGGAGGTAGCGGAAAGCGCGGAATATAAGAGCGCCTGCGCCGATTTTGACAAGGCGTGCGCGCTGATGAACAGGCTTGCGTTCAGCGAGGCCACAGCGGAGGAGAGCGTGGGCGCTTCGCTTATGTACGGGGTTTACGGCGTGCCGTATATCGTTATGGAGTGGAACCCGCTGCGCGTTGCGGCGTGCGACGAGGCGGGCGCGATGTCGCTTGAGGAAATAGTGCAGATGTGCCTTTGCCTTGCAAAGACCCTTCGCGAGTACCATGAAATGGGCATACTGCACCTTGATGTGAAGCTCTCGAACATACTCTGGTCAAAGAAATACCGCTATGTAAAGCTTATCGACCTCGGCTCTGCGGAGGACATAGGCACGGCTTCGCGCAGCACGGGCGACGACGTGTTCGCGGCGGGCGCGGTACTGTTTGAGAAGCTGTGCGGCAGGCGGCTGGACCCCGCAATGGGCGACAGGACGCTGTTCCTTTATGAAAAGGAGCTGCGCGAGAGCGACATTCTGCGCGGCTGCGGTCCCAACACCCGCCGCCTTATACTTGAGATACTGCGCCGCACGATATGCGCGGCGGCTTCGCGCAGGTATTCGGACAGTCAGCTTGTGGACAGGCTGAGTGAGCTCAGCCGCCTTATATCTGAGGAGAGCATCTTCTTTTTAAGCAGCCCCCTGCCCGAACCCGACGCGGAGGCGGCGCGCCTTTTGATGCCGCTTATCCCATCTCTTAAAAAGCTCGTTTCGGCGGGAAGCGCCGTCGCCGTAACGTCCGATGAGCGCGGGGGCGGCAAAACGGAGCTTCTGGGGCTATACAGCAGGCTTTTCAGCGAGGAGTATTCCGCAGTAATACGCATAGACTGCCGGAGAGAGCTGCTTGGGCAGCTTTCGCTTTGCGACCGCAGCGGCAGGAGCGCCTTTGACGAGGAGGAGATACGCCTTGAAAAGCTGCGGCTTCTCACTGAGTGCGATGAAAACACGCTTTTTATACTCGACAACTTTGACGGCACTCTTCCCGCGAACCTGCTGAGCCGCTTTCTGCACAGGGCGACGTGTATCGCGGCGCTTTCCGACCGCGCTGCGGCGCAGATGTTCGACGGCGTTTTTACCCTGCCCTTGCTCGAGCAGGGCGAGTCGCGCAGGCTGCTGCGGCGGCTTGGCGTTGAGAATGCCGCGCTTGCGGCGGATATCGCGCAGGAATGCGGCGGCAACCCCGCGCTGCTGCGGATATGCGCGCAGCGCTGCACCGAGCGGGACAGAACGCTTTCCTTTGCGGCGGCGCAGCATATGCGGGAGCACGGCGCGCTTTTCGGCGTGGACAAGCTCCCGCCCGAACAGCTTTCGTGCGTTATGAGCCTTGTTCTTGCGGGCAGAGCCATGCCGCGCGGGGAGTTCCTTACGGCGAGCGGCAGCAGCGAAAGCACGCTTGAAACGCTGCTTTCGCGCGGGTGGGCGCTTGGCTCGGGGGAGAGCGTGCGCGCTTCGGCGGCGGCGAATGCGGCGTGCAGCGGGGAATACCGACCCGACAGCGCGCTTTGCAGAAAGATGTACCTCTATCTGGCAAAGCGCCCGGAGCTTCTCAGTTCCGCAAGGCTGTGCGAGAAGATAAACGGCGCGGACGCGGCTTCCGCGGCGCTCTGGGAGGCGCTCGGCGATAAGAGCGCAGGCTCGGCTGAAAAGGCGCGGGCATTCTACACGCGCGCGCATATGATTTACGTTATGCGCTACGGCGCGGACAGCGAACCTGCGCGGGAAGTGCGGCGAAAGACGCAGGCGCTTGATTAAGCGGGGGAGCGCTCAATACTGTTGACGGGGGACTTTTCACAGTCCCCCGTTTTGTCTACTTTTCTTTCGCCCAGACCGCGCGGCATACAGCTACTGTAATGCCGCTTACGAGCTTTGCCGCGCATATTCCCACGGCAAGCCCGCCCGCAAGGCAAATCCACTTTTCCAGTATGTGGCTGAGCGTGTCGCTGTACCACTCCTGACAAAGCGTGATTATAAGCGTCGGTATCCATGTAAGCCCGAATGTTATCCAGAAGCACCCGACAGGCTCTTTGCCCGCCGCAAAGCTCTTTTTGCAGACAAGCCGCACGAGAAAAACGCTCACCGCAGCGCTTATCAGAAGCTGCACCCAGCAGTACGCCGCCACCGTTATCATGCCCAACACCAGCAGTATAACAAGCACCGCTATTATCCACCCGCCGTCGTTGTAGGGGCCGTCCTGCGTGAACAGCGGGAATCCTGCTGCGCTGCCGCCGTTTTCGTCTGTTACCCTGCCGCTGCTGCTTACCTCGCCCACGCGGCGGTTCGTTTCGTCGTAAAGCGCGCCCGTGCGGGTTATTTCCCCGACATAACGCCCGTTTTCATCGTAAAAGCGGTTGTTTTTCATTTCGCCGACATAGCGGTCTTTTTCGTCGTATATCTCGCCGCGGCTGTTTATCTTGCCGACGTATTTTCCGTTGTCGTCGTATGCCCTGCCGTTGTTTTCTATCTTCATTGCCCGCCTCCGTTCCTGCTATAGCCGCAGCGCTTGCATTCCGCAAGAGAGCCGGCGTTGCGCGTGCCGCATTTCGGGCATTCCCATGCGGCGCTTTCCTCCCTGCGAATAAGCGCGGAAATGCCGTCGGTACGCTCGGGGCGGCGCTCCTCGTCCTTAAAAAGGGGAGCGTTCTGCGCCCTGTCGGGGACGGGCTGCGGCGCGGGGGCTGCTTCGGGCTGAACGCCGCGTTTTTTCCGGCGAAGCGCCTTAAAGGCGGAAATTTTCTCAAAGCCGTATTTTTTGTTGAAGCGGTAGCCCGCAATGCTTACCGCCAGCATAAGCGCCGTCACCACAAGCGCCATTATAAGCGCGGGAGTTACCGAAAGTCTTATAATACCGTAAAGCTCGTCCTCCGCAGCGTTGTTTATCAGGATTGTAAGCACAAAGATTAGCCACAGCGTGCCGTCTATGGACCAGAAGTTGATGTCCACATAGCGGCGGCTGTTGTTGCAGCAGCAGATAACGTGCGCCGCAAGCGAAACGGCGTTTATTATTATCTCAAGAATCATCGCACCGCCGATTATATAGAGCAGCGCCGCCCCGCCCGACAGCGCCTTCGCAAGCTCGTCCGAAAGATAAGCCGCCGCGCCCGCCGCTTCGGTAAGGATAACGCCCCCGCCGATAAAGCTGAACGATGTTACGTCAAAGTTTTTCTCAAAAAACACGAGGTCGAGTTCTACCGAGAAAAGCGGAAAGAGCGCAAGCGCCAGCAGAATAAACGCAAGAATGCTCGTCGCGGCGTTAAGCGCCAGCCCCGTGCATGGAACTGCGGGCGCCTCGGGCGCTTCGGGCTGCCGTTCGGCGGTGTTGATTATCGTGGGCGTGCCGCATTTCGGGCAGAACCTGTCCCCGCCGTCAAGAAGCGCCCCGCACTGGCTGCAATACATAGAGATACTTCCTTTCGTTTTTTCTCCATTGTATCACACGTGTAGAGCGCTCTGTAAAAAATCGTGTCAGAATCGTACTTCTGTAAATGCCACGCGCCGCGAGGTTCTCGGGGCTTTCGGGCCGCCTGCAAAGCTCGCAGTATTCCGTTATCGCCTTTATTGAAGCGCCGCAGTTCTTAAGGCAGGTTATGCCCTGCATCCGGCTTACGGACTCTTCGCTGAACACCCTGCGGGCTGCACGGCAAAAGTCCTATATCGGTGTAATAGCGCACGGTATGCTCGGTCGTGCCGAACATCTGCGCAAATTCCTTTAATGTGTATTCCATGTTTATCCTCCGCTTTTGATGTGATTTAATTCTACCACATAATCCGCCCGCCGTCAGGTATGTCCGCGGTCGGCTTTTGTCGGTAACTTGTCCGCGCGCCGCCCTGTTTTTGGCAGAATATCGCTCCTGATTTCTGACAATAATACTTGTTGCAGAAAGGTATTACACAGGGGGTGGCGATATGTATTACAACAAGGTCGAGATAAGCGGGGTGAACACCGCGAAGCTCAAGGTGCTTAAGGAAGCGGAGAAAATGGAGCTTCTGCGGCGGGTGAAGCAGGGCGATATGCAGGCGCGCGAGGACCTTATACGCGGTAACCTGCGCCTTGTGCTGAGCGTTATCCAGCGCTTTTCGGGGCGCGGCGAAAGCGCCGACGACCTTTTTCAGGTGGGCTGCATAGGGCTCATAAAGGCTATCGACAACTTTGACATCACGCAGCCCGTGCGCTTTTCCACATATGCCGTGCCTATGATAATGGGCGAGCTGCGCCGTTATCTGCGCGACAACGCGCCGGTCAGGGTCAGCCGCTCGGTGCGCGACCTTGCCTACAGGGCGATGCAGGCAAAGGAAAGGCTCACCGCCTTCAAGGGCAGCGAGCCGAAAATAGAGGATATTGCCGCGGAAATAGGCGCGACGCGGCAGGAGGTAGTGATAGCGCTTGAGGCGATAAGCGAGCCTATCTCGCTCTACGAGCCCGTGTTCTCCGAATCGGGCGACACGATATACGTTCTCGACCAGCTCGGCGACCACAACGACGACATGAACTGGCTCAACGAGATTTCCCTTAAAGAGGCGATACGGGGCTTAGGGCAGCGCGAAAAGCGCATTTTAAGCCTGCGGTTTCTCAAGGGCAGGACGCAGGTGGAAGTCGCACGGGAGATAGGGATAAGTCAGGCGCAGGTGTCGCGGCTTGAAAAGGGGGCTTTGCAGAAGATAAAGAACCACATCTAGCTGCACACCTTGTCAAGCTCCTCGCGCAACTGCTTTATAATGCGCTTTTCAAGCCGCGAGATGTAGCTTTGCGATATCCCTATCTCGTCAGCGACCTCCTTCTGGGTCTTTTCGGTTTTGCCGTTCAGCCCGAAGCGCATTTCCATTATCTGCTTTTCGCGCGCGGGCAGGCGGTCTATTGCCTCGTGCAGCAGCTGCTTTTCAACCTCGTCCTCGATGTGGGAGTTCACGCAGTCGCTCTCCGTGCCGAGAACGTCGCTCAGAAGCAGCTCGTTGCCGTCCCAGTCCACGTTCAGCGGCTCGTCTATAGATATGTCGTATCGGTACTGGCTGTATTTGCGCAGGTACATGAGTATCTCGTTTTCAATGCAGCGCGAGGCATAGGTGGCAAGCTTTATGTTCTTGTTTACGCTGAACGTGTTCACCGCCTTTATAAGCCCGATAGTTCCTATTGAAACGAGATCCTCAAGCCATATCCCCGTGTTCTCGAACTTTTTGGCGATATACACGACAAGCCGCAGGTTATGTACTATGAGGGTATCGCGCGCTTTTTCAAAGTCGGTGGTGAGCATTCTGAACGCCTCCTCCTCTTCCTCGCGCGTAAGCGGCGGCGGCAGCGACTCCGACCCGCCGGCATAGTGGCACTCCTGCGTGCCGAGGGCGTAGCGCATGAACGCGCGCAGCCCCTCCTCCAACAGCTGCCTGATAAAACCGAGCATTGCTTTTTCCTCCGTTACATTGATATTATTTCGGGGTCGAAAATACATTGAGAGCCGTCAAGCTCATCGGAAACGCCGATGACCGCCTCGACGGCTTTTCCGTCTATGGTAACGCTGTCCGCCCTGAACACGGGCAGGGGCTTTACCCCGGTGACCGTCCTGCACGGTACCAGCCGCAGCGCGCCGTCGGGGCTGCCGTCAAGGTAGGCTGCCACCTGCGCGGGCAGCAGCTCGCCGAGCGCGTCCCTGCGGCATATCACCACCGCCCTGCCGCTGAACGGGTCGCGCAGTCCGTTGCCCGTGTCGGCAAAGCCGTGCAGCTTCGCGCTTTTTCCCGCAAGGGTGACGGCTACCTCGCAGGTTCGCCGCGCGCGGCTTCTCTTTTTGTCGAAGAACCTCACCACGCGCACCGCCGCATACGCCGCCGCCGTGAACGCCGCAAGCGCGGGCAGCGACACGTTGAAGTACGCCGTGCCGTTCTCGTACACCATGCCTGACGGCGCGCAGAACGTCCACAGCGCAAGCGACGCCCCCGCGAAAAGAAA
Source organism: uncultured Oscillospiraceae bacterium (assembly GCA_934446455.1). Taxonomy (GTDB): domain Bacteria; phylum Bacillota; class Clostridia; order Oscillospirales; family Ruminococcaceae; genus CAG-115. The sequence goes on along the minus strand of CAKSEE010000024.1, from coordinate 29,335 downwards.
ACTCATAAGCGCCATGCACAGCGCCTCGAGCGCAAGCGCGCCGCGCCCGTGCCACCCGAACGCCGCAAGCGTCATGCCCGCGCACACTGCAAGCTTTATCGCGGCGACAGCGGGGAACGGCAGGCTCGGCAGCAGCATAACAAGCGAAGCCGCCGCTCCTATGGAAGCCGCGATAACGCTGCGCCGCCTGCTTACGTCGCGCCGCAGGAGGAGCGCGGCAGCCCTCACCAGAAAGTAGTTTATGTAGAGATTGAGTATCACAAGGACGTCTGCGTAAACCGCCACACGCTCACCCCCTGTACTTATTATATTGCGCAGGGGGCGCGTTTCATGCCGCACCGCGCCGTCCTTTCGGGGAAAATGGGCGCGCAAAAAGCCGCCCCGTGCCGAATACGGCACAGGGCGGCGGTTATATACGGTTTGCGGTCGTCAGTCGCGGTTGAACTCCGCAAGCTCAAGCCCGGGGTTCTTGTCGAGCGCCCACTTGATGTTCCACTCGCTTGTGAATATCAGCAGGTAATTGCCCTTTACGTCCTGAATGAGCTTTGTGTCGGACGTAAGCACGAGCTTTCTCAGCTCGTCAAGTCCGCCCTCAAGGTGCTTTTCGCTCGTTATCCAGCGGATATACTCATACGACAGCCCCTCGCGGATTATGTCGACGTTGTATTCGTTCTTAAGGCGGTATTCAAGCACCTCGAACTGAAGCACGCCGACAACGCCTACGATAACCTCCTCAAAACCGCTCTGCGGCTCGGAGAATATCTGTATCGCGCCCTCCTGCGCTATCTGGGTAGTACCCTTGATGAACTGCTTGCGCTTGAGGGTGTCCTTCTGGCGTATCCTTGCAAAATGCTCGGGCGCGAACGTCGGTATGCCCTCGAACTGCACCTTTTTCTTCGGCGAGCATATCGTGTCGCCGATAGAGAACACGCCCGGGTCGAACACGCCGATAATATCGCCCGCATATGCTACGGATATTACCTCGCGGTCGTTCGCCATTATCTGCTGCGGCTGCGACAGGCGCATGGTGCGGTTGTTCTGCACGTGCAGAACCTCCATGTCCTTGTCGAAGCGGCCGCTGCAAATACGCATGAACGCTATCCTGTCGCGGTGCGCCTTGTTCATGTTCGCCTGAATCTTGAAGATGAACGCGGAGAACTCGGGGTCGAACGGGTCCACAACGCCGTTTTCGGTATTGCGCGGAAGCGGCGGGGTAGTCATCTTAAGGAAGTTTTCAAGGAACGGCTCAACGCCGAAGTTCGTGAGCGCAGACCCAAAGAACACGGGGGAGAGCTTACCGCTGCTGACAAGGTCCATGTCGAACTCCTCGCTCGCGCCGTCAAGCAGCTCAACGTCCTCCTGAAGCGTAGCGTAGTTTGTGTCGCCGATAAGCTCCGCAAGGCTCGCGTCGCTTAAATCCGCCTCGGTCGCCTTTACCTCGTGTGAGCCGTTGTTCGCCTCAAACGAGATTATGCGGCGGTTCGCGCGGTCGTACACGCCCTTGAACTCCTTGCCCGAGCCTATGGGCCAGTTGACGGGGTAGGTCTTTATGCCAAGCTCGTTTTCTATCTGGTCCAGCAGGTCGAACGGGCTGCGCGCCTCGCGGTCCATTTTGTTAATAAAGGTGAATATAGGTATATTGCGCATAACGCACACCTTGAACAGCTTGCGCGTCTGGTTCTCAACGCCCTTTGCGGCGTCTATTACCATCACGGCACTGTCCGCAGCCATAAGCGTGCGGTAGGTGTCCTCTGAGAAGTCCTGATGTCCGGGTGTGTCGAGAATGTTTATGCAGTAGCCCTCGTAATTGAACTGCATAACCGAGCTTGTAACTGAAATACCGCGCTGCTTTTCAATTTCCATCCAGTCCGAAACGGCGTGCTTTGTGTTCTTTTTGCCCTTTACCGCGCCCGCGAGGGAAATAGCTCCTCCGTACAGCAGGAACTTTTCGGTAAGCGTTGTCTTGCCCGCGTCGGGGTGGGAGATTATGGCGAATGTGCGCCGTCTTTCTATCTCGTGCTTAAAGTCAGCCATGTTTTTTTCCTCTATTCAAATAGTGTGTGGAATCACGCATACCTCACTATTATAAACCATTTTCTCCCGCTTGTCAAGTGCTTTCGTCCGTCTTGCGAATATCTGCGCCGAGCGTTATTTTCCGCTTGATTTTGGGGAGAATGTACTGTATAATATAAGCAGAATCTTTTGCGGCTAACGGAGGTAACGGCTATGGCTTACAACAATAAGGACATACAGGCGCGCGCGGAAGCGCTCACCGCGCAGCTTACAACCGAGGAGCAGGCGGCGCAGCTGCGCTACGACGCGCCCGCAGTCGGGCGCGTGGGTCTGCCCGCGTACAACTGGTGGAACGAGGGTCTGCACGGAGTGGCGCGCGCAGGCACTGCCACGGTGTTTCCGCAGGCGATAGGGCTTGCGGCGGCTTTTGACGAGGAGCTTATGCGCGAGGTTGGCGGCGTGACGGGGCTTGAAGCGCGCGCCAAGTACAACGCAGCCTCCCGCCGCGGCGACAGGGACATTTACAAGGGGCTTACGCTCTGGGCGCCCAACGTAAACATATTCCGCGACCCGCGCTGGGGCAGGGGACACGAAACGCTCGGCGAGGACCCTTACCTCACCTCGCGTCTCGGCGCGGCTTACGTTAAGGGCGTTCAGGGCGAGGGGGAGTACCTCACCGCCGCAGCCTGCGCAAAGCATTTTGCGGTTCACAGCGGGCCCGAGGCGCTGAGGCACGAGTTTGACGCGAAGGCTTCCCAAAAAGACATGGAGGAAACCTACCTGCCCGCGTTCAGGGCGCTTGTTGAAGCGCAGGTCGAGGGCGTTATGGGCGCCTACAACCGCGTGAACGGCGAGCCTGCCTGCGCGAGCGGCTTTCTTATGGACAAGCTTGCCGAATGGGGCTTTGACGGGTATTTCGTGTCCGACTGCTGGGCGTTAAGGGACTTCCACACCACGCACATGATAACCGCGAACGCCGCGCAGTCCGCAGCAATGGCGATAAAGGCGGGCTGCGACATCAACTGCGGCAACACCTATCTACACACGCTCGAGGCGCTGCGCAAGGGGCTGTGCGACGAAAGCGACATAGCGCGCGCCTGCACCCACGCAATGCGCACCCGCCTGCGGCTTGGGCTTATGGACAAAACGCCGCTCGACGACGTGCCCTACGACGTTGTGAGCTGCGACGCGCACAAGCGTCTTTCGCAGGAGTGCGCGGAGAAGTCTGCGGTGCTGCTGCGCAACAACGGCGTGCTGCCGCTCGACAAAAGCAGGCTGCGCTCTGTTGCGGTAATAGGACCGAACGCCGATAGCCGCGCGGCGCTCATGGGCAACTATTTCGGCACGGCGGACAGGTACGTTACGTTCCTTGAGGGCATTGAGGACGCGTTTGACGGCAGGGTGTACTATTCCGAGGGCTGCGCGCTTTACGCCGACCGCTCTCAGGGGCTTGCGCAGGCGGGCGACAGGTACGCCGAGGCGCTTACCTGCGCGGAGTGCGCGGACGTTATCATAGTCTGCGTGGGGCTTGACGCCACGCTCGAGGGCGAGGAGGGCGACACGGGCAACGAGTTCGCCTCGGGCGACAAGCCGGACCTGCGCCTGCCCGAGAGCCAGCGCGAGCTTCTGCGCCGCCTGCGCGCGGTTGGAAAGCCGCTTGTCGTTGTGCTTGCGGCGGGCAGCGCCGTAAACATCGAGTGCGAATGCGACGCGCTGCTTGATATGTGGTACGCGGGGCAGTACGGCGGCAGGGCGCTTGCAAGGCTGCTTTTCGGCGAGGTAAGCCCCTCGGGGCATCTGCCCGTAACGTTCTACAAACAGGCGGAGCGCCTGCCCGAGTTTACGGACTACTCCATGCAGGGCAGAACCTACCGTTACTGCGGCGACGACAACGTGCAGTACCCGTTCGGCTTCGGGCTGAGCTACGCCGAACTTTCCGTAAGCGCTGACATAACGCACGAGCGAGTGAGCGCCGTGATAACGAACGCGAGCGGCTTTGCGGCGGACGCCGTGCTGCAGGTGTACGTCTGCGCGGAATGCTGCATTGAGGGCGCGCCGCGCCTGTCGCTTGCAGGCTTTAAGCGCGTGAGCGTTCCCGCAGGGGGAACGGCGCAGGCGGTAATACCCCTGCCGCGCGAGGCTTTTGAAACGGTGGACGAGGAGGGCGTGAGAGCTGTCCGCAGCGGGCATTACCGCATATACGCGGGACTTTGCCAGCCCACCGAGCTTTCAGAAAGCCTTGGCGGCGGCAGGTGCTTCTGCACGGAGATAGACCTGTAATTCAGAGAGTTGCCCGCCTGCACACCCAAAAAGCGAAATTCACTATGTGAATTTTGCAGCGATAACCGCTTTAGCCACTTCATAAAATAAAGCGAAATTCACTATGTGAATTTTGCTGCGTTGCCCGCTTGCGGGCAACGCGTCACATCGGACAAAGCGTGAAGCCGTCCGCGCGCCACGCGTCTATAACGCGTCCGAGAATGGCGGTGTTGGTTTCGCTTACGGCGTGCAGCAGGTAGACCGCGCCGTTATGCGCGCGGGAGGTGAGCTTCTCGAACGCCGCGTCCTGCGCGGGCTGGTTGTCAGGGTCCCAGTCGGGGTAGGCGAAGCTCCACAGAACCGTGGTATAGCCCATGTCGGCGGCGCATTTCAGCACCCGCTCGGAGAACTCGCCCATTGGCGGGCGCATAACGTACATTTCGTAGCCGAACTCGTCCCTTATATAATTGTGCAGCTGCGCAAGCTCGTTGTAAAGCTCGTCGGGCGAGCACCCGGGCAGGGATGGGTGCGAGAACGTGTGGTTGCCGACGGTGTGCCCCTCGTCTATCATGCGGCGGATAAGCTCGGGATTGCGCTTTGCGTAGTCGTAGGTCACAAAGAACACCGCGCTCACGCCCTTTTCCTTAAGCGTGTCGAGTATTGCGGGCGTGTAGCCGTTTTCGTAGCCCTCGTCAAATGTAAGCTGCATGGCGGGGGCTTTTTCGCTGCCGATAAAAAGCGCGCCCATGTCGCCGTACTTGCGCTGCGCGTCAATTGCGCCGAGCGGGCGGTTGTCTGCGTCAAGGTCGTTGCCCATGCCGTAGCAGATTTTTGCGGCGTCGTATGCGGTAAGCGCTTCATACTGCGAAGCGGAGGGCGCGGAGAGCGCCTGCACGACCGCCATGGAAACAGATATATATTTCATACTCATCGTCCTTTCAGAATTGTGCGCCTGAAATTTCGGCGTATTCTGTTATATTTTTAAGCTTTTTGTAAGATTTATGTCATAGGAAAAATAAGAAATATGTGTTAAAATCATATTGTCGGAAGGAGGGGAAGCCGATGGATAAATCACCCGCAAAGCGCGTGCTTGTGGTGGACGACGACCGCGAGATAGTAAGCGCCGTGGCAAAGCTGCTTGAGCTTGAGGGGCTTGAAACTCTGCGCGCATACAACGGGCTTGAGGCGGTGCAGCTTCTTGCTGAAAACGAGGTGCATCTGATAATCCTTGATATCATGATGCCGCAGCTTGACGGCATATCCGCTACTATAAAGATACGAAACGAGCGGAATCTGCCTATCATTCTGCTTTCAGCCAAAACGGAGGAAAGCGACAAGGTGCTCGGGCTTTCGGTGGGGGCGGACGATTATGTAACCAAGCCCTTTAACCCAAGCGAGCTTGTGGCGCGCGTCAAAAGCCAGCTGCGGCGGTACATGACGCTCGGGGACTATTCCTCGCGCGGGAGCGGCAGCAATATAACCACGGGCGGGCTTACGCTGCGGACTGACGAGCATATGCTTTATGTCGACGGCGAGCCTGTGAAGCTCACCGCAAAGGAATACAATATTTTAGAGCTTCTTATGAGAAATGCGGGAAAGGTGTTTTCCGCAGAGGAAATTTACGAGAGAGTATGGAACGAAACGGCTTACTCGGTCGAGAACACGGTAATGGTACATATCAGGCGTATTCGCGAAAAAATCGAAATCGACCCGAGCGAGCCGCGCTATCTGAAGGTGGTGTGGGGAATTGGATACAAAATCGAAAAGCATTAAATCGTCCCGCGCGTATAAGGCGCTGCTTGCGGTACTGTTCATCGTTTGCTGGGGAACGCTCGGCATTGTAACGGGCTTCGCGGGGGCTTACGGGTATATGTACCCGAACTTCGGCGGCATTGAGGCGCTGCTTATTGACAACGCGGCTGATTCATACGGGGTGCGGCAGAACGCGTCCTACGCGGAACGGGTCGCAGCCGCCGTAAACGAGGGCGAGGACGAGGTAAGGCGCTATATTGCCGACGCGGAGTTCTACGCAAAGCTCACCCTTAAAAACGGCGTGGTGATTGAAAACGGCGTTAATCATCTGCCCGACTTTGAAGAAACGTCGTTACGCTATACGACAGAGGGCTTGGTAAGCGTTGTAACGGCGATGTCCACGGCACAGTACAACGCTTACTGCGAGGACTGGGCGCGCATGAAGCGCAATATGCAGATAATCCTTGCAACGGACGTGCTGCTGCTTGCGGCGGGCATTGTGCTTATGGTAATGCTGTGCAGGTGCGCGGGCGTTCAGGCGGACGGCACGGTGCGGCTCGGCAAGCGCTACAAAATTCCGTATGAGATAAGCGGGCTTGCGGCTTTCGCAATGCTCTGGCTGTTCGTGATATGGTCGGTATGCGACGGGGAACTGAGCTATGTTGCTATGCTCGGCGCGGGCGGCAGGAATCTGTGCATGATTATGTGCGGCATGGCAGGTCTTGGCTTCGGCGGGACGGTGCTGTACCTGCTCTCGTGCGGCGAGGTGCGCGGCAAGAACGGCGTGTTCATGCGCGGCAGCCTTATATGGTGCGTGATTTTGCTGATATGGCGGCTGCTTAAGTTTATCGGGCGGCAGTTTGCGCGCGTCGGGCATGCTGTGGCGGCGTTAGCGAGGGGTGAAACGTTCCCGAAAAAGTCGGTCGCGGCGCGGTTTGTTATAATGGACGCAATATTTGTGGCGGTCACGGTCGTCTTGACGGCGCTTTTTATTGCGGTAGGGGGCAGCGTGCTTGTTATCATGCTTGAAGCGGCTGCGCTCGGTGTGTTCATATATCAGCGCTACAAAATGTTCCGCGACGGCGCGATAATCGGCAAGAAGATAAAGGCGCTCACCGAGGGCGACTACTCGTTCGACGGGAAGCTTGCGGAGCATTCCGCATTCGGGCAGGATATGGAGCGGCTCAACGCCCTGAGCGAGGGCTACCGCAAGAGCGTTGAGGAGAGTGTTCACGCAGAGCGCATGAAGCTTGAGCTTGTAACGAACGTTTCCCACGACCTCAAGACCCCGCTCACGTCCATAATAAGCTATGTGGAGCTGCTGTCCAAGGAGGAGCTTACTCCCGCGGCGCAGGACTACGTAAAGGTGCTTAAGGCAAAGAGCGAGCGGCTCAAGAACATAGTGTCCGACGTGTTTGAGCTTGCAAAGACCACTAGCGGCGAAATAAGCGTGGAGCATGAGCGGCTCGACCTTACAAAGCTTTCGTGGCAGACCATAGGCGAGATGGAGGACAGGATTGCAGCCGCAGAGCTTGAACTGCGCGCGAAGATTTGCGACCCGCCCGTTACGGTTGTAAGCGACGGCAGGCGGCTTTACCGCGTGATACAGAACCTGCTTGACAACGCGCTGAAATACTCGCTTAAGGGCACGCGCGTGTACTATACCCTTGAAAAGAACAGCCTTATCGCGATAATCACGATAAAGAACATCTCCGCGTATGAAATGGACTTTACCGCAGACGAGATACTCGAGCGTTTTACGCGCGGCGACAAGTCCCGTACGACCGAGGGCTCGGGGCTGGGGCTTTCTATAGCGCAGGGCTTCACGCTTGCGTGCGGCGGAACGTTCGCTCTTGACATTGACGGCGATATGTTCAAGGTAACGCTCACATTCCCGCTGGCGCAGGAGGCTGAAAATGGATAAGCGCTTTTTCAGCAGGGGCGCGCCCGCAGTTTTCAGCGAGAGCGCGCTTGTGATAGTGGGCGCGGCGGTGTCGCTGTTTTTACAGGTCATATCCTTTTTCACAACGCTAGACGGCGCGAGGGCGTATTTTGAAGCGACGTTTGCCCTCGCGCCGCTTCTGTTCGCGCTTGCCGTGCAGACGGTGGTGTATTTCCTTGAAAACTCTGTGGGCAGGCGCGTTACCGCCGCCAAGGCAATTGCGCTTGCGCTTGCGGTAATGTGCAGCAGCTACTTTTCCTTCGTGGGAATCTACAACAACATAAATTCCCCCGAAAGCTACCTTGAGCGCACCTACGACGGCTACTGCCGCACGCTGAACTCCGCGCTTGCGGAGATTTCGGACGATACGCAGCGCAGCGCTGCGGCGCAGGTGGACGCGGCTGTAAACGCCGTTGTGCGCGAGTACGCCGCGCTTTCAAGCGAAATGCAGGCGCTCACGGAGCTTTCCGCGCAGCTTGACGAAACGCAGGCGCAGACCTCCTACGACATGAGCGCGCCGCGCCGCGCGGACTACAAGGAGTACGCGGACTATGCAGCGGCGTATTCCGCGTATATTGCGGCGCTTTCGCAGGGGACGGCGACGGAGGAACAGGCGGGCAAGTCTGCGCTGCTTGCCGCCTATGGGCTTGCGGACGGCGCGGAGCTTGCGGCAAGGCTCGCGGAGATTTCCTCTAAGCTTACGCTTGCGGAGGGAACGCTCGGCGCGCAGGGAAGCGCCTTTACGGCTGCGGCACAGCTTTTGCGCGAGCGGATAATGAGCGGCGATACGGCGCCCGCGCAGGGGCTTTTCGCGCTATACGGCACGCTTTGCGGCGGCGTGGGAGAAGTCCCCGCGGAGCTTAACGCGGCGCAGACCGAGCTTACGCTGCCCTCTTATGCGGAAATAGCGGGCGCTCTGCCCGCCGCCGTTGTACGCGAACGGCTTACCGGGGTGATTTCCCGCGCGTGCGCCGAGGCTGCTGCTGCGGGCGCTGCGGTAAACGCCGCAGACTTTACGTTTGAAAACATATACACCCTGCCCGTGTACGCCGTTATAAGCGGCGGCATGGGCGCGGACGCGGCGGTGTCGCTTGCGCTTGCGGTGCTTGTTGACGGACTTTCGCTCGTATTCGCGCTTATTTCCGCGCGTGACAGGAGCGTTATCTCGGCGGGCTCTACCAATACCGCCTTTGCGATGTGCAGCGACATTTTCGAGCGCGGCGTTGCAACGGCGCTCAGGCTCGGCGACGGCGGCAGCCTTTCGGGCGGCTGGGACGGCGAGCGGCTTGCGCAGCGGCTCGGCGAGTTTGTGGCGCTTTTTGAAGCGACAGACGGCGCGGGGCAGGGGTACTCGCTTATAGCGCCGAAAAGCGCGCTTTCGGGGTACGAGGCGCTCGTGGCGCTTTTGTGCCAGTTTTCGCTTGCAAAGCCGCTTACGGCAAAGGAAGCGGAGCTTCTCACGGACGGCGCGCGTACAGAGCCGTGCGTGCTGCTTAAAACAAAGTTTCTGCTGTGGGTCGGCGAAAAGTTCTGCGGGCGCGACAAGCTTGCGCAGCCCGAGGAAAGCGGGGTGGCGCACGCATGAACGCGGTGAGCATGATAATAGCGCTCGGGGCTCTTGCGGTGCTGGTCTGCGCGCTTGTCCGCAGCCTTGACGAAACGCGGCGCGGGCTGTTCTGCTGGACGGTGTCGTCGCTCGCGTACGGTCTGGCGGCTGTGGTGTTCTTTTCGCAGGGAGAGCGGTTCTCTGCGGACTTCCCGCAGCTTATCGCGGGGCTTGGCGCTGCGGCGGCGTGCGCGGCGCTCGCTTTCGCGGCGGAGCTTGCGGCGCCCTCCAAGCGGCTGCGCAGAGGCGAACGTCCCGCTGTTGATACGGCGGCGGGGGAGCGCTCGTTCAATTTCGTGGCGGTCATAATTTGCGCGGTAATGGCGCTTGCGGCGGCGGTTTCTGCGGCGTTTTCGCGCACGGCTGAGGTGCTTGTGTGCGTTGTGCCTGCGGCGGCGCTCAGCCTGCGGCAGCTGTCGTTTTTTCTCGGCACGGCGGGCACGGGCGCGCAGTCCGAGCGTGAGCGCGTGCAGGCGCTCAGAAAGCGGCTCGGCAGGAACGACAGGTCGCTATAAAAAACGTGGGGGGAATGAAGTTTCCCCCCACGCGCTTTATTCGCAGCACAATGTTTTCAGAATAATTTTCGGGAACAGTTCGCTTCTTACATGTTTCCTGCGGCGCTTTTCCTGCTCGGTCCTGCCGCTTATAAGGGATTTGCGGGCTGCGGTGTTGTCAGAAACGCTCAATAGCGCGGCGAGGGAGATTCCCGCAAGACTTGCCGCCTTAAAAGCGCAGGCGGTTTCCATTTCTATTGTGTTGCAGTCAAGCGTGGTTATTTCTCCGAGGTGCGCGTACTGCGCGAAAATCGTGTCAACGCTGAACGTTCTGCCGACATGACAGCCGACCCCGTTTTGCGCGCATATTTCGCGCGCGTTGGACAGCAAAGCGCCGTTCAGCGTCTTGTCGGGATACGCCTTACTGCCGAACGAGTCGCGCCGCAGCGAGTCCGCTGAAATGTAGCGGCTTGCGCCGTCGCCGCTTACGCTGCACTCGGGAACGACGATATCTCCGATAGGGATATTCCCGTCAAGCGCCCCGACAGAACCGATAAAAACCGCGCGCCTGCACGGGGTTGTGCCGAGCGCAAGAACGGCGTCCATAAGCACGGGCGCTCCTACGCCTGTTTTTATGTAGGTTATGTGCGAGCCGCCGTTCTCAACGTCCCAGATACGTATGGAGTCGTCGGCGTACGACGCTTTAATGTACGCCGCTTTCCCGAGAGCGGGCATTACGTCAGGCTCCCACCACGGCGCGAGTATAACGCGCTCGTTTATCTTTTCGGGGGGAAGCCCTAAAACAGCGCGGCATATGTCGCTTTCTGACGAGCCGTACCGTTTTATCGCGCCAACCAAGTCCTTGTAATCCATAAGCCCTCCAAAAATAAATCTCATAGAATGATTATACCATAACCGCGCGGAAAGTTCAAGGGCGGCGTTTGTGAGAAAACTCCCGCGCAAAAACGCGAAAATTTCAATAAACTGCGGCGGGAACGTGATTCCCGCCTATTTTTGTATTGACATAATCGCGTTTTTGGGGTATAATTATAAGGTATGTGTAACACTTTGAAAAGGAGATACCATGGAAGACATAACCGTATACAGCCGCGAAAACCCGATGCCGCAGGAGAGGTTTTCAGAGCTTTTTGAGATAATGGAGTATTCGTTTCCGCCGACGGAGCGCGGGAGCAGGCGGCTTCACTACCGCGAGTTCGAGCGCGAGGGCTTCCGCAGCCTGTGCCTTGCGCGCGACGGGCTGCGCGGCGGGAAGATAGCCGCGTTTATGAACTACTACGATTTCGGCGATTTTATCTTTCTCGAGCATTTCGCCGTCGCGCAGGAGCTGCGCGACATGGGCATGGGTTCGCAGCTTATGCACGAACTTATGCGGCGCGAGGGCAGGCCGATAGTGCTTGAAGCAGAGCCTGCCGCGCAGAGCGGGGAGGCGGAGCGCCGCACGGAGTTCTACAAGCGGCTTGGCTTCTGCGTGAACCCCTTTACCTACTACCAGCCCGCTTTTTCTGCGGAATACCCGAGCATAGAGCTTGCGCTGCTGTCCTACCCCGACCCGCTGCCCGAGGAGGAGTTTCTGCGGATTAGGGACATACTTTATGTAGAGGTCTACGAAATAGACCCGCCGAACGACGCGCCCGAGTTCTGATTAAGGAGGCTTACATGAAGCTTACGTACGAAAACGAGAGAATAGCATATTACGGCGAAAACGGCGAGGTGCTTGCGGCGGTGGAGTTCCCCGCGCGCGGCAGCGGCACGGTGGAAGTTACGCGCACGTTTGTTGACGAGCGCCTGCGCGGACAGGGCGCTGCGGGCGAGCTTATGCGGGCGCTTGTGGAGGTTCTGCGCGAGCGCGGACTTAAGGCGAGGCTTACCTGCTCGTACGCCGTTAAGTGGTTTGAAAAGAACGGCTGTGGCGACGTGCTGGCTTGACATCAGGGGAGAAATAAATGAAACAGTTTCTTGAAATAGGAAAAATAGTGGCTACGCAGGGAATACGCGGCGAGGTTCGCTGCCAGTATTACTGCGACAGCGCAGAGGTTCTGTGCGATTTTGACACGCTCTACCTTGACGGGGGAAAGACGCCCGTTGAGGTAAGGAGGGCATTCCCGCACAAAAACGTTGTTGTGATGAAGATAGCGGGCGTTGACGCCATAGAGCAGGCGCGCCCGCTTATCGGCAAGACCCTTTACATGGACAGAAACGACGCTCAGCTTGAAGAGGGAACGTATTTCATACAGGACATAATCGGGCTTACCGTAAAGGACGCCGACACGGGCAGGGTATACGGCAAAATAACCGACGTATATCAGAACGGCGCGAGCGACGTGTACTCCATGCGCCAGCCCGACGGCACTGAGCTTATGTTCCCGTGCATTGACGAGGTAGTGATAAGCACCGATATAGAGGGCGGCGAAATGCTCATACGGCCGCTTGCGGGTCTGTTCGAGGGCGCGGAGAACGGCGATGAGGATTGACATAGCAACGCTTTTCCCGCAGATGTGCGCCGCGGTTTTCGGCGAGAGCGTTGTGGGGCGGGGCATAAAAAACGGTTTTATCGAGATATACGCGCACGATATCCGCAGCTTTACCGAGGACAGGCACAACCGCGTTGACGACAAGCCCTACGGCGGCGGTACGGGTATGGTAATGCAGGCGCAGCCGATTTACGACTGCGTAAGGGCGATTTGCGCGCAGCATAAAGCCCCGCCGCGCGTTATCTATATGTCCCCGCAGGGGGAAACGCTCACGCAGGCAAAGGTAAAGCAGCTTGCCGCCGAGGAGGGGCTTGTGCTTCTCTGCGGGCATTACGAGGGCGTTGACCAGCGCGTGCTTGACGAGCTTTGCGCGGAGGAGATCTCCGTGGGCGACTATGTGCTTACAGGCGGAGAGCTGCCCGCGCTTATTCTTGCGGACGCTGTGGCGCGCCTGCAAAAGGGCGTGCTGCCGAACGAGGACGCATACAGCATAGAAAGCCACGAGGGCGGTCTGCTTGAATACCCGCAGTACACCCGCCCCGAGGTATGGCGCGGGCGCGGCGTGCCGCAAACGCTGCTTTCGGGCGACCACGGCACGGTAACGGCGTGGCAGCACAGCGCGGCGCTTAGGGTGACTGCGGCAAAGCGCCCGGATATGTTCAAGGCGCACATAGCCGCGGAGCAGGAGCGCTTTCTGCGGGAGTTTACCGCAGCAAAGGCGCTGCCCGGGGATACGCGGTGCGCGTTCCGCTGCTTCGGCGCGGACGAGGAGAGCGCGCGCGTTCAGCTGAAGCTTGTTGCGCGCGGGAAGAAGCGCGCCGCAATCCGCCCCAAAAGCGAGTATGACGACGCGGGCGAGCCGCTGCCCAGACGCGGCGACTATACCGCGATAACGGACATATACGGCGAGCCTGTGTGCGCCGTGCAGACGTTCGCGGTGCATATCCTGCGCGCGGACGAGCTGCCGCAGGAGCTTATGCAGCGCGAGGACGGCTCTGCCGAAGCGTGGCGCGAGAACCACGCGGGACTTAGCGGCGACGAGCTTGTTGTGGCGGAGGAGTTCAGGCTTGTGTACAAGCGCTCCGCGCGAAAGGAAGAGGAACAATGACAAAGAACGCATTCATAGCGATAACGGGCAGGGCGAACGCGGGCAAAAGCTCGCTTACAAACCTGCTTGTGGGCGAAAAGGTATCTATAGTATCCGATAAGCCGCAGACCACGCGCAACCGCATAAACGGCGTGCTTACAAAGGGCGATACGCAGTTTGTTTTCATAGACACGCCAGGTATGCACAAGGCGCGCACCAAGCTTTCAGAGCATATGGTGAAGGCGATACGCACAAGCGTTGACGACGTTGACTGCGCTATACTCATGGCGGACGTCACGAAAAAGATATCCGCCACGGAGCAGGAGCTCATACGCTCGTTCGCCGCGCACGGAACGGACGTGGTGCTGCTTCTCAACAAGGTTGACCTGCTGCGCGACAAGGCGGACATTCTGCCCGTGATAGAGCAGTACAGCGCGCTTTACGACTTTGCGGAGGTAATACCGATAAGCGTAAAGAACCGCATAAACACCGACAAGATACTGCCCGTGCTGGAGCGCTACGCGGTCGAGGGGGAGCATTTCTTCCCCGAGGACATAGCCACGGACCGCACCGAGCGGTTTATGTGCGCGGAGATGATACGCGAGAAGATACTGTGGACCATGCAGCAGGAGATTCCGCACGGCACGGCGGTAGAGATAGAGCAGTTCTCGTCGCGTATGCGCGGGGACACCGAGATAATCGACATAGGCGCGGTGATAATCTGCGAAAAGGACAGCCACAAGGGCATGATAATCGGCAAGGGCGGCGAGCGCCTGCGGCAGATAGGCACGCTTGCGCGGCAGGACATGGAGGAGCTTCTGGGCGCGAAAGTAAACCTTAAGCTTTTCGTCAAGGTCAAGGAGGACTGGCGCAACCGCGAGCGCTTCATCATGGACATGGGGCTTGCGGACGAGTAAGGCGGGTGAACGGGCGTGCTTCATACCTATGACGGCATTGTCGTGGGGCGGCGCGAGATAGGCGAAAACAGCTGCTTCATCGACATACTTACCGACGAATGCGGGCTTATAGAAGCTACCGCGCACGGCGCGAAAAAGCTCAACAGCAGCCTTTTGTCGTCCGCGGCGCTGTTTTCCTACTCAACGTTCTGCCTTAACAGCTCAAAGGGCAGGTACACGGTAAACTCCGCGAAGCCCATACACAGCTTCCACGCGCTGGGGCAGGATATTGAGCGCCTTGCGCTTGCAAGCTATTTCGCGCAGGCGGTGCGCTTCTGCACGCCGCAGGAGCAGCGGCAGAGCTCCCCGCGCGGGGAGAGCCTTGTGCGGTTTATGGCGATAGCGCTTTACGAGCTTGGCAGGCGTGAGGCAGAGCTTGTGCGCGCGGCGTTCGAGCTGCGGTATTCGTGCATGCTGGGCTTTACGCCCGACCTTACCGCGTGCGCAAACTGCGGGCGCTACGAGCATGAGCAGATGTTCTTTCTGCCCGACACGGGGGAGATATTCTGCGGGGATTGCTTTGACAGGGAGTACGGCGGCGAGCATGAGCTGCTTGCCCCGCAGACGCTTTCGGCAATGCGCGGCATTGTGTTTTCCCCGCTTGAGGGGTGCTTTAAGATAACGGCTGGGGGTAGCGCGCTGAAGCAGCTTTCGCGGCTTGCGGAAAGGTACTTTCTGCGCAGGACGGAGCGCAGCTTCGGGGCGCTGAGATATTACAAAACGCTTGCTTTCCCGACGGAAAGCGATACATGGGGAGAAGAAAATGAACAGATTTGAACAGTACATCAGAAAAAACGTAGTCTGCACGACCGACGAGGGCGAGCAGATAACGGGCTACATCACGGGGACGGAGGACAACGCGCTCGAGGCGGGCGGCGTTCTCGTGTATTTTGTTGACATGGACGGCTATCCTTTCTACCTTGAAAGCTCCTGGATAAAGGAGATAGCCGCTCTCTGACATCTGAGAGGAGTAAGGCATGGGCTATATGCTTGACGAGCGGTTCTGCAATCTTTGCTATGAGCCGCTGCATGGTGAAACGCAGCGCTGCCCCGTTTGCGGGCAGAAAACCACGCCCATAACGCTTTCGGAGCGGCTGCGCGCGGACGAAACGTTTGCAAAGCAGAGGAACGCGCCGTTCATCTGCGCGCTTGTGATAACCGCCGCGTGCCTTTTTCACCTTGCGTGGTGCTGTATCGGCGGGCTTACGCTTTACAGAAAGCTCACCGCGCCGCCCGCGCCCGTGCAGCAGGCGCAGAGCGTATCCGTGCCGAGCTTCCACCTGACCGAGGAGGAGCAGAAACGGAACGACCGCATAGCGCGGCTTATGGAGCGCGCGCTCGACTACGAGGACTGCGGCGAGTTCATAAGGGCGTTCTGCTCGTCGCACTCGCAGGAGGACATAAAGTATTATAGAGCCATATGGACAAACGCGTGGCTTTCAAAGAGCCTGAGCGAGAACGCCGACATCACGCCTGCAACCGTACAGCCCGTTGAACAAGACCCCGACGAAATAACGGCGCTGGGCTTCGTTGGTTACTCGGGTGTGCTTGTGGCTGCGCTTGACGCGCTCATGACGCTCGGGCATATATACTACTGCGCGCGGTACTGGTTGGGCGCAAAGAACGGCTTTGCAAGGCTCGTCGGGTTCAGTATGGAGCATTCCAAGGTGATTCCGCTGACGCTCGATATTCCCGCGTTTGCGGCGATACTTGCGGCGGTGGTGAGCCTTGAAGCGCTCAACAGGCGGCTTGGCGGCGAAAAACTAAGGCGTACAAGGAGTCTGCGCGTATTTAAGGCGAAGCAGGCGGGCGGGCTTGCCGACCGCGACATCTGGCTGTGCGAGTGCGGCAAGGTCAACAATAAGAGAGATTCGGAGTGCGTTTCCTGCGGGCGGTATAAGCCGCTCCCCGAGCGCACGACAGTTCAGCGGGAGAGGGGCTGAAATATATGAACAAATACTACAAAAAGCTCGAGCTTGACAAGATACTCGAGCTTCTCGCGGAGCAGACGTGGAGCGACGTCTGCCGCGAACGCGCGCTTAAATTAAAGCCGCAGAACGATATAGACAAGGTGCGCACCGAGCTTTCGCGGACAGACGATGCGTTCACGCTCTCGTCAAGGTTCGGAACGCCGCGATTCCGCAGGATAAAGGATATTTCGGGCAGCATAAAGCGCGCCAAGTCGGGCAGTATGCTGTCGTTCAGGGAGCTGCTTGACACGGCGGACGTGCTGCGCGAAACGGCAGCGCTCACGTCGTGGTACAGCCAGTGCGAGGGGATAGACAACAGCCTTGCAGAGTTTTTTGACGGGCTTTGTCCGCTTAAGGCGCTCGAGGAGCGCATATCGGTCAGCATAATCTCCGAGGAGGAGATGTCCGACGCGGCGAGCGCGGAACTGTCCTCTATAAGAAAGCGCATTACGCGGCAGGGGCAGCATATCCGCGAGCAGCTTGACGCTATGCTCAAAAACAGGAACACGCAGAAGTTCTTGCAGGAGAACCTTGTGACCATGCGCGACGGGCGCTATGTCGTGCCTGTAAGGAGCGAGCATAAGAACGACGTCCCGGGACTTGTACACGACACCTCCGCAACGGGGCAGACGTTCTTTATAGAGCCCATGAGCGTGGTCGAGGCGAACAACGAGATACGCGTGCTTAAAGCGAAGGAACAGGCGGAGATAGAGCGTATCACGCGGGAGCTGTCCGAGCAGATAGCGGGCAGCGCGGAGAGCATTTCGGAGAACCTGCGCATTTCGCTTATACTGGAGATGTATTTTGCAAAGGCGAACCTTGGCGCGAAAATGCGCGCCATCACCCCGAAAATAAGCGAGGAGCCGAACGTTGTGCTTAACTCCGCGCGCCACCCGCTGCTCGACCCCGACACGGCAGTACCTATAACCGTTGAAATAGGCGAGAAGTACGGCTGCCTTATCATCACGGGTCCCAACACGGGCGGTAAGACGGTTTCGATAAAGACAGTCGGGCTGCTGACTCTTATGGCGATGTGCGGGCTGATGATTCCCGCCTCCGACGGAAGCTATGTGGGAATGTTCGGCAGCATTTACGTTGACATAGGCGACGAGCAGAGCATTGAGCAGAGCCTGTCCACGTTCTCCTCGCACATGACGAATGTCGTGTATATCCTTGAACACGCGGACGACCGCAGCCTTGTGCTGATTGACGAGCTTGGCAGCGGTACAGACCCCGTAGAGGGCGCGGCGCTCGCCGTGTCGATACTTACGGAGCTTAATGCGCGCGGCAGCAGGGTCCTCGCGACAACGCACTATCAGGAAGTGAAGATGTTCGCGCTTGAAACCGATGGCGTTGAGAATGCGAGCTGCGAGTTCGACGTTGAAACGCTGCGCCCGACGTACAAGCTTGTCGTGGGCGTTCCCGGCAAATCGAACGCGTTCGCCATATCGCAAAGGCTCGGAATGCCGCAGGATGTTATCTCACGTGCGCAGGAGCTTGTAAGCACCGAGAATAAGCGCTTTGAGCAGGTAGTGGACGCGCTCGAGCGCTCGCGGCAGGAGCTTGAAGCGCTCAAGGAGAGCGTGGCGGCGTCCGAGCGCAACGCGCGGCTCACCGAGGACGAGCTCAAGCAGAAGCTTTCCGCGCTTGAAGCGCAGAAGGAAAAGGAGCTTGAAAGCGCACGCCGGCGCGCAATGAGTATAATCTCCGAAACGCGCGCTCGCTCCGACCTGATGCTTAACGAGCTTGAGGAGCTTAAAAAGGCGAAGGATAAGGAGGCGCTGCGCAAAGGTCTTTCAGACGCCAGGAGCAGGGTAAACCGCGAGCTTGACCGAATGCACGACGAGGCGAACCCCGTTGTGGAACGCAGGACGGAGGACTATGTGCTGCCGCGGCCGCTTAAGGCGGGCGACCTTGTAATGCTCGCGGACACAAAGCGCGAGGGCAGCCTGCTTACAGTTCCTAATATGTCGGGCGTGTGCTATGTGCAGGTGGGAATGATGCGCGTAAAGACGAATCAGAAGAACCTGCGCCTTATCGACAACAAAAAGAAGCAGCAGCCCACGGGCGGCAAGGTAAAGAAGCAGCTATCCTCCAACATGACCCGCCGCGGCGGCATGGAGCTTGACATTCGCGGCATGATGGGCGATGAGGGCGTGCTCGAAGTGGAGCGCTTTATAGACAGCGCGCAGATGAGCGGGCTGTCCACAATAACGATAATCCACGGCAAGGGCACGGGAGCGCTGCGTGCGGCGGTGCATCAGGCGCTTAAAACCAACCCGAGCGTGAAAAGCTACCGCCTTGGCGAGTACGGCGAGGGCGAAGCAGGCGTTACGGTTGTGGAGCTAAAGTAAGAACGCGTAAGCTAGTTTGCGCGGCGTCCGTGCCGCGCTTTTGGCTTACGCTGCGCAGCGCCCTGCTGCTCCGAAGCTAGTTTGCGCGGCGTCCGTGCCGCGCCTTTGGCTTACGCTGCGCAGCGCCCGGCTGTGTGATACTCTATAAAATGGAAGCGGCAGCCGTTGTGGCTGCCGCATTTCTGTGTGAATGTCGCTTTTACTCAAACGCTTTTTTAAGGTCGCTGAAGCTGATCTCGCCCGAAATATCCTGTATCTCAATCTCGCCCGAAATGATTTTGAAGAAGAAGTCCGAGATGTTGTCTAACGTAAGCGATTCGGACTTTTCGCCGTCCGCCTTGGTGAGCGAGTAGACCTTGAGTATCTGGCTGTTGAGCGCGCCTGCGCCTATCAGGAAGTGATTCTCGAGCTTCTCAAAGTCGATAAGGTCCGCAACAAGAAGTCTGCCCGAAACCGAATAGCTGTTTACCGTGGTTGTAGAGCCGTCCGCGTTGTCGAGCAGCACGGTGCGCTGGTGGTCGTCCTCTATGTCCATGCGTATCTTGCCCGTGTTCTCGCCCTGCGGGTCTCCCTTGAAGAGCGCGCCGAGGTGAGCCATAGAGATGTTGTAAAGCTCAGTCTGCGGCAGGAACTGCAGCGGCTCGACAGAGAAAGCGGCGGTGTAGAGCATATAGTTCACGCCCGAAATCTCAACGCTTGGCGCGTTGAACGTGCCGAAAACGCAGTTCGTTATGTTTATGCTTTTTGTGGCAAATACGCCGCCGAGAACAACGCAGTTTTCGAGGTAAACCTCGTTGCCAAAAACGCTGCCGCCCACATAGCAGTTTTTAAGGCGCACAGACGGCGCGTTAAGGTCCGAGCCGAAAACCACCTTGCCCGACGCTACAAGCGCAGCAATGCTCTCAGCGCTTGCCACAGCCTTGTTGAACTGTATCTTGCCCGTCATGGACGTGCTTATATGAAGCTCGGTGTTTGCGAATACCGCGCCCTTGAACACGTTGCCGCCATCGGTTATCTCGATGTTATTGCCGAAAACGCCGCCCTCGAAGAACGTATTCGACTGTATTTTTATGTTGCGCTTGAGGTCCTTTGTGGCATGCGGAAGTATGCCGGTCTTTACGATATTATCTTTAAGGAAAATGTCGTTGTCATCAAATCTTATCTCACGTAATGTTTCCATTTGCTCCTCCTGAATCGACTTTTATATCTGCCTGAGCTGCGGGTTATTCGCCTTCCACAGTCTGTATATCTCAGAGAACACGCGCTCCTCGTACTCGGTGCGGTCGGTTTTGCCAGTATAGCTGTCCTGAACCATGTTTGAAAACGCCTGCTCGATAAGCTTCATTTCCTCCTCGGGTATCGCCCTTGATTCGCATGCGGGGATTGTGCAGGCGTATGTGCTTACCTTTGCGAGAATGTCCTGCTTCGCGGCGTTGTCGGAGGTGTAGCAGTTGCACACATACTGCCCGGAGGATATATCCTCGTGAATGCAGTACGCTGCGGGAACGTAGTCCTGCTGCATTTTGTCATCAACGCTCATGTTCCACAGGGAGCTGCGCATCATGTGGCGGTAACGCAGGTTGCTGCGCAGCGACTCGTTGAGATTGTGAAGCACTGCGGAAACCTTCTGCCGCAGGTTTGCCACGGCGATATTGCTGCCCGCGCCGTCTGCGCCGCCGGCGCTCAGGCGGTCTGCAGCGTCTGCTGCAACGGTAAGGTAGGGCTTTACAACAACGTCGCCCCTTATCTTTCTGCTGAGCCTGAACGCCGCCTTGTCAAGATCGGTCACGCGCCTTTCAAGCTCCTTGTCAAGCTCGGAAAACACCATGCCGTACTTTGCCTTTTCGCGCTCAAAATCCGTGAGCATTCTTGTGTGCTTTTCTCCCATTGCCTTGGAATGCTCCATAAGCAGGGCTGTTTTCGTCTGAATGACGGTTTTGGTTTCGCTCTTCTTGGTGGTGATATCGTTTCGGATAAGCCCGTAAAAGCCGCCGATAATGCTGTCTGATACCTGCTTTGCGCTTTGTGCGATAGCGGCGCAGTTTGCAGCGTTCATGGCTGCAACGGAGGCGGTAAGACCGTCTACGCTGAGGTTTGCGCCGCTGACGCTGGCATCGAACGGCGTGGTGTCTACCGTGACGTCGATGCTTACGGGGACAATATCCCTGTAAGGCACCGTTATAGTGTCGCCATGCTCGCTCGGAGGGTAATGTACGGTCACAGACCCGCTCACTTCAATGGAGGAGGAATAGCTTCGTGTATAACTCATCAGCAGCCTCCTTGCGAGAACAGGCGCATTATCTGGTCGGCTACTCTCCGGTCAAGACCTGAGGAAGCGACAAGCGCCTGAAATTCCTGAGAAACGGTCTTTTTCTCGAAGTCCGTTTTGCCGTCGTTTGCGAAAATCTCCTCGTGGCTCAGAATGTTAAGAGAGATGTTGCTGCTTATCTGCTCGGGGAGGTACTCGGGAAAATTAAGTGTCATTACATACGAGTCGGTAACGACAGAGCTTTGCTTGGAAGAAAACACCACGGGGATATACTCCTGCTGAACGGTTTCGGAGGTGTTCTTGTCGAGCATGGCGTCCATAAGAAGCTTGTAGGACTGGTTCTCCGCGACCTTGCCTGCAAGGTTGTCGAGCGAGCGCCCCGTCTTGTCCTTTATTCTTGCTGCGGCTATCTGCTGGTTTGAGGAATCCACCTCCGTAGATGTTACGAGCGTTTCGGGAACGTGGCGCTCAAACATACCGAGAATCATTTTTTTCCTTGCGTCCGCAATGCCCACGGCTTCCTTGTCAAGCTGCGCGACGCGGTACGCAAGCGCCTTGTCGAGTCCCTTGAATATCTGCTGGTACTGCGCTCTCACACGGTAAAAGTCGTTCTCCATGCGCGCCTGCGTTTTCTGCAGGGTTTTGCTGTATTCGGTCAGCAGCGCGAGTTTAGCCTGCATTTCGGTGTAGGCGTCGGAGAGCTTCATCGTAAGCTGCGAGCGTATAAGGCTGTAAAAGCCCTTGTCCACGTTCTGGCATATCTTGTTCGCGGACTGCTTTTCGGAGGCAATAACCGCCGCCTGCATTGCAACGACCGCAGTTGTTGTCGCCGTAACATGGTTGGAAACGCTCGAGATGGAGTCTGCCATCGGGTTCGTATCGACAACGAAATTGAAGTCAGCCATTATTCGTTAACCTCGCTTTCATTACGGGGAGCGCCGTTCATCACGGGCTGCGCTGCGCCTGCTTCGGCAGCCTGCGCGTCCTCGGGCTTTCCGAGCTCTACGGAATAGTGCTGACCTATGCTGCTGTTGACTTTCTGCACAAGGTCGGTCTGTATGTTGTCGAACACCTCGGGGCTTACGGCAGGCTCGGGGAGAAGCTCGGCGTTATTGGCCACAAACGGGCTTACACCGACAAGGCTTCTGCGGCGCGGGTCAAGCGAGTTGACGCCCGAGAACGCGATAGCGGTATCGTGCGCCATGGAATCCCTGAGCGAACCCTCGAAGTACTCGATGAACTCGAACTGCTTCGTGCTGTCGTCGATGCTCTCGTTTATCCTGTCCATAAAGTCTGAGAACTCTTCCTGCTGCTTGTTGCAGGCATTCGCCTGCATTTCGAAGCCCTCTATCATCTCCGCCTGCGCGTCCAGCTCCTTTACCTCGCTGCCCGATATCTTGTCGGACAGGCTCTGACCCGCGTTCATGGAATCGCTCGTCTTGAGCAGGGACTGGTACATATTGAACGAGTTCATGTAGTCCGCGTAGGTCTCGCGCATATGCGTGATAAGGTCGTCAGCAGCCTTGCGGTTGTCTCTGAAGTAGTTGCCTATCTCGGTCTTCCACCTGTCGATATAGTCTCTCTTCTGGTCGTCTATGTTGGCGTATATCTTCATTCGCTCAATGCGGTTTTCTTCCATGAGCGCTGCGATAACGGGCATGAATATTTCCTCGTCTATCTGGTGCATACCGAACGGCATGGAGGTTCTCGAGCCGTCCTCGGCTATCCAGCTGCCCGAAAACAGCTCGTACTTCACCTCGGAGCTTGCCTTGAGCGAGAACGGAACGTAGTCGTTTACGGCGGTGTGATAGTCGAACAGGTTTTCCGCGCGCGCACGCTCTATCTCCTCCGCCTCAAGCGCGGGGGAGTACTGCGTGTAGCCTGCTTTGAGAACAAGGTCGAATATAGACGAGGTGTAGCTTATAAGCTTGCTCTGCGAGGAGAGCTTTGTCTTTGTAAGAAGCTGTACGGAGTCCGCGAGCCTTCTCATAAGGCGCTTTATGTACTCGTTGCTGTCCGCGTCGCCCGTGCTTTTTATCTGGTCCTTGAGGGCGTTCAGCGAGGCGAACTTCTCAAGGCGCTCGTCGAAGTTCACGTCGAATACCTTTACAACGTTGTGCGAACCCGTGTCGGTGGTGGAGAAATCACGCAGGTACGCTGCATTGCTGCCTGCGGGGTCTACTACGGGTATCCTTACTGAAGCGTTGCTGCTGTCGCCGAGAAGATAGCTGATGTTCCTTACCTGGCGGTCTATCGTACCCATGTAGTCGTAGAGAGTGACGTTCTGTATGGATGTTGAATAGTCTGCGGTGTTGACGCTCTCAGCCATGCTGTTGTTTTCAACAACGGGCAGCTTGTCAAGCATTTCGGACAGCTGCTGTACGGATTCCTGGAAGTCGTCGGGCTGGTTGAGCACGTTCAGGTTGAAGTCCGTTTCAGCTATTGCGCCCGTGTGGTCGAGGACTATGCTCTTGTCCTCAAACGGCACCTTAGTCGCAACCGGGACGTACACTACGCCTATCTTGTCCACCCTGTATTCCCTGCGGATATTGCGGTAGCGCTCGTCGCTCTCGGCTATCATTGCGTCAAAGCGGTCGGCTTCCTGCTGGAATTTTTTGCTTTTGGAGAGCTGTATAAGCCCTATTACAACAGGAACGATGAGAATGGAGAGAATGAACATGATCGTTGAGAGCTTCTTGGTCCTGTCGCGCTCGGCGAGCATCCGGTCGCGCTGCATAACGAGGTCGCGCTTGTTCTGCTCCTCCTCCATTTCGGCTGCAACGATGGTTTCCGCAGCAGTTTTGTAATAGTCAAAGAGAATTTTCGCCTGATCCTGATAGATGTTTGATGAGTCGTTAAAAATCTTACCTGTCATGTCGTTGCTCCTTTTTCTTAGTGAATACTCTTGCGTTCTCTGTAAACCGCGTCAAAATCGTCGAATTTTTTCATGAGCGACGCTTTTGCAGCGGCGTTTTCCGTGCGCAGCGCGCCGTCCATAAGAATGGTGTCGAGAATGGTCGTGAGCCTGCGCTCAAGCTCGCGCGCCTGCGCGCTTGCAGCAGGGGAGAGGTAGCGCATATTTTCCGCAAGCTTTTCCGCGCGGATACGCAGCGGGTCTGACCTGTCAAGCGCGGCGGTAAGCGCGGTAAGGCTGCCCGCCTTGTCGCGGAGCGCCGTAACGAGCGCTCTTGTCGCTTCCTCGCTGCGCTCTGTGGAATTGATGTGATCCTTTGTAAAAAGCGCTGCGCATACTCTTATTAAAAGAATGAACAGCCCCACGCCCTGAACGACTATCGACAGCGGCAGCGGCAGCACAAAAAACGCGAGTACCACGTTTGCAACGGTTAGCGCAGTATACGCCACAACGCCGCGGTAGTATATCGTTCCGCTTACCGCAAGGTTTGCAAAGCTGCCGCGTATTCCCCCTGCGAACATCGGGAGAAAATACATTATATACGCCGTCGAAACGCTTATACACGCAAAGATGTACTTCGCCTGCGCGAATAAAAACAGCGGAGCCAGCAGCGCGAACGCCGCGCCAAGCACCAGCGCGCCGAAAATGAATATGATAAGTCCCGCAACTGAAATACTCTGTTTATTCATAAGCGCCTCCACATCACATAAGCTTGTTTCCGCAAATCGGGCAGAATTTCTGACCGAACTGAACGGGGTTGTGGCATTTTGAGCAGATATTGTCCGCAGGGGCGTTAGTCGCGAGCATTGACCCGCAGGTAACGCACCTTGTGGCCTTTGGCGAGTTGTCCGCGCCGCACATGGGGCAGGGGTTGTATCTGTTGCCGCAGTTGGGGCAGAACGCGGAATCCGTCGAGAATTTTTTGCTGCAGTTTGAGCAGAATACCTCCTTGCGCGTTATGCCCTGCGCGGGCGCGCCGTAGTTCTGAGCCTGCTGTCCGAACGCGTACTGGTTCTGCGGCGGGGTCTGCATAACGCCGCCTGCGGAGCCGCCCCCTGAGAGCGCGCCCGTCATCATTGCAACGCCCAGTATGCCCATGGAGGAGTTGTTGTTGACCGCCTTTCCCGCAACGTCGAACGACTGCTTCTGCTGCCATGTGTAGCCCGCGATAGCCTGCGCGGAGCGGTCTGACATTGCCTCGGATATTTTTCTGCCCTCGGGAGAGGAGGTGTCGAGGTTCACCTCGGTGATGTAGAAGCCCGCAAGCTCGAAGCCGTAGGTCTCCCAGAACTCCGACATGGGCTGCCTTATGAAGTTTGAGAGGTCGTCAAGGTGCATTGCAATGCTGTTTATTCCAACGCGGTTGGCGCTCATGAAAGCGATTATGGACGAATTTGTCTTGGCTATCATAGCGCCCTTGAAGTGGTCGGTAAGCTCCGCTGCGGTAAAGGAGACCTTTGTGCCGACAAGGTTTATGAGGAACCTTTCAGCGTCCATTACCTTAAGACCGTAGCGCCCCTTTGCGATAAGCGGGAGCATCTGTCCGTAGTCGGGGTCCATGTACCGCATGGTGGTGGTTTCCCAGTCGATGTTGAGCGGGGTTGTCTTGTTTACGAACCACACCTCGGCGGTAAAGGGGTTTTTTCCGCCGAAGGGAATGCCGAAGAGATTCCTCAGCAGGGGAAGGTTCTGCGTAGAAAGCGTATGCGACCCGGGTCCGAACTTGCCGAGTATCTGTCCCCTTGAAAAGAACACAGCCTCCTGCGATTCGCGCACGATGAGCTGAGTACCCGTACTCAGGTTGTTGTGCGGGTGACGGTGTGCAAATTCCGCGCTGTTTTGCGGCGCCCATTCTACCACGTCGATAAGTGCCATTATAGTTCCTCCTTTATTTGCGACCTGCCGCGGCAGGTCTGTTACGGTTTACAGGCGGTCATGCAACATTTTATCGTCCTGCGCCTGTAAAAATACAGGGCATAGCGCGTGCTGTAAAAAGAAAATCTGCTATGTTTTAAGTAAAAAAAGTCGCATTGCTCAATTTTTTATAGCATTTATGTAGTGTTTTGTCAACAAAAATTCGGGACATTTTTGTTAATATCTCAATAATGGCACAATAAAGGCAGAAACAGTCACCGCTTTTGCGCACATTTCTGTGACAATAACCGGCGGACGGCGATTCATCCGTTGTAAGGTCTTGCAGTAAAAAAGCCGTAGAATATACCTGCGAAGCACGGAAGCTCTGTGCGCTATTGCAATAGAAAAAGAGAAAGATACAGACACAGAACCCCCTTACCCCCTGCGGGGGAAGCGTGCGATTACGTGGACATCATAGCCGAATTTAACGAGCTATGCGCTGCGCTACCGCAGGTACGGGACATAACTCCGCAGCTTGTGAGCGCTATAAAGTCCGCGCTTAAGCGACCGGGGTGCGAGGGTCTGATGCGGCGGATTGTACCCGAATATTCCGGAAATGTCCGGCGATATTGCCTCTGAAGATTACCCGTTCTGATGAGCAGTGCCAACAAAACGCCTGAGATGCAAAAATCCGGCGCTGGATAACCAACGCCGGAAATTTTATTTATCTTGCGGAACCGCAGTAGATTAAGCCTTGAGTGCTTCCTCAACCGCAACTGCGCAAGCAACGGTAGCGCCAACCATGGGGTTGTTGCCCGAATTTCGATAAAGAACATCAATGCTCGTGGATGGCTCTGTTATGCGGAAGGAAGGTTTGCGAAATCGAGTGGATAAAGGGTAATTTCAGTGTGTGGAGGACATGAAGAGGACAAGGAGGACAATATAGTTATGCATACATACTGTTAAGTATACTATTACCCTGTTCTAAAAGGGTATCAGAGCAGTGTTGATATACTTGCATAGTTACCTGTATATTTTTATGCCCCAACCTTGCTTGAACATATTTAGGGTTGGCACCTGCTTCTGCTAAATTTGTAGCATGGGTATGTCTTAAACTGTGAAAGTCAAAATCTTCACAACCTATCTGGGTATGTATAATCATTGATGTATGTTGCATTACCCTGGACTGTATATACTCACCATTCTCCCTGCGGCAGATTGGGTATATTTCTACCCCTTTTCCAACTGTATTAAGTTCCCTGTTGTTATCACCCTCGAAAAGGTGGGTATATTTATCTGCATAGTATTCGGCTGCTCTATCCTGCCTTTGCTTTTCCCTTTTCAGCAAATCAATTAAGGCATTATCAAGGGATATTGTGCGAAAAGAATTATATTTAGGCTCACTAAAATACCAGTAACCTTTAACATGCTCTCTACTTCCACCCTGCCACTGTACCTGCCTATTTACTGCTAATGTTCCCTTTTCAAAATCTATATCAGACCATACAAGCCCAAATGCTTCTCCAAGCCTTAATCCACATTTATATCCTAGCATAAGTGGTATATGTGCCGAACTGCCCTCTGGAAACCTCTCAAATATCTTGTCTATCATCATCTTATCAATGTATATATGAGGGTCGGAGCGTGTAGGGACAGCAGGTTTAGCGCGGGTTGAGGGTAATTTAACATATATCATCGGAGAAGATTGTAAGTAGTGAAGTGGCTCAACTGCATATGTCAATGAGTTGGATAGAATACCCTTTATAACCGTCAATGAATTTCTGCTATATCCAGCGTTAAAGAGACCATTTATAAAGTCCTGCAGAACGGCAGGAGATAGCGAGGATAACATATATCCACCAATATTAGGCTTTATGTATAATCTTATCTTTTTAATGTAATTATCACGAGTTACGGCTTTAAGATTGTTTTTACAGTATGTCGATATCCAATAATCCAGATAATCTGCAAAGCTGCTGTTGCTAGGGGTAAATACTGCACCTGCCTGTGTGTATTCATTATAGGCTTTTGCCCCTGCTTCCATTGCTTCTTTCTTTGTCAGATATCCACTTTTACAAATCTGTTTCCGCTGTCCGCCTACCGATGCGGCTTCAAAACGATACTCCCACTTGTTTCCCCTTTTTCGTGCGTGTACTGTAGCCATAATACTGTCCTCCGTTACAATCCAATGGTTTTGGTGAGTCTATTATAGCGTTTCCGACTGAAAAAATCCACGCACGGATTACCCAGAAATTAAGTCGGGATTTTGTTAATTTTATAGGATATTTTCTATATTTTTTGGATTTTTACTAATTACTTTGGATTCTGATTTATTCTTATTAAACACCATCTTTAAGATGGTAAGAATGAGGAGGTTTTATTATGTTAGACAATCCAACCAAAGACGTCAAAAAACCACCCACTACACAACCCAATCTGCAACCTGATAATTTCTCTTCAATAGCCATGCAAGATTTACTATGTGAATGCAGCCCATACGCAGCCATAACCCCATTGCTAACACCTGATAATGCCATGTATTACGCAATACAACGCACAATAACAAAGGGGACAACTGTACAATTACCGTATGTAGTTAATAATCAGGTGTTACGTCTTAATAAGAGATACACCCGTGATATATCGGGACAAGTCCTACAATCATCACCATATACGATTATAGACGGTATGTGTATGACAGCAATGCAAATGTACAACAAGGTTAATGTGCAGCACCCCAACAAGGTTAGCAGCAGAGTTTTGGCGCAGTCGTATATACTTCACACATCATTATGTGTTGCCCTGTCTGCCAGTGGTGACATACGCATTATTACAGCAAGCCCTGCTATATTATCGCAGCTGCCATTGCGCAGATACAATACTGACGCAGTTAATGCCAGATTAGATATGCGAAATGATGATTTGAGCAGTGGTGTGTTGGTATGTGTCGAGTTAATCCCAACAATAACTGGGTATGATGTACGCCCTACCACAATACACGCAGACAGGGATAATATAATGGTTTTGCCTAAGGTATGGGTAGATACATTTTTGGATTATGTTTATGACAAATTGACAACCAATCCGTGCAGAGTAACAATTGCAAATCCTAGCGGTGATGATATTATTATATCTGCTTCTCTGCGCAAAAATCGTGATAATGTAAAGTACACCATTGCAGAACGGTATGTGGATAATAGCACAGGTAGGTATGGATATGTTAGGTGTGTCAATGCGGATAGTAACGGTATAGCGGTGTTTCCGATTACACATTTGATATCCATTGCTTGTAAATAAAACAATTGTTAATATCACAAATATTGTTAAGGCGAAGGAATAGCGTAAATTGGATGGCATCAGAGTAAATTAATAA
>CAKSEE010000023.1 GCA_934446455.1 uncultured Oscillospiraceae bacterium | reverse complement strand
GAATGGCTCACGGGCAGCGACTTCAAGCAGCTTGGCGACGCACTCTCCGACCTTGGCAGCAGTATGCAGGACGTTACAAAGGCGCTCAGCAAAATGAGCAGCGCCCTTGAAAAGATAGCGGGCTCTGTTGACGCGGAGAAAATGCAGGAGGGCTTCGACGAGCTTTCAGACGCGGCGAAGGACCTCAGTAAGGCGGCGGTGCATATCGGCATTGCGATAGGCGAGGCTTCCGCTTCAGTG
The DNA here is from genome assembly GCA_934446455.1 of uncultured Oscillospiraceae bacterium. Lineage (GTDB taxonomy): Bacteria > Bacillota > Clostridia > Oscillospirales > Ruminococcaceae > CAG-115. Next base: position 41,933 of record CAKSEE010000023.1, on the reverse strand, counting down.
CCCGACAAGGACAAGATAAGCAAGGAGCTTTCAGCCGCCGCAGACGACATAGCGAGCGCTGCGGAGCACCTCTCCGCGGCTGCGGACAAGATAAACGGAGCTATCGACTCAAAGCAGCTCAACGAGGGGCTGTCCGACCTTGAAAAGGCTGCGGGCGAGCTTTCCGACGCGCTCGACAAGGCGCAGAAGGCCATCGAGGACGTAAACGACGCATTCGATAAAATAAGGCGCTCGGACGTTCCCGAGGACACCTACGACGAGATATCAAAGCAGATGAAGCGCATAAACAGCGCGCTGACGTCTATTTCGGATTCCATGGACGACGTAAACGACGCGCTTACCGTAATAAACGAGCAGCTTGACCTCGGCGCGCTCGGCGACAGCCTTGACGCCATTTCTGACGCTGCGGCGAAGCTCTCGGAGGCTTCTGACACCATTTCTTCCTCGCAGAAGAATTTTGACGCTGCGGCAGACTCGCTCTCTTCGGCGCTCGACACGCTCGCAGGCGCTTCGGAGGCGGCTTCGGACGCTTCGGGCTACCTCTCCGACGCGTGCGCGGCGTTCTCTGACGCGGTGGATATACTCTCGGACACCATACATTCGCTTGCAGACAAGCCCACTATCGAGTTTCCCGCGGCGGACGCGGACTACAGCGCGGCTGTGGACGGCTTCTCCAACAACTTTGCGGGGATAACGGGCGCGATCTCCTCAATAAGCAGCACAGCCGCCGCGCAGAGCGACATTCTGCTTGACGATATGCGCGAGATAAACGATGAGCTCGGTAAGATAGCTGACATTCTTCAGGAGCTTAAGGACAAGGCAATGAACAGCGACGACGACGGCGTTGCAACGGACGTTTCCGAGGACGGCTCTTCAGGCAGGCAGGGCAGGGCGCTTTCCTGCACCAACTACGGCGGCGTTCAGGGCGACGTCAACGTCGGCGGCATCACAGGCTCTATGGCGATAGACTTCGACTTTGACCCCGAGGACGACATAGCGCGCAGCGGCGACACGTCGCTGAGCTTCAGCTATAAGATACGCGACGTTATCGAAAGCAGCGCAAACTACGGCGAGATAACCGTAAAGAAGAACTACGGCGGCGGTATCGTCGGCAAAATGGACATGGGCGCAGTCAATTCCTGCACCGAGAGCGGCAAAGTCACAAGCACCTCGGGCAGCTATGCGGGCGGTATTGCGGGCTATTCCACGGCAGCCATAAGAAAGTGCGTTTCACGCGCTGCAATAAGCGCTTCAAGCTACGTTGGCGGCATTGCGGGGCAGGGGCTTATCCTTACGGACAACGCTTCGCTTCTCGATATCTCGGACTGCACCGAGCGCGCGGGCTCTGTCGCGGGCTATGTTGACTTTTCCGACGACGGCGCGGAGATAAGCGGCAACGTTTTCGTTGACAGAGGCACTGCGGGCATAGACGGCATAAGCTACGCGAAGAAGGCGTACCCTGTGGATTACGACGCGTTTGCAAAGCTTGCGGGCAGCGCCGCTGTAATAAACGTCACCTTTACGGCTGACGGCGAGGTGCTTTCAACCGTGCGCGTGGAATACGGCGGAGCGCTCTCCGAGAGCGACTTCCCCGATATACCCGGGAAGGAGGGCTGCTTTGCCCGCTGGTCGGAGTTCGACAGCAGCTGCATAACCTACCCTGTGGAAGCGGAAGCGATTTACACGCCATACGTCACCTCGATAGAGAGCGCGCAAAAATCCGAGGACGGCTTTGCACTGGTGCTTGCGGACGGTGTTTTCGGCGACGGCAGCACGATAAGCGTTGAAACGCAGAGCAGCAGCGTGTTTGCGCCCGACGATAACAGCGAGCTCAGGCTTGTCAGGATCTCCTGCGATATTCCCGAGGGCAGCACCTCGCAGCTGCGCTTCCTTGCGCCGCAGGGCAAGGGCACGCCCGACGTTATGCAGTATGTAAACGGCGCGTGGAAGCACGTGGATTTCACCGAGAACGGCAGCTACCTTATCGTGGAAGCGCCTTCGCTTGAAAACGGCAGCGGTTCGTTCTGCGTATGCCGCAGGCCGTACGAGCTCCTGCCCGCGCTTATTATCGGCGGCTGCGCGCTCGTTGCGGTTATAAACATCGTTCTGTGGACGGTCCTCATTAAAAAGAAGCACTCCGCAAAAAAGGCGGCAAAGGGCGAAAAGCCCGAAGAAACCGCGCAGAATGCGCAAAAGGCTCCCGAAGACAATGAAGCCGAGAAGAACGACACAGTAAACGAATAAAATGAAAGGGACTGCGGCGCAGTCCCTTCAGCTTGTCGAAAAAAGTATGTTATGCCCGCGAAGCGGGCTTTGAAATTCGTTTTTTGTCACGGCTCAGCCGGGGCAAAAAACACTTCTATCCGCACAAGTGTGCGAATTGTCGGCGTAGCCGGCAATGAGTGCGCGCAGTGCGGATGTTCCTGTCGGAAAAGTTAAAACGGCTGTAAATTGCAATAGACAGCGGGGGAAAAACTCTTGTTTTTCCCCCGTACCCCCTTTAGCGTTTTTTAACGCGATATGGCGCTATCGCGCCGAGTGGCGGGGCTCCGCCCCACTCCCCGCCAGCCTTTTGTAAAAGGCTGGACCGAAAACTTTCAATACGCTGCGCGGAAGTTTTAAATTTTTTTCGACAGACTCAAGGGACTGCGGCGCAGTCCCTTTGAGACCGTCGAAAAAATATTTTTTGCCTGCGAAGCGGGCAAAAGCGACTTTTTCGGCACACTTTTGCAAGTGTGGCGCTTTTGGTACACTTATCCGTTGACTTTCAACTCTTGCGTGCCGTATAATGTAATCAGGAAAAGGAACCGCCGCAGCGGCGGGGTTAATACAGCCAACGGAGGTACGTTATGTTAGTGCTGCTTTATATTCTGCTAATGCCCATTTCAATATTGCTTTCAGCGGCAAGGGGCAAGTGAGACAATAACTGAAATATCCCGCCGGGTCACGGCGGGATATTTTTATACCTCACTTTCGGCTGTAAAGGGTTGTAAAATCCGCGCAGATGTGTTACAATAATTACAGTATCGTTGCTTATACGACCCTTGTGCTTAAGCTTGGGGTATTTTTTGTAAATTGCCGCGACCTTTTCTGCAAAAAGCTGTCTTAGTCAGTAAGGACGCAGAAAAAGCGGCGAAAGGAGCAGTTATGTGCGACCAGGACATAATCGCGCTGTTCTTTGAGCGCAGCGAAAGAGCGCTTGCAGAGGTTCGCGCGCAGTATGGCAGGCTCATTCAGAGCGTGTCCTATTCGATACTGCACAGCGCGGAGGACGCGGAGGAATGCGAAAACGACGTGTACCTGCGCGCGTGGGAGAGCATTCCCCCCACAAAGCCCGAACACCTCTCTGCGTATCTGTGCGTCATTGCGCGCAGAACGGCGATAAACCGTTACAAATACAATCACGCTGCAAAGCGCGGAGAGGACGCTCTCCCGCTTGAGGAGCTCGGCGAGTGCATTCGCGGGAGCATGAGCGCAGAGGACAGACTGAGCGAAAAGGAGCTCAGCGAGCTGCTCAACAGCTTCCTTGAAGAGCAGGACGTGAACACGCGCGTTATATTCATGCGGCGCTTCTGGCTCGGGGAGAATATCTCGCAGATATCCGCGCGCCTTAACACAAGCGACAGCATGGTAAAATCCCGCATTTCGCGGACGCTGAAAAAGCTGCGCGGTTTTCTTGAAAGCCACGGCTACAGCGTGTGAACAAAAGGAGGAAAGGCAATGAGCTTTGAACTGACAAACGAGCTGGTGGACGAGGCTCTGTGCGGAATAAAGGAGAGTTTCGTGCATGAAATGCTGCTTGCGGACAGACTTGACAGAACGCTGCTTAAGCGATTTGTCGCAGTTGCCGTACCCGTGGCGGCTGCCGCGGCGGTAGTGGCGATAGCGTTCGGCGTCGGGCGCGGACGTATTCCCGCAGCGAGCGCGGGCGCGCTTATAAGGCATATCGACCAGCACTGACTTTGCGAAAGGACAGCATTATGGACGACAATTATAACGCAAATTTCCGGAACAATACCAACATTCAGCAGAATCCACAGCAGCCCTATCCCGCGGACAATAACGCAGCGCAGAACCCCTATGCCGCGCAGCAGCCTGCGCCGGACGCTCCCCTTAACGCCCCTGCAAAGGTTTCGGGCGGGGAGATGTTTGTAGGGCTTAACATCTTAAGCAAAATCGGCGTTATCTTTATCATAATCGGCGTTATCGCGTTCACCGCTGTGTCTGAGGGCTACCTCTCGGGCGAGGTGCGCGGCGGGCTTATGTACCTTGTAGGCGCGCTTATGGCGGGCGCGGGCGAGTTCTTCTACAGAAAGAAGTCCGCGGTTTTCGCGCGTGCGCTTACCCTCGGCGCTCTTGTCGAGTGGTCTGTGGCGGTGCTTGTAAGCTACTATTCGCTCGAAGCGTTCGGGAGTATCGGCGCGATAGCCGGCGCGGCGCTTACGGCGGCTATAGGCGTGCTGTTCGCGTGGCGCTACGACTCGCGCATGGTGCTTTGCACGGCTCTTGTCTGCACGGTGCCGCCATTCTTCGCGGAAGCGGACGCGCGCACGGGTCTTATAGCGGGCGCGGCTGTGGTGCTGCTGACTCAGGCGGCGGCTTACATACTCTCGCACAGAAAGAACTGGCAGTGCCCGCTCTGGACGGGGTTTGTGTGCTCGTTTGTGCTGACGTGGGCGGTGATATTTGTCGCTAACAAGGCATACCGCAGCGATATCCTGCCTATGCTTGCAATATCCGTCGGGTTTACGCTGCTGGCTTACGGGCTTATCATTGCGGCGCAGTTTGTACGCTCCATGCGTAACGGCGGAGAGCTTGAAGCAGGCGGCGGAGCGCTGCTCGTGCTGTCTGCGGTTTTCAGCGGGCTGTTTACGCTTATGATACTTTGGACAAAGGTTTCCCGCGAGACGGGCGGCACGTCGGTGCTTTGCACCGCGGCGGTTATGGCAGTGCTTGCAATAGCTGCAAAGCTGCGATATGACCGCAGCAAGCTTACAATAGCGCTTGTAAACACGGTGCTGGCGTTCATTCCTATTGGACTTTTCGCGCTTGTAAACGGGCGGTGGTTTATTGTTGCGCTTACGGTTTACGGCACGGCGCTTGCGCTTGCGGGGCTGTATGCGGACAGGAAATACCTGCGCGTGTGGGGCTGCAGCGTGCTTGGCACATCGGAGTTCCTCTTCCTTACGGTAGGGCTGCTCAACAGCGGCAACAGCGCGTTCCCCGTGCAGTTTGGCGTGAACGCTGCGGCGTTCATAGCGCTTATGATATGCCGGGCGGCAAAGGGGCACAGAAGCCCGCTTTTCTCAACGTACAGCGCGCTTGCGATATTAAACGCGGGCTTCTTTGGCGTGTATCTCATCTACGACAATCTCACGTCCGTATCGTCCACGGACATGGGCGGGGGATTCTACGCTGCGGCGTTCAGCGCGCTGCTGTGGCTGGCGCTCGGGTTTACGTCGGGAAAGCTCACCTTTATGGGCAAGGGTGCGGGCATAAGCGCGCTGCTGCTCGACTTCCTCGGGCTGTGCTGGCTGCTTGGCGCTAATATCGCTTCCGCAAGAATAACGCCCGACAGCGTGGGCGCGATAGTGCTTGTTATCCTCGCGAATCTCGTGTCGCTCGCTTCCGTGCTTGACGCGGTAAAGCGCATTGAAGCGCTCTCTGGGCGCACGGTGCGGTCCGTGGCGCTTATCGTGTCGTCCTACGGGCTGTTTATTACAACGCTCGTTCTCGGCGTAAACAACTGGGTGACGTTCACAAGCTGCATTATAAGCATTGTGTACCTGCTTACCGCCGCGGCGTGGATAACCTACGGCTTCCTGCGCGAGCGCCCGCTTACAAGGCGCTTCGGGTTGGCGCTGGCGCTGCTGTCCTCCGCAAAGCTGTTCCTTATCGACTTCTCGGGGATAAACGCCATGGGGCGCACGCTTATGTTCATAGGCTTTGGTATTACGCTGCTGTGCATAAGCTTCGCATATGGGTTCTTTGAGCATAAGATGAAGAAGTAAGCTTGCATTAAAAGGACAGGTTATGGGCTGGTTCAATTATATCGGGTTTGCTTTTGTTGTAGTGATACTTATACCGAACGTTATTTTTGCAATAAAGTGCAGGGACGGCTTTGACAATAAGTGGAGCAACAAATTCGTTGAAACAATGGAGCAGATAGGGCGGTTCGGGTGCTTTATATTCATGGCGGTGAATATACCCGGGACATGGTTCGGGCTCTGGTTTGAAAGGCTGTTTGCCGTGTATCTTATCGTGGACATTGTACTGGCGGCGCTTTACTGCGGTATCTGGGCGGTCTGCTTCAAAAAGAGCAGCGTTTTCAGGGCGCTTGCGCTCTCGATAATTCCGTCGGTGCTGTTCCTGTTCAGCGGTATTATGCTGAGGTCGGTGCTGCTGACGGCTGCGGCGGTGATTTTTGCGCCGTGTCATATCGCTATTTCGTATAAGAATGCTAAGTGAAGCGTATTACGGGCGCGGGACATTCAATTACTTCTTAAGGAGAATTTATGGATTATACGATTCGTGAAATTACTGAATCGGAATACGGCATATTAAGCGACTTTCTTTATGAGGCGATTTTTGTCCCGCAGGGGACGCAGGCGCCTCCGCGCGATATCATAAGCAAACCCGAGCTGCAAGTGTACGTTTCCGACTTTGGAAAAAGAGCGGGCGACTGCTGTCTTGTCGCACAGGCGGATAACAAGCCTGTCGGCGCGGTATGGGCGCGCATTATGAACGATTACGGACACGTTGACAATGAAACGCCGTCCTTAGCTATCTCCCTTTATGCGCAATACAGAAAGCGCGGAATAGGAACGGCGCTTATGAAAGCAATGCTTGCCCTGCTGCGGGCAAAGCGCTACAGGCATGTTTCGCTTGCGGTGCAGAAAGAAAACTACGCCGTAAAAATGTACAAAAGCGTGGGCTTTGAAATTGTCGGCGAGAACGAATCGGAATACATCATGATTTGCAAACTAGCATAACTCCGCATAAAAAATGCAGCCCGAAAAGCGCGTGCTTCTCGGGCTGCCGATTATTTATACTGTGCGATTTAACTATGCATACCGCAAATAAATTGCATATACTTGCTGCGCGACAAAGGCATTATAGCGTTTTCATGTATTCCGCTCAATATTCACAGTATACCGCGCTTTCGTACCCCTGCGCGCACTTAAGCGTCGCCGCGCCAAAGTCTACGTCCACCGTAACGCTCTCGCCGTTTATGTCGAATATAATGCTGTCCTTGTCGGTAGTCCAGCTTCGCGATAGGTTGAAGCTGTACTTATCCGCGCCCTTTTCGGGGCGGTCGGCGGGGTTTTCGTAATACCGCTCAAGCTGCGCTATGCTGCCGTCCTTTACGATATAAAGCGTAGCCTGCGTAAGAGCGCCGTCCTCGCGCGTGGAAAGAAGAATGCTTCCGCTGTCAAGCTCTATTACCGAGAAATACGGCGCTTCGCCGCTTGCGGGGAACTCCGTGCCGCTCTGCCCCAGCGTGTACCCGACAAGCATAAGAGTCCTGTCGGCTACCGTGCCGTTTTCGGATATCTCAACGGCGCAGTCGCCCCTGTACGCGTCCGCTGTCTGCTCCATGAGGTTATAGATATACACCCTGCAATCGTACCTGCTCTCGCCGTTTCTGAGCGCGCATTCATAAACCGTAACGGGGTTGTCGGTTTCGTAGCTTTTTATGCGTTCCGCCTTGTTGTAGTCGGTGAGGGTCGGCGTGGATTCCGCCGCAGATTCTGCGTTACTCCCGGCAGATTCCGCAGTACCGGGCGAAGCCGAATTTTCCGTACCCATGGTTTCTGTCGGCGTTCCGGCGCAGCCCGTAGCCAAAGCCAGAATGAGCGCCGCCGCAAGCGCTGCCTTTGTGTAGTTCATGCTGAACCTCCTTGCCATGTATTGCAGCACCAAACTCTGTGCAATAACATTTTATCACCTAAGGCTGCATTTGTCAATGTGTTGTGTGAAATTTTCCGAATGTCACAATAGCGCGGCGCGAAATTTGTCGGTTTTAACGATAGTGCAGAATCTGTTTCGCACGCTGCATTTAGTCTTTCCCTGAATGCCATGCTAAATAAATTTCCCTTTTTGCGGAAATATGTGCTATAATTAAAACAAAATTAAAAAGGAACGGCTATGGAATTTATCAATCTCACTCCCGAAAATCTTGCAAACGAACATCTGTGCTGCATAATCCGCAGCAAAAAGCCCCACGCGGGCGTTGAAGCAAAGCGCTTCGGCTTTAAGGCGGTGGACGAAACCGCGGGCGGGTTCGAGCTGCTTGCGCTCTCGTTCGACGGCAGCGCGCCCTCGTTCACGCCCGCCGCAAGGGCGGAAACGATAGAGAGCGAAGTGCTCACCGCCTACTACAGCCCGCAATGTCCCTACACCGTGCAGGCGCTGGCGTCCGTGCGCGAGGTCTGCGCGGAAAAGAACGTGCCCTGCGACATTATCTGCGTGGACAAGCTTGAAAAGGCAAAGGCGCTGCCCTGTGCGTTCAACAACTTCGCGCTTTTTTACAGGGGAAAGCTGCAAACGATAAACCTCCCCGACGCCTCCGCGCTGCGCAGAATCCTCAGATAAAACAGCCCCGCCGCGAAAATGCGGCGGGGTGCGTTTATTCTGCTGCCGGCGACGGCTGCGGGGATTGTCCCTGTTCGTCTGCGGGCGTTTCTTTCGCCTTGTCCGCGGGCGCTTTGGGCTTTGTATCCGCTATGTCGCGCTTAATGGTAAGCTGTATCTCCGCGCGCTCAGCCTCGGGTGCGGCGGGGTGCTCGGCGTTTTCCTGCTGCGCCTTAAGGTCGCTGAACCACAGCTCCTCAAAGCTCTCCATGGTCATGGGCTTTGCAAAGTAGTAGCCCTGCACCATGCTGCATTCTATCTCGGTGAGGAAATCCACCTGTTCCACCGTTTCAACGCCCTCGGAAATAACCTCCATGTTAAGGTTCTTCGCGAGGTCCACAACCGTTGAAATGACCGCTCTGCCTTTCTGCGAATTAACCGTGCCGTTGAAGAACTCGCGGTCTATCTTGATAACGTCAGCGGGTATATCCTTAAGCATATTGAGCGAGGAATAGCCCGAGCCGAAGTCGTCTATCGACAGCTTGAAGCCTATCTCGTGGAGCTTGCGCATGGTTTTCAGAAGCAGCTCTGCGTTCTCGGTGAACACGCTCTCGGTAAGCTCAAGCTCGATGTACTCGTACGGTATCTCGTACTTGTCTACTATCTCTCTGAGCCGCCAGATGTAGTCCTCAAAGTTGAGGTGCAGGCGCGACTGATTTACAGAGATGACAACGGGCGTTTTGCCGTCGTCTATCCAGCGGCGCATTGCCTTGCACACTTCTTCAAGAATAAAGAAGTCAAGTTCAACGACAAAGCCGTTCTTTTCGCTCAGCGGTATGAAGTCGTTGGGGTAAACAAAGCCGAACGTCTTGCTGTTCCAGCGGATAAGCGCCTCAGCGCCCTCTATGTGGCGGGACTTAAGCCCGTATTTGGGCTGCAGGTAGCACTGGAACTCATGGTTCGCAAGCGCTGTGGGCATGATGTTTTCGTAGTCCTTTTCGCGCAGCGCCCTGTCGCGTATCGTTCCGTCAAAGAACGCTATGGACGAGCTGTGCAGGTTCTTGAGCGTCTTTTTGGCGATGGTGCAGCGGTCGAGCGCGGAGTTGATGTTTACCGCGCCGTCCTCTTCCTCGCACTGCCCAAGGCGACATACGCCCGCGCTGAAGAATACGGGGTATTTTACAAAAAGCTCGTTGCGGCGCTCAAACTCGCTGAATATCGTGTTTATCTTCGCGGAAAGCTCCTTGTCGGTTGCGTTGTGAATGATAAGGGCGAAGTTATCGTCGGATATTCTCGCATAAAGCTCGTCGTCCTCAAGGTTGTCGCCTATGGTCTTGTAGAGGCGCTCAAGCATATGGTTGCCTTCCTCGTAGCCAAGGCGGTCGTTTACAAACTTGAATTTGTCTATGTCGATGAGAACGCACGCCCACCTGTTCGGCGTGGTGCGCTTTACCGTCTTTATCGCGTCGTCTATGAAGCTGTCCTTGTTCCTGCCGCCCGTCAGCGGGTCGGTGGATATCCTGTGCCTGTTTTTTCTCAGAAAGTAGATAAGAATGCCCGCCATAAACGCTATGATAATGCCGACGATCCCCGCCACTGCCCAGAGGTATCTGTCCATGAAGCGGCTTATGGTCACCGCGTCATACCCGTAGGAAGCCATGAACGCGTATGTGTCAACAACGCTCTCGTTTGCGCCAACCTGCATAACCGCCTTGCCGATTATCCCTGCAAGGGTGGTGTCTGCGGCGGTAGCTATGCACTCGGGGTGATACGCCGAAAGCGTGTCGAGAACGCGCAGCTGCTCATAGCCGCTGTTTATAAGGTACACCGCGTCATAAGCGCCCGTGCAGAGAATATCGGCCTCTCCGTTTATTACTGCCTCAGCGCAGAGCTTTGCGTTCTTATAATGCAGGAAGGAAGCGGACGGCATAAGTACGCGCAGGTAATTTGTGATGTCGTCGCTGTAAAACGGTATGGCTACCTTAATGCGCTCTGACGCAGCCTGCTTTACGCCGACTGTAACTACAGGTACCCTCGAATAGGGGGGCGACAGGTGCAGTCCCGAGAACGAAGCCACGCTCGCGCTGTTCACGCCGCCGAGAATGATGTCCGCTTCGCCCGTTTCAACAAGGCTTACGCAGTCCGTAAGGCTCGAGCAGGTCTTTATCTTTACCGTGCAGCCCGTGGTCTGCGCAATATGGTCGATAACGCTCTGCACAAAGCCGAGTATCTTGCCGCTGTTATTGTCGTAATAGTCGAGAAGGTCGCTTTCAACGTTGTATGCTGCGACTATCTCCTTGTGTTCTCTCAGCCACAGCTGTTCTTCCCTGGTGAACGCAAGCGGCTGCACGCCGTAGCGCGACAGGTACTTTTCGCAGTTGTCGCGGCGGAAGAACGGGTCTGTTATGGATATGCCCCTGAGCGCCTCCGTTATCTGCGCCCTGAGTCCGAGCACCCGGTCGGAAATCAGCATTCTCGCGTCTCCGCCCGCAAAGCGGTAGGCTATCTTCTCGCCGCCCCAGCTTCTGAAGCACTCCTTTACAACGGCGTCGAGCCTGCCGGATTCAAAATCCTCGCGCATCTGCGACTCCGTAGCGTAGCCTATGAAGTTCGCGTCCTCAATTTCGGTGCAGACGAAGCTGCCGTCATTGAAATACTTTGTCGCATTTTCCTCAAGGTATCCGATAGTAGCCCTGTTGAGCGTTTCGGTGTCGAAAAAGCCTATGCTTGTGCAGTCGCTCTTGACATATATGGCGGAATACTTTGTAATAATGAACCCGTCTGCAAAGCCGGTTTCCACGTTTCCGTCCATAACGGCGGCGTAGCTTTCAAGCTCTGCGTCCGTAACGCACGGAATCATTGCTATCTCGCCGCGCGAGAGCATTGCGAACAGCTCGTCGGGCGTTCCGTCCACAAACACATAATTGTGCCCCGTGCGTTTTTTTATCTGCGTCAGGTACTCGTACGCAAAGCCGCTGTACCCCGTGCCGGATTTGCTTATGCCGAAGTCAGCGCACGCGCCCACAAGCACCGTTTCTCCCTTTTCTGCTGCCGTTACGCGGGTGGGTATCAGCATTACCGCCATAACAAGCGCGGTAAAGAACGCAGTAATGTGCTTTAGTCTGCCGCCCAGCTTCTGCCGCATCAGAAAACACCCCTTCCCATTGTCTGCCCTCCTGTAATAAAAGGAAGGCTATGCCTGTAAAATTTCTTGTTTCTGCCAAATGACAAAATCATAATCTTATTCTATTATACCAAACATGAAAAAAATTTTCAAGGATTATCTACAATTTTTTCAGCTTTAGTCAAGAGAGTGTCGATATCTTTGGCAGATTTGCACAAAATAATTGACAAATTCGCGTCTTTGTGATATAATATAACATGATTTTTTCTGAGGCAGACTTGCTGCTTGTGTTAAGCGGTAAGACCGCCCTGCTTTGTCGCAGGGGAAAAGCTCTGCCGCCCGACAATATTCGACAAAAAAGGAGAACGCTATAATGAAATGGTATGAGAACGCTGTATTCTATCACATCTACCCTATAGGGTATTTCGGCTGCGAAAGGACGAACGACAGGACGTCAGAGCCAACGCACAAGATCCTTCGCCTTATCGATGATATCCCCCATATAAAGGAACTGGGCTGCAACGCGATATACTTCGGGCCTGTGTTTGAGAGCGTGGCGCACGGATACGACACCATAGACTACACCACGATAGACCGCCGCCTCGGCACGAACGAGGACTTCAAAAAGGTGTGCGACGCGCTCCATGAGAACGGCATACGCGTTATTCTCGACGGCGTGTTCAACCATGTCGGGCGCGAGTTCGGGGCGTTTATGGACGTGCGCGAGCATAAGCTCGCGTCTTCCAGGAAGGACTGGTTCCATGTGCGCGAGGGCAACAGCCCCTATAACGACGGCTTCTACTACGAGGGCTGGGAGGGTCACTACGAGCTGGTTAAGCTCAACCTCTGGAACGGCGAGGTGAAGCAGTACCTTAAGGACTGCATAACCATGTGGCGCAACGAGTTCGGCATAGACGGCCTGCGCCTTGACGTTGCATACTGCCTCGACCACAACTTCCTTAAGGAGCTGCACGGTCACTGCCGCTGGCTGTCCGAGGACTTCTTCCTGCTGGGAGAAACGCTTCACGGAGACTACAACACATGGGCTAACCCCGAAATGCTTGACAGCGTAACGAATTACGAGTGCTACAAGGGGCTGTTCTCAAGCTTCAACGACATGAATATGTTCGAGATAGCGCACTCGATAAACCGCCAGTTCGGCAGTGAAAACTGGTGCATTTACAGGGGCAAGCACCTCTACACGTTTGTTGACAACCACGACGTAACGCGCATTGCAAGCATGCTTAAGGTAAAGGAGCACCTGCCGTGCATTTACACGCTCATGTTTATGATGCCGGGCATTCCCGCGGTATACTACGGCAGCGAGTACGGCGTTGAGGGCGACAAGCGCGGGGGCGGCGACGACGCGCTGCGTCCCGAGTTCAACGCCGAGCGCATGAAGAGCGAGGGTCTGTGCGACCTTACCGCGCACATTGCCGCGCTTGCAGAGATAGAGAAAACTCAGCCCGCCGCTTCTCAGGGCGACTATAAGCAGGTGCAGCTCACCAACCGCCAGTATGCTTTTTCGCGCACGGCGGGCGACGAAACGCTCATCACGGTGATAAACGCGGACGGCGCGCCGTTCACGTTTAACCTTGGCAGGGGCGGCAGCGCCGTTGACCTGCTGACAGGGCAGAGCGTTGAAATGGGCGGGCTTACGCTCCCCGCTTACTCGTCTATGGTTCTTAAGGTATAAAAGGTTTCCCCGCTCCACAAACGGAGCGGGGAATTTCTATATTATTGCGCTTTCTGTTTTCTCTCGCGTATTCGCTTTGCCGCGCCGTCGTAAAGCCTGCCGCCGAGAAACCACGCTGCCACGCCTGTTGCAAGCCCGAGAAGCGCGCCGCAGAAAACGTCGCTCGGGAAATGCACGAACAGGTAGAGCCTTGAAAACGCTATAAGTACAGCAAGCGGTATCGCCGCGAACGCGAAGCGCCTGTCCGAAAACACAAGCACCGTTGCGGAAATAACCGAAGCCAGCGTGTGTCCCGACGGGAACGAGAAGTCCTTGGGCACCTTTACAAGCATAAGCACCGAACTGTCAAGCCAGCACGGGCGCTCGCGCGCGACGGCATTCTTAAGCAGCAGGTTGCCGATAAGCAGCCCGAGCACAAGCCCTATCGCCATAACAACGCCCGTTCTGCGGAACTTCGCCATGAACATCATCACAAGCGCCGCAATTATCCACACAATGCCCGCGTCCCCCAAAAAAGTTATCACGGGCATTACCGCGTCAAGAAACGCGCAGCGTATATGCTCCTGTATCCCGTAAAGAATCGCCCAGTCGGTGTTTGATATCCATTCTGTCATGATTTCTGCTCCTAAATATGATGATGTTGGGTATATCAGCCGCGTCTGCGGAATTTTCTGAACCTTTTGGGAACGTCGCACTCGCTCATGGTGTTGTGTACGGCGCAGCTTCCCGCCTGCTTTGCGGCGGTGTAGTACCACTCCTTGTACTCAAGCGTTTCAAGCGTTTCGTTAAGCTGCGCTATGCGCTTGATGGTCTCCTGCTGCTGCGCCTTTATGAGCGCTAAGCGCTTGTCTATCATCGCATCGCCCTCTATGTACCGGTCGATAAAGCGGCGTATTTCCTTTATCGGCATTCTCGTTTTCTTATGGCACTCGATTATGGCGAGCCACTTACAAAGTCCTCCTCGCGGAACCTGCGTATGCCGCCCTGCGTGCGCTCGACAAAGGGCAGCAGCCCCTCCTTATCGTAATAGCGCAGCGTTGAGGGCGCGCCCCCCAGCCGCTGCGCAGCCTGTCCTACAGTATACTCCATAACGCCTTCAAAAATTTCACGCGGTTTTCATAAAAAGCACTTGACTTAAAGCTGACTTTAAGTTGTATAATATGCTTATAACCGTTATGAAGATTATACCCCCATAATTCGGAAAAGTCAATAGGGAATAACGGAATCTAAGGCAACACCGCACCGAAAAGCGCTGTTTTGCGGAAAACCGCAAGGTGTGGCGCGCCCTTGAGGACGCCTGCACGGCGGGCAAGGCGCGCACTATAGGCGTGTCCAACTTCCTGCGCAACGACCTTGAGAACATTCTCGGCTGCTGCCGCATAAAGCCTGCGGTAAATCAGATTCTGCCGCACATTACAAAAACGGATATGCTGCTTATAGAGTACTGCCGCGAGAACGGCATTCTCGTTGAGGCGTACTCCCCGATAGCGCACGGCGCGGCGCTCGGCAATCCGCGCATAGCGCATATAGCGCAGAAGTACGGCGTATCGCCCGCGGCGCTATCACATAGAATCCGCAAGGAACAACGGCGTTACCGCCGAAGAAATGGCAGAGATACTCACCCACGCGGCGTTCAGGCTCGCTAAAGAGGTTTACGAGGAGAAGTAAATTCAGAGTATAACATTAAAGGGGCTGATTATTTAGCCCCTTTTCCCTATTCGTTCCATATTTTATCATAGTACGCCAGTATAAGCTCCGTTACGCGCCCATAGCTCAATGTGCCGTCCTTTACGCCCTGCGACCTTATAAAGCCGTTGTTTATGCTGCTTGCTGCCTGCTCGACCCTGCCGCGGTGTTCGTCTATGTAGCGGCTGTTTGCGGCGAGGTCCGCGCGCATTCCGTCCGTGCAGAGCGAATACGCCTGCCGCCACATATCCTTGTCGTAGGAATAGAGCGAGTTTGCGCAGTACACGAACGCCTCGAGATACCCCGAGTAGCGGAACTCCGCGTACTCGCTGTTTATGCAGGATAAAAACGCGTAGAAGTTGCACTCGTTTTCAAAAGCGATGCCCCGCGAATGCGCGCTCTCGTGCGCGGCGGTGAACGGTATCGAGTAATCGGGCTGGGCGGTGTTCACGTTGCACTCCGCGAAAAACGGGAAGTACATACCCGTGATAAGCGTGTAGCTCCACGCCTCGGAAAGCATTACGGGCTTCTGGCGGAACACGCTCGTCCATAGGTACGGGTAGTCCTCAGTAAGCGCGTCATACCCGCTCCCCGTGCGGGTAAGCTCCGTGAAAATGTCCTCGGGAAGCGTCATCTCGCTGTTCTCGTTTTCGGGCAGATTTTCGCGTTCGCGGGCGGCATTCGCAGCAAGCTCCCCGCACACGCGCAGCAGGTGTTCGGCGGTCTTGGGCGAGGTGTCAAGCTCCATGAGCTGCTCTGCGGGCAGGCGGTAGAAATTCGCGCCGTGGCATATCATGTACATAAGGCAGGCGAACGACAGAAACGCCGCCGTTCCGCGCGCGGCTCTGAGCGCGGTCTTTTTGCGGTCGCGGCTTTTTTTGAGCCTGCGCGCAAGCACGATTATAAGCGTTACCGCGAGCGGCAGCACAAGCACCGCCAGAAGCTCGGTGAGCGATATCGGCACAAGGCTTGTAAGAAATCCGAGCGGGACCGTTACCGCCTTAAAAATCCCGCGTGCAAACACATATTCCGCGACCTGCGGGAAATACGGCAGCACAAAATACATTGCCGCCGCCGGAATCAGCGGTATGAATATCCACAGCGCACGGAATATCCTCCCCGCGCGGCTTTTCGGGCGTTCCTTTGTCTTGTGCATGGCTTTCTCCTGTCTGTGTATTATATAATAATAGTATAGCATTCTCTGCGAGCTTTTTGGCGCGCACAGAATGCCTCTGCACGCTCTCACGCAATTTTCAGACAGCAAAGCCCCCGCTTCCGTATGGCAGCGGGGGCAGTTGTTATCGGGTTAAAAACGCCGTTCGATTAAGCTCTTACGTAGGTGAAAACGTAATTTGCAACGTTACCCTCGGAATCAGCGATCGGAACAACGTAGCTGAAAGAATCGTTCTCAGCGTCGTATACGAGCTCGAGAGAAAGGGTCTCGGAAAGCGGGCAGGAAAGGCCTGTTTCAGTAACGGTGTAAGCAACGCTTGCGGTGTTGCCGCCGCTGGTGTTGGTGTAGGTGCTTTCGTCGATAACAACGGTGCTCTCAACGTCCTCAACGGCAACGCCGAAGGAATCAGCGTAGTCCTGAACGGTACCGCCGTTTACGCCTGCGAGAGTCCAGGTGCCGATAAATACCTCAGCGCCCGTGGAACCCTCTGCGGTTGCCTCAGCGGTTACTGCCGCATCAGCTGTGTCTGCAACGTCAACGGTCTGCTCAACGGTAGCAATGTCGTCAGCCTCGTTGTCCTTGCCGCAAGCGGTAAGGGAAGCTACAGCTGCAACGATAGCAGCAAGCGCGATAATCTTTGTGAACTTTTTCATGTCGTTTCTCCTTAAATCAAGTGTTTGTCAGAGTTGGCTGCAAATAATTACCATAGCCAGTAAATCTACAACAAGGGGAATTATAGCACACACCGCCCTGTTTGTCAATAACCCTTTGGACAATTTTGGATAATATAACAAACAGCAGCATGTTCGGTTCAAAAATGTTTACACTATTGTGCATAAATACGATGTAACAACGGACGATTTCACGCCAAAAAAGTTTTTTTGGAGAAAATCCCGCTTAAAAGGAAAAAGTGCTTGACAAACGCGAAAAAATATGCTAGAATATAATACGTTGCAGAGATTTGCAGCATATATGCAGGTGTGGCGGAATTGGCAGACGCGCTAGCTTCAGGTGCTAGTGATCGCAAGGTCATGTGGGTTCAAGTCCCGTCACCTGCACCAGAAATCCACCGTAATTTATTACGGTGGATTCAGTCTGTCGAAAAAGCCATCTTTCGTTGAAAAGCGAAAGATGGCTTTTTCGACAGACTGCCGCCCCTGCGGTAACGCAGGGGCGGGTCGTTATTTCAGACACTGTTCTGCTTTAAATGCGATCTTTATACGGGTATTATGCTCCACTGCTGATTCCAGCCGCCCGAATATCCCCACTGAATAATGTTCGCATTATCCGACTTGGAGCGCGCCTCCACATCAAGCGCCTTGCCCGACAGCCGGTTGATTATGCGGAAGTACCCGTCGACAGCTTCTATTTTCCACTCCTGATTAGGATTGCCATAGTAATCCCACTGGCGTATATTCCCGCCATTTGCACTTGACCAGTCCTGTACCTCTATCACCTTACCGCTGGAAGCGCTCTTGATAATATAATACCCGTTGCTCTGCTTCTGAAGATACCACTTCTGGTTTTCATAGCCACAGTAGCTGTACTGAAGAATATTCGTGCCGTTGTCCTTTCTGCCGTAATACAAATCCACAGCTTTACCGCTGTTGCGGCTGATAATCTTGTACTTCTGCCATGAATTGAAGTTCGTCGAAGTGTTATTGACGGTGTTATAATTATTGTTGTTATTGTTGTTATTGTTGTTATTGCTGCTTCCGGAACCTGGCTTTGTGTAGGATATCCAGTCGTACTGCGCAGTGAGCGGAGCCCTGCCGTTGTAACGATTGAGCCATTCGTCGACGCCGGTGCCATTCCAGACGTTCATCATGATTTTGCCGGGAGTCTGTGGAATATTCGTTGTCGCCTTATAAACCGGTTTCTTGTCAACATACCATGTTATACTGTTAGCGTCCCAATAAAATCCGTACTGATGAAAGCTCTGCGAAGCATCGAAGCCGAGGTTATATACATACTCATGATTACCGACGCCATTGGTATAGTAGTTAAACTGGACCTTTGTAGTATCCTTGCCAAGGAACTCAATGTCTATCTCGTCCCACACCGTGCCGTCCGACGGCCCCGTATACGTGAAAAACGAGGACACAACGCCATCATTTTTGATAGGCTTCATGCTGACGTCATACATACCAAAACCAAACGCCTGTTTTGTGCGGTACTCCGCACCGGTAAAATTACCCCAACCACCTTTTATAGAGAGGTTCATCTTTCCGCCGGAGAAAGAGACGTTGTTTCTGCTCCATGTGCAGTCAAACATTCCGCCGTTGGACCAACCGTCGGATATCTCCATCGTTCCGGAATCGTGGTAGTCAAACCCCGTGCCGAAATAGCTGCCGCTGAACCTTGACGCCGCCGAAGCCTCGACCGCCGAACACAGCGTTATCGCCGCCGCGCACACAACCGAAGCTACGCGCTTCAAGAGTGATTTTTTCATGATGATACCTCCTCGTAAAAAAACGTCATCCTTCTTGTGCAATATAAACAAAGATATTTTACTTTGTTGATATTCTGTGTTTATATTGTATGATAGTATTATAAAATACAACTGAAAAGAATTATATCAGATTTTTCACCTTTTTATCGGGGAATTATCTAAACTTAATTAAGTAAAAAAATCCGCCTGCAAATGCTGCAGGCGGATACAGTCTGTCGAAAAAGTATGTTATGCCCGCGAAGCGGGCTTTGAAATCCGTTTTTTGTCACGGCTCCGCCGGGGCAAAAAACACTTCTATCCGCACAAGTGTGTAAGCGACGGCTTACGCCTTACGCGACTGTGCGCGCAGGGCGGATGCTTCGGCGGAAAACCCCCGTATGGGGGGTTTTCGACGGTCTGAATCCCGGGATTATTTGTGTTTAATGCGTCAGAATGTGCCGTGGCTGCCGCCGTCGTCGCTGCTGCCTGAGGAGCTGCTGTCGCTTTCGCGTTCAGTCACCTCAAGGGTCTTGTAGAGGAAGATATCGCGGCTGTAAGTGAGGTTGAACCCGTTGTTGGGAATGTAGTTGTTGGCGTTGCGCTGCGCTGCGACAGAACGCAGCTGTGCTTTCATGGTGCCCGTGCCGATGAGAGCCGCCACAAGACCTATGCCAATCGCTATTGGAATGCACCACGGGCTCATGGGCTTTTTGTAGGGGGTGCCGTTGTCCGCGAGGGTGAGCATTTCGTCGCAGCCCTCCGCAAAGCCCGTAAAGCCTGCGGCAAAGTCGTTGCTGCCGAGGTCGCCCTTAATGTCGGCGAACACCTTTTCGCGTGCGTCCTCGTGGAGCGCATTGCGCGCATAGCCGTCGGTCGCCCAAATCGCCCACTCCCTGCCGTTCATGCTGAGCAGGAAGATAACTCCGTCGCCGTCGAACGAACTCTCGTATGTGGCGCGGGCGTCCGCCTCGGGGTCGCCGAGAGCCTCGTCCGTGGTCACGATAACTACGTTTGCGCCGTGCGCGTCGCTTACCTCGTCAAGAAGCGCGCTCACCTGCGCCGCCTCGTCGTCGGAGAGAAGCCCCGCGCCGTCGTAGAGTCTGCCGTCTGCAAAGGCGCACACGCTGAGCGCGCACATTGTAAGGGCGCAGACGAAAGCTGTGATAAGTTTTTTCATTTGTGCGCCTCCTTTACAGCAGATGAATAAGGAACATTACAGCGTAGGACAGCACCGCCGCCGCCGCGCCTATTCCAAAGAAATACCGCCAGAAAATACCCTTGTCCGTGGGCAGGTTGCCGACAAATTTGCCTGTCTGCCCGTTCATTGCAAAGGTGAAGGTTTCGCCGTTCCATTTTGTGGTGAGAAGCCACACGGGGCAGAGCGCATAGCGCGTTTTGCCCTCGGACAGCTGAATGCTTCCCGACTGCTTTTCAACGCCCACGAAGTCGCGCGTGGTGTCCTCAAACTTCTGCTCGGTGGAGTGCTTTATGCGCTCGTTTGCGCGTTCAACGCACTGCTCGTTCGAGATGTCGTACTTGTCTGCGAGATAGCCTGCAAGGTACGCGGTCTGAAAGTCCTGCGCCTGCCTGAAATCGAACGGCTCTATGCTCTCCATAAGGTCGTCTGCAACCTTGGTGGAGCCGTCCACGGGGACGGTTTCAAACTTTATGCTGCCCTTTCTGATAAGCGCAAAGTGGCTTGTTTCGGTGTATTCCCTGTTGCCGCTCGACCATGTGCGTATCTTCTCGCCCTTGTAGCGCATGGTGGCCTGCGCCCTGGCGTCAAACAGCCAGAACGGCACGTAAAGCGCCTTTATTTCCTCAATGTGATTCTGCTGCTTGAAAACCTTGGGCAGCAGCTTCTTTCCCTTAAGGTGCTCGTTCAGCGCGGCGATAGCCTGCTCCTTGTTGAGCTTGAACGGGATAAGGCAGTCGGGGCGCAGGCTTCCTGCAAAGCTGCCCTTCATAACAACGGGGCTGTCGCAGTAGGGGCAGGTGGAAGCGCCCGTGGTTTCGTCCGCGGCAATTTCGCCGCCGCAGCTCTCGCAGACGTATACCTTAAGCCCGTCCGCTTCTCCCGCGCCCCACTCGCCGCCTGCGTCGGTCTGCCACGGCATGCTGTCGGGCTGCTCTGCGGAAAGCTCGTTGTCAAGCTCCTTAAGCGCCTCTACCTCGATAGTGTTGTCGCAGTAGGGGCATTTCATCTGCTGCAGCGCGCTGTCAAATTCCAGCTTGCCGCCGCAGCATGGGCATTTGTATTCAAGTAAGGTAGCCAAATGCTTCTCCTTTCATCTTCAGTAAGAACGGGGGCGGTGATTTTACACCGCCTCCCGAAAATTCGTCAAGTTATGTCGTTCGCGTCGAAAATGTCGCCGCACTCGGGGCAGAACTTGGGGGGATTGTGCGGATCCTCGGGAACCCAGCCGCACTTGTCGCACTTGTAGAGCGGTGCGCCCGCGGGCTTGGGCTTGCCGCAGTTCTGGCAGAACTTGCCCTTGTTTACCGCGCCGCACGAGCAGGACCAGCCGTCAGCCTCGGCGGGCTTGGGAGCGCCGCAGTTCTGGCAGAATTTGCCTGTGTTCTGCATGCCGCACGAGCACTTCCACGAACCGGCGGCTGCCTGTGCGGGCGCAGGCTGCGCTGCGGGCTGCTGAGTCTGCTGCTGAGCCTGCTGCTGCGCGCCCATCTGGAAGAGCTGAGCCGCGTTTATGCCGCCCTGCTGCTGCGCCATATTCATGCCCATAAAGCCCATCATAGCGCCGCCCTGATTGCCTGCGGCGGTCTGCATAGCCTTTGCCTGCGCGTCTACGAGGGTAGCGGCAGCCATGTTTGCATTGCGCATAACTGCGGTGCGCTGGAGGTTTGTAATCATCTCCTGCTGGTCCTGCGGCAGGGAAGGAGGATTCATAGCGAACGAGTAAACGGCAATTCCGCGCAGCTCGCCCCACTTCTTGGAAAGCACCTCGTTGAGCGCCTGCGTTATCTCCTCAACGTGCGCTGGGAGCATACTCGGGCGAATGCCTTTTTCGGACAGCTTGCCGAGCGCGGGCTGGAGCGCGGTGATTATCTCGGACTTAAGCATACTGTCAATGCTCGAGCGCGAATAGCTCTCGCCGAAATTGCCGCATACGTTCGTGTAGAAAAGAACGGGGTTTACTATCTTATAGGAGTATTCGCCGTTGCAGCGCAGGGAAACGTCAACGTCAAGGCCGATGTTGGTGTCGAGCACGCGGAAGGGTATGGCGGTTGCCGTACCGTACTTGTTGCCTACAATCTCCTTGAGGTTTATGTAGTAAACGCGCTGGTCGCGCCCTGCCTGACCGCCGTAGGTGATACGCGCGCCTACGTCCTTGAGCGAAGCCAGCAGGCTGTCGCCGAGCTTGCCCGAGAACACCGAGGGGGAAGCGTCGGACTTGAATGTGAACACGCCCGCCTCCGCCGCGACCTCGCTTACCTTGCCGTCCACAACGATAAGGGCGCACTGCCCCTCGTTCACAGCGATAACGCTGCCGTCTGTGATTATGTTGTCGTCGCCCTTGTTAGTCCCGCGTGAAGCTACACGCTTATGTCCCTTTACCGCGAGAATGTCAGCAGGCATTGCGTCGCAGTAGATGTATTCCTTGTACTGGTCCTCGAGTGTTCCGCCCAGAGCGTTAAGTGCTGCCTTAATAAGTCCCATTGAGATTTCTCCTTATCTTACAGTATTTCTGCGCGCTACGCGCAGAGCCGTCGGGAAGCGCCGCCCCCTGCCATTCGGCGGGGAAACGCATACGCTTTCACTAATTATACCATTTTTCCCTTCGCTCGTCAATACTTTGCGGATTTTTTTGTATCGGATGCAACCTTTTTTTACCGTAGGAAGTATTACTTGCAGAAGTGAAAAAATTTTCTGCTCTTAATTAAGGAGGTCTGACATGAAAAAAGGTTTATCTCTTATCGTAATTTTATCCGTGCTTTTGACTGCGGGCTGCGCCGCTAAGGTGGAGACGTCCGCGCCTGCCGCGAACTCGTCCGACGCTTATGCGGGCACTGTGGGAACAGCCGGTACTGCGGGCACTGCGCCCTCTGCCGCGACAGATTCCCCCGCAGCGGGAACGACCGCCGCGCCCATAGCGCCTGCGGCTTCCGCGGGGGAGGGTTCAGAAGCGGATAAGCCCGCCGATACCGCTGCGAGCGTTGACAAGTCGACTGACGTTAAGCCCGAAAAGCCTGCGGCAACCTACGTCCCGCGCGATATCGGCGGGACAGGCGCGGACGGCGGAACGGCAGGGCTTGAAGAGGGCGGCGAAATGTTCGATGTAGCCGCAGACTATTCCTATGCCTACGACGAGGCTGCGATGCTTCCCGCGGACGGCTGTTACGGCGACGATCTGATCTGGATAGACCCGCCCTATGAGGAGCCGCAGATACCGCCCGAGGCGGGGCTTCTCACGGGAGGCGAGTGGCGCGACAACGACCACTGGTCCGACTGGAATGCGCTTTACGGTTCGCGCGACGACTGGGAGCAGTTCAAGAGCGACTGGCGCATACCCTACGAAATGCGAATTGCCGTGACTGTTACAAGCGCCGGAAAGCCCGTTGAGGGCGCGCGGGTCTCCTGCCCGAACGCCTTTGCAGACGCCGTTACCGACAACAAGGGCAGGGCGTATCTGTTCTACAAGGCGATAAACGGTCCTACAGAGCCTATAACGGCGCAGTACCGCGGTCTGAACGCTTCCGTGGGCGGCGTGCTTGACAACGCCGCTGTTGAGATAGAGCTTGACGACGTACCCGCAGCCGCAGAGAAAAAGCTTGATTTCATGATAATGTGCGACACCACGGGTTCTATGTGGGACGAGCTGAGCTATCTTCAGGAGGAGCTTAAGGATGTAATCACGCGCGTGCGCGAGGACAACGCGAATATCCCCACGCGGCTGTCCGTCAACTTCTACCGCGACGAGGGCGACGAGTATGTTGTGCGCGAGTACCCGTTCACTACCGATATAAACGCCGCGTGCAGCGCCATAGCCGAGCAGTCTGCGGCGGGCGGCGGCGACTTCCCCGAGGCGGTGCATACCGCGCTTGAGAGCGCCATAAATAACCACGACTGGGACGAGGACAGCGTTAAGATACTCTTTCTGGTGCTTGACGCGCCCCCTCACGACGACGTGCAGATAGTGGACAGCGTGAACCTGCTTATAAAGCAGGCCTCCGAAAAGGGCATACGCATTATCCCGATAGCGTCGAGCGGCATTGACAAGACAACGGAGTACCTGCTGCGCACAATGGCGTTCACCACGGGCGGCACATACACGTTTCTTACCGACGACAGCGGCATAGGCGGGGGGCACATAGAGCCTACGGTAGGCGCGTACAACGTGGAGAAGCTCAACGACATG
Organism: uncultured Oscillospiraceae bacterium; assembly: GCA_934446455.1. Lineage (GTDB taxonomy): Bacteria > Bacillota > Clostridia > Oscillospirales > Ruminococcaceae > CAG-115. The sequence continues at coordinate 17,870 of CAKSEE010000023.1, read as the reverse complement.
ATGGTGAGAATAGTAAACGGCTATCTTGAATAACAGGGAGGTAACAGCATGAAGCTTAAAAGCATCATCTTCTCGGGAATACTGGCGCTTGCAATGACGGCGGGCTGCGCGCTTACCGCCGTTGCTGCTGATGTAACGCACGAAGCGGAGCTTTCCGCGCTTGCGGGCGAAACGCACGAGCGTGACAGCGAGGGCTTACCCGTGCCTGCTGCGAGCACCGTGCTGAAGCGAAAGGAATGGGACGGCAAATCAAAGCTTAAGGCGAACACCTGCTACTTTATAAAGGACGGCGCTTCCGTAACGGTAAGCGCGGGCAAAACGCTCCCCGCAAGCTCAATGATAGTTGTGGAAAACGGCGGAAAGCTCACCGTAAAGCAGGGCGCAAAGCTTGTTGTAAAGGGCGCGCTTATCGTTCACAGCAGGGCAAAGCTTACTGTGAACGGGCAGGCGGTCATCAAGTCAAAGGCGGCGTGCGTTGCCAACGGAACGGTTTTCGCAGGCGCAAAGGGCAGGCTGTCCGTATACGGCGACTTACAGGTTTCCGCAGGCGGAATGCTGAGCGTAAAGGGGCGCGCGGTGGCAGGCAAGGGCGGCAGAATACTGAGCTTTGGCGAAGTAAAGAAGCCTGCGGGAGGTTATGTCGGCGCGTACACGCAGTTTAAGGCGGACGAAAAGCCGTTCTACATAGCAAACGAATACTCGGGTTATCTCAAAAAGGACATGGAGATAAGCGGCGTATTCGACGACTGCGTGGAGATAACGGAGGACGCGGAGAAGCTTGAGCTTCTCAGAACCTTTGAGAGCGTACTCTACAAGTACGACGGCGAGTTTTCGGGCGTTGATTCGTTCGCGCTCAACCCGCGCGCGATAATGACGATATTCATGTGCAAGTGCCGCTATAACTGCGAATGCTGTGAGGGGCCGCACGCCGTCAACGGCTGCCTGTACGACTGGAACGGCATTATCGTTGACCGCACAGCTGCGGAGGACATAGAAACCGAGAACGGCACGTTCTACTGCTCCGTACTGGGCGCGGTGGATTTGGGGCTCTTCGGCTCTGTTGACCCCGAGGGCGAGGGGTACGTCCGGTTCGGCAACTGAGCTTTCTCTGAAACATATAAAGCGGCGCTCTGCACGGGCGCCGCTTTTGTTATCGTTTCACATACCGCATGAGAAGCTCGTCCGCAGGCATGACGGTTATGCACGCCGTCTGCGCGCCCTCGCCGCTCGCGCCGATGAAAAAGCCGTTTTTTTCAAGCACGGCGGTGTCGGGCATAACCGCCGTGTCAACGCCGCGCAGGTCGCGGGTTATGCCCACGCCAAGGCGCTTTAGGAACGCTTCCTTGCGCACCCACACGCGCAGGAAGTCCTCTGCGGTGCGCACCTGCGCGCGCTCGCTTTCGGACAGAACGCGCGCGTACAGCCCCTCGCCTATGCGGCGCGTGCGCGGCTCGATGTCCGCGCCTACCTCGCCCTGTGCGGAGAACGCCGCGCATACCGCGCCCTTAGTGTGCGACAGCGAGAACCACAGCCCGCCGCCCTTTACATAGGGCTTACCGAACGGTCCGCGCTCGAACTCCACCCGCTGCCGAAACCCGCGCGCGCCGCCCCTGCGGCGTATCTCGGACAGCACGAGAAGCTCCGCAAGCAGCGCGTTCACCTTGTCGCCCTCGTTTTTTTTGCGCAGAATGCTTTCGCGGCGCGGCTTTGTAACGCACGGGAGAAAGCCGCTTACTTCAGCGAATCCAAGCCCCGCCGTTTCGATAAGAATTATGTCCAAAATGCACTCCTCAAAAAAACTGCCGCGCAGTTCAGCGCGGCAGTAACTTGTATCAGCCTATAAGATACCACTCGCCGTCAGCCATAACGCAGGTAACGTCCGAGGTGTCGGTCTTTGTGCCGTTCGCTGTTTTTGCAGTAAGCGTCATGTTTACGGCGTAACCCTTGTCGGGCGTTGCGCCGCTCAGCAGCGCCGCGTAATTCTTAAGCTTTGCGCTGCTTATGGTCGTGGTTTTGTTTATCTTCACGGAAACCTCTGTAACAGAGGTAAGGTCAAACCCTTCGTCCGCGTACTGCTGCTTGAGCGCCTCGCCGTACTTCGTGCAATATTCCCTGAGCGACAGCCCTTCCTCCCTGAAAAGGCCGTCGAGGAACTCAACGTAGCTTGCGGGGTACGCGCGCTTTACCGCGCCGTAAAAATCCCCGTCCACAAGCGAAAGCGTGAAGAAATCCGTGAGAAGCGCGTTTATCGCGTTGTTCTCAATGGCTGCGGCGAGCTTTGCGCAGGTGTTCCTGCCCTTTATCGAGGTCGCTGCGACCCGTGCGAGGGTGAGCGCTCTGGGCGTTCCCTTAATAACGCCCGTTGAGCCTACCGTAAGCTTGCCGTTAATCGTGACGTTCGACTTTTTGCCGAGGCTCGCCGTACCCGAAACGGTAAGCTTGCCCGTCTTGTACTCGTAGAACTTGCCGCTTACTGCGAGTGCAGCGCCGCTTTTCACGGTAAGCGTTCCCTTTACGTTAAGCGTACCCTTTGCGCCTATGGTGAGCTTTGCGCCGTTTTTAACGGTAAGCGCTGCACCCTTGGGCAGGGTCACCTTTTTGGAGATGGTAAGATTCTTTGAAACAACATAGGACTTGCCCGCCTTCATAGCGGTCTTGCCGTTCCATTCCACAGCCTTTGCGGCGTATTCGCGCACGACCTGCGCGGTCTGTACGGGCGCGGGGGATTCCGCAAGCGCCGTTGTCATGCCTGCCATAAGTGCGCCGCTAAGCAGCAGCGCGGTAATTTTCTTAAACATTGTCTGCCCTTTCCTTTATGAGTCAGATTGCGTTCATATCCTGCTCGGCGTACAGATACCATCTGCCGCCGCTGTATACCATTATGCCGCCCATGTCAGACGGGTCGGTGGTCTTGTCGCCTATGGTCAGGGTGTATTTTGCGGACACGTCAGCCGCGCGCTCGATAGTGCCGTAGAGGGGCGCGTATACGCTCTCGGGCAGCTCGGATACGTCCATGTAGGTTATGGTAAGGTCGCCCATGTTTACGCCCGTGATATCGCCACCGTACTGGTACTCGACCATGGTAACGATGTAAGAGGTAATGCTGTTTATCGCTTCCTCAAAGGAAACGTCGTCGGAATAGCCGAATTCCTCCTCAAGCTCCTCCAACTGCTTTGCGTATTCCTCCTCCATTGCCGCAATAACGCCCGCGGGGTAAGACTCTACATAAGCGTCGTAACCCTTGCCGTCAATGAATACCTTTTTCTCCAGACTCTCCAAAAGCTGCATGATAGCCGCGCTGTCGTAAGCCTTAAGCAGCTTCTGCGAGGTGAGCTTGCCGTTTATTGCGAACTTAGCGTTCTTGCCGAGGTTGAGCGTTTTCGGCTCGCCCGAGATAACGCCGCCCTTTTTGAGCGTAACGCTGCCGTTAAGCGTAAGCGCGGACTTTTTGCCGAGCTTTACCGTACCCGAAACAACGAGCTTTTTGCCCTTTGCCTGCGTAAGCGCGCCGCTTACCGCAAGGGTAGAACCCTTGCCCACCGTTACCGTGCCGTTTATCGTAAGCGAACCCTTAGCGCCTACGGAGAGCTTCGCGCCGTTCTTTATCGTGAGCTTTGCGCCCTTGGGAACGGTAACGTCCTTGGATATTGTAAGGTTCTTTGTAACAACGTAGGACTTGCCCGACTTAAGCGCGGTTTTGCCGTTCCACTCCGAAGCCTTTGCCGCGTATTCGCGCATGACCTGTGCGGTCTGAATGGGCGCGGGTTCTTCCGCGAACGCTGTTGTCATGCCTGCCAGAAGTACGCTGCTGAGAATAAGTGCCGAGATTTTCTTGAACATGGTGAGTTCCTCCCTTTGGTGTTATTTTGGGTCATACCTTGCAGTAAACGACGGCGTAATCAAACGGGGATACTGTTATCTTCCCGTCCGCAATGCCCCTGTTGTAGCGGTCGAACGCGGGCGTAAAATCGTAGAACATATCCGTCATGTCGTTTTGTATTTCAAAGGTGTGGCCCTTTGTGGACTTGTTAAGGTAGATTATCGCAGCCTCGCGCGAAATGCGGTCGTACCGCGCGAATACGCACACGTTGTCGTCAACCTCGATAAAGCGCATTTCGCCCTGCCTGAACGCGCGCGTTCCCTTGCGGACGAGCGAAAGCTGCTTTGTGAACTCGATAAGCTCGAGATTTTCCCTGCCCCACGGGTAGCAGCGGCGGTTGAACGGGTCGCGGTAGCCCTCCATGCCCGCCTCGTCGCCGTAGTATACCGACGGAATGCCCGGCAGGAAGAACTGAAGCACCATGGCGCACTTGAGCAGCGAAACGCCGTAAAGGTACTGCGCGGGGTCGAGCATACGCTCGCTCTGCCAGTCCTTGTCGTGCCAGCCTACCTCCTCGCCGCCCAGCCGTGTGAGCGCGCGCTCGGTGTCGTGGGTGGACAGGAAGTTCATCAGCATATCTATAGCGGGCTTCGGGTAGTGGTCGAGTATAGTCAGAATGCTGTTTCTGAACGCGCTGCCGTCCGCGTATTTGATGTAGTTGAGTATCGCTTCCTTGAACGGGTAGTTCATAACGCTGTCAAGCTGCCCGCCTATAAGGTAGCGGCGGCGCACGCCGTAGCTCTCCTTGTTGGAGGCGTCCTCCCAGACCTCGCCGTAAATTATCTTGTCGCCGCCCATTTTCTTGACTGCTTTGTTAAGGTTGTCAAGGAACTCGTCGGGCAGCTCGTCTGCAACGTCAAGTCGCCAGCCGCGCGCGCCCGCGTCTATCCACTTTTGCAGAATGCCGCCGTCGCCGCAGACGTACTCGGTGTAGTCCTTGTTGTTCTCGTTTACGTTGGGAAGCGTTGTAATGCCCCACCAGCTGTCGTACTTGTCGGGATAGCCCGTAAAGCTGTACCACGGATAGTAGGGGGAGTTCTTGTCGCGGTAAGCGCCCGTGTGCTCGCCGTATCTGCCGAACTTGTTGAAGTATACGGAATCCGCGCCCGTGTGCGAGAAAACGCCGTCGAGAATGATGTCAATGCCCATATCCTTTGCCTTTGCGCACAGCTCGCGGAAGTCCTCCTCCGTGCCGAGCAGCGGGTCTATCTTCTCGTAATTGGCGGTATTGTAGCGGTGGTTTTCGTGCGCCTCGAATATGGGGTTCAAGTATATTATGGTGGCGCCTATTTCCTTTATGTAGGGCAGCTTTTCGATAATGCCGCGCAGGTCGCCGCCGAAATAGTCGTTATTGCGCACAACGCCCTTGTTGTCGGGCTTGTATTCGGGCGTGCCGTACCAGTCCTCGCGCAGCTTTCTGTCCGCGGGGACGCCCTCGTGTTCTGCCCCGCTCTTGCAGAAGCGGTCGGGGAATATCTGATACATGATACCGCCTCGAATAAAGTCGGGGGTGTAAAGGTTCTCGTCAAAAACCGTCAGCTGAAACAGGTCCTCGCCTTCGAAAACGCCCTCGCTTGCGCCGCGGCGCTTGATATAGCGGCGCCTGCCGTCAAGCACGCAGGTGAAGTAGTAGTGGTGAACGCCCGTGTTGTTGGGCGTGAACACGCAGGAATACGTGTCGGTGTCGCCGCTTTCGTCCTGAATGATAAGGTCTATGAACCGCTCCTTGAAGCCCGGGCGGAACATTACCAGAGTAAGCCCCTGAAGCCGCATTTCCTTTGGAACGCGCACGTTGAACATACTCGGCTGACCGCGCCGCAGCGCGCCGAATGGGTGCTTGTAGTTAGTGTCAAAACAGTCAAACAAAGGCGTTGACATTTCTTAATCTCCTTACTGCCGCGTGCCGCAAAGCGCACGGACCAAACGTTATGGCAAATGCCTTATTATATATTATTGTACCATATTTACCCCGCCCGTGTCAATGCCGAACGCGGTAATTCGGGCGCATTATTCGCCTTTTGGCATCGCGTCGCCGCAATCCGCCTTGCGCGCGGCTTTGAAAAGCGGGCTGCTGCGCGTTACCGTGCGCTCCCGAATGCCCTCGGGGGTGCAGAGCGAAAGCGTTATCCGCCCGCTTTCTATGCGCGGGTGGCGCAGCACTCTCGCGGCGCATGGCGAAACGTCCGCGCGCAGCGCCGTTATAAAGCAGAACTTTTCGTCCTCGTAAGGCGCGCTGCCGCCCTTAAGCTGCTTGTGCAGCCGCGTGCGCGGTACTCTTACCGTAAAATGACACCAGTCGTCGGCGGGCAGTGGGCATTCCACGGCGGGGCAGGGGGCTGCTATCCTCGCACCGAGCGCTGAAAGCTGCTCACGCGCCGCCTTTAGCTGCGCAAAGCCTGCGGGCGTGCCTGGTTCTATTATAAGCAGCGCCTTCTGCGCGGCGTTCCACAGCCGCTCTACCGCCGTTTTGCGGGAAGCGGGGGTCATTTCGTTAAGACAGTAGGACGACAGCACGAGCTCGGCGCTCTGCGGCAGTCCGTCCGCAAGGTCGGCGCGTATCCAGCGCGCGTTTATGCCGCCCGCTTCAAGAAGCCGCCGTCCTGCGTCTATCATGCTCTGTTCGCGCTCAACGCAGATGATGTCGGCGCAGTCCGTGAGCGCGTATGCCGCGGCGGCGGCGGCGCCCGTACCCGCGCCCGCGTCAAGCACGGTTTCGGGGAAAAGCTCGCAGCACTCAAGCGAAAGCGCGAGCGCGCGGCTTACTGCGGCGTATGTCGCGGGCATTCTCGCGGCGGCGTATGCCAGAATATCGAGCTTTCCGCCGACAAGGCGCCTGCCCGTGCCGCCGCCCTCGCGGTAGCGCTCGGACAGGCGTTCGGCAGCCCCGCAGAGCGCGTCGGGGCGCTCGCCCTCAATAAGCCTCAGCGTTTCCTCGCGTATTTCTACAGGTAACTCGTACATCAGAACAGGTTATTCCTTATTTCCTTTGCGGCGAACGCCCCCTCGAGCGCCTGCCCGTTTTCCATGGGGTGAAGCCCGTCGCGCAGGTAGCGCCCCTGTCCGCCCATCACCTCGAACTTTTCGCAGATACCGCAACCGCCGAAGCAGTCTACCACCTGCACCGACATACCCTGACACATAGCACGCATCACCTCGATAAGGCGCTTGTTCTTGAGGTTGTGCGCGGGGTCCGCCGCCTGTATGGGGGTAAGCACAAACACGCGGCACTCGGGGAACTCGCGCATTATGCTCTCGATGCACCGGCGCATTGCGCCCGCGGTGGTAAAGGTATCCGCGCTTTCAGGGGGAGCGGCAAGCGCCTCCTCCGCGCTGCCGAAATGCCCGTCAAGGTCGTTTGTGCCGTAGGCGAACGCGAACACGTCGGGTACGGGGAACTTGCCGCTTTTCACCTCGGCGATAAAGCGCTGTATATGTACCACGGCGCAGTTATTCATGCGCATCTGCATTTCTGCGGGGTCGTCCGTAGGCTCCCAGCCCCACGAGATACCCGCGAAGCCCTCCGAGCCGTAGTCCTGCGTGGTCAAGGTCTGCCCTGCGCATTCAACTGTGCGCCTGTACCATACCGAGCTGCCTACGGCGGTGTTGTGGTGGCTTGCAAAGCCGAGCGTGCGCGCAACATGGGCGCTCCACTGGTCGCCCTGAGTTATACTGTCGCCGGATACGCCGAAATTCAGCGTGCTTAAGTCTTTCATAAAGTATCCTCCCTTTTTATTATATTGTACACCCTGAACTGCGTATTGTCAAGATTTTTCAGCGACTCGCGGGCTTTTGGCGGGCAATATCTGAAATTTGAAAAAAATTTCCGCTACCCCCTTGACAAATCGATATAAACAGATTATACTGTATATATAACACATCAACAGTTATAAGAGGAGTGATTCCGAATGGCATTAAAAGTTGACAACATAGTTAAAAAGTACGGCGAATATACAGCCGTAGACGGGCTGAGCTTTGAGATGAAGCAGCCCGGAGTGTTTGCGCTGCTTGGCACAAACGGCGCGGGCAAAACAACGTCCATACGTATTATCCTTGGAATGCTGGCGTGCGACAGCGGCGAGGTAACGCGTGACGGCAAGCCGTTTCTTGCGGCAAACGAGCCTATAGGCTACCTTGCGGAGGAGCGCGGGCTTTACCCGAAGATAAGGATAATCGACCAGCTGATGTATTTCGCGACGCTTAAGGGCATGAAGCGCGAGGCTGCGGACCGTGCGATAACCTACTGGATGGACCGCCTTAACGTAAGCGAGTACCGCAACAAGCACGCAGACCAGCTCTCAAAGGGCAACCAGCAGAAGATACAGCTTATAGCGGCGCTTGCTCCCGACCCGCAGCTGCTTATCCTCGACGAGCCGCTCAGCGGCCTTGACCCCGTCAACGCGGAGCTTTTCAAGAGCGTTATCCGCGAGGAGATGCAGAAGAATAAGTACATTATAATGTCCTCTCATCAGATGGCTACGATAGAGGAGTTCTGCAGCGATATCGTGATACTCAACAGGGGCAGGACGGTGCTTCAGGGCAACCTTAACGAGATAAAGAAGTCCTACGGGCGCGTAAAGCTCACCGTAAAGTGCGAGGGGGACATTTCCGCCATGGCGGCGCAGTGCGGCCTTACGCCTACGGAGGTAACGCCCAACGGCTCCAGCTTCAACGTAAAAAGCGAGGAGCAGGCTCATGCGCTGCTCAGAATGATAATGGAGGGTTCCGTGCCGCTTATCAAGTACGAGCTGCGCGAGCCGTCGCTCAACGAGATATTCATTGAAAGGGTGGGTGAGTCTGATGAGAACTAAGGGCTGGCAGAAGGTGTTTTCCTTTACGCTTGTTCAGCATATGAAAACAAAGTCGTTTATCGTCGGAACAATCATTATATGCGTTATCGTGGCGCTGCTTGTGGGAGGACTCAACATAATCCCGAAGCTGATTTCCGGCGAGGAGGACATAGATTCCGATACTACAGGTTCTCCCGCGGCGTTTTCCGCGGTATACCTTATGGACGACAGCGGGCTTCTTACCGCCGAGGACAAGGCGGCGTTCACCGAGAGCGGGATTTCGCTTAAGAGCGCCGACAAGAGCTTTGACGAGCTTATAGAAGCGCTCAGCGGCAGCACCGCCGAGGAAGCGCTGGTGCTTATCTCTGCGGACGAGGTAAACGGCGAAACCGCGGGCTACCGCGTAAAGACATATTATTCTCCCGAGGCAGACAGCATGGCTGTGGACGCGCTTACAGCGTTTGCCTCAGAGCGCGTGGAGTACCGCAATATGCTGAACGCGGGCGTTACCCCCGAGAGCTACGCCATGTCGCAGCGCTATGTGCAGACCTCTAAAATACAGGCGGGCAGCGACGAATGGAACATATTTGAAAGCGCGATTAACTACACTGTGCCGATAGCGGTGTCGCTTGTGCTGTTCATGCTGATATTCTGCTACGGCTCTACCGTGGCGCAGTCCATTGCAACGGAAAAGACAAGCCGCGTAATGGAGCTGCTTCTCACCTCCGTAAGACCGCTTGCGGTGGTAATCGGCAAGGTGCTTGCAATGGGAACGGTGAGCCTTATGCAGTTCCTGCTTATAATAATCGTCAGCATTACAACGCTCCTTGCAACGCTGCCGTTCGGCATTGCGGGCGACGTTTCCGCGATAATGAGCGACCCTGCGCTTCAGCAGGTTGCGGAAAACGCGCAGATAGCGGAGGCTGTAACGAACAGCTTCAGCCACTTCACGCTCGGCAATATCCTTCTCATCTTCGCGATATTCATACTGGGCTTTTTGTTCTACTCTATGCTGGCGGCGCTTGTCGGCGCAAGCATAAGCCGCATGGAGGACCTGCAGCAGGCAATGCAGCCGTATTCGCTGCTCGGCGTTGTAGGCGTGTACCTTGCGTACTTCCCCGTAATATTCAATGTTGACAGCATTGAAAACGGCGCTGCAACGACAAATCCCGTGCAGATATTCTCCTACTACTTCCCCGTAAGCAGCCCGTTTGCGCTGCCGAGCGCGCTTATCCTCGGCACGGTATCGCCGCTTCAGGGCGTTATCGCGGTGCTGATCCTCGCGGCGTTCGTGGTGCTTGTGGCGATACTTGTAAGCAAGGTGTACGAGGCTATAATCCTGCACAACGGCAGCCGCATAAAACTGGCGGATATGATAAAGCTCGCCGTTAGAAAGTAAGCACTTACCGATATAATAAAGGGGCTGTCCCAACGGGCAGCCCTGCATTTTTGGCTCAAAAAAGAGCAGAATGTGAAAAAATCTCCCGAATCATATTGACAAAACACGGAGTTTGTAATAAAATATAATATATACACCCGCGGCGGCGTGCGCCATGATTCGGATGACATGAACGGAGGAAGCGGCTATGGCTCTTATTAACATGATGGAAAAGTTTGTGGAAGACAAGCTCAACGCTATGCTTGCGAACGAAAACTGCTGCAAGTGCGAGCACTGCCTCGAGGATATGAAGGCTATAGCCCTCAACAAGCTCCCCGCTAAGTATGTGAGCACCCACAACGGCGAGCTTTTCTCGAAGCTGGACAGCACTATCCGCCAGAACAGCGCGGATATCACCATTGCGGTGTCGAGCGCTATCGCGTGCGTTTCCAGAAACCCCTCGCACGGCAGGTAACATAAAATGCACCCCCGCAGACTGAGCGCTGCGGGGCGTTTTGCGCCTTTTTGCCGTCGCCCTGCGCGGCAGAAGCGCACCTTATAAAATAAACGAAAAATCCCCCCGCATAAAGCAGGGGGGAAAATTCTTTTCAAGCCATTATCCGAAAATCAGTTTGCTCTCTCAACAAGACCGGAGCGCAGGCAGCGTGTGCAGGCATTAACTCTGCAAGGAGTGCCGTTTACTATTGCCTTGACCTTCTTAACGTTCGGCTTATAGGTTCTGTTGCTGCGTCTGTGAGAGTGGGAAACCTTTATACCAAAGGTAACGCTCTTTCCGCAGATTTCACATTTTGCCATTTGAAGCACCTACCTCTCTACTGATATTTATTCAGTAACAAATAATATTTTATCAGAATCTGCTCAAAAATGCAAGTACATATTTCAAATTTTCCGCATTTTTGTAGACAGTCACAATACTGTGCCTTAATACGGCGGCGTTTTTCGTCATTATGACAACGGGCGTTTTTCCCTGTCAGATAACGACGAAGCCGACCTTTTTCTGCACCTTCTGCAGGGTCTTGCGGGAGGCTCTGAACGCCTTTTCCGCGCCCTTCTTCATGCACTCCTCAATGTAGCCCTTGTCCGCGAAAATGCGCCTGAACTCGGCCTGCATGGGGGCGAGCATATCTGCCACAGCCTCGCCGACTGCCATTTTGAAGTCGCCGTAGCCGCGCCCCGCGAACTCCATTTCTATCTTCTCAAAGCTCTTGCCTGTAACCGCAGAATAAATGGACATGAGGTTTATTATGCCGTCCTTGCCCTCGCGCACGCAGACCTCCGCCTCGCTGTCGGTAACGGCGCGCTTGAACTTGCGGATAATGGTGTCCTTGTCGTCAAGTATCCATACGGAAGCGTTGGGGTTTTCGTCTGACTTGCTCATCTTCTTTGTCGGCTCCTGCAGCGACATTACCTTGGCGGTGGTTTTTGTTGTGTAGCCCTCGGGCATGGTGAACACGTCGCCGTAAATGCCGTTGAAGCGCTGAACGATATTGCGCGCCAGCTCAAGGTGCTGGCTCTGGTCAACGCCTACGGGCACAAGGTCCGCCTGATAGAGCAGGATATCCGCAGCCATAAGCACGGGGTAGGTGAATAGTCCTGCGTTTATGTTGTCGGGGTGCTTTTCGCTCTTGTCCTTGAACTGCGTCATGCGTGACAGCTCGCCGAACTGCGTGTAGCACGAGAGTATCCATGAAAGCTCCGCATGGTTGGGGTTATGCCCCTGCACGAAAAGCGTTGACTTTTCGGGGTCAAGACCCATGGCGATGAGCAGCGCATAGCTCTCCTTTATCTGGTTGCGCAGCTTTACGGGATCCTGCCTTACGGTTATGGAGTGCAGGTCTACTATAGAATATGTGCAGTCGTAATCGTCCTGTAGCTTTACCCAGTTTACCATAGCGCCGAGATAGTTGCCGAGGTGAGGGGTGTTTGTGGGCTGAATGCCGCTGAAAATCTTCTTTTTCTCTTCCATTTTATTCTCCTATTCGTTCAAACGAGCAGCTCTTTCGCCGCTTTTCCGAGTATCTCAACGCCGACGTCGATCTGATGGTCGGTGGGGGTGGAGTAGTTAAGGCGGAACGAGTGCGACACGGCGCTTTCGTCAGCAGAGAACGCATTGCCCGGGACAACGGCGACCTTTCTCTTTACGGCTTCGGTGCAGAAGCGGTTCATGTCGAAGCGCTCGGGGAGCGTCGCCCATATGAAAAGCCCGCCCTGCGGCTCGGTAAGCTCCACGAAATCGGGCAGGACCTCCCTGAGTCCCGTGCGCATTCTTTCGCACTTTGCGCGGTATATCGAGCGGAGCATTTCAAGATGTCCCTCAAAGTTCACCGTCATAAGGAAGCGGTAGGTGAGCATCTGCGCCCAGATGTTGGTATGCACCGTGCTTGTCTGTATGCCTACGACCGCCTTTGCGGATATCTCCGCGGGGGATACGAGATAGCCCACGCGAAGCCCCGGCGCGAGGGTCTTTGAGAAAGTGCCGGCATAAAGCACGATACCGTCGCGGTCAAGCTCCTTTATGCAGGGGACGTTTTCTCCCGCAAAGCGCAGCGCGCCGTAGGGGTTGTCCTCAAGAATGTAAACGCCGTACTTTTTCGCAAGCGCGAGTATCTGCTTTCTGCGCTCAAGGGTCGTTGTTTTGCCCGTGGGGTTCTGGAAGTTAGGTATGGTGTAGATGAACTTTGCGCGGGGATTGTCCTTAAGCGCCTGCTCGAGCACGTCGGGCTCCATGCCGTCGTTATCCATGGGAATGCCGACAAGCTTTGCGCCGTAGCTTCTGAAAGCGTTGAGCGAGCCTATGAAGGAAGGGTCCTCGCAGATTATCACGTCGCCTTCGTTGCAGAGTATCTTCGCGACGGTTTCTATTGCCTGCTGCGCGCCCGCGGTGATGATTATGCTGTCGCCGTCGGCGAATATTCCCTGCCGCGTAAGGTCGCCGCGCAGCTTGTCGCGCAGGGGGGCGTAGCCCTCCGTTACGGCGTATTGCAGGGCGCTTATCGGCTCGTTTTCAAGTATATCGGCGGAAAGCTGCGCTATTATCTCCGTAGGAAAAGCCTCGGGCGCGGGGTTGCCCGCAGCAAAGCTTATCACCTCGGGGTCTGCGGTAAACTTCAGAATCTCTCTTATCGCGGACGGCTGAAGCCCCGACACGCGGTCTGAAAACGGTTTGTACATTTCCTTTCTTTCTCCTTACTATTATAATATACGAGCCTGCTGTATTACGCAGGCAGATATTTCAATACACCTCAGGCAATACCGCATAATTTCGTGCGATTGAGCAGTTAGTTTTGTCAATAATGCGCTCCGCTAATCGACAAAACCCGATTTTTCGTCAGATTGTACAATGAGGACGACGCAAGGCTGTATGCCTTGCCGGGACGAATTGTGCAGGATAGCGGTTTGGCACAACCTTCAGCCTTCATCTTTTAACAATTACCAAACGTTTTGTGCCAAACCGGAAATATGCAGGCAAGCGCCGCGTAAGCCATAGGCGTCGCTTGGAAAAGGCGTTTACAGTTAATTGTGCGGTGCTGCCCTTATATTATAACACAACGCCTTAGCTTTGTAAAGCACATTTTTGCGCGCTGAGAATTTATGCGCGGGGACATTTCACGGGGACTTCGACAAAAAACGCTGCAATAAATGCGCGGCTTGTGTCATGTTATGTGAAAGTTATGGGAAAATTAAAAAAATATAAAAACCTACTGTACATTTTTGAAATTATCATGTATAATATTATTGTAGTGTTACAATGGGGTTAAAATGAAAACAGGCAGTAAAGATGAGCTGTCGGAAAAAAACAGGAGTCTGAAAATGGGATTCAACGAAATCGTAAGCATGGTATGCGGTATGCTGGGCGGACTTGCGCTCTTCCTTTTCGGTATGCATACGCTGAGCAACTCGCTTGAAAAGCTCGCGGGCGGCAAGCTTGAGAAATGGCTTGAAAAGGTTACGTCAAGCCCTATAAAGGGCGTGGCTCTGGGTGCGGGCGTAACGGCGCTCATTCAGTCGTCGGCGGCTACGACAGTTATGCTGATAGGCTTTGTAAACTCAGGTATTATGAAGCTCTCGCAGGCAATCGGCGTTATCATGGGAGCGAATATCGGCACGACCGCTACGGCGTGGCTGGTGTCGCTCTCCGCTGTTGACAGCGGAGAGGGCGTGATGGCGCTTTTCAGCACGTCAACGATAATGCCCGTTATTGCGGTCGCGGGCGTGTTCCTGCTGATGTTCGTGAAATCCGACAGGGTAAAGACGGTAGGCGCGATACTCGCGGGCTTCGGCACGCTTATGCTGGGTCTTGACATAATGTCCTCGTCCGCGTCGGTACTGGAGGGCAACGAGGGGTTCTGCAATGCGATGATAATGTTCTCGAACCCCGTTCTGGGCGTTCTTGCGGGCGCGATTCTTACGGCGCTGCTTCAGTCCTCGTCCGTATCCATCGGTATTCTTCAGTCGCTGTCGAACGCTACGGGCAGCATAACCTACTCGATAGCGCTGCCGATAATCCTCGGGCAGAATATAGGCACGTGCGTTACGGCTCTGCTGTCGTCCATAGGTTCCAACAAGGGCGCAAAGCGCGTTGCTATCGTTCACCTTTACTTCAACGTTATCGGCACGATAGTATTCCTTGCATTGTTCTACATTGTGCAGGCGTTTGTGGATATGCCGTTTATGCAGAACTCGCTCGATTCCGTCGGGATAGCGATTATCCACACCTCGTTCAACGTGCTTGCAACGGCGCTCTTCCTGCCGTTTACAAAGCAGCTTGAAAAGCTCGCGTGCCTTACCATACGCGACGACCCAGGCGAGGAAACCAACGCAATGCCGCTGCTTGACGAGCGCTTTCTCAACACCCCGTCCGTCGCTATAGAGCAGTGCAGGAACGTTGCGCGCAAGATGGCTGCGCTCACCAAAAAGACCCTGTTGATGTCGCTGGACCTTGTTATGTCCTACGACCCGAAAAAGGCGCAGGAAGTCAACGACAACGAAAATACGATAGACATATACGAGGACAAGATAGGCTCGTATATCCTTAAGATAAGCAGCAAGGACCTGTCTGAAAACGACAGCAAGATAGTGTCGGGAATGCTGCACACTATCGGCGACCTTGAGCGCATATCCGACCACGCCGTGAACATCACCGAGGCTGCGGAGGAAATGCACCAGAAGAAGATAATGTTCTCGGAGCAGGCGCGCGAGGAGGTCAGGATAATAATCCGCGCGGTAACGGAGATACTCGATATGTCGATATCGGCGTTCGTAAACGAGGATATAAGACTTGCGAAGGAAGTCGAGCCGCTTGAGGACGTTATCGACCAGCTGCGCGACGAGCTTAAGTCCCGCCACATAGAGCGCCTGCGCAGCGGCATATGCACGATAGAGCTCGGCTTCATTCTTCAGGACCTGCTTACAAATTTCGAGCGCGTATCCGACCACTGCTCAAACATCGCCGTATGCCTTATCAGGATAAGCGAGAACAGCATGGACACGCACGAGTATATGAACGAGCTGAAGCGCCTTGACAAGAGTTATTTCATGGACGAGTTCAACGCGTACAAGCAGAAGTACCCGCTGCCGGGTTCCGCTGAGGGAACACAGGCATAAGCCGTTTACAGACAACAATGCCGTTTTGCAGAAATGCAGGGCGGCATTTTCTTGCGCAGGCTGAAAGAAAATGCGCGCTCTGCGGGTGAAAATCGGAAAAACCCCTTGATTTTTTTTGCGGAATAGGGTATAATGGTAGTGTTATGAATAAGTGAATAAATGCTCTCGCTTATGGGGACAGGCCCTGTGCAACGGAGTGCTGTGAACCATGTCAGGCGGGGAACCGAGCAGCATTAAGCGGATTTCTCCGTGTGCCGCAGTCAGCCTGTTCCCATAATCGAGGGCATTTGTTTTTTGCCCGCAGGGCAGTAAGGGGTGAAACGCGTGTATCTGGCGCTATACAGAAAGTACCGCCCGAGGACGTTTGACGACGTTATCTCGCAGGAGCATATCACAACAACGCTTAAGAATCAGATAACGACGGGGACCGCCGCCCACGCGTACCTTTTCACGGGCTCACGCGGGACGGGCAAGACCACCTGCGCGAAGATACTCGCAATGGCGGTGAACTGCCTGCACCCCGTAAACGGCAACCCCTGCCTTGAATGCGCAGCCTGCCGCGAGATAGCGGACGGCTCTGCGGTGGACATTGTTGAAATGGACGCGGCGAGCAACAACGGCGTAGACGACGTAAGGGCGCTGCGCGACGAGATGAGCTACACGCCCGTAAGCTGCAAGTACCGCGTGTATATCATAGACGAGGTGCATATGCTGAGCGCGAACGCGTTCAACGCCCTGCTGAAAACGCTTGAGGAGCCGCCCGAACACGTAAAGTTCATACTGGCGACTACCGAGCTTCACAAGGTGCTGCCTACGATAATCTCCCGCTGCCAGCGGTTCGATTTCCGCAGGATAAACCCCGCGGACAGCGTAAAGCGGCTGTTGTATGTCGCGGGGCAGGAGGGCTTCACGCTTGACGAGGACGCGGCGGAGCTTATAGCGGCACTGAGCGACGGCGGTATGCGCGACGCGCTCTCGCTGCTTGACCGCTGCATGAACACAGACGGCGGCAGGGTGAGCGCGCAGGCGGTGCGCGACTGCGCGGGCGTTGCGGACAGCAGGTACCTGTACAGCTTTTCGCAGATGATAGCCGCAGGCGACGCGCCGGGGTGCTTAAAGCTTCTTAATACGCTTTACGCTGATTCAAAGGACATAGCGCGCATTATAGACGAACTGAGCACGCATTACCGCGACCTTATGCTGCGCAAGGCGGCGCCTGCGGACAGGGCGCTGCTGAGTGTTATCTCTGCGGAATACCCGCAGCTTGACGCGGCGGCAGAGCTTTACACGCTTGAGGATATCCTGAGGTGTTTAACGCTCCTTCAGCAGTGTGCGGACTCAATAGGCAAATCCCGCCAGAGGAAAACGCTTGCGGAAATGTGCCTTGTGCGTATGTGCCTTAAGCTTTCCGCTCAGACCGAGGGCGCGCCCAAGCCCCCCGCAATGAACGTTGTAAGACCCGCGCCCTCTGCGAATCTTCCCGCAGGGACGGCGGTGCAGATATTCGACATAGAACAGCCCGCGGAGCGGTTCGAGCCGACCCCTGCGGAGAAACTCAGCCCGCAGAACGCCGCAGCGCTCGACAAGCTGAGGGCGCTTAAGCACGGCGAGCCTGCAAAAAGCGCGCCCGTTGCGCCCGCTCAGTCTGCCTTTGCAGAAGCAAAGACGGACGCCGTTCCGGGCGAGCCGCCTGCGCAGGGCGGGACGATACCGCGGGAAGCCGAGCCAGCCGTTAAAGCTGTGAAGCCGGGCGCCGCCGAGAGCGCGCAGCCCGAACATGACGCGCAGAATGTTCAGAATGCGCAGAGTGCGCCGTTTGAGGAAACTCCCCCGCCTGAGGAAACTCCTCCCGGGGACGCTCCGCACGAGGAAGCTCTTCCCGGGGACGAAGCGCCGCCGTGGGAGGAGCTTACACCTCCGCCCGAGGACGAGTTTTCCGCAATGGAGAGCAGACCCGAGAGAACAGCGGGACAGACTGCTCCCGCAGAGCACGACGCTCCCGCAGAGCACGCCGCTCCCGCAGAACGCGCTGCTCCCGCAGAGCACGCTGCTCCCGCAGAGGAGGAAGCGGCTGAGCAAAAGCCCGCGCCGCGCGAGATAACGCAGGCGGAGTGGGACGAGGCGGTAGAGCGGCTCTACCCGATGACGCGCGCGATGTTCAGTGGAACGCGCGCGCAGACAAAGGACGGCGTGCTTGAGA
>CAKSEE010000022.1 GCA_934446455.1 uncultured Oscillospiraceae bacterium | reverse complement strand
AACGCTCCCGCAGAGACCCCCGCGCCTGCGCCCGCAGAGCCTGAGCCGACCTCGGGCGGGAAGATGTCGCAGGACGAGATAGAGCGGCTTCTCGCGGCGAACGCTCCCGCAGAGCCCCCCGCGCCTGCGCCCGCTGAACCTGAGCCGACCTCGGGCGGGAAAATGTCGCAGGACGAGATAGAGCGGCTTCTCGCGGCGAACGCTCCCGCAGAGACCCCCGCGCCTGCGCCCGCAGAGCCTGAGCCGACCTCGGGCGGGAAGATGTCGCAGGACGATATTGAAGCGCTCCTCAAGAGTATGCAGGACGACGCGGCGGGGACGAAATAATTTCACAAGATATTCACAGCTTTATGACAAAAGCTTGGCATTGTTCCGTTATAATGTGAAGAGTAATGCGGCGCATTATGAAAGGAAAAAAGAATGACCAGAAAGAATATATCTAAAACGGCTTCCTCCGCGCCTGCGGAGCTTTCAAAGGTGACCAGCCTTATCCCCGCGCAGATGCAGGAGCAGGTTCTTGACCAGCTCTACCAGTTTGTGGAGCTTGAGCATCTCTATGAGTCGGCGATACGCGAGGTAAAGACGAAGCTTGAGATACTCGACAGCGAGTTCAAGACGAAATACGACTACAACCCCATTCACCATATAGAGGACAGGCTGAAATCCCCGCAGAGTATGCTTGAGAAGCTGCAGCGGAAGGGGCTTCCGTTCAACTGCGACGCGGCGCGTTCCACTCTCAACGACATTGCGGGCGTGCGCGTTATCTGCAACTATATCGAGGATATTTACACCGTTGCAGACCTGCTTACCATGCAGGACGACGTGCGGCTCATAAAGAAAAAGGACTACATCGAGTCCCCGAAGCCTAACGGCTACCGCAGCCTTCATCTTGTGATAGAAACGCCTGTTTACCTTTCGGACAGAAAGGAGCTTGTCAATGTCGAGGTGCAGATCCGCACCATAGCAATGGACTTCTGGGCTAGCCTTGAGCATGAGCTTAAGTACAAGACGGACGCCGAGGTTTCCGCAGACCTTGCGCAGCAGCTCAAAGCCTGCGCAGAGACAATAGCGGCTACCGACAAGCAGATGCAGGATATCTACCGCACGCTTAAACAAATCAACTGACAAGAACGCCCTCCCATGCTTTGGGAGGGCGCCGGACCGTCGAAACATCCGCGCTGCGCGCACATTTGCGTAAGCACAGCGTCGCGTACACACTTGTGCGGATAGAAGAGTTTTTGCCTCGGGAGACC
Organism: uncultured Oscillospiraceae bacterium; assembly: GCA_934446455.1. Classification (GTDB taxonomy): domain Bacteria; phylum Bacillota; class Clostridia; order Oscillospirales; family Ruminococcaceae; genus CAG-115. The sequence continues at coordinate 41,014 of CAKSEE010000022.1, read as the reverse complement.
CGAGGCAAAAAAGTTATTTCAAAGCCCGCGTGCGCGGGCAAAATGGACTTTTTCGACAAGCTGACGCCCTCCCACAATATTGGGAGGGCGAATTTGTTTTATATAACAGAAAAACACCGCGTCGCAAAGACGCGGTGTTTTGGTGGGCGCGGGTGGATTCGGACCACCGAAGCGAAAACGCAACAGATTTACAGTCTGCCCCCATTGGCCACTCGGGAACACGCCCATATTTACATCGTAAGAAAATGGAGCTGGTGGACGGACTTGAACCCCCGACCTGCTGATTACAAATCAGCTGCTCTACCAACTGAGCTACACCAGCATTTAATCCGTTACTCGGTGTCCGTTCCCTTAACGACTAGTATATTATATCACACCAATCCCGATTTGTCAAGCACTTTTTCAAAAAAATTTTCTTTTTCCTCAATTTTCTTTGAAAACCCCGCAAAAACCGCGCTCTTATGCGGCTTTGCGGGGGAATGGCTCCTTACAGATACGGGTTATACATGCGCTCGTGCCCGAGACTTGTCATGGAACCGTGGCCGCAGCACAGGGTGTAGTCCTCGGACAGGGCGGAAAGCTTTGCGAGGCTTTCGCGCATCTGCGCGGCGCTGCCCGAGTAGCCGTCCGTTCTGCCGACGGCTCCCGCGAAAATAACGTCCCCGGTGAACGCCGCCTCAAGCGCGGGGCAGAACAGCACGCAGCTTCCCGCTGTATGCCCCGGACACGCCATAACGCGAAACTCGATTCCGCACACGCTGAACACGTCCCCGTCTGCGAACGTGTGGTCGGGAGCGACAGGCTCAAACTGAACGTGCGGCATAAAGTCCGCCCACGACTTTGCGGAGCTTGACAGCATTTCCGCGTCTGCGGCGGGCGCCCATACAGGCGCGGAATGTTCGCGCACAAGCTGCGCCACGCCCGAAAAATGGTCGAAATGCCCGTGCGTTATGATTATCCCGCCGAGGGTAAGCTCCTTGCTTTTAAGGAACATCGACACTTCCGAAGCGGACGCGGGGTCTATGACCACCGCCTGTTTGTTTTCTGCGGGAATGATGTAGCAGTTTGAAGCGAGCGCCCCCAGCGGGAGCATAAATAGTCTGTCCATGCAGCCTCCGTTATTTCTTTATTTTAGTCAGCTTAGCGCCGCCCTTTGTCCTGTTGTAGCTTTCCGTAGCGCCGAAAGCCTCTATCAGGGCGGTTTCCATGTCGTTAAGGCGCTTTACCCTGCACGGCACAATGCGCACATACGCCTGCTTGCCGTACTTTATGTCAGCGTACACGTCGCCCTTGCCCTTGCCGCTGAAATGGTTGTGTACACGCGCGCATACCGTCACGGACTGCCCGATGTAGATGTTCTCGTAATTTGTAAAGCGCCTGCCATGCACGGGCTTGTCGAATATCATAATGACATAGCAGCCGGGAAAGTCGTTGTATTTGTATCCTGTGGGTACGGGCGCGTCCTTTACTATCCAGTTTTCCTCAAACTCGGTGTAGTGCAGAAACTCTCCGCGCCTTATCCTGCGGCGCAGGCGGGCGTTCGTTGCCTTTTTGCTGCGCGCCGCGGCAAGCAGCACGAGAAATACAAGCAGCGCGGAAGCTGCAAGGTACATGGGCAGCAGCTGCATTATGTCCGTCATTGCTTTCCTGTGCGCTCCACGGAGATAACGCCGGGTATCTTCTGCAGTCTTGCCATGATGTTGGTAAGCTGCTCTACGCCCGCTATCTCAATGGTGATAACAAGGTTGTTGTTGCCGTTTTTAAGCTGGTGGAGGTTCATCTCGTGCAGCGGGATATGGTTTGCGGCGATTGCTGCGGTGATGTCCGCGATAACGGACGCCTTCTGCTCGGAGATTATGTCTATCACCGCGCGGTAGGTGCTGTTGTCAACGCCCGCCCAGCTCGCCTTTATCCAGCGGTCCTTGTTCTCGGGGTTATCCATGTTGTTTATAACGTTAATGCAGTCCTGCTTGTGTATGGAAACGCCGAAGCCGCGCGTTACAAAGCCTATAATCGGGTCGCCCGGGAGCGGGCTGCAGCAGTGCGCGAACTTTACAAGGCAGTTGTCCACACCCTCGATGATAATGCCCTTTCTGCGGCTGTGCTCGTTGGTCTGCTCGATAGCCGCCGAAAGCTGCTCGGGCGTCTGCGGAGCGGCGGGCGCGGTCTTTGCCGCGCGCAGCTGGTCCTCCTTTATGCGCTGCATTATCTTCTGCAGCGAAACGCCCCCGTAGCCAACGGCGGCAAGCAGGTCGTCAACGCTGTCAAGGCGCTGTCTGCGGGCTGCTTCTTCAAGCAGCTCGGGCGTTACCTCTATGCCGTTGCGCCTGAACTCGCGCTCGGTTTCCTCCCTGCCGCGCGCTATGTTCTCGTCGCGGCACTCTTTCTTGAACCATGAGCGTATCTTCGCCTTTGCCTCGGTGGTGGTGGCGATATCGAGCCAGTTTCTGTTGGGGCCGTAGGTCGGCGAGCCTGACGTCAGTATCTCGATGATGTCGCCCGTTTTTACCTTGTAGTCGAAGCTTACCATTCTCCCGCCAACGCGCGCGCCCGTCATCTTGTTGCCCACCTGCGTGTGTATGGCGTAGGCGAAGTCTATCACCGTAGCGCCCTTTGGCAGCGAGAAAACGTCGCCCTTGGGCGAGAACACGAACACCTCGTCCGCTGCAAGGTCGGTTTTTATAGCGTCTGTGAGCTGCTCTACATCGTCCGCTTCCTGCTGGCGCTCGAGAAGCTGACGAATCCAGTCGAAGCGCTTTTCCCCCGCAACGCTGCCTTTAAGGCCTGCCTTGTACTTCCAGTGCGCGGCGATACCGTACTGCGCGGTGTTGTGCATTTCAACGGTGCGTATCTGCACCTCAAACGGTATGCCCTCGTGGCCTATTACCGTGGTATGCAGCGACTGATAGCGGTTGGGCTTTGGCGTTGCGATGTAGTCCTTGAAGCGGTAGGGTATCGGGCGGAACATATCGTGGATAACGCCAAGCACGTTGTAGCATTCTATAACGGACTGCACGATAACGCGCACGGCGTAGATATCGTAAATCTCGTCGAAGCGCTTGTTCTTTACATAGAGCTTCTTGTAAATGCTGTAAATGGACTTGACGCGCCCCTCAATTATAGGCTCGGGCTTTATGTCGGAAATTCTCTCGCGGATACGCGCCTTTATTGTGTCGATAAAGTTATCGCGCTCCTCCTTGTGCACGTCGAGAAGCCGCTCTATCTCCTTGCAGCCGTAGGGGTCGAGATAGTGGATAGCGATGTCCTCCATCTCCTCCTTGACGTCGCACATACCGAGTCTGTGCGCTATGGGGGCGTAGTAGTTCATCGTTTCAAGGGAGGTCTTGCGCTGCTTCTCGGGCGGGCGCGCGTAGAGCGTGCGCATATTGTGCAGGCGGTCTGCAAGCTTGATGATGATAACGCGGATATCCTTGGACATTGCCATCAGTATCTTGCGTATATTCTCCGCCTGCTGCTCCTCCTTGGAATTGAGCGGCACAAGGCCTATTTTGGTTACGCCGTCCACCATTACCGCAACGTCCTCGCCGAACTTCTTCTGCAGCTCCTCAAGCGTAACGTCGGTGTCCTCCACTACGTCGTGCAGCAGCGCTGCGCATATCGTGTCGGTATCCATGCAGTAGTCAAGCAGAATGGAAGCCACTGTCAGCGGGTGAGTGATGTACTTTTCGCCCGAGGAGCGCATTTGCCCCTCGTGCGCCTTGTCGGCGACCTCGAACGCGCGCATTATCTTGTCCGCGTCATACTGCTTGTCGCTCTGTTTGATTTTCTCCATCAGCTGTTCGATAGATGAACAGGTCGCTGCTTCCATTTCGTGCCTTCCTTTCGCTGCGCATAGCGCGTTTTCCCCATTATGTATTTATTTTATGAAACCCATCGTTCAGCTGTGCCAGCAATCCCTGCGCAAACAGGTCGGTCTTTTGCCTTACGGGGACTATCCTCGCGCTCTGCGCGTCCGTGCCGAGCTCTACCATGCCCGCCTCCGCAAACGCGTCCAGCGTAATGCGCAGCATACAGTAGTTTATACCGCAGCCGTACACGCACATTTCCTCCGCGGACATCTGCCCGCCCGTTTTCTTCACCGCGTCGTAAATGCTCATAAGCGCAGCCCTGTCCTGCGGGACTACGCGCGGCGCGAGGCGCGGGTCGCAGCCCTCGCCGCGGCGCAGCTGCTCGTAAACGTGCGACGCCGCAAAGAATCTGTCCTCCGCAAAGCCCGAGGGGCGCAGCTCCTGCACCTTAAGGTTCACCGATTTTGCGCCGTTGTACTCGTTTACCTCGGCGCAGGCAATTATGTCCACCCTGCTGCCGACGCCCGCGAAAAACCGCGCGAACGGTATTTTGAACGTAAGCGCCTTGAGCGTTTTGCCGCCCGATTCTACGTCGAAAGAGGTGTACTTGCCGCCCTTGAGGGCGCGCACCGCGCGCACCGTGCAGTCCCTGAGCAGGAAAAGCGGCTGCCTGTTGCCCTCTCCGAACGGCTCAAGCTTGTCGAGCATGGACACGTTTTCAAGCGAGAGCGCGGCGCAGTCTGTTTCCATGTCCGCACAAATCTCAGCGTCGGGCATTCTCGCGTAGTTGTCGCGCGCATAATCAAGCAGGCGGCGGCGGAATTCTTCTATGTTCTGCGCAGGAAGCGAAAAGCCGCCCGCTTTTGGGTGTCCGCCGAATTTTGTGAGCAGGTCCGCGCACGCGGAAAGCGCCTTGTGTATCGAGAAGCCCTCAATGCTCCTTGCAGAGCCGCGCCCCTCACCGTCCTCCTCGGAAATGACGAACACGGGCTTGCCGTAGCGCTCCATAAGCCTTGCGCACGCAATGCCCACAACGCCGTGATTCCACCCTCTGCCCGAAACGACGATGACTCTCTGCCACAGCAGAGAGGGGTCTGCGGCGAGGCGGCGGTCTATATCCGCCATTATCTGCGCCTCAGCCTCGCGGCGCTGCTCGTTCAGCAGGATTATCTCGTCCGACAGGCGGGAGGCGCTTTCGGGCGTATCCGCAAGCAGCAGCCGCGCCGCCCTGGCCGCGCCCGAGCGCCCTGCGCCCGCGGCAATCCTGCCCGCAGCGTTTATCCTCGGGCAGATGTAGTACGAGAGCGTGCCCGCCGTAATGTTTTCGGGAGAATAGCCCGCGGCGTGTATCAGCCGCGACAGCCCGAGATTCTGCGCGGTGCGAATGCTTTCAAGCCCGCGTCGCACGATGTAGCGGTTTTCGCCGCGCAGCGGCATTACGTCGCCGATAGTGCCGACGGCGGCAAGGTCGGCGTACTGCTCCATCACAAACTCCTCGTCCTCGAGCACGCAGAGCAGCTTAAGCACAACGCCCGCGCCGCACAGATCCTTGAAAGAAGAGAGGTCGTCCGCACGGTGAGGGTCAACGCACGCCTCGCACACGGGCAGCTCCTGCGGGGGTCGGTGGTGGTCGGTTATAACGAGCTTTGCCCCGCGCGAGCGGATATACTCCGCCTCCTCAACGGCGGAAATGCCGTTGTCAACGGTTATTATAAGCTCTGTGCCGCCGTCAAGCAGCTTTTTCAGCGCGGGTATATTCATGCCGTAGCCCTCGCTGCGGTCGGGAATGTAGAAATCCACCTGCGCGCCCTGCGCTTCAAGGTAGCTGTAGAGCATGGCGGTGGACGTAACTCCGTCGCAGTCGTAGTCGCCGTAGACGGTTATCCGCAGCCCCTCGTCGAGCGCCTCGCGCACGACCTGCGCCGCGCGCTCCATGTCGCGCATTTCAAGCGGGTCCGAAAGGCTCTCGCACGCGAAGAAGCCGCGCGCGTCCTCCATTGTGGCAATGCCGCGCCGCAGCAGCAGCCCGCCGAGGAAATCGCCGAACTGTTCTTTTATCCCGCCGATATCCTGCGCCGCGGGCGCTGCCGTCCATTTTTTCAAAGCGTTACGCTCCTGTTCTTGTGTTCGATAAGCCGCCCTGCACATCGGGGCTGCCATAAGGGCAATATGCGCCGATTTTCCGTTAAACCGAAAGCTCAGCCTTCTCGCCGAGAAGCTCCCTGTTTGCGTCAAGCAGCGGCTGCACGCATTCCGCAAGGAACTCCGAGGTCTGCTCGGGCGCTCTGCCAACGTAATTCTCGGGGACAAGCACCGCTTCTATCTCCTGCTTTGTTATCTTGAACGCAGGGTCTGCCGCGATGCGGTCCACAAGGTCGTTTTCGCCGCCCATCTTCACCTGCTTTGCCGCCGCGTGGGAGTGCGTGCGCAGCAGCTCGTGAAGCTCCTGACGGTTGCCGCCGTTTTCTACAGCTCTCATCATGATGTTTTCGGTAGCCATGAAGGGCAGCTTCTTCATCAGGCGCTGCCTTACCATTTCGGGGTAAACCACCATGCCGTCGGTAACGTTCATCATTATGTTGAGGATAGCGTCGGTTGCGAGGAAGCCCTCCGCAACGGAAACGCGCTTGTTCGCGCTGTCGTCAAGCGTTCTCTCGAACCACTGCGTGCCTGCGGTGAACGCGGGATTGAGCGTGTCTATCATGATATAGCGCGCAAGGGAGGTTATTCTCTCGCTGCGCATTGGGTTGCGCTTGTAGGGCATGGCAGAGGAGCCTATCTGGTGCGCCTCGAACGGCTCTTCCATTTCCTCGAAGTTCTGCAGCAGGCGCAGGTCGTTGCTGAATTTGGAGCAGCTCTGCGCAATACCGCCGAGCGTGGAAAGCACCTGTGCGTCTATTTTGCGCGAGTAGGTCTGACCGCTTACGGGGACGCACGCCTCAAAGCCCATTTCCTCCGCTATCGACTTTTCAAGCGCCTTTATCTTCGCGCTGTCGCCGCCGAAAAGCTCCACAAAGGAAGCCTGCGTGCCCGTTGTGCCCTTCTGCCCGAGAAGCCTGAGGTTCTTTATGCGGTAGTCTACCTCCTCAAGGTCCATGAGCAGCTCGTTGAGCCAGAGCGTTGCACGCTTGCCTACCGTAGTGGGCTGCGCGGGCTGGAGGTGCGTGTACGCAAGGCAGGGCATAGCCTTGTACCGGTCTGCAAAGCGCGCGAGGTTTGCGATGACGTTGAGCAGCTTTTTGCGCACAAGGCTGAGCGCGTCGCGCATGATGATGATGTCGGTGTTGTCGCCGACGTAGCAGGACGTAGCGCCGAGGTGTATAATGCCCGCAGCCTTGGGGCACTGCTGCCCGTAGGCGTAAACATGGGACATTACGTCGTGGCGCACCTCTTTTTCGCGCGCCTCGGCAACGTCGTAGTTTATGTTGTTGATGTTGGCTTCAAGCTCGTCCACCATTTCCTGTGTTATCTTGTCTATCCCGAGCTTCATCTCGCCGCGCGCGAGAGCGACCCAGAGCTTTCTCCATGTGGTGAACTTCTTGTCCGCGGAAAAGATGTACTGCATCTCCCTGCTTGCATAGCGCGTGCAGAAAGGGCTTTCATAGGAATCGTAGTTTTTCGGCATAACAAATACTCCTTAAATGGCATAAATTTACACTCAGGCAAGGCGGGAAAACACTCCGCCGTCTACTATTTTATCATATTCGCGTGAGTATTACAAGACTTTTTTCTACAAAAAAGCGCCCACTTGTCGAAAAAATCGAATTTGCCCGCGTATGCGGGCTTTGAAATCGCTTTTTTGCCTCGGGTTTCCCGAGGCAAAAAACTCCTCTATCTCAGCAAGTGTGCGAATTGGCGGCGAGCCGCCAATGAGTGCGCGCAGCTGAGATGTTTCGGCGGAAAAGTCCCAACGGGACTTTTTCGACGGTCTGAAGACTTTTTTCTACAAAAAAGCGCCCGCGTTTGCCTGTATTTTTGCCGAATGCGCAAAAGCCCGCGCCCGTTTGCGCGGGTGAAGATAAAACCGCCTATATATAAATAGGTATAGGCGGCACAAAAATATACAGAAAAAGGAGAGAAAATTTGTGCAGAATTTTATTAAAAATGCTTGACAAGTTATTAAAAGTGTGATACAATTATTAACAGACAAGGACAAAAGTCAAAGGAAAGGAGCGTGAGTCCTTTGGAGAAGAGCATATACAGCCTTGTCCTGTCCGACAGCGTGGTTGAGGCGGTGGACGAGCTTGCACGCGCCGCAGGCATGAGCCGCTCGTCCATGATAAACCAGCTGCTGGCAGAGCACGTGGGTTATGCCACGCCCGAAATGCGCCTGCGCGGGGTGCTTGCTTCCGCAAGAGAGGCGATGAAGGGCGGCTTTTACATGGTTGAGCAGCCCACGGGCAGCACGCTCAGCTGCCGCACGTCGCTCAAATACCGCTACAAGCCGACTGTGCGCTACAGCGTGGAGATTTTCACGCACGGAAAGGAGAGCGCGGGACAGCTGCGGGTGCAGCTGCGCACGCAGAATTTCCGCCTTATACAGGATTTTGTGGGCTTCTTTGTACTGTGGGGCAGGTTTGAGCGGGAGTACATCGTGCCGAAATACGCGCACGATATAGTGTACTCCACCGATGACGGGAAATTCATGCGGGTGTTCAATATGCCCGCAGGGAATATCTCGGACGAGGAGCTCGGCGCGGCGGTCGCCGATTATCTGACGATGTTCGATACGGCGCTCAAGGCGTATTTCGCAAAGCTGCCCGACGACATAGCGTCGGCGCAGACCCTGCATGAGAGCTATCTGCACGACATCGTGCGGCAGAAATACATTTTGTAGCCGTGCGGGCGCGATACGCAGACATTGATGCGATAAGGCGGTGCAATTCCGCTTATGACGAGGAGGTAATATTATGAACCCCAACAAATACACTCAAAAATCGCTCGACGCGGTGCAGGAGGCGCAGGATCTGTCGCTGAGCTATCAGAACAACTGCGTTGAACCCGAGCACCTGCTCTATGCGCTTGTAAACGACGAGGGCGGCGTTGTGCCGCAGCTTCTCACCGGAATGAACGTTGACGCGAACGGCGTAAAGGCGGCTGCGCTCAAATTCATCGAGGGTATGCCGCGCGTTACGGGCAGCGGCAGAGAGGCGGGAAAGATATACGTTTCCGCAGACCTTGACAGGGTGCTTACGGAGGCGGAGGCGCAGGCTGAGCGCATGAAGGACGATTACGTTTCCGTGGAGCACCTGTTCTTGGCGCTTGTTGAGAAGGGCTCGAGCGGCACTGCGGGCATATTCAGGAGCTTTGGCGTTGAGAAGAACAGGCTGCTCAAGGCGCTTTCGGATATACGCGGCAATCAGCGCGTGTCCTCGCGCAACCCCGAGGAGACCTACGATGTGCTCAAGAAGTACGGTCAGGACCTTGTGGAGCTTGCGCGGCAGAACAAGCTCGACCCTGTAATCGGCAGGGACAGTGAGATAAGAAACGTTATCCGCATTCTTTCGAGAAAAACCAAGAACAACCCCTGCCTTATCGGCGAGCCGGGCGTCGGCAAGACCGCCATTGCGGAGGGACTTGCGCTGCGTATCGTGCGCGGCGACGTGCCCGCAAACCTTAAGGACAGAAAGGTGTTCTCGCTTGATATGGGCGCGCTTATCGCGGGCGCTAAGTATCAGGGCGAGTTTGAGGAGCGCCTTAAGGCAGTCCTCAACGAGGTTAAGAAGAGCGAGGGCAGAATACTTCTGTTCATCGATGAAATACACCTTATCGTTGGCGCGGGCAAGACAAGCGGCGCCATGGACGCAGGCAACCTCTTAAAGCCCATGCTGGCGCGCGGCGAACTGCACTGCATAGGCGCTACCACGCTTGACGAATACTCAAAGTACATTGAGAAGGACCCCGCGCTGGAAAGACGATTCCAGAAGGTACAAGTGGACGAGCCTACCGTCGAGGACACAATCTCCATACTGCGCGGTCTGAAGGAGCGCTACGAGGTGTTCCACGGCGTAAAGATACACGACAGCGCGCTTATTTCCGCCGCTGTGCTGTCCAACCGCTATATCACCGACCGCTTCCTGCCCGATAAGGCGATAGACCTTGTGGACGAGGCGTGCGCGATGATAAAGACCGAGATGGACTCCATGCCTGCGGAAATGGACGAGATCTCGCGCAGCATCATGCAGCACGAGATAGAGGAAGCGGCGCTCACCAAGGAAACCGACAAGCTCTCGCAGGAGCACCTTGCGGAGATACGTAAGGAGCTTGCCGGAATGCGCGAGAAGTTCGACGCAATGAAGGCAAAGTGGGAGAACGAGAAAAAGGCGATAACGCGCGTTCAGGACCTGCGTAAGGAAATCGAGAACACCAACGGCGAGATAGAAAAGGCGAAGCGCGAGTACAACCTCAACCGCGCCGCGGAGCTTCAGTACGGCAAGCTGCCGAACCTGCAGAAGGAGCTGGAGCACGAGGAGGAGCTTGCGGAGCAGGCAAAGAACGACTCGCTGCTGCGCGATACCGTGGGCGAGGAGGAGATAGCGAAGATAGTTGCGCGCTGGACGGGCATTCCCGTGGCGAAGCTTGTCGAGGGCGAGCGGCAGAAGATACTGCACCTCGGCGAAACGCTGCACAGGCGCGTTATCGGGCAGGACGAGGCGGTAAGCCGCGTTACGGAGGCTATCATGCGTTCGCGCGCGGGTATAAACGACCCGAGAAAGCCGCTTGGCTCGTTCCTGTTCCTCGGCCCCACGGGCGTCGGCAAAACGGAGCTTGCAAAGGCTCTTGCCGAGGCGCTGTTTGACGACGAGCACAACATCGTGCGCATTGATATGTCGGAATACATGGAGAAGCACAACGTATCCCGCCTTATCGGAGCGCCTCCGGGATATGTCGGCTATGAGGAGGGCGGCCAGCTTACCGAGGCGGTGCGCAGAAAGCCCTACTCCGTCGTACTTTTCGACGAGGTGGAGAAGGCTCATCCCGACGTTTTCAACGTGCTGCTGCAGATACTCGATGACGGCAGAGTGACCGACAGCCAGGGCAGAACGGTGGACTTCAAGAACACCATAATCATACTCACCTCGAATCTCGGCAGCCAGTTCATACTCGACGGCATGAACGAGGACGGCACTATCTCCGATGAAGCGCGCGCAAACGTGGATTCGCTGCTCAAGCGCTCGTTCCGCCCCGAGTTCCTCAACCGTCTTGATGAAATCGTGTTCTACAAGCCGCTTACAAAGGACGAGATATTCGGCATAATCGACCTGCAGACGAACGACCTGCGCCGCCGCCTGAAGGACAAGCAGCTTTCGCTCGACATCACGGACGAGGCAAAGCGGCTCATTGTGGACTCCGGCTACGACCCGAGCTTCGGCGCACGCCCGCTCAAGAGATATATCCAGCGTAACCTTGAAACGCTCATTGCGCGCGAGATCCTCGCGGACAGCGTTCATCAGGGCGACACAATACACATAGGCGTAAAGGACGGCGCTCTGGCGGTCTGCTGATAACGCCGTAACACCACCCCGCTCCGTTATCCCGGAGCGGGGTTTTTCTTTTGAAAGCGCATGAGAATGCGGAAACGTTTACAGGATATGTGCAGAATTAACAAAAATTAACCTTGAAATTCTATGCTTGGTTCAAAATGGGAAGTTATCAACAAAAAAACAGCGTTTATCGGGTTAAGATTTTAACAACACATGGTGAAAAAATCAAAAAAAATGTTGCAATATATGAGGAAATAGTGTATAATTAAAATACGGATAACCATGCTCTTTATTAAATTGGCAAAGAAACGGGTCGGCGGTATCTGCAGGCTCCGGCAGCATGGCAGGCAATGCAAAGGGGAAAGACTTATGGCACTTTTTGATACTACGGCATTCAGGATAACCGAGCAGGGGCTTGCGGTACTCTGGCAGAAGCAGCAGATAATCAGCCAGAACATCGCGAATCAGGACACGCCCGGCTACAAATGCAAATATCTGGAGTTCAGCGGCATTCTGCGCGACAAGCTTCGCGCGGACGGCTCAGTCAAGAAGGAACTTGGACTGTCACAGAGAGTGGTAACGGATTATGCCACCAACGACCAGGGCGACGAGAACAACGTTGACCAGGACACGCAGAGCGCGGAGCTTGCAAGGGCGCAGATACAGTACGACGCGCTCATAAACCAGATGAACGGCAACTTCACGCGTATGAACAGCGCGCTCGTCACCAAGTAACGGAGGTAAGCAATGGCATTCTTAAGTTCGCTTAATATCCCGCTTTCGGGTATGACCGCGGAGAGATTCCGCCTTGACATAATCTCGCAGAACATAGCGAACGCCGACAACGTTGGCACTACCGCCGATGAGGCGTACAAGCGCCAGATGGTGGTTTTCGGCGAGGATAAGTCCTTCAAGAGCATTCTGCGCACAAAGATGGGGCAGGGTGAGTCGAAGTTCTACAAGTACATACAGCTCAGGGGCGTTGAGGCTACCCGCGTTGTGGACGACCCCACTCCCGCAGAGCCCGTGTACAGCCCGAATCACCCGCTCGCCGACGAGTACGGGTACGTGTACGAGTCTAACGTTGACGTAGCGACCGAGCAGCTCGACGCTATCGAGGCCTCCAATATGTTCAACGCGAACTACGAGGTGTTCAACGTGGTAACGCAGATGGCGCAGAAGGCGCTCAACATAGGCAAGGGCTGACGGCGCCGCATTGATTTGAAAACGACCTTAGTGAAAGGATATACATAAAATGATAGAACTTGTATCTCTCGACCAGCTGTCGAGAATGGACCGCATGAAGCCTATGGAGTCTGAAAGGACGCTTACGGCGATAAATACCGACAAGGCCTCTTTCCTTGACGTGTTCAGAGGCATGGTCGACAACGTTATCGAGACCAACGAGCAGGTTGACCGTGACGCTATCGACGTAATGCTCGGCAACATCGACGACCTTGCCACGGTACAGGCGAACATTGAAAAGGCGAATACTGCGGTGGATATGCTTGTTACCGTAAAGAACGAGGTTCTGAGCGCATACAGCACCATCATCAATATGCAGGTATAACGTCCTGCGTCGGAGGCTTTCGTGAATGAATGAACGATTAAAGAAGATAGGAACTGCCATAAAGGATAAGTGGACAGGCTTCTCCAAGGTGGTTAAGGTGCTGATAATCTCCATACCGATAGCTGTTATTGCGGCAATCGTGGTAGTGGCGATACTTTCCGCGGGCAGAAATATGGCGGTGCTGTATTCGGGACTTACTGCGGCTGAGGCGCAGGAGATCTCCTCCGCCATAAAGGACATGGGCGTCGAGGACGTCAGCATGAACAGCAGCGGCGAGATCCTCGTTCCCGAAACGCAGGTGGATTATCTGAGAATGCAGCTTGCAGTGCAGGGCTACCCCAAGCAGAGCGCAAGCTACGACATATGGAACGACGGCATAGACCTGTGGTCCACGGATTCTGACAAGCGCGAGGTGCAGCGCCAGCAGCGCGAGGCGCGCCTTGCAACCACGCTCGTACAGCTTGAGGCCGTGCAGAGCGCCACGGTAAACCTTGATATCCCCGAGGACAAGGACTACGTTATCGTAGAGGACAAGGGCGTTCCCACCTGCTCGATAACGCTTGCGCTGCGCGACGGCAAGGAGCTTACAAACTCCGAGGTGCGCGCTGTATACAGCATGGTTACGTCAAGCGTTGACGGACTTATCAACGACAACGTGTCAATAATCGACACAAAGGGCCGCGAGTATCAGTGGATCTCCGAGGAAGAGGAGAACAGCGGGCTTGTAGACGCCTCGGGCGTTGCAATCGGACAGAAGCGCCTGCAGTTCCAGAAGGAGTTCCGTGAGGCGCTTATGGAGAATCTGCGCGGGCTGTTCGACCCCGCGTTCGGCGAGAACGGCTACTCGATAAACGTGACCGCGCTGCTCAACTACGACAACATGAAGCAGACGTCCACGGAGTACATACCCTCGGGCGACGACAACACGGGCGTGCTCGACCACTCCGTGAATGTGACCGAGAGCGCGGCGCTCGATTCCGCAGACGGTCTTGTGGGAGTGACCCCCAACGCCGACAAATCGCCCGACTACCCGACATACGTCGGTCTTGAGGACGGGCAGAGCTACTACTACCACAAGGACGAGCAGCAGTACGACGTATCGAACGTTGTGACCGAGGTGCTTAAGGACGGCTACTCGATAGACAAGCTGAGCGTGGCGCTGCTTATCAACACCAACAGCCTGTCCGATACCGAGCGCGAAAACTTCGCGGATATCGTTGCAAAGGCTGCGGGTACTTCTATAGACAACGTTTCGGTGCATAACACAGTGTTCGCGCTGCCCAACAACGGCACCACCGCGGGCGCAGGCACCGGCGGCATAGACATCTGGACCAGACCCGTTGACAGCTTCCGCGACACGCTGCTGTTCGTGGTTATAGGTCTTGGCGTGCTGCTTATCATGCTGCTTATCGTTTCCCTTTTCATGGGCAGAAGCAGAAAGCGCAGGATAAGACACAGACAGGAACAGGCGGCGGCAGCTGCGGCAGCGGCAGCAGGCGCTCAGCAGCAGGTAGTTCCGCAGGAATCCGAAGAGCCGGAGGAAGTGGATTTCAACATTGCAAGCCTTACAGAAGAGGCGGGCAAGGATTCGCGCGAAACGATACTCAAGCGCGAAATTACGGAGTTCTCCAAATCCAGTCCCGAAATTGTGGCGTCCATCATCAAGAATATGCTGCGCGAGGACTGACCGTTTAAGGAGGGGATACTGAATGTCAAACAAGCAGGAAACCGCACCGGGCGGGCTTACCGCCCCGCAGAAGATAGCAATAGTGCTTGCTTCTATGGGAGCTGAGAACGCCTCCAAGATATACAAGCACCTCTCGGACGACGAGGTTGAATCCATTTCAATGGAGCTTGCGCGTATGGACTACCACCCCATTGAAACGGTGGAAGAGGTCCTCAACGAGTTCTACGAGCTGTGCCTTACGCAGAAGGTAGTAACCGAGGGCGGCTTTGACTACGCAAAGCAGATACTGGAAAAGGCGTTCGGCGAGGAGGCAGCTTCAAATCTGCTCAACCGCATAACAAAGCAGCTTAAGACAAAGTCGTTCGACTTTGTGCGCAAGGCAGACTACAAGAATCTTCTCGCTATCGTGCAGAACGAGCACCCGCAGACTATCGCGCTCATTCTGTCGTATGCGCGCACCGACCAGGCGTCCGCGATACTCTCCGAGCTGCCCAAGGAAAAGCGCGTTGAGGTAGTTGAGAGAATAGCGAACATGGACAGGGCAAGCCCCGAGATAGTAAAGGCTATCGAGGAGAGTCTCGAAAAGAAGTTCGCAAGGCTTGCCACCACGGAGTCCATGGAAATCGGCGGCGTAAACTACGTTGCGGAGATCATGAACAATGTGGACCGCGCGACCGAGAAATACATATTCGACGAGCTGTCCGCAAGGGACCAGAAGCTCGCGGACCTTATCAAGCAGAAGATGTTCGTATTCGAGGATATCGTACAGCTCGACGCAAAGGCAATACAGGAGTTCGCAAAGCAGGTGGATTCCAAGGACCTTGCAATCGCGCTCAAGGGCTCCACGCAGGAGGTTGCGGAGTGCATTTTCTCCAACATCTCCACGCGTGCAAGAGAGAGCCTGCAGGCGGATATCGAGTACCTGCACAACGTGCGTATGCGCGACGTGGAGGACGCTCAGCAGCGCATTGTCGGCGTGATAAGGCGGCTTGAGCAGGAGGGCGCGCTCACTATCGCGCGCGGCAGCGGCGACGAGATAATCGCATAAAGCCGCTGAGTCCCGCATTTTATCTTAAGGGGAATATTCTATGATAATAAGGAGAGGCTCGGTTTTCTGCGGGGGCGGCGTTGACATATCAAACACCGTGAACATCGCACCGAGAGAGCCTGCCGCACCTCCCGCCGAACCCGAGGAAGAGCAGACCGTGCAGCCGTCGGAGCCCGCAGCGCCGCCCGAGAAGTCCCGGGAGGAGCTGCTTGACGAGCGCGAGCAGGAGCTTGAAAAGCGCGAGGAGGCGGTTTCCGCACTTGAACAGGAGCTTGCAAGGCTCAAAGAGCAGTACATAGAGCAGGGCAGGCAGGTGATTGTCGAGGCGAAGCGCCGCGCGGATGGTATTACCGCAGCCGCGCAGGAAAACGCCGTGCAGATAACCGCCGACGCGGAGCAGAACCGCGACAGCGTATTCATCAAGGCGCGCGCGGAGGGATTCGAGCAGGGCAGGACCGAGGGCATAGACGTGTGCCGCCGCGAGGGTCAGGGCATTCTTGACGAGGCGAAGCGGTACGCGCAGTCCATAGCCGAGGAAAAGACGGAGCTTTTCGCAGGATACGAAAAGGAGATTTTCGACACCATAATGGCGATAGCCAACAAGGTGACGCTCGACAGCATGGCTGTAAAGGACGGCACCGCGGCGAAAAAGCTCATCAAAAAGGCGGCGAAGGAGTTCAGCGGCGCGCAGAATATCCGCATAACGCTCGATAAGAACGGCGCCACGGAGCAGCTTGCGGGGGACTATGAGTACCTTAAGGAGCTGTGCGGCGGCGCGGAACACGTCGAGGTGGAGCTTCTGCCCGACGCAGAGCCGGGGACGGTCATTGTTGACAACGGCAGCGAGATAACGGACGCTGGCATAAACACGCAGCTGCGAATGATACAGGAGCTTGGCAGCGGGCGCTTCAGGGAACCCGCGAAGAAGAAAGGTTCCGCGCAGGAAAAGCGCGGGGAGGTAGACAGTGGAACTCAAAGCATTTCGTGACGACATTGCAAAAAGCGAAACGTTCCGCTGCATGGGTAAAATCGAAAAAATCATCGGCATGACTATCGAGGCAAGCGGCCCGTCGTGCAACATAGGCGACGTGTGCAGAATATTCTCGAAGGACATGACATCATATATCAAAGCCGAGGTGGTGGGCTTCAACAAGAGCAACATTCTGCTCATGCCCTACACCGACATCGAGGGCATAGGCCCGGGAAGCATTGTTGACAACACGGGCGACAAGCTCAACGTCCGCGCGGGCCGGGGGCTTGTGGGGCGCATTGTAGACGCCACGGGCGAGCCGCTTGACGGCAACGGGGATATCGACTACACCGACGAGGTGCCGATAACGGGCATTCCCGTAAACCCTTTTACAAGACCGCCGATACACGAAACGATAGAGCTTGGCGTAAAGGCCATCGATGGAATGCTCACCATGGGCAAAGGGCAGAGAATGGGCATTTTCGCGGGCTCGGGCGTCGGTAAATCCACGCTTATGGGCATGATAGCGCGAAAAGTCAAGGCAGACGTGAACGTTATAGCGCTCGTAGGCGAGCGAGGCAGAGAAGTCCGCGAGTTTATAGAGCGCGACCTCGGACCGGAGGGCATGGCGCGCTCGGTGCTGGTTGTGGCAACTTCAGACCAGCCCGCGATGATGCGCAGCAAGTGCCCGCTTACCGCTACGGCTATCGCAGAATACTTCATGAAGCAGGGCAAGGACGTTCTGCTGATGATGGACAGCCTTACGCGTTACGCCATGGCGCTGCGCGAGGTGGGACTGTCCACCGGCGAGCCGCCGATAGCGCGCGGCTACACCCCGTCGATATACAGCAATATGCCGAAGCTGCTTGAGCGCGCGGGAAACTTCCCCGAGGGCTCGATAACGGGCATTTACACCGTGCTTGTCGAGGGCGACGATACCAACGAGCCCATTGCCGACACGGTGCGTGGCATAATCGACGGACACATAATCCTTTCGCGTAAAATAGCGGCGCAGAACCACTATCCCGCTATTGATATCCTTGAAAGCGTTTCGCGACTTATGTCGGAGATAGCAACCCCCGAGCACAAAAAGGCGGCGGGTCAGCTGCGAAACCTGCTCTCGCTTTACACGGCAAATTCCGACCTTATCTCAATAGGCGCGTACAAGCACGGCACAAACCCCGCGCTTGACGAGGCGATAAGCAAGATAGACAGGATAAACGAGTTCCTTATGCAGGCTGTCGGGGAGAGCTACACGTTCCGGCAGACGGTACAGCTGCTTATAGAGGCTGTTGGCGACAAGAAATAAAGGTGATATGCAATGAAGAAGTTTCACTTTTCTCTGCAAAAGCTGATGGATTTCAGAGAGCAGGAGCTTGACAGGCAGAAGAACACGCTGAGCGCCCTGCAGGCGGAGCTTAAGCGCATAAACGACGGAACAGAGGAGCTGCGCGCAAAGACCGCGCAGGCAAGCGCAGAGCTTGAACAGGTGTGCGCCCGCGGCGCGCAGATAGGCGACATAGCCCTGCGAAAGCGCTACATCATAAGCTTACAGCAGGAGATTCACCGCATGGAGCTTATGGCGCGGCAGAAGCAGCAGGAGGTAAACGCGCAGCTTGACGTTGTGGTGGAAGCCACAAAGGACGTAAAGACCCTTGAAAAGCTGGAGGAAAAGCAGCGCGCGGAATACGCCCACAAGGCGGGCAAGGAGAACGAGCTTTTCATCGAGGAGTTCGTGAGCGGGCAGACCGTGCGCGCAGGACAGCACGCGGGCGTCTGAGCGCGTTGCAACGCGGTATCAGGGCGAAAAGCCATGATATATACATTCTACGGTAAGGAGGTGAAAGAATGGCAGTATCACTTAGCGCAGGCTGCGGAATGCGCAGCGACTTCATGATATCCGACGCGGCTTTACCACAGAGGATAGAGGAAGCGCAGGCGGCGGATTTCGCGGGGTTTATAGCGCAGTCGGACGCAGGTTCGGCGGCGGTTCCCGAGAAGCAGGCGGCTCTTGTAAAGGAGCTTTCGGACGACCCTCGGAAGCTGGCTGAGATGATAGCGGGCGGCGAGGTGAAGCTTGAGGAAATCCCCGAGGAAATGCTGACGGTTGAGCTTAAAAAGCTTATTGAGGCGCTCTCAGTAATGCGCGGCGAAAAGCAGCCCGAGGAACAGGACGAAGCCGAAAAGCCCGAAACGCAGCCGACAGGCGCGCAGATAACGGCGAGCGCGTCGTTCGTTCAGGCAGACCTGCCCACGGACATGACCGCAGAGCTTGGCGAGATAGTAAAGACCGTGACGGAAAACGCACAGCAGGTTCAGCAGGCGGAGGCCATGCAGCAGACGCCGGTGCAGGCGGCAGAGCCGAAGCCGGAGCAGCATACCGAATCTGTTCAGCCCGGGGTTGTACAGACAGCGCAGCCCGAGCAGGCGGCGCAGGCGTTCCCGCAGGAAATGCAGGCGGCGCAGGATAAGCCCGTACAGCAAGCGCACAACGAAGCAAAGCCGCAGCAGGCAGTTCAGACCGAAGCGACCGCAGCGGGCATACCGTTAAGCGCGCCGCAGCAGCAGGAAAGCCCCGAGAACGGCGGCAGCCGGCTTATGGGACAGCAGTCAGCGCCCGTGCAGACCGCACAGGGCACAGAGTCAAAGCCCGATATCCTTAAAAATACGGAATTTACTGTTGAGGTGAAGCCCGCGCAGGAGGAAGCGCCCGAACAGGCGGCGCAGACCGAAATGCAGCTTGGCGCGCAGGCGGGTCAGGGCAGGGTAAAGGCGGCGTCAGACGAGCTTGAAATGCTCAGAAGCGCTGTAAAGAAGCCCGATGAAGTCGCAGTACGCACCGACGCACCGCTTATGACGGATTCACCCGTGGTATTCAGGGCGGAAAACGGCAGAACGGTTGAGGTGAAGCCCGCAGAGGTGGCGCAGCAGGTGACCGAAAGGCTCATAGAAACCGTTAAGAGCACCGCGCGCGAAACGGAATACACCATGACGCTGAACCCCGAGGAGCTTGGCAAGATAACCGTAAAGCTCACAAAGGCGGCTGACGGGGCGGTTTCCGTGACGATAGCGGCTGAAAACAGCAGAACGCGCGAGCTTCTGGAGCAGAACAGCGCGCTTATGCAGGAGAATCTGCGCTCTAACGGTATGAGGCTTGAAAACTGGCAGACCGTGAACGAGTCGCAGCAGGAAACCTACGCGCAGGACTACAACGGCAGCAGCAGGAACCCCTACTACCGCAGCGAAAACCCGCAGCCCGAGGAAGGCTCGGAGGACAGCAGCTTTGCGGAAATTATGGCTTCAATGTAAGAGAAAGGAGGAGAAATATGGCAGACGGTATAGCCGACATACTTTCGTCGTCGCAGCAGATACAGTCGAATTACAAGAAGTACGCGGATAAGTTCAAGGATTCCACGAAGGAGCTTGTAAACTCAGAAACGTTTTTAAGTCTGCTTGTTGCCGAAATGACGAATCAGGACCCGCTAGAGCCTACCAGTAATACCGAGTTCATCACGCAGATGGCGCAGTTCACTTCGCTTCAGTATGCGCAGGACTCGAGTACCTATTCCATGGCGAACTACGCTTCGTCCCTCGTTGGCAAGACCGCGACAGGCACGAAGATGGACGGCGGAAACCTCGTTACGAAAACAGGCGTGGTTGAATCCGTTACCAAAACCGGCGACAAGTACACCGTTACGATCGACGGCACCGCGTTCGAGCTTTCTGCGATATCCGCGATATCCGCGGGCACTTCCGCAGGCGTGACCACGGGCAGCGCGCTCGGCGACCGGATTTCCCGCGCTTCCATGATGGTGGGAATGCAGGCGACGGTAAGCGTTGACAAGGACGGTACGCCCTACATAGACACGGGTATAATCGAGTCCATTCAGGTAAAGAACGGCGAAATCAGCGCGGTAATAAACGGAATTTCCTACAAGCTGACGGACATCGTTGAGGTTAAGTACTCAACAGTGCAGGCACCCGACGACGGCGATTCCACCGACAAGCCCGACGGCACAGACGCTTCGGACAAAACCGGGGAAACCGAAAGCCCCGCAGAACCGACGCCCGAGCAGCCGACAGGCGACATTGACGACGTTACGGAGGATATGCTTGACGAAATGCTCGACGACCTTATGGATTCGCTTGACGAACAGACCGAGGACGTTGAGGAGCAGACAAGCGAGCTTGAAACCGAGGAATACGCCGAGGATCTGCAGGACGTGACACAGGACGAGCTTTAACAGGCACGGAGGCTGAAAACTATGCTGATAAGCGAATATCTTGCACTTCGCAGTCAGATAAGCGTTACGACAGGCAGCGCGGTTTCACCCCAGGCACAGCAGGCGGCACCCGCGCAGGAGCAGGAAGGCGGATTTGCCGAAGCGCTTCGCGCAAGGATAGAGGAAAAGCACGGCGTAGAGTTCTCAAAGCACGCGATACAGCGGCTTGAGGAGCGCAGCATAGACCTGTCCGAGGGAGATACTCTTGAGCGGCTCAACAAGGGAGTGGAGATAGCCGCGGACAAGGGCAGCAGCGAAACGCTTGTGCTGGTAGACACAACGGCGTTTGTTGTGAGCGTTAAGAACAACAGGGTAATCACCACCATGTCGAACGAGGATTTGACAGGAAATATTTTTACAAACATCGATTCCACCGTCATAATTTAACGGACGGACCTTTACGGAGTCTGCTCCGCGGCTGTGAATGAGGCGCGGATACAGGCGGTGAGAACGATCTGGAGGTCAATTTATGGTTAAGTCACTTTACTCCGGCGTGTCCGGACTTAAAACTCACCAGAAGAGAATGGACGTTATCGGCAACAACATTGCCAACGTCAACACTATCGGCTATAAAACCAACGTAGTAACCTTTGCGGACGTTTACTATCAGACCCAGAAGACCCCGTCGGGCGCGACTTCCTCCCTTGGCGGCGTAAACCCCCGTCAGGTAGGCTACGGCGTTAAGATGAACACCACAACGCCCAATATGTCGCAGTCGGGCTTCACCTACTCAGACAGTATTTACGATATCGCTATCGACGGCGAGGGCTTCATACAGCTCATGGACGGTTCGGGCAACCTGCTTTATACAAGAGCGGGCGCGTTCTCCCTTGACGACCAGGGCTACCTTGTAAACGCTTCAGGCTATCACGTACTGGGCGTATCGGGCGACAGCGAGGGTCAGCCCGCAAGCAGCGAGATAATCCGCTTCGTTCTGCCCGAAACCCAGGCGAACACCTCCTCTGCAACAAAGAAGATCAACGGCGTAAACGTTACGGTTTCCATGTCCGCTCCGTCTGATGTTTCGGATATGTCGGTTACATTTACCAACAGCCAGTATCCCTACGCTACATATGCGGGCGGAATACTCAACATATTTATGAACATGGACGACCAGTACAACTCCGAGGCGGACTTCCAGAACGCCATCAAGGAAGCGCTCACGGCGGGCGGCGTAACGCTCCCCGACGACCTTGAGCTGAACTTTGAGTTTGAGACCGTTCCCGACGCGCCCGAGGCAGTTATTGCAAAGAACTCCATTGATTCGTGGAAGTACACGACAAAGTCGGCTACCTGCGACGCTTACACCAAGTACACCTACACCGACGCCGACGGCTCGACCTCGACCAAGAGCGCGCGTATTGCGTTCTCCTGCCCCGACAACACGCGTTCCGATAAGGTTACGATCTCCTACAATTCAAGCGCAACCGAGGACGTGAAAATAACCGGTTCTCCCGAGGGCAACGCTACGGGCGAATGGACTATCGAGGTTGGTCCCAATGTTACCGCCGAGAAGATAAACAAGGCGATAACCAAGTACATACAGGACAAGCTTGAGGCAACGCCCAGCGTTGAAGTACCCAAGCTCACCTGCACCACGTTCGTTCTTCCCGAGGCGGGCGGCACGCCCGACAACCGTCAGGCGGCGTTCGACGCATTCGCCGCCCTGACATGGGAGCTCAAGGGCAACCCCGAGGGCGCTGCGGGCTCGCTCGGCGTTTCGATAGACGCGAAGATTGCGGGCGAATACGCAAACAACTACAAGATAACATTTGCATATTCGGGCAGCTATGACAACACCAAGGCGGTATGGGACGAGAACAACCTCACCATCACCGTGTGCAACAACTCCACCCTCGCCGATATACAGGCTGCCGTTACCGCGGCTGCAAACGGCGACGAGAAGAAGATGCTGCAGATAACGGGTATGTCGGGTCTTGCAAACATGAACGCCGCACAGAGAAAGGCGCTCTTCGAGGGCAACCCCGCGCTTTCGCTCGGCGGCGGCGAGGACAGCTTCTTCACGGCTGTTGCAAAGAGCCTTTCCACGTTCAACCTTACAAACGGCAGAACGGGTTCCGCGCAGACCGTAAAGGACCTTGAGGACGTTACCATTCAGAACGACGGTACGATAATCGGTACGCACGCGATACTCGGCCGCATAACGCTCGGCAGAATCGACCTTGCAACGTTTGACAACCCCAACGGTCTGCTTGCAGTTGGCGGCACCAGCTTTGCAGAAACCGTAGCTTCGGGCGCGGCAAAGCTCGGCATTCCCGGCAGCACGGGCACGGGCGAGGTAATAAGCGGCGCGCTTGAAATGTCGAACGTTGACCTCTCTCAGGAGTTTACGGACATGATAACCACACAGAGAGGCTATCAGGCGAACTCCAGAGTTATCACAACATCGGATACAATGCTTGAGGAGCTTCTGAGCCTCAAGCGCTGATAACGCTTTTCCGCCATATGGCGGCAGCGGCATACTGCGGGGCGGCTTCGCTCCGCAGCATGAAGCCGCAGGAGGTATTGTATGATCAGACTTACAAGGCTCGACGGGAAGGAATTCCTGCTCAACGAGCACCTTATAGAAACCGTTTCGGAAACGCCCGACACGGTGATAATGCTTTCAAACGGACACAGCATCATCGTGCGCGAAAGCATGAACGAGATAACCACACGAATCATCGAATACAACAGGCTGCGCCGCAGGGCGGTGTTCAGAAACCGCAGCGAAAAGCCTTTGACATAACTGCTTCCTCACCGAGGGCGGCGCACGTCACGGACGGCACGCGCCGATAGCAGCGCCCCAAGGGGCATTCCGAAATAAAAAATAAAAAGCGAGGGATATGTTTTGAATTTTTCACTTATTATCGGCTGGGCGTCGGCGTTTGCGCTGATAATCTACGGTATTCTCAGTTCCGGCGATTTAGGTTCGTTCCTTGACCCGTCTTCGTTTGCAATTACCTGCGGCGGTACGTTCGCGTGCCTTATCGCGTCGTTCCCGTTCTCTTACCTTGCAAAGGTTCCCAAGCGTATAGGCATGGCGTTCTTCCCCAAGAAGTACGACCCCATGAAGTATATACAGGAGATAGTTGACTACGCGCAGATAGCGCGTTCGAGAGGCTTGCTTGCGCTTGAAGAGAGCGCGAACCAGTGCCAGGACCCCTTTATGAAGCAGAGCCTTATGCTTATCGTAGACTCCAACGACCCCGACAAGGTGCGCGCAATGCTCGACGACTCCATAAGCTTTATGGTGGACAGACACGACGGCGGAAGGGCGTTCTTCGACAAGGGCGTTGCGCTCTTCCCCGCATTCGGAATGCTCGGTACGCTTATCGGTCTTATAAACATGCTTGCGGGCATGAGCGAGGACCAGAGCAAGCTTGCAATAGGTATGGCGCAGGCGCTTATCACAACGTTCTACGGCTCGCTGTTTGCAAACGTACTGTTCGCCCCGATAAGCGCCGCGCTCAAGAACTCGCACGACGCCGAACTGCTGTGTATGCAGATAATCGAGGAGGGCGTGCTTTCCATAGCGACAGGCTCTAACCCGAGATACATACAGGAGAAGCTGGAATTTATGCTCCCGAAGACTCAGAAGGGCAAGAAGAATTCCTGACGGAAATAGATTTTTTTGTAAAAATGCAAAAAAGTATTTGCAAATTTCAGCGTAATATGGTACAATATAAGATGGCTGATAATTCTGAAAGCATAAATATCCCGAGGGGAGGTATCTCTGTCAATGGCAAAGCTTGTAAAAAAGCCTGTGGAGGACCACAGTAGCGACTGGCTAAACACGTATGCGGACATGGTTACGCTGCTGCTTACGTTCTTCGTTATGCTGTACGCTTCCTCAAGTATTGACTCCCAAAAATGGCAGTACATATATCAGGCGTTCACCTCTAAGGGTAAGTATCTCAACGAGTACGTTGACTCGCCTGACCCCAACGCAGAGCAAGGCGACGGCGTAAACGACGACGATCGCAGGACCGACGGCGGTGACGGAATACTCCCGCAGAGCTTTGACAGGCTGTATGTTTACCTGTCAAACTATGTAGACGAAAACAACCTTGAGCAGAGCGTTTCTGTAGAACAGGGCGCGGCTCATATTACTATAAGGTTCAGCGACAGCGTGTTCTTCCGACCCAACAGCTCGGAGCTTACCTCGCAGGGCAGAAAGATGATAAGCGACATAGGCCCGGGGCTGCGGGCGGTGCAGGACGCTATACAGACCTGCACGGTGAGCGGTCACACGGCGGGCGGCGTTATCTCTCCCGTGAACGACTGGGCGCTTTCCGCAGGCAGAGCGGTAAGCGTTGTGAACTACATGGAATACCGCACGTTCCTGCCGACGGAGAAGTTCATTGTTAAGGGCTGCGGTCCCAACCGGCCGCTGGAGGACAACTCCACCGAGGAAGGCAGGGCGAAGAACCGCCGCGTGGAACTTACGTTCATTAAGAGCGACCTTGACACAACAGACCCGAAGGTGGTTCAGGATATTCTTGAACACGACCTTGGCATAATGACCGAGCAGTACGACCCCGACAGCATAAACAAGGATACCGAAAAGCTTCCGCCCGATTCGGCGCAGAACATAATAAACTCGATAAACGAGCTGTTCCCCGACACGCAGACGACCACGTCGGGCTATGCGGGACCGTCGCTTGGCGACTTCAGCAGCTTTGTGTATGACAAGGGCGACAGCTCGAGCGCGGCGGAAAGCGGCGCCGAGGGCGCTGCGGACGCGCAGAGCGGCGCGGAGCAGTAACGCTATGAAAGAAGTTAAAATGAGGGGAGATATCTGATGGCTGACGTTCTGACGCAGGCGCAGATCGATGAAATGCTGAAAAACGTCGCAATGGGCGGAACGCTCAATGCGCCGCAGCAGGAGGAAACAAAGGTCAAGGAATATGATTTCCGCGCCCCGAAGAAGTTCACAAGAGAGCAGATAAAGGTTCTCGACAGCATATTTGAAAATTATGCCAGACTTCTTTCCTCCTATCTGACAGGTCTGTTAAGATTGTATTGCAGCGTAACGCTCGTCAATATAGAGGAGCAGAGGTACAGCGAGTTCAACAACGCGCTGCCCGACTATGTTATGATGGGCATGGTGGATCTTGGCATCGTCAACGACGAGGTAAGCGAAACGAACGTCATCGTTCAGGTGTCAAACCCTATCACCTACACCATGATAGACAGGCTTCTGGGCGGCAAGGGCGAATACCGCGACGTAAACCGCGATTTCACCGAGATAGAGATAACGATAATGACGGACGTCATGAAGTCGTTCGCAGGGCTTCTTAAAGAGCCGTGGCTCACGCATATCGAGCTGGACCCGAAGCTCATCGGAATCGAAACGAACTCGCGCGTGGTGCAGACCATAGGTCATGAGGACACGGTAATAATCGTGGCGCTCGAGGTGGAGATAAACAGCGTAAAGTCAATCATATCCGTATGTATCCCCGCTATAAACCTCGACGAGATAATGGGCAAATTCATACCGCGGTACACGGGTTCGCGCAGGAGGACCGACGCTGCACGCGAGCAGGAACGCCGCGACAGCATTCTGAGCGGCATCACGGACACCGACCTTACGATAAGGGCGGTGCTCGGGACGATAAACCTCGACCTGTACGAGGTCCTCACGCTTCAGGTGAACGACGTTATTCCGCTTGGCAAGCCGATAAGCTCCAACATCATCGTAAAGGTTGGCGAAACCGACTGGTGCGACGGCAAGCTCGGAACGTTCAACAATAAAAAGGCAATTATGATAGATAATTTCATTGAGAATTGAGGTACAAAGACAGATGGCTAATGAAAAGGATGCAAATGTCGAGTTCAGCTCTTACGAAATCGACGCCGTAGGAGAAATACTGAATATCAGCATGGGCTCGGCGGCGACGGCTGTGTCTGAGCTTCTCAACGCAAAGGTTTGGATCACCACGCCGAAGGTTAAGGTCGTAAAGGTTTCTGAGCTTAATTACAAGAACCTTGAGCCTGCTATCTGCGTTAAGATCGTTTATGTTGCAGGCATAAAGGGACTTAACATGATGATACTCAAGCAGGACGACGTTCAGCTGATACTCAATCAGCTCCTTGGCAACCCGCTGGTAATATCCCCCGACTTCAAGTTTGACGAGCTGAACATCAGCGCCGTCAGCGAGGTAATGAACCAGATGATGGGCGCCTCGGCGACAGCGCTTTCAGACCTGCTGGGCGTTACGGTTGATATCTCGACTCCCACGCCGTACATAATCAACGAAACCAATTTCGGCGAGCTTTGCGAGATGGAGCCTGACGAAACGGTCGTTGCGGTAAACTTCAGCCTTACGGTTGACGGAGTAATGAGCAGCGAGTTCCTTTCGGTAATGTCCGTTGACCTCGCAAAAACGCTTTCGGGCAAGATGATAGAAAAGTTCCACGTTGACGAGGGAGCGACCGCGCAGCAGACGACGCCCGCAGCGGCAGCGCCGGCT
This sequence comes from uncultured Oscillospiraceae bacterium, assembly GCA_934446455.1. Taxonomy (GTDB): domain Bacteria; phylum Bacillota; class Clostridia; order Oscillospirales; family Ruminococcaceae; genus CAG-115. The sequence continues at coordinate 13,687 of CAKSEE010000022.1, read as the reverse complement.
CCCATGCCCGCTCCCGCAGCAGCGGCGGCTCCCGCGCCTGCGCCTGCTCCCGCACCTGCGCAGCAGCCCGTGTATGCGGGTGCTCCTGCGCCCGCGCAGCCTGTGCAGCAGTCCGCGCCGATGCCCGCAGGGTATCCGCAGCAGCCGTACGGCTATCCGAGCCAGTACGCGGCTTACGGAGCGTATCCGCCGCCTGTGCCGCCCGTAAACGTGCAGAACGCGCAGCTCCACCAGTTTGACGCAATGGATTTCGGTCTGCCGACAGACCAGCAGGACAACCTCAAGCTGCTTATGGGAGTGCCGCTTGAGATAAGCGTTGAGATAGGCACGGCGAAGCGCAAGGTCAAGGATATCCTTGAGTTCACGCAGGGCACTATCATCGAGCTTGAGCGTCAGGCAGGCGCGCCCGTGGACGTTGTAGTCAACGGAAACCTCATAGCGCGCGGCGACGTTGTGGTAATCGATGATAACTTTGCCGTAAGAATCACCGAGATAGTCAAGAATAAAATCATGGACAGCTTCGGCAAGGAATAAAATAAAAATACGGGCGCGAACAAAGCGCAACTGACTTAATTATTGCCGCAGCCCCTGCGGCGCTCAATACAATCATATCAAGGAGAAAAAGTTATGGACAAGAAGATTCTGCTGGTAGACGATGCTGCGTTTATGAGAATGCTCATCAAGGACGCGCTTACCAAGAACGGCTACACCAACATTCTTGAAGCGGCGGACGGCAATGCGGCGTGCGAAGTATACAACGCCGAGAAGCCCGACCTTGTTATCATGGATATAACGATGCCCAACAAGACGGGTATCGAGGCGCTCAAGGATATCAAGGGCAGCGACCCCATGGCAAAGGTGGTTATGTGCTCCGCTATGGGTCAGGAGGCAATGGTAGTTGAGGCAATCAAGCTCGGCGCGCTCGACTTCATCGTAAAGCCGTTTAAGCCCGACAGAATTCTCCAGACCGTAAAGAAGGTTCTCGGCTGATTCTTACACGAAATAAGGCGGGAAGAACTTCCGCCTTTTTGGCAATGCCGTGCTGTTTCGGGCGGTATTGCCAAAAGTGTTTTTTATGCGCGTTATTTTAGCGGCAAACTGTGAGAGGGGGCGTTCGGGTGGACGGCGGATATTTTCAGATGATAATGGCGCTTGTCGGCGTTCTTGCTCTCATTTTCGTGGTTTTCCGGCTGATGAAAAAGCTGAACGCGCGCACCTCGCTTTACGACAGCCGCCACATGAAGATACTCGAGCGCATAAACCTCGGCCCCGACAAAATGCTGCTGCTTGTGAGCGTATGCGGCAAGTGCATGGTGCTTGGCGTGACGGCAAATCACGCAGAGAAGATATGCGACCTTGAACAGACCGAGGAGGAGCTTACCGCGAAGCCGGACGGCGCGCCGCCCTCATTCGGGGAGAGCTTCAAAATAGTCATGCAGAACATGATGAAGAAGAAGTAACGGAGGAATGGCGATGCTTAAGAAACTGTGCCAATGTGACAAGAAGCTGGTGATAAAGTTTGCCGTTTCGCTTTTTGTCACGATTTTCCTTGCCGTAATGTTCTTTGGACTGTGCGCCTATGCGGAAACGACGGAGGCGGCGGGGCAGACCGCAGCCGCCGGGGCAGGCGACTACCTTGACACGCCCGCGCAGAATGTCGGCGACAGCCCGACTTCCTCGGTTTTGCAGGAGGTAATCGGCGTGGATGCGTCGCAGCCGCTCGAGGTAATACTGCTGCTGACGCTCATAGCGCTGGCGCCCTCGATTCTCATCATGATGACGTGCTTTACCCGCATCATCATCGTGCTGAGCTTTCTGCGCAGCGCAATGCAGCTGCAAAGCACTCCGCCAAACATGGTGCTTACGGGAATGGCGCTCTTTTTAACGCTTTTCATCATGGCGCCCGTGTTTACTGAGATAAACGAGATAGCCTACCAGCCCTACGTCAACGAGCAGATGACGACAAAGGAGGCGGTGGAAGCCGCGAGCGTTCCGCTGAGGCGCTTTATGCTCAAGCAGACCGCGAACGACGACCTTGACTTCTTTATCGACCTGTCGAAGATGGAAGAGCCCGAGGGCGGCTATACCGAGGAGTACATACAGAACGACCTGCCGCTTACGGTTATCGTGCCGTCGTTCATGATAAGCGAGCTTAAGCGCGCTTTCCAGATGGGCTTCCTCATTTACATTCCGTTCCTTGTCATAGACATCGTTGTCGGCAGTACGCTGATGTCTATGGGTATGATGATGCTGCCGCCCGCGATGATATCCATGCCGTTCAAGATACTGATATTCGTGCTTGCGGACGGGTGGAACCTGCTGATAGGCTCGGTGGTTTCGAGCTACAACTGGTAGCGGCGCAGCGGAAAGGGGCGATTTCAGATGACTGAGGACCTTGTCCTTGAGATATTCCGGGAAGCCATCATGCTGATGTTCAAGCTGGCGCTCCCCGTGCTTCTCGTGGCGATGATAGTCGGGCTTGTGATAGCGATACTACAGGCGGCAACGCAGGTGCATGAGCAGACGCTCACCTTTGCGCCGAAGGCTGTCGCGGTGGGGCTTACGCTGTTCTTTCTGGGCCCGTGGATGATGCAGGAATGCGTGGATTTCATCAACTTCATTGCTGAAAAGATGGCGCAGATACCCATAACGTAAGGGGCGCGCCGTGTCAGAAATATGGACAACGATACAGACGAACTTCGTCGTTTACATAATGGTGCTGGCGCGCGTGGGCGGGATATTCACGTTCAACCCGATTTTCTCGCGCAACGGCGTGCCGACATATGTCAAGGCGGGCTGCTCGGTGGTTCTCGCGGCTGTGATGACGGCGGCGGGCACTGCGCAGTATACTATGCCTGCGGGGCTTCTCCCGTTGGCGCTTGACATTGCAAAGGAGCTGCTTATCGGCGCTGTACTCGGGTTCTTTGTGAACCTTATGCTGCAGGTCTTTGCGGTGGCGGGCGAGGTTTCGGATATGCAGCTCGGGCTTTCAATGGCAAAGAGCTACGACCCCACATTCGGCAACGCGAGCCTTCTCACACAGTATTACAACTACTGGTTCATGATATACTTCTTTGCGGTGGGAGGGCATCTGAGCTATATAAAGCTCTTTCAGGTGTCGTTTGAAACGATACCCATAGGTTGGACAGGCTTCAACATAAACCTTGCGTACATCGCTGTAAGCTATTTCCAGACGGTGCTTACGCTCGGGCTTAAGCTTGCCATGCCCGTCATAGCCTCGTCGCTCATTGCAGAGTTCTGCATAGGCGTGCTGATGAAGGCTGTGCCGACGATTCACGTTTTCACCTTAAATATTCAGACAAAGATGCTCGTAGGCTTTGTTGTGCTGGCGGCAAGCTGCTCGGTCACCGCAGAGTTCATAGAGCGGCTCATGGGCATACTCTTCACTAACCTTAACGGGCTTGTGGAGCAGTTTGCGGCAGTTTAATCCCGAGAAGGCGGTGGTCAAGTGGCGGGCGAGGAGAAAACCGAAAAGGCGACCCCGAAAAAGCGCCGCGACCAGCGCAAGGAGGGTAATGTCCTCCAGTCAAAGGAGATAGTAACGGCAGCGTCCGTGCTTGGCATATTTGCGTCAATGCGCCTGCTTGCAGGGTTTATGATGAAGAATATGCTGAGCTACACACAGCGCTCGTTTGAGAGCATCGGCACAACACAGGTGAACTCCGACACAGTAATGGCGGTGTTCGTTGACGTTATCACGGTTGCTGCGCTTGTGGTGCTGCCGATATGCGCCATTGCAATGCTTCTGGGCATAATACCGACCATAGCGCAGACGCGTGGGCTTTTCACAATGAAAGCGCTGCGCCCGAAGTTCTCCAGACTGAACCCGCTCGAGGGCATAAAGAAGATGTTCTCCGCGCAGGCGTTTGTCGGCATAATAAAGGGACTTATCGAGGTCATAATCATCGTGTACGTTGTGTACAACGAGATAAGCTCCCGAATGCCGCGCATACTCTCGCTCATGGACACGGGGCTTATGCAGGGACTTGCATATGCGTCGCTGTGCATATTCGACATTGTAATGCTTATATGCGTGGTGCTTGTGTTTGTGGCGGCTGCGGACTTCCTTTTCCAGTGGTGGCAGTTTGAGAAGAAGCTCAAAATGTCCAAGCAGGAGGTAAAAGAGGAGTTCAAGCAGATGGAGGGCGACCCGCAGGTAAAGAGCAAGATAAAGCAGCGCCAGCAGCAGATGGCACAGTCGCGCATGATGCAGGAGGTCCCGTCCTCGGACGTAATCATAAGAAACCCGACGCATTACGCCGTTGCGCTGAAATACGACCAGGACAAAAACCGCGCACCGCTGGTAGTGGCTAAGGGCAAGGATCTTATTGCGCAGCGGATAGTGCGCATAGCCGAGGAAAACGGCGTATATACAATGGAAAATCCCCCGCTTGCCCGCGCGCTTTACGCGCAGGTTGACGTAGGGCGGGAGATACCGTTCGAGCTTTACGACGCGGTAGCAGAGGTGCTCACCGTGGTATACCGCGAGAAGCACAAAACGCTTCACGCGTGACGATAAAATGAAGGGAGTGAGATGGCATGGATATGATAAAGAAGATACTGTCAAATTCGATGGTGCTTTTCATCATATTTATCGTTATCGCCATCATCATTCCGCTGCCGTCATGGCTGCTGGACTTTATGATAATGATGAACATAGCGCTTTCGCTCATCATACTCGTTATGACGATGTTCATCAAGGAGGCGCTGGAGTTCTCCGTATTCCCCACGGTGCTGCTGATCACGACCGTTCTGCGATTGTCGCTGAACGTATCGACTACGCGCGGCATTCTGTCGAAAGGTTATGCGGGCGAGGTAATAAAGGCGTTCGGTAACTTTGTTATGGGCGGCGACGCCATCGTCGGCTTCCTTATATTCATAATCATAGTTCTTGTAAACTTTATCGTTATCACCAAGGGTTCCGAACGTGTATCCGAGGTTGCAGCGCGCTTCACGCTGGACGCAATGCCCGGTAAGCAGATGGCTATCGACGCGGACCTGAACTCGGGGCTTATTAACGAGGAACAGGCGAAAATACGCCGTTCCAACATTCAGCGCGAGGCTGACTTCTACGGCTCAATGGACGGTGCCACGAAGTTCGTCAAGGGCGACGCTATCATGTCTATCATCACTACGCTCGTCAACATCATCGGCGGCGTTATCATCGGCATGGTGCGCGGCAACGGCGACTTTATGACGATACTTAACACCTACTCGCTGGCGACTGTCGGCGACGGTCTTTGCTCGCAGATTCCCGCGCTGCTCATTTCTGTAGCAACGGGTATGATCGTAACGCGCGCTGCAAGTCAGGACAGCCTGATGAACGACATCAAGAGCCAGTTTACCGCACAGCCGTTCGTGCTGCTTATCGCGGGAATGGTCGTGCTTGTGATGATGCTTATACCGGGCTTCCCGACGTTTGTGCTGCTTATTCTCGGCGTGCTGCTTATCGTGGCCGCGGTGCTTCTCGACAGAAACAAGAAGAAGATGGCGCAGCTTGAGCTTGAGCAGCGCATGAAGGAGGAGCAGCGCGAGCTTGAAAAGGCTCCTGCGGACAACGACTATTACCGCGATATCGACAACGTGTTCAAGCTGCTTAACGTCGAGCCAATCGAGATGGAGTTCGGCTACAGCCTGCTGAGGCTTGTAGACGAGAAAAGCGGCGGCAACTTCATCGAGCGCGTGGTTATCTTCCGAAAACAGTTTGCGCTTGACATGGGCATGGTCATTCCGTCGGTAAGAATGACGGATAATCCCGAGATAAACCCCAATCAGTACATAATCAAGATAAAGGGCGAGGAAGTCGCGCGCGGCGAGATACTTGTAGACCACTATCTGGCGCTTGACAGCGGCGACGTTACCGCCGAGGTAGAGGGCATAGACACGGTGGAGCCCGCATTCGGGCTGCCCGCCAAGTGGATAAGCGAGGACAAGAAGATAATGGCGGACGTGGCTGGCTACACGCTTATCGACCCTGTTTCCGTCATGATAACGCACTGGTCCGAGATAATGAAGCGCTACGCGCACGAGCTGCTGTCAAGGCAGGACGTAAACACAATGGTCGAAAACGTGAAGAAAACGAACCCGATCGTTGTCGATGATCTTATACCCAAGGTAATTTCTGTCGGATATCTACAGAAAGTATTGTCGAACCTTCTTAAAGAGGGCATACCGATACGCGACCTTGAAACGATTCTCGAAACGCTCGGCGACCATACCAACGTTCTTAAGGACGTCGATATCGTGACGGAGTACGTTCGCCAGTCGCTTAAGCGTACGATAACGCACCGCTTCGCCGAGGCGAACTCGCTGCGCGTAATCACGCTCGATACCGCGATAGAGGACATGATAGTTAGCTCCGTTAAGAAGAACGACCAGGGCAGCTACCTTGCAATGTCGCCCGATGTCATTCAGCACATAGTCGCGGCGACAAATGCCGAAATAGATAAAATCAAGGACGTTATACCGACTGTAATAATTCTGACGTCCCCCGTTGTCCGCATTTACTTCAAAAAGCTCACCGACCAGTTCATACCGAACATTACGGTGCTGTCCTACAGCGAGATAGATTCTACTGCGCAGATACAGGCGATAGGGAATATTTCGCTGAGCAAGGTCAATGCATAATTCGTAATGCGTAATTCGTAATTTTTCGCTACAAATTGTCGTATTTGCGGGAATTATTACGGATTGTAAATACAAAAGCAGATAACAAAGCGTTGAAAGCTGTCGAAATATTACAGAAAGGAGAGCAAAGGTGGACGCGAACATCTCACAGCAGATAGCCCGGTACCGGCAGAGCGGCGACATCACCCTGCGAAACGAGCTTGTACTGAAGTGTATGGGACTTGTGCGCACCATTGTGCTTTCCATGAGGAATATGTACATAAAGTACACCGACGCAGACGACGTTGTGAACGAGGGCGTGCTGGCGCTAATGGAAGCGCTCGACAGCTTCGACCCCGCAAAGGGCGCCAAGTTTGAGACCTATGCCACGCTGCGCATACGCGGCGCGGTTGTGGACTATATACGAAAGCAGGACTGGATTCCGCGAAATGTGAGGAAATTTGCGCGCGCACTTGACAACGCGAACAGCAAGTTGTATAATTTATATAACAGACCCCCTACGACCGCGGAGCTTGCGCAGAGTATGGAGCTTTCAGAGGAAAAGCTGCTGCGCTGCATGGCGGACGCGGCGTGCAGCGTAACGCTCTCGTTTGAGGAGCTGCTGTACGAGGACAACTTCGACGAGGCGGGGCAGACGGCACCCACGGACTACGGGCTTATGCAGCAGGAAATGCGCCGCACGGTGGCGCAGGCTGTGGAGTCGCTTAAGGACAGGGAGCGGGAGGTAATCACGCTCTATTACTACAAGAATATGAAATACTCCGATATCGCAAAGGCGCTCGGGGTTTCCGAAAGCCGCGTGTGCCAGATACACGCAAAGGCGGCGCTGACGCTCAAAGCGGCGCTCACACCGTATGTTAAAGGAGAGGACGCATGAACAGAGGGTTCTATTACGCCTGTAACGGCATGATACTCAACCAGCGCAAGCTGGACTGCATAGGCAACAACCTCGCTAACATGAGTACGTCGGGCTACAAGCGCGACACGATAATCACACGCAGCTTCGATGAGCAGATGATACTTGTAAAGCACCGCGAGGAGCTTTCGGGTACGTTTGAGCACACCTATGTCGATACGAGCTACACCGACCTTGAGCAGGGTTCTCTCGAATACACCGAATCCCCGTTTGACGTGGCGATAAACGGCAACGTGTACTTCAACATAATGGGCTATAACGGTGAGAGAATGCTCACGCGGAACGGTAACTGGGAGCTTGACGGTGAGGGCTATCTGTGCCTGTCCACGTCGGGGCGCATTCTCGGCGAAAACGGCGAGATACACCTTGGAAACGACGATTTTGTGATAGACGTTGACGGCAGCATCTACCAGAACGGCGAGCTTGTTGACCGCCTTGCGCTGTCCTACATAGACCCCGAGGGGAACATCGACAAGTTCGGCGCGAATATGTTCACGTCCGTTGAGGCGGGCGACGTTCCCGATGGAGAGAAGTTCGATATCATACAGGGCGCGGTGGAGCGCTCCAACATAGACCTTAACTACGAAATGACGATGATGATGAACGCGAACAGGATTTATGAGGCGTCAAGCGCTCTGCTTAAGCTCAACGACGGCATAAATCAGAAGTCCGCTTCGCTTTGCAGGCTTAGTTAAGCGCCACGGAGGTAATATATGAACATAGCATTCCACACGGGTAAAACGGCGATGATAGCGCAGGCGCAGGCGCTGAGCGTTTATGGCAACAACATCGCCAACATAAATACCAACGGTTATCAGACGTTACGCCCGACATTTGCTGACACGCTCTATTCCGTGCAGCGTGAAACCGAGCCTGAGTGGCAGACGGGTCACGGCGCGTATGTGCAGAAAACCGACCTTATGTACGGCGAGTCGCACTTCTATTATACCGAGCGCCCGCTCGACTTCGCTGTTGCGGGCGACGGCTTCTTTGCCGTGCAGGACCGCTTCGGCGACGTGAACTACACCCGCGACGGCGCGTTTTCCATGACGCAGGCTGAAACGGGCGAGTGGTATCTCGTAAGCGGCTCCGGCGAGTATGTTCTTGACTATGACATGAACAGGATAGTGGTGCCCTTTAACGAGGCTGGGACCGCCGCGGACTACGACGAGCTTGCAAAGCTTGTCGGTGTGTTTGAGTTTGAGAACCCCTACGGCATTGAGGCGCATGGCACCAACCGATACGTTGCAACCGACAGAAGCGGCACGGTTACGGCGAACGCAGACCTTGAGAAGCTTCAGGGCGTGCTTGTCGTGTCGAATGTTGACCTTGCAACGCAGATGGTAAAGCTGATTGAAACTCAGCGCGCGTACCAGATAAGCTCGCGCGTGGTAACGACCGCGGACGAGTTCACGCGGATAGCCAACAACCTCAGATAAACGGAGATAAAACTATGCTCAACGACTACAATGACCTTACGCCCGTTGCGATAGACTGCCTTAAGGAGATAGGCAACATAGGTTCGGGGTGCGCGGCGTCGGCGCTTTCCTCAATGCTCGGAAAGGCTGTCAATATGCGCGTGCCCGACGTGTGCGTGCTTGATTACCAGCATGTAATAGACGCCATGGGCGGTCCCGAAAAGGTAATTACGGGTATACTTGTGCGGCTGCGCGGGGACGTAAAGGGCATGATAATGTTCCTGCTTGAGGACAGCTTTGCAAAGGTAGTGCTGAGCACGTTTATGCAGGCGGAGGACGTGAGGGTGATATCCCTCGGCGAAACTGAGATGTCTGCCATCAAGGAGATGGGAAACATCATGGCAGGGTCGTATCTTCAGGCACTTTCGCAGCTCACGGGACTTACGATAGACATGAGCGTGCCGTCCATGACGGTGGATATGCTCGGCGCCATCATGAGCGTGCCGATAATCGAGTTTTCCGAGGTCGGGGACAAGGTTCTGTTCATTGACGACGGGTTTGTGATAGACGGCGTTGATATCAAGTCGAATATAATTCTTATCCCTGAGATGGAATCTCTGTCTACACTAATGGAAAAGCTCGGTGTTTTATGATGAGTAATATAACAATAGGCATTTCTGACCTTAAGGTTTGCAGAAAGCCCGATGTTCTTGTGACATATGCTTTGGGCTCCTGTGTCGGAATTTGTCTTATGGACACGGTAGCGGGCGTTGGCGGAATGTCGCACATAATGCTTCCCGACAGCACGCAGGCGGTGAACGGCGCGGCGACTCCCATGCGCTTTGCGGACACGGCAATACCCATGCTGGTACACGAAATGACCCTGATGGGTGCGAACAGGTCGCGACTTACGGCAAAGATAGCGGGCGGCGCAGTAATGTTTTCCACCGCAAGCGACAGGTTCAACATAGGCGAACGCAACGTAAGCGCCGTAAAGGACGTACTCCGTCACGAGGGGATACCGATAATCGCGCAGGACACGGGTCTTGACTACGGCAGAACGGTGTACTTCTACACCGACACGGGCATTATGGAAGTCAAGGCGGCGGCTAAGGGGGTAAAGGAGCTTTAACGCGAAGCCCCGCGGGGCTTGACAAGGGTTTGCATTTCTGATATAATAGCAAAGGCGGCGGAAATCCGCCTTAATATATGCGGGTGTGGCGGAATTGGCAGACGCGCCAGATTTAGGTTCTGGTGGCTTCACCGTGCAGGTTCAAGTCCTGTCACCCGCACCATAATCGGACACCAATTGTGATACAATAGGTATCATGATTGGTGTTCATTTTTCTCAATAAATGTGTAGGAGGGAATAAAGTGAAATTAAATGCTGCGATAAAAAATATGACTACCCAAATTGCCAATGTTCTTTCGCTTAACGATCCTTCTGTTTACATTTATGGTTCTTATGTGTTAGATGATTTTCAATACGGCTGGAGCGACATAGATATTCTCGTTCTAACCCAAAAGTCTATTTCCGAACAACAGGCTAATGAACTTGTTTGCCTCCGGCAGAGTATTACTGCCGCCGAGTCCGATAATCCGTTTTACCGTTGCTTTGAGGGTGGCATGTTGACACTAAACGCATTTATTCGCAAGGTTCCGGATAGAGTTGTCTATTGGGGAACAAGTGGACAAAGAATTACTGACAGCTATCATTTTGATGCGTGTTGCATGAAAGAACTGCTTGACTACAGCCGTCTCTTACATGGAAAAGACATACGGGGACAATTGACTCCGCCTTCTTTTGAGGACATAAAAACAAATATACAATTTCATTACGATACGATTCGAAAATATGCAAGCAGTACCGGACGAAGTATCTATTCTTTTGGTTGGCTTTTGGATATTGCCAGATGCATTTACACACTTCGTACCGGAAAAATCATTTCCAAAACGGCTGCCGGAGAGTGGGCATTGCAAAACTGTTTATTCCACAACATCACCGCACTTGAAACCGCCTTAGAGGTTAGAAAAAATCCGCAAAAATATTTGGAAAGTGCCGAGCTGCAGGCTTTGTCGGGGAAGCTAGGAAATGCTATACAGCAGTATGCGGACGTGCTTGAGAAGGAATTAAAAACCACATAATTTGTTGGGGTGTGCACTTTTTAACGGTACTCGGCACCTTTTAACGAAAGGTCGTAAGGGGTGTGCATTTTGTATCAAAGTAGGTCACTATTTTCATAACAGGACGCCAATTTTGATACAATGCGTATCTTGATTGGTGTCCAGTTTCTTTATCCGAAAGTCTTTATTTAATGGGCTTTTTCAACACAATTTAATAAAATCAGGCTCTGCGGTGATTAAAAACGGTCACGGCAGAGCCTTTCCTATTTTTTGCCTTTATACTATTTAACGCAAGGGCGTGAGGGTGTGCATTTTTTATAACGTAATGAGCCTTTTGATTTTTCAAAAAACCACGGCTTGAAAGACAGTTGGATAATAATGAGGTTTGATAAAGTTCATGAATCTAATTGAAGTCTGCTTGAAAGCAAGTTGATTTTTCAGATACACTACATCAAGCCAAACGCATATCAGCAATTCGGAAATCATCAGTAACATTATAATCCTACCGCAAATGCTACCATTGCTCCTCACCGCATGCACGGGCGCGCTGCGCGAAAGCACGACCCGCCCGACGGGAACCGCGCGATAATCGGGAGACCGCCCGCGTTGTTTTTCATGGTTTCGCCTGCGAAATCTCGGACGACAGTCCGAGAAATGAAAAACAATGCCTCCATAAAAAATACCGCCGAAAAGGCGGCAGGGTGTTTTGGCAGGGCTATCGGCGAAGAACCGCGCGATAATCGGGAGACCACCCGCGTTGTTTTTCATGGTTTCGCCTGCGAAATCTCGGACAACAGTCCGAGAAATGAAAAACAATGCCTCCATAAAAAATACCGCCGAAAAGGCGGTATTTTTTATGGTTGCGATAGCTGGATTTGAACCAGCGAATGAGGGAGTCAAAGTCCCTTGCCTTACCGCTTGGCGATATCGCAGTATAATAAAACCCTGTGAGGGTATTTTTGATAGAAGAAAAAGTGCCTCAACGCGCGAAAAAGCGTGTCGAGGCACTCTGTTGGGGTGGGTAGTGGGATTCGAACCCACGGTATCCAGGACCACAATCTGGCGCTTTAACCGACTAAACTATACCCACCATATATGGCACGCCATGAAGGATTCGAACCTTCGACCTACCGCTTAGAAGGCGGTTGCTCTATCCAGCTGAGCTAATGGCGCATAACCAGCAATGCTCGGCGTTAAGCATGGAGCGGGTGATGGGAATCGAACCCACGCGGCCAGCTTGGAAGGCTGGAATTCTACCATTGAACTACACCCGCACATTCAACGCTTAATTATTATAACACCTTTCTCCCGTTTTGTCAAGGGCTTTTCCGAAATTTTTCTGCATTTGCGCCGAAAAAGGCAAAATTTGCGCTTGCAGAAGCCGCACAGCCGCAGCGCTTGACGTGCCGACAAAAACATGGTAAAATATTTGTACGGTATTTCCGCGCCGGACCGCGAACGGCGGCTCTGAAATCCATGCAGTATCTGCGTGACATATAAGGGCAAAAAAAGTCGGGACGTAAACGTGCGGCTGTGCTATAATACATACAGACGGAGGGAGTGATGCCTGTGAAAGGCTGGCTTGACGGGTTTCAGGAAGCGATAGGCTACATTGAGGACAACCTTGAGGGGAACGTTGAAATGGGTGAGGCGGCGCGCCGCGCGCTCGTGTCGGAGTTCTACTTTCAGCGGATTTTCGGTGCGCTGTGCGGCATGAGCGTGGGCGAGTACGTGCGCCTGCGGCGGCTGTCGCTTGCCGCGCAGGAGCTTTCCGGAGGAGAGCTTCGCGTTATCGACGCCGCGGTAAAGTACGGGTACGACAGCCCCGACAGCTTCTCAAGGGCGTTCACGCGGTTTCATGGCGTCAGCCCCTCCGCCGCAAAGGAACAGGGCGCGCGGCTGAAAAGCTTAGCGCCGATTCGACTAAAGCTTACATTGGAGGGCGGAAGTATTATGGAGTACAGAATCGAGAAAAAAGAGCAGTTTACGGTAATGGGCGTTTCGCGCAGGTTCTCTGCGGAAACCTCGTACAGCGAGATACCCAAGTTCTGGGATGAGCATTACGCTGCGGGCGGCGGCGAAAAGGTGATGGGAATGTTCGGCATATGCCTTGATTCCAAGGACGTCAACAACGGCGCGATGGAGTTCGAGTACCTTATAGCGGACGTGTACAATCCCTGCCGTCCGCTGCCCGAGGGCTGCATTACGCGCGTTATCCCTGCGGGGACGTGGGCGGTGTTCCCGTGCAGGGGTGCGCTTCCCGAGGCTTTGCAGAGCGTGAACACCCGCATATGGAGCGAGTGGCTGCCCAACTGCCGCGAATACGAGCTTGCGGGCAACTACAACATTGAGATGTACACGCCGCCCGCAGAAAAGCCCGAGGATACCTACAGCGAGATATGGGTGCCTGTGACAAAGAAGGGCTGATACATTAAAAGCTGACGCATAAAGAAAGGGGGCGGTCGAAATTGACCGCCCCCACAGGCTGTCGATAAAGGCACAGCTGCGTCGTCAACGGCATATTCGGCAGGCACTAAGCCTAGCCGAAATGCCGTTTCCTAGCATCTGCACCTTTCTCGCC
>CAKSEE010000021.1 GCA_934446455.1 uncultured Oscillospiraceae bacterium | reverse complement strand
TTGCCCCGGCGGAGCCGTGACAAAAAACGGATTTCAAAGCCCGCTTCGCGGGCATAACATACTTTTTCGACAAGCTGTGCTCCCTGAAAGGGAGCGTCAGTCCTTTATCTTAAGCGCCCTGCGCAAATCCTTTTCCGCGCTGAGCTGTGCCACTACAAGCATTACGTCCCCGCCGTAAAGCACGGTTTGTCCGCGCGGGATTATCGTTCTGCCCGCGCGCGTTATGCAGGCGATGTTGCACGAGGGCGGCAGCGAAAGCGCCGCGAGCGGCGTTCCCTCAAGGCGGTATTCCGCAGGGAGGGTTATCTCCAGCAGCGAGGCGTTGCCGTCAAGCTCTATGAGCTGCTTCATGCGGCTCAGGTCCACCTCGTGCTCAAGCTTTTGTATTATGTTGTCCGTAGCCGACACCACAATGTCCACGCCGAGCCGCTCGAGCGCCTGCGTGTTTTTGGGGTCGTTCACTCTTGCGATGGTTTTTTTAACGCCAAAGCGCAGCCGCGCTATCTGGCAGCACACAAGGTTGCTTTCGTCCTTGCCCGTTACCGCTATCACAACGTCCGCTTCCGCAGCGCCGCACGCCTCTAGCGTTTCAACGCTTGTGCCGCTGCCGCAGCTTACCTGCGCGTCAAGGTTGTTGGCGCAGAACCTGCTGTGCTCCTTGTCCTGCTCTATCACCGTTACGTCGTAGTCGTGCTCCAGAAGCGTTTTCGCAAGGTAAAAGCCCACCTTGCCGCCGCCCACAATTATCGCTTTCATAATATTTCCTCGTTAAGTCAGCGTTGCAAAGACAAGCTTGTCCCGCGCGCCGAACTCCATGTGCTGTCCCGTGTATGCCTCAAGCCCCGTGCCGCCGCGGATAACGCCGAAAAGCGACTCGAACGGCTCGTAGGTTATGTCGGCGGGAGTCTTGCCGACAAGCTCCTCGGGCGTGTCCATTACCGTAAAATGCACGCTCTGCCCGCATATCAGCACGTCCGCGCCCTGCTCGGGCTCTATCGCCGCGCACGCAGAGGTCACCGCAAGGCTCGTCGGGCATATCACGTCTATGCCCAGCGGCTCGAAAACCGCGCCCTTGCCGCCGTCAAGCGTAAGCGCGAAGACCTTTTTCACGCCGAAAAGCTCCCGTACAAGCTCGCATACCATTATGTTCATATCGTCTGAATCGGTCGCGGCGAAAAGCGCGTCGCAGGTTTCCGCGCCCGCGCGCCTGAGCGCGTCCGAATCTATCGGCACGCCCTGCGTTGTGAACCCGCCGAAATCTGCGGGGAGAATGTCGAAACTGTTGGCGTCCCTGTCTATCACCGAAACGTCGTGCCCGCGCCTGTCAAGCGCTGCGGCGAGCTGCGCGCCTATCCTGCCGCAACCCGCGATAAGTATGTTCATATCTTTATCCTTTACTTGCCCACGCAGAAGCGCTTAAACACCTGCGCTATTACCTCGTCGCCCGTATTTTTGCCCGACAGCTCGTACACCGCGTCAAGCGCCTGCGTCAGCAGCACGCCCGTAACGTCGGGGGTGAGCCCCGCGCGCACCGCTTCGGCAGCCTGCGACACGGCGTCCGCCGCGCGCATTATGCAGCTGCGCTGGCGCTCGTTTGCGAGAAAGCCCGCCTCGGCGTTGAGCTGCGATAGCTTCATGCGGGCGTTTATCTCCGCCGCAATGGCGGCTTTTGCGCTCTCCTCGGTCGCGGTGACGTACACAGCCTTTCCGAAGCGCCGCTCAAGCGAGGCGCAGTCGAGCGCGGGGGGCAGGTCGCACTTGTTTATCACGCACACAACCTCTTTGCCGCCAAGGCTTGAAAGAAGCCGCTCGTCGTCGCTGTCAAGCGGGCGCGAGCTGTCGAATACCGCAAGCACGACGTCCGCTTCCGCAAGCTTTTCGAGCATTATCTCAACGCCTATGCGCTCCACCTCGTCGGACGCCTCGCGAAGCCCTGCGCAGTCCGACAGGCGCAGCACCGTGCCGTCAAGGTTCACGCTTTCTTCAACAACGTCGCGGGTAGTACCCGCAATGTCGCTTACAATGCTGCGGCGGCTGCCCGCAAGCAGGTTCATAAGGGTAGACTTGCCCACGTTCGGCTTGCCGACTATCGCGCAGGCGATACCCTCGCGCAGCAGCCGCCCCGTGTCGTAGCCCGCAAGCAGCTGCGCAAACTCTGCGGACACCGCCGCAAGCCGCTCGCTGAGCCATTCCTCCGTAACGGTCGGGGTGTCGTCCTCGGGGTAGTCTATCCACGCGGAAATCTGCGAGGACACCTCCATTATCATGTCCGCGATACGCTCTGCGCGGCGGTAGAGCGCGCCCTCGCGCTGGCTGTTGGCACACGAGAGCATCTGCGCGCCCTGCGCGCCTATCATATCCGCTACGGCTTCCGCCTGCGTAAGCGACATTTTGCCGTTGAGCAGCGCGCGCTTTGTGAACTCGCCCGCAGCGGCGGGCTCTGCGCCCGCCTTTATGCAGGCGCTCAGCACGCGGCGCGTTACGTATATCCCGCCGTGGCAGGATATTTCGCACACGTCCTCGCCCGTGTAGCTGTGCGGCGCGCGGAACATCAGCAGCACGCCGTCGTCGAGAAGCTCCGCGCCGTCCGATATCCTGCCGTATGCCGCGTGGTAGCCCGCAAGGGCGCTCAGCGGTCTGCCCGAAACGGGCGTGAAAACCTTTGCCGCGATATCCTGAGCGTTTTCGCCCGAAATGCGGATAACCGAGATACCGCCCGCCGCCGCAGGGGTGGCAATGGCGCAGATCGTTGACACGAAAATTCTCCTTTCAGAAGCGTTATATAACACGCGTTATTTCTTCCCGAAAAGCCTGCTGAAAAAGCCCTTTTTCTCAGTCGCCGGCTGTGGGGCTTCTTCGGGTTCCTGCGCCTGCTTCGGCGCGGGGCGCTCGTCCTCTGCGTCCTCAAACAGCCGCATTAAAATGGGTTTCGCCTTGAACTCCTCGCCGATATCGTCGAGCAGGTAGGTGTAGGTACGCTGCGGCACGGCAACATGGTAGTCCGAAAGGCTCGCGCACTCAAGCACGGCGCGCAGGCGCTCCGTCATGCGCTCGGGTATGGAATCCGCCGCGGAATCGTAGTATTCCTCGCAGGCGATGTTGTACTCCTCCATAGGATTGCGCCCCGCTATCTGCGTTAAGTGAATGCCCTCGCGCAGATAGGTGGTGTAGTTGAGGTAATCCGTCCAGAACTCGTTTAGCAGCGCCGCGAGTATCCTGTTCTGCAGCGCCTGAAGCGGCTCCCTGCCGAAGCGCTTTTCCGCGCTTTCGTAAAGCTCGGGGGCGTTCTGCTGCCACAGCTCGCTGTTATAGCTGCCCTCCAGCAGCGAGGCGCGGCGGCGGAATGTGAGCGCGCGGTGCTTCTCGCCTATCATCGTGTATTTGCGCAGGTTTGCGCGGTCCTCAAACGCGTCGCCCTCGGCAATGCGCTGCACGCGCTCCGCTTCCTTAAGCAGCGTTTTGTCGGTAAGCGCGCCCTGCTCCTTTTGTGCGGGGTAATGTCTGCCCGCAAGGTGCTTAAGGTCGCAGCGGGTCATTATCTCGTCGTCGAGCGCGGCGAAAAAGCGGCTTTCGCCCACGTCGCCCTGCCTGCCCGCCCTGCCGCGCAGCTGGCGGGTCATGCGCGAGCTTTCCCGCATGGCGGTGGCAAGCACGAGAAGCCCTCCCGCCGCAGTTACAAAGTCGCGGCTTTCGCCGTTTTCGCCGCCGAGCTTTATATCCACGCCGCGCCCCGCCATGTTGGTGGAGATGGTGACTGCGCCGCGCTCGCCTGCGTGGGAGATTATCTCCGCCTCCTGCGCGTCGTTCTTGGCGTTGAGGACGGCGGCAGTTATTCCGCGCTCCTTAAGCTGAGCGGCTATGCTCTCGCTTTCCTCGATGCTCTGCGTGCCGACAAGCACGGGGCGCTCTGCCGCTGCGGCTTCCTCTATCGCCGCGAGAATGGCAAGGCGCTTCTCCTGCGCGTCGCAGTAAAGCTCCATGGGGTGGTCGATACGCGCGCAGGGCAGGCGCGTGGGGATTATCTCGGTCTGTATGCCGTAAAGGCGCGCAAACTCCTCCTCTGAGGATTGCGCCGTGCCCGTCATGCCCGAGATTTTGGGGTAAAGCTGCGCGAAAAACTGTAACGCAATGCTGCCCATTATCTGCCCGCGCGAGGTTATTCTGAGTCCGTGCTTCGCCTCAACGGCGCTTTGAAGCTCGCCGGGGAACACGCGCCCCCGCGCGGCGCGCCCCGTAACCTCGTCGATAAGCACCACAGCGCCGTCCTTTACGATGTAGTCCTTGTCCTCGCGCAGCACATAGCGCGCCTTAAGGCACGCGCATATCTTTGCGAGCAGCGGCGCGCTCTCCTCGGCGTAAAGGTCGCAGGAAAACAGCGCCTCCGCCTTGTCCGCGCCCTCGTCCGTAAGATAAACGCTGCGCGTTTCCTCGTCGGTGTCAAAGTCGCCCTCGCCGAAATCGGCGAGCTTCTTGTAGACGTCCGCGGTGCCGCTGTCCTCGCTTACTGCAATGTCGCCCGCAATCACAAGCGGAATACGCGCCTCGTCTATAAGAATGCTGTCCGCCTCGTCCACTATCGCAAAGTCAAGCGCTTCGGGGAATACCATCTCGTCCGTTTCAAAGCATACAAAATCGCGCAGGTAGTCGAACCCCGCCTCCTTTGCGGTGATGTAGAGCACCTGCCGCGAGTAAAGCTCCCTGCGCTCGCTGCGCGGGGTCTTTTCGGTGATACAGCCCACGCTCACGCCCATTTCGTCGTAAACGGGCTTCATCCACGCGCAGTCGCGCGCGGCAAGGTAGTCGTTGAACGTCAGCACATGAGCGCGCCCTCCGGAAAGAGCCTGCGCGCAGGCGGCGAAAACGGCGCAGAGGGTCTTGCCCTCGCCTGTCTGCATTTGTATGAGCCGCCCCTCACTGAGCGCCAGGGCAGCCGACAGCTGCTCGTCGAACGGCGTTATGCCGAGGGTTTTCTGCACGGCGGCGTAGCAGCGCGCGAATACCTCCTCGGTGGAATTTCCCGAATATTCCCCGCTCTGTGCGAGTGCCTTTATTTTAGCGATAGTCGTTTTCCTGTCCAAAAAAAGCCTCCGTATGAAAGGTTCAGTCTGCTGCGGAAGTGCGGCTGCGCAGGCTGTCGTAGCAGGCGTAGAACCACTTTGTCACGGTCGCTATGGTCTGCCCCGTGCGCACCATTTCCTCCATGCGCCTGAAGCTTACCCATTTCGCCGCGCTCACCTCCGCGGGCTGAAGCCGCATATCCTCGAGCCTTATATCCTGTCGCGTGGCGTAGAAGTCCAGCAGCATACTGTCGCCCTTAAGCGTCCAGATGTGCTCGAGCGACTGCGGCAGCGCGCGAATGCCCGTCTCCTCGAAAAGCTCGCGTGCGGCTGCCTGCCTGCTCGTTTCGCCCGAAACGGCGCAGCCGCCCGTGCACTCCCACCTGCCCGCGCCCGATTTGCCCTGCGCGCGCTGAGTCAGAAGTATCCTGCCGTCCCTGTTTACGGTCATTATCTGCACGACTATGTGGTAGGTGCCGCGCGGAAGGGGCGAGCCGCGCAGTATCTTCTGCCCGAGCTGCCGCCTGTCCGCGGTGTAAAGGTCGAAATACTCCATTACGCCTTACCCGCAGCGCTCAGGTTCTTTGCGATGAGCTCGCAGCGCTGCTTTACGCAGTCTGCGGAGCGCAGGGGGTCGGACGGGGTGTTGAAGGTGTAGTCCATCAGCCTTTCTGTCGTGGTGGAGGCAACGTGCAGCCTTGTGTCGCTTGAAGCGTAGTAGATGTACACGTCGCCGTTATCGCGGACGATAGCGCCGTTGGTGAAAGCAACGTTCGACACGTCGCCCACGCGCTCGGCGCCGTGCGGCGCGATAAACAGCCCCGACGGGCTTGCGATGAGCTTTGAGGGGTCGTTGAGGTCTGTTGCGAAAACGTAAATTACATAGCGCAGACCTGCGGCGGTGTTGCGCACGCCGTGCGCAATGTGTATCCAGCCGCGCGGGGTCTTTATCGGTACGGCGCCCGCGCCGTTCTTCACCTCTGTTATCGTGTGGTAGAGGCGGGGGCTTATCACCTTTTCCTCGGTGCAGAGCACGGGGTTCGTGATGTCCTCGCACAGCGCGAAGCACACGCCGCCGCCCGAACCCGTGGATATGAAGTCGTCCTGCGGGCGGGTGTAAAACGCGTACTTGCCGTCCACAAACTCTGGGTGAAGCACGACGTTGCGCTGCTGCGGGCTTTTGCTTATAAGGTTCGGCAGGCGCTCCCACGCGGTAAGGTCCTTTGTGCGTACTATTCCCGCCTGCGCGGTGGCGGCGGACAGGTCGTTCACGGACTTGTCCTTGCTTTCAGAGCAGAACACGCCGTAAATCCAGCCGTCCTCGTGCTGCGTAAGGCGCATATCGTATACGTTGGTTTCCTCAGGGCAGGTGTCGGGCAGTATCACGGGGTAGTCGCGGAAGCGGAAGCCCTCCGTAGGCTTGTCACTTTCGGCGACGGCGAAGAAGCTCTTTCTGTCCGCGCCCTCAACGCGTGCGACAAGACAGTATTTGCCGTTGAGGTAAACGGCGCCCGAGTTCATCACGGCGTTCACGCCAAGGCGCTCCATTAAAAAGGGGTTATCGTTGTAGGACAGGTCGTAGCGCCAGATAATGGGGGCGTGCGCGGCGGTGAGAACGGGGTTTTCGTAGCGGTCGTAAACGCCGTTGTAAAAGTCTGTTTTGCGGTTGGGGCGGTTTATGAGCTGCTCCTGCGCGCGCACGAGTTCCGCGAGTTTGGCGTCAAATTCGTTTTTTGTAGGCATATTGAGAACAATCCTTTCCCGAAAAAATAAATACATTTATATTATAGCACACTTTTAAGCAGATTTCAAGGTTGACAAGGTGAAAAAAGCGTTGTATAATTTACATAAACGGCGGAGGATCATGCTCCGCGCAAAGAAAGGGTTTTGCATGAAACTTACGAAATACGATTATTTACAGATACTGATGAATGTGCTGTTTGTCGCGGGGGCGGTGCTCGACCTGCTGTTCCTTACGGGCGTGCTGCCGCAGTGGGCGACGTTTGTGGGGCTTGTGCTGGCGCTTGCCGCGTGCATTACGGTGAACGTCGCCACCAACAAAAAGAAGAACCGGATGCGCCGGGAGGTAACGGGGCTGCCGTTCCTTGCGGGGCTTACCTATATCACCGGCGCGCTGTGGCTGCTGAGCTACGGCGCCGCGATATTCTTCCCGCTGGGGTTTTGAGGAGGACTTATTATGTACGCACTTGTAATATTCGACCTTGACGGTACGCTTCTGAACACTATAGGCGACCTTGCCGCGGCGGGAAATCACGCCCTCGCTGAAATGGGGCTGCCGCAGCATGACACGGAAAAGTACAAGCACTTCGTCGGCAACGGCATACCGAAGCTTGTTGAGAGAATGCTGCCCGCAGGACACTCCCCGCAGGACGAGGAGCGCGCTCTCGCGCTTTTCAGCAGCTACTACGGCGCGCACAAAACCGACCTTACCGCGCCCTACGACGGTATGCCCGGGCTTGTGCGCAGGCTCGGGGAGCGCGGGGTGATATGCGCGTGCAACTCCAACAAGGCGCACGAATTTTCGCAGGCGCTTGTGCGGCAGTTCTACGGCGCGGACATTCACGACGTGCTCGGCGCGGGGCAGGGCTTCCCCACAAAGCCGTCGCCCGAGGCGGCGCGCGAGCTTATGCGGCGCCACGGCGCGGACGAGCGCAGCACGCTCTATGTCGGCGACAGCGACGTTGATATGCTCACCGCCCGCAATGCGGGAATAGACGCGTGCGGCGCGCTCTGGGGCTTCAGGGGGCGCGCGGAGCTTGAGGGGTGCCGCCCGAAGTACCTTGCGCAGAACGCAGGGGAGCTCGGACGTATCATTCTCGGGGACTGAGCGGTTGTGATTTTTGTCAAAGAAGCACGTTCGCTTGTAGTGAAATTCCACAAAAATTGCCTATAAAGGCGAAAAATTTTGTTAAAAATAGTGACAAACTAATTTTTTTGTGGTATAATCATGTCAAGGATAAAGAGAGCATAGCTCCCGTAATCCCGAAATCACTTGACGGAGGTGTTCTTTATGGCATACAAGATAATAACCATTACAAGACAATACGGAAGCGGCGGCCGCGAGATAGGCGAGAAGCTTGCAAAGCTGCTCGATATCGAGTTTTTCGACAACAAGCTGCTTGATATTGCCGCAGGTGAGAGCGGGATACACAAGAACCACTTTGAGGAAAACGACGAGAAGCGCTCCAACAGCTTCCTTTACCTGCTTTCCACCACCTACGGGCAGGGCGGCGTTCCGTTTGACGACGCGCTCTTCTTCGCACAGCTTGCGGCTATACAGAAGATAGCCTCCGAGCAGTCGTGCGTTATCATCGGTCGCTGTGCGGATTACGCGCTGCGTGATTTCAACGGGGTTGCAAACATATTTATAAGCGCGCCGTTTGAGGACCGCGTAAAGCGCGCTATCGAGGTGTACGGCATAGGCGAAAAGCACGCGGCGGACTATGTTAAGCGCATAGACAAGCAGCGCACGAGCTACTATAACTACTACACCGACAAGCGCTGGGGTCAGCCGCAGAACTACGAGCTGTGCGTTGACAGCTCCGCGCTCGGCATCGACGGGTCTGTGGAGCTTATCCACAAATTCCTTGATATGTACTACAGCAAGTAAACACGTAAATAAAAGCGGCCGCGCTCCTTTTTCGGGGCGCGGCTTTTTTGTGTGTGACATTCCATGAGGTGTTGACAATATATATGAATAAATAATTGCCTATGCGCTCTTCCCCGTGAAGTAAACAATTTCACAGCAAAAGCGGCTCGCCGAACGAGCCGCTTTGTTTATTCGTTTGTCCTGCCCGCGCTTTTGGCTATAAGCGAAAAGAACGCTGCCGCACCCGGTATGTGTTCGCCTTTTTGCGGCGAGCCGCGCATTCGCTTGTGGGACAGCCTGCCGAATGGGACTACATTATTATTATACCGCGCGTACCGCGCGCAGTTCCGACGGGCACAGACTATAGCCCTGTTATGGGCTGCGTTTACCGCCTGCGAAAAGCGCGTATGCCCGTGACGACGGCAAAAAAATCCCGCACATCATAATGTGCGGGAGAATATGGCACCCCTTGTAGGAATCGAACCTACAACTGCCCCTTAGGAGGGGGCTGTTATATCCATTTAACTAAAGAGGCGTATCACAAATTATATTATAGCATTTTCGGTGCGTGTTTTCAAGCCCCTGTGGTGTATTTTGTTTGTTTTGCACAAAAATTATGCCGGAATTTTGTCGCAGGAAAGTTGCCGGACTGCCGCAGCCATTATTTTTTAGCTTTTTCATAAGTATTTTTGCTGAGGTTTTGCGGGAATAATAACTGTGAGTTAATTTGCTTAAAAGCCTTAAAACCGCACGAATACAAGCCTCGCAAGGGTAAAAAATGGAGAGCTCGGCGGACGTGTTTAATTTGAATAAAAAATCCTCAAAGATTTATACAAATTGCACATTGACTTAAAGCGTGCAAAAATGTTATAGTGTTATACAAGGGTAGCTATGTCTGTATGGTATGCTATCTTTGCAAAAGGGAATTTTTACCTGCGCAGACGCGCGCGGGGAAAATTTATAAGGAGGATTTTTATTATGAAACTCGCAAAGATTCTTTCTGCTGCGGCTGCTGTATCCGCTGCTGCCGTAATGGCTTGCTCCGCAAGCGCAGAGCTGGTAGTACCCACCACCACCGCAAGCAACCTTTCTGCTGGCACCGGTATGTGGATGGTAAAGGTATTCTGCCCGTCCGAGGGTATCGACCTTGGTCTTGACGTTGCTAACATCGGTCAGGTAGTATTCACCATCAGAGCTGCTGAGCCTGAGTGGTTCGAGGGCAACACCGGCGGCGGCATCGTTCTTTCCTGCGGTCCTACTTCCGTAACCCCCGCTGACCACAACTGGATTTCTGCAAACTGGTGGGGCGTTGACGACGCTGACCTCGAGCTCAACACCGTTGACACCGCTGCTGCTGTTCAGGCAGTTAAGGTAGGCGACTACACCTACAAGCTCACCGCTAACGTTGACGACACCAACTGCATCTACAGCGAGATCCTTGATTCCGCTGACGGCTACGCTCAGATAGCTCTCCAGGAGTGGGGCAGCGATATGTCCACGATCGCTGTTGATTCTCTCGAGCTTATCGACAAGTCCGGCAACACCATGGCTATGTTCGACGGCGAGGGCAACCTTGTTGGCGCTGCTGACACCACCACCACTCCCGCTGACACTACTCCCGCTGACACCACCGGCACAGACGTAGCTGCGACCACCACTCCCGACAAGGGCTCTCCCGATACGGGCGTTGAGGGCATCGCAGCAGTTGCAGGCCTTGCAGCAGTAGCGGCAGGCGCTGTAGTTCTTACCAGAAAGAGAAAGTAATTTCTCACGACATAAATACATTTGGAGGATTATTTCATGAAGATTTCAAAGCTTCTTTCCGTTGCAGCAGCTGCTGCAGTTTGCGCTACCGTTGCCGTATCCGCAAGCGCTACCCTGACTGAGGTTCCCTCTACCGGTATCTTCAAGAGCGGCACAGGCTCCTGGATGCCCGTCGTTTTCTCCGACGGCACTTTCGACTCCGGCGAGAAGGACGTTTACGACTGCGGTTTCGACTGCCGTAAGATAGCTTCCGTTGAGGTTACCTTCACTCCCGCAGAGCCTGAGTGGTGGGAAGGCGAAGTTGGCGGCGCTATCGTTCTCTCCAACAAGAGCGCTTCCGATTCCTCCCACAACTGGGTAGGCAAGGAGTTCTGGGGCGTTGTTGACGAGGACCTCGAGCTTGCTACCCTCGCAGAGGACAAGGCTTGCCAGACTGTAAAGACCGGCGACCTTCAGTACACCGTTACAATGAACGTTGACGACACCAACAACGTTGTTGACGACTACTCTCTGGTTCAGATAGCGTTCCAGGAGTGGAGCAGCGGCATGACCGACATCACCGTTCTCGGCATGAATGTCAAGGACGCTGACGGCAACCTGCTTCTTTCCTACGACGCTAACGGCAACATCACCTACAACGTAGCTGACGCTGCTGCTGATACCCCTGTTGTTGACGAGCCCGCTGCTGATACCGCTGAGGCTGCTGACAACACCACGACCACGACTCCCGACAAGGGCTCGCCCGACACCGGTATCGAGGGCATCGCTGCTGTTGCAGGCGTAGCAGTTGTTGCTGCAGGCGCGGTTGCTCTTTCCAGAAAGAGAAAGTAATTCCCAGAATGGGACGCGGTTTTCACCCGCAGAAAAAATTTTCCCCGCGGGTGAAACTTTCCGCAAATGCACGTTGACTACGGTTATGCAGACGGAAAAATGAGATTTTGACGTTTCTGAAAAAATTTTTGAAGAACGTGAAACTTTTTGTTTTTGCCGGCTGACTACCCGAGTGAACGGAAGAAAACCGTTTATCACATCCGAGTGCCCGATAACTCAGAGATGTTATAAAAAAACCAAATTTAGGAGGACTATTATGTTAAGAAGAAGAATTCTTGCATCTGCTATGGCTTCTGTAATGGCAATTGGCTCTGTTGCAGTCGTTGCTAGTGCAGATGACGTTGCAACCGCTTCCGCAACCAAGAACGTTAAGACCAAGGCTGACCTTGAGGCATATCTTAAGGAACTCGACAGCTTCAGAAACAACGAGCTGAACGACTACGGCTCCATCTCCGGCGAGGAGATGCAGGCAGCCCTCGATTTCGCAGACAATGTTCTCGATAACGATGACTCCACCAACACTGACTACACCGCAGCTTACGCTATGGTTGCAGCAGTAAAGAACAAGCTCGCTATCTACTCTGCTGAGCAGCTCAAGACCCTTATCGATTCCGGTAAGAAGATCTACGAGAGCAACAACATCAACAACGAAGAGCTCGGCGACCTCATCTACACCGCTGAGTCTTTCGACAACTTTGCTACCGCTTACGACGAGGCTGAGAGCGTTCTGACTTCTGCTGATTCCAGAATCATCACCGACGCTTACGAGGCTCTCGACTCTGCGAAGAAGAACCTTTCTCCGCTCGCTTCCGTAACAAAGGCAATGTTCAGAACCGCTCTGAAGGCTTACGAGGCAGCTCTTAAGAAGGAGTTCGCTTACGAGTCCTGGAGAGTTGGTACCGTTGACACCAACTGGGCATACTGGGGCTACCAGGGTCAGACCGTTGCTTGGGGCACGCTCTATGAGCACGTTGCTTCCCTCAACGATGACATCAACGCAGCTTACAAGGAGCTCGATGAGATCAAGGCTCTCAACAAGACCACTCAGAGCAACCTCGTTGACGCTTACAACGCTTGCGTAGAGGCTACTGTTGTTCTCAACGGCTTCTCCGCTGACGACAGCTCCAGAGCTTCCAAGGCTACTGTTCAGAAGCTTCTCGATCAGTACCACGGCAGACTTGTTTACAACTACAACAAGACTTCCGCTACCGATCTGTACGACGCTGTTGTTAAGTGCGTAGGCGCTTCCGGTCTGAATGTTAAGCAGCCCATCAACAGCTACAGCTTCGAGTATGTAGAGGGCGCAGTTGCTACTGCTGACGCATTCTTCCTCGATTCTGCCAACTACAGCGTAAACCCCAACGGCGGTACATGGACTGCTTCTGCAACCAAGCTCATCGCTGCTGAGATTTCCGTAAAGACCAACAAGGCTGGTAAGGCTTACTACATTCCGCTCGATAAGGATGGCAAGTACTGGACAGGCGACCCCGTAACCGATTCCAAGCCTGCTACCGGCAAGTACAAGCTCGTATCCAAGGGCGCAACTGTTGACCTGACTGATTACATCCCCGTTGACTCCACCATGCTTACCGGTGACACCGATAACCACGGCCTCAACAACGTAATCGATGGCGACCTTGCTTCGCTTCCTTACAAGGATTGCCCGCAGATTGGTCAGTGGGGCTCCATCGCAGGCGCTTCCCAGACCATGAACGGTTCTTATGTTCCTACCACTTCCAAGACCGGTGTTGCAATCGATACTTACGCTGACCTTGCAACCGCTATGGAGCTTGCTGAGACCTACATCGCAGGCAACAAGGACGACATCAAGACCAGCGACATCTACGATATCGATACGACCGACTCCATCTCTGCTAACTCTGCAAAGGGTTCTTCCTCTGAGTGGGCTCTCGTATACAGATACCTCAAGTACGCTCTGAGCGATAAGTACGACGCAGCTTACGGTACTCACACCAAGGCTGAGATCGTTTCCCTTATCGACAAGTGCTACGAGCTGGCTGACCTCACCGGTGACGCTGCGCTCTTCTCCGTATCTCACAACAAGCTTGTTGAGGCACGTCAGGAAGCTCAGGACTGGGTAAAGGCTGCTAACAAGATCAAGACCTACAAGGACAACGTAACTTCTGCTTATGTTGACGGCAAGAAGATCAAGGGCGACCTCGTTGCTACTCAGGTTTATGAGACCCTCGAGGGCTACTACAACAGCGTAATGAACGACTACAACGCGTTCAAGTACAGCTTTGGCGAGATCTACGACAAGATCGAGGAAGTTTCCGATATGATCGACAGCAACGACCTCAAGCCTGAGGCAGCTCTTACCAAGGCTCTTGAGGACACCGCTTACGCTCTGTCCGTAGTTAAGCCCATCGACAAGGATGCTAGCAACGCTGATGTTGAGCTCGACAACGACGCTTACACCACCGATCGTTACTTCCAGGGCTTCAACCGTGTATACACTCTTGGCGACAACGAGTACGACTCCATCGAGCTTCTCGACGGCACCAAGGTTAAGATGCCCAAGTCCTCTGCTAACGCAGCTTCCGCATCTCACGCAGCTCTTACCACTGCTTACGAGGCACTCCTCGCAGCTGTAAAGGCTCAGACCGAGGTTAAGTTCGCTGTAGGTGACGTAAACCACGACGGCAAGGTGGACATTGCAGATGCTTCCCTCGTTCTGAAGTACGCATTCAACGTTCTTCCTGAGGGCACTGAGTTCGACGTATCCCTCGCTGACTACGATACCGTTGGCGGCAAGGGCGACATCGCAGACGCTTCCGCAATCCTGAAGGCTGCATTCAAGGTTTAATTGACCGAATTCCTAATCTAAGTTGATATCTCCCCGAGCGGGGCGAAAGCCCCGCGACGGGAATAATCAATAAAAGAAAAAATCATGGAGGAAAAGTATATGAAGAAGATTTTATCTCTTGGCACTGCTGCTGCAGTTCTGTCCCTGACAGCTGTTGCTGCATCTGCTGCACTTGCACCTGTTGTATCTGACACTGCTGTAGCTGGCGATCAGCTCGTAGTTGAAGTTGTTGCTACTGATTACACCGCTGATATCGTTGACGTAACGATCAAGGCTTCCGAGAACCTCAAGCTTGCTGAATACACCACTACCACTGCTGGTATGCCTATATTCAACGAGGCTGAGATGCACTTCGGTTGGATCAGCGCTACCGGCGCTCCCGCTAATGGCGAGGCTCTTCTGACCCTCGTATTCGACGTTGAGGCTGCTGCCGGCGAGGAAGTTTCCGTAGCACTCGTTCCTTCTGCAGGCTACACCGATGGTGTTGACGCTGACGCTGTTACTCTGACCGTTGTTGACGGCGAGAGCACCGATGTTCCCGACACCAGCACAGAGACTGAGACCAGCTCTGACTCCAGTGTTGAAACTGTTGTAACCACTCTCCAGCCCGAAACCTCTACCGAGACCGAGACCGAGACCAAGACTGATGTTCCTCCGACCGGTATCGCACTCGCAGTTGTTCCTGCTCTCGTAGCTGGCGCTGCTGTAGTAGCTGCTAAGAAGAGAAAGTAATTCAGATTTAATCTGATTGCGATCTTCATTTTGGCATTAGCTGAATAAGACGAGCCGCCTCGGTTTTCGGGGCGGCTTTGTTGTTGTGTACAATCTGCGCAGACACAATTTGTTGTATATGCTCAGCACTTTAGCGTATATGACTAAAAATGCCGAGAAAATTTCGTTAAAAATGACGAAATAAAGATTAAATTAAGTAAACATGGCTAAATAACTAATAAGTCTTATGCTATGTTCGCAGAGTGGCACAAGATATAGAGGATGACGGCGAAAATCGTCAAATAAGCACTATATATAGAATTACCATATTATCCCGAAGATAATGTGGTATTTTTTTTGAGCTCGCTGCATTTAGATAAAGTGCATAAAAAAATTAAATCTTATTGACATTGACGTGTAAATTTGCTATAATTATAACGTGGTATATGATAGACAAGTTATGCGCTCGTGACAGCAGAGTGTGTGCGCTGGGTGTAATTTTGCGCATTGCAGAGCGGTTCGGCGCGTGACAGCCGATGAACGGCGGCTGGGGCTTAAAACGCTTGGGGAAGCTGATGGAAAGTATAATTGAAGCAAAAAACGTCTGCATGGACTTTAAGATAGGCGACGGGAGCGTGGTGCACGCTCTGCGCGGAATAAATATGCAGATACGTCCCAACAGACTCTCGGTCCTTCGCGGAAGGAGCGGCTCTGGTAAGACGACCTTGATAAATATTCTGGGTGCGCTCGACAGACCGACATCGGGCGAGGTTTTTTTCCTCGGGCAGGAAAACGATATCACCAAGCTTTCAGACGGCGCGCGCGATAAGCTGCGGCGGCTGGATATGTCTTTCGTGTTCCAGTCCGTGGCGCTCATCTCAACGATGACGGCGTTTGAGAACGTTGAGTTTGCGCTGAGGCTGACAAAGCTGCCCTATAAGGAACGCGTAGAGCGCGCACGGCAGAGTCTTGTAGAGGTCGGGCTTGAAAAGCGCATGAACCACCGTCCCGGTGAGATGTCAGGCGGCGAGCAGCAGCGCGTTGCGATCGCAAGGGCAATATCACACTCGCCGAAGATCATTTTCGCCGACGAACCGACAGCCGAGCTTGACAGCCCGACGGGATTCGCGGTGATGCATCTTTTCAGAGAACTGGTGCGGAAGAATGACCTGACAATCGTCATGACAACGCATGATACGTCCATGATGGAACTCGCTGATATCGTTTACACGCTTGAGGACGGCGTTATCGGCGATGTGAAGATAAACGAGGATATGGAGGCTGACAATGCCTAAAAGGGTAATGCTCGCCCCGCCCGAGAATGTGATGGTGCAGGCGGAAAACCTCGTGAAAATCTACAAATCCTCCGATGTAGAGGTTATGGCGCTGCAAGGGCTGGACCTCACGGTTGAACGGGGAGAGCTGATGGGAATAGTCGGGGCAAGCGGCAGCGGCAAGTCAACGCTGCTTAATATGCTCGGCGGGCTTGATAAGCCCTCGGCGGGAAGCCTTTTCATTGACGGAAAGGATATGCTGAAATTCTCTGAAGCCGACCTTATAGAATACAAGCGCAAAACGGTCGGGTTCGTGTGGCAGAATAACGCGCGGAACCTCATACCGTACCTCACCGCACAGCAGAACGTTGAAATGCCGATGCTCCTTTCGGGCTTTAACGCAAGGCAGCAGAGAGCCGGCGAACTGTTGGACATGGTGGGGCTTTCCGCGCGTAAAAACAGCAGGCTCGACCAGATGTCGGGCGGTGAGCAACAGCGCGTTGCGATAGCAATAGCGCTTGCGAATAACCCGAAGCTGCTGCTTGCAGACGAACCCACGGGTTCGGTTGACACGGCGACGTCGAAGCTTATTCTTGACGTGTTCCGTGAGTTGAACAGGGTCATGGGAGTGACGATAATCATCGTTACTCATGATACAAAGCTATCGAAGCAGATCGACAGAGTCGTCGCCATAAGGGACGGCAAGACCTCGACCGAGATGCTTAGAAAGGCCGCGCAGCTGCGCTCCTTTGGCGAGCTGTCCGAGCAGGCAGAGGCTGAAGCCACCCACGAGGAGGTTTCCGTGCTTGACAGGGCAGGGCGCCTGCAGATTCCCAAGGAATATCTGGAGGAGCTTGGACTTAAGGGAGGCGACAAGGTTCGCGTTGAACTTGAGGACGGCAGGGTGTGCATTTACCCCCGCATGGGAAAATAACGCGCAGCAATGCGCGGAAAACAGTTGATACGCGGGAAAGGGAGAAGCCCGTTATGCGCCTATGGGCGTTAAAGCTGTATGTCAGTTTAGGAAAGGTGGATAAATACTGTGGCAAAAAAGCAAAAATTGAGCCTGAAAAGAGCGGTCTCGCTGTTTATGGCATTCGCAACGGCTGCCGCGATGGTTCAAACTGCGCCCTTTGCTTCTGCTGAAGAGGCAACGGACGCCGCTTCGGACGCGACTGCGGTCGCTGCCGATTCAAATGGTCTCAGTTCGACCAGCACAAAGAACGCTTACAAAAACTACATAGTAAAGTACGCGGACAAGGAGAAGCCCATGGTCGACGTCAATGTCGATGTCACCAACTTCACCGCGGCCGACGGCGCCGTGTGCGAGCTAAAGGACTTCGAGGGGCAGAGCGACTGCGTTTCGTGGCTTGACAGCGAGGGCAGCATAAGCTGGAGGTTCAATGTAAAGCAGGCGGGTCTTTACAATATGGAGATGTTCTACTACCCCGTTGCGGGCAAGACCACCACCATTGAAATGGGCGTTATGATCGACGGCGAGTATGCATTTGACGAGGTTAAGCTCACAGAGCTTGACCGCTACTGGAAGAGCAAGACCGCCATTGAGTACGACGCGCTCAAGAAGAATCAGAAGCGCCCTCCGCAGGAGGAGTACGACTGCTGGGTTACTTATCCCATAAAGGATAAGGACGGACTTATCAACACGCCGTATTATTTCTACCTTTCCGAGGGCGATCACACGCTGACCCTCAACGGCGTAAAGACCAATCTTTATATCAAGAACATACGCTTCTTTAACAGCAAGGAGCTGCCGTACTATGCGGATATTGCCCCTACGCAGGAACAGATCGACCAGACTCCCGCTCTCCCCGGGAACACGGCGATACTTATCGAGGCGGAGTCGCCGCTTTACACTACGGCCTCCACGCTTTACCCGACATATGACAGAACCGACCCGGGCGTAAGCCCCGCGCACCCCGTGTACAAGCGCTACAACACAATCGGCGCGGACACATGGGATACTGCTGCACAGACTATCGTGTATCAGTTCGAGGTTCCCGCGGACGGTTGGTACAACATAAACCTCAAGGCTCGCCAGAGCACAATGCGCGGCTTCTTCTCCAACAGACGCGTGTACATCAACGGCGAGGTTCCCTGCAAGGAGTTTGAGGACGTAAAGATTCAGTACGACCCCCACTGGCAGGCGATAACGCTTAAGGACGACGGCGGCAACGACATCTATGTTCACCTTAAGGCGGGCACCAACAAGATAGCGCTTGAGGTAATCCCCGGCGATATCGGTGCGGTTATGGAGCGTCTTGATGACGTTATCTACAACCTTAACTACTATTACAGACGCATACTTATGATCACGGGTCCCACACCCGACGAGTACAACGACTACTTCCTTGACGAGCAGATACCCGAGCTTCTCGACGTGTTCCAGAGCACGATCGACAGTCTTTACGCAGAGAAGGCGGGCATCGAGAAGATGACGGGACAGGGCTCTGAGGCTTCCACGCTCCAGACTATGGCAGTAATCCTGAAGCTTGCCGTAAAGGAACCCGACGATATTCCGCAGATGCTCAGCTCCATAAAGGATCAGATTTCGGCGGTTTCCGCATGGATGCGCGACTACCGCGACCAGCCGCTGGAGCTTGACTACATCGAGGTAAAAACCTCTCACGAGAAGTTCAGAAGCGTAAAGACGAATTTCTTCTCCTCTCTTTCATTCGGCTTCCGCGCATTCATCGGCTCGTTCTTTGAGGACTACACCTCCATTTCCGATTCGACCACAAAGGCGCTCAACGTCTGGGTATCCCTCGGACGCGACCAGGCGACAGTCGTAAACGAGCTTGTGGCCTCCGAATACAACCCCACGCACACGACCCAGATAGCGATAAGGCTCGTACAGGGCGCTATCCTTGAGGCGTCGCTTGCGGGCAAGGGTCCTGAGATAGCGCTCTTTATCGGCGGCGACTTCCCCGTTGTCTGCGCGTCGAGAGGACTTCTCGTAAATCTTCGCGACTTTACGGATTATGAGGGCGTTATCGCTTCCCGTTTCAATCCGAACATAACAACGCTCTATGAGTTCAACGGCGGCAACTACGGACTTCCGCTCACGCAGTCGTTCCCGATGATGTTCTACCGCACGGACGTACTTGCAGAGCTCGGCTATACTGAGCCCCCCGAGAGCTGGGATCAGCTCATAGATATGCTCCCCGACCTTCAGAGAAAGTATCTTGAAGTCGGCCTTATCCTTCCGTCGAACATCTCCTCGCAGGTATTCGACGCGGGCAACACCTTCGTGCTGCTGATGGAGCAGACCGGTCAGGACCTCTACAACTTCGACGAGGCAAGCGGTCAGTACATTTCCACCACCTTCGACACAGAGGCTGCGGTTGAGGCGTTCACCAAGTGGACAAAGTTCTACACCGTTTACGACTTCGACCAGACATACGACGCATTCACACGTTTCAGAACAGGTGAGATGCCTATCCTTATCCAGAACTACGCTACGTTCTACAACCAGCTGAACGTTGCGGCGCCTGAGGTAAAGGGTCTGTGGGACTTCACCCACGTTCCCGGCACCTACAGAACGGATGAGAACGGCAACACCGTGCTCGACTACACTGCAAACTCCGGCTCTGCGGGCGCGGTAATCTTCAAGACCTGCTCGGATACTCAGGCGGCATGGGACTTCATCAAGTGGTTCACCTCCACTGAGGTTCAGGTAGAGTACGGCAAGACGATCGAGGCTATCATGGGCCCGATGGGTCGTTACGACACCGCAAACCTCGATGCGCTCCAGCAGCTCAACTGGTCCACATCTGAGTACA
Source organism: uncultured Oscillospiraceae bacterium (assembly GCA_934446455.1). Taxonomy (GTDB): domain Bacteria; phylum Bacillota; class Clostridia; order Oscillospirales; family Ruminococcaceae; genus CAG-115. Next base: position 22,505 of record CAKSEE010000021.1, on the reverse strand, counting down.
ACAAGATAATCGACCAGATGGGGAAACTCAAGGAAGTGCCGATAATCCCCGCTTCTTATGCGGTTACGAGAAACGTTTACAACGCGTTCAGAGGCGTAGTAAACAACGCGCACAATCCCAGATATCAGCTCAGCTCTTACAACAGAGATATCAACGACGAAATTGTCAGAAAGCTGAAAGACCTTGGCTTCTATGACGGCGACGCAGCGTAAGGCTGCACCGTAAAGGGAACGGCGGACGTTCGCTCCGCCGCCCCGATACAACAATAACAATTAGGAGGAATCAGCTTGTTCGGTAAAGAAAAGTCGCAGTATATCGAAGACAACAAATTCCGGTATACGATGCGCGAAATGAAAAAGAACGGCAGCGCCTATGTGCTTGCGCTCCCTTATTTCCTGCTGTTCGTGATCTTTACGGCAATTCCGGTCATCATCTCTCTGCCTGTCGGATTTACGAACTTCAACATGGTGCAGTTCCCGCAGTGGACGGGTCTCTCCAACTTCTACCAGTTATTCCTTGCGGACGACGTTTTCCTTATAGCAATACAGAACACGCTCGTTTTCGCGATAATCACAGGCCCTGTGAGTTACATCCTCTGCTTCCTGCTCGCATGGCTCATCAATGAGATGCCCGGCGCACTCAAGACGATATTCACATATATCTTCTACGCACCTACGCTTGCGGGTAACATCTACGCGACATGGCAGCTCATCTTCTCGGGAGATACCTACGGCTTCCTGAACTCGGTGCTGATAAACCTCGGCATCATCAAGGGTCCGCAGCAGTGGCTCACCGACTCGCGCTACATACTCATGTGCGTTATCATCGTACAGATGTGGATGTCGCTTGGCGCAGGCTTCCTTGCGCTTCGTGCGGGTCTGCAGGGTATCGACAAGTCGGGTTATGAGGCAGGCGCTATTGAGGGTATCAAGAACCGCTTCCAGGAGCTTCTGTACATAACGGTGCCCTCCATGGGTCCGCAGCTTCTGTTCGCGGCGGTAATGCAGATTACCTCCTCCTTCACCGCAGGTGATATAGGCAGATTCCTTACCGCGTTCCCGTCCACGGACTACGCGGCGCACACGATAATGACCCACGCTTTCGACTACGGTTCGATCCGCTACGAAATGGGCTATGCCTGCGCGATATGCTTCTTCCTGTTCCTCGTAATGCTTGTCGTAAACAACGTTATACGCAAGGCAATGAGCGGAATACTGGATACTTAAAGGAGGACGGACAATGCGACTTATCAAGAAAAGAAAAAAGTGGGGCGGCTCACGCGGCGGTGATGTAGCGATATTTATCCTGCTCGTCCTCGTCGGTCTGTTCATGATGTTCCCGATATACTTCTCCTTTATCCAGTCGATAAAGCCTGTCGAGGAACTGTTCGTGTTCCCTCCCAAGCTCTACGTTCAGAATCCCACCTCGCAGAACTTTGAGGATATGCTTAAGGTTGCAGGCAGCCTTGACGTTCCGTTCTCGAGATATGTTTTCAACTCGCTGTTCGTTTCCGTTGTGGTAACGGTGGCTCAGCTCCTGTTCGCGTCGTCGGCGGCTTACGTCCTTTCAAAGGTAAAGGCGCCCGGCATCAAGTTCATGAACAAGGTGATTGAAATCGCGCTGCTGTTCACCTCGTCGGTTACTTACATCGTACAGTACATCGTTATGGCTATCCTTGGCATGATCGATACCTACTGGGCGATAACGCTCCCCTACATCGCAACGCCCATGGGTCTGTTCCTTATGCGACAGTTCATGGGGCAGATCCCCGAGAGCATGATAGAAGCCGCAAAGCTCGACGGCGCAAGCCATATGAGAATATGCTGGCAGATACTCATGCCGAATGTAAAGCCCGCATGGCTGACGCTTATGATTTTCGCATTCCAGGGTGCATGGCAGATCACGGGTTATCTCTTCGTTTACAGCGAGCAGCTCAAGCCTATTCCTATCGTAATGCAGCAGATTGCAGCAGCAGGTATAGCGCGAGCCGGAGTGTCCTCTGCAACGGTTGTTGTGCTGATGCTCCCGCCAATGATACTCTTCCTTATACTTCAGAGTAACGTCGTTGAAACAATGGCGCATTCGGGTCTGAAGGATTAAGGCGCACAGGTTTATTTCAAAACGAAAGGATGATTTCAGTGCCATCAATAAAACGCTTGGCAAAGTGCGCGCTCTCAGCTGTATTGGCGGCTTCGATGCTCTGCACGGGCGTGGCGTATGCAGATGAGCCCTATACGGGCTACAACTACGACTGGTGGAGCGACCCCGTTCCCTCACAGAACGGCTACGTTCCCGATAAGGTAGTGACGGGCAACGACCTTGGCTGCGGCAGCCTTACTCAGCCGTCGGATATGTACTTCTCCGAAACGGGTGAGCTTTACATAGCCGATACGGCTTACGCAGGCTCCAACACCAACCAGAAGGGACGTATCGTCATCACCGACAACGACTTTGACGCTTCCAAGACGAAAGTCGTTGAACAGCTTGATTTCAGCGAGGCTTCCGCTTTCATGAACGAGAGGGAGGAAGCGCTGAACAGCGGCAGGATAACGCAGGCGCAGTACGACAAGGAAACCAGCGTTTACTTCAGAGGTCCCACGGGCATTTTCGTTACGGACGAGGACCTGATATACGTTGCGGACAAGGAAAACGACCGCGTTATAGCGTTCACCTATGACAAGGGCGCGGACGGCGACCGTGTTGGTACCGTAAAGTACGTGTACACCCGCCCCGAGTCGAACGTGTACGACGCCTCCACGACGTTCAACCCTGATAAGGTGCTGGTTGACGCGGCGCAGAACGTTTACATCTGCATAAAGTCGATCACCAAGGGCGCTGTAGTATATTCCAAGGAAGGCGACTTCAGCGGATATTTCGGCGCGAACCGTGTTGAAAAGACGGGCGAGGTTCTGCTTAACGCGTTCTGGAAGCTCATATTCAACCGCGACCAGATAAAGCGCATGAAGAAGAACGTTCCTGTCGAGATTTCAAACTTCGACATAGACGGCGACAACTTCGTCTACACCGTTACAGAGTCCAAGAGCGCGAGCACGGACGTGTTCAAGAAGCTCAACTCCGGCGGTACCAACATCTTCAAAAACCTCGGTTATTCCGACTACGACTTCGGCGACCCTCTCCAGAAGTATTACAGAGGAAAGACCTACTCCTCCCAGATAACGGACGTTGAGATTGCCGCGGACGGCACGATAAACCTGCTCGACCTCCAGACGGGGCGCGTATTCCAGTATGACGACGAATGCACGCTGCTGTTCGTCTTTGGCGGCATAGGCACGCAGAAGGGCACGTTCACAACGGTAAACGCCGTTGAGTCCTACGGCACGAACGTTTACGTGCTTGACGGCCGTAAGTGCTCAGTCACCGTATTCAAGCAGACGGAGTTCGGCTCCATAGTTCACGAGGCTATCGAGCTGTTCAACAAGGGCAAGTACGAGGAAGCGCGCGAGCCGTGGGCAGAGGTGCTCAGGCGCGACAGCAACTACTGGCTGGCGTACATCGGTCTTGGTAATGCGTACCTCAACGAGGGCGACTACGCAACGGCGATGGATTACTTCTACTACAACTCCAGAAGCGGCTATAACAACGCATTCAAGGGCTGGAGAATGGACTTCATCAGAGATAACTTCACGCTCTTTGCGGTGGTAATACTTGTTCTCCTGGCAGCTATCTACGTCCTGTCCGCCATACGCGGACGCAAGCGTGCAAAGAAGCGCGCTGAGCAGGACAGACTGCTTAAAGAACAGCAGAAGAAGGAGGAGTAAGCCATGAGATTTGACCTGGATATGCCGGCATGGAAATGGCCGTTCTACATCATGCGCCACCCCTTCGAGGGCTTTGAGGACCTCAGATGGAAAAAGGCGTACAACATGAAGGTGGCTATGGTCATCGTTGCGCTTTTCTTCATCATATCGGTGTGCGACCACCTTATGACGGGCTTCATGTTCAACAACTCGCTCGTAAAGATATTCAACGTCGTTCCGATAGTAATTCAGACGATAATCCTGTTCTTCACATGGGTAGTTGGCAACTGGTCTCTGTGCACGCTGTTTGACGGCGAGGGCACGATGAAGAACATATGCGTAAATTCCGCGTATGCTCTCGTACCTTACCTTATAGGCAAGGTAATCAACATTATCCTCAGTAACTGCCTTCTCAGGACCGAATCGGGCTTCATCACGTTCATAAGCTACCTTACGATAGTGTGGACGGTGGTTCTGCTTATCTCGGGCATGAGGACGGTTCACCAGTATTCGATACCCAAGACCCTGATATTCATGCTTATAACGCTTGTCGCTATGGTAATAATCATTATCCTGCTTGTTCTTCTCGTTTCGCTTTTCCAGCAGGTATATGTATTCGTTTATTCCATATACACCGAGCTTCTTTACAGATTCTCAGGTCTCGAGCCCACAGTGCTTATACTCATATCCCTCGGCATACTTGCTGTGCTTGTCGCGGGTATCGTTACGGCATACAAGGCTTACGAAAGACATCAGCTCAAGAAGGAGCTTGCAAAGATAGGCAAGTAATGAGTACCTTTGGCTTTGAATATTGAAAATGGTGGTGTAAAAATGCTTAAATTGCGCAAGAAATTACTTGTCGGCGCGCTTTGCGCAGCAATGGTAGTGTCGGCAAGTCAGAGCGTTGCATGGTCGGAAACCGCCGAGACCTCGGAGGGCGCTTCGCAGGAAGCCCCCGCTGAGGAGGAGGACGCCGCGCAGGCGGAGGAAGAGGCTGACGCCGATTCCGCGGAGGACGATGAGAACAAGCCCGTAACACAGGACGAAGCTCTCGCCGAGATGACCGAGTATGCGCGCACATCTGACCTTGCTCTTTATGTCAACGAAACCACGGGCGTGTTTGCGGTGGAGAACCTCGCGAACGGCTCGTACATATGGAGCAATCCGTACAATTCCAACGCCGACCCGAACATCAAGAGCGATACCAAGCGCGGCGAGATGAAGTCGGCAATGGTAATAAACAGCGTCAAGGTGTCCGACACCGAGGCGGCTTCCACGATGCTGCGTTCAGCGCTTGACGGAGAGGTTTCCGTTGAGAAGTGCGACGGCGGCTTCAAGGGAACGCTCACATTCTCGACAGTCGGAATTGCGATACCTTATTATGTAACGCTCGACGGCGATCACTTCAGCATATCCGTTGCGAACGACGAGATATTCGAGGTGGAGACTGACGATCCCGAGAACATAAGGGACGCTTCCCGCTCGATAATCGACCTCGGACTTTTCCAGGACCTCGGCGCGGCGTATACCGATGAAGAAGGCTACATCGTAACTCCCGACGGTTCGGGCGCGGTGATAAACTTCAACAACGGCAGAATGAACGCTTCGGAGTATTCCCAGAAGATATACGGCAGGGACCTTGCGGTAAGCCAGGATATGGCTCCCAAAAAGACCGAGCAGGCATATCTTCCTATCATGGGTCTTGTAAAGCAGGACTACGCGCTGCTTGAGGTTGTGACCGAGGGCGCTGCCTACGCTACGGCAAGGGCGAGCGTTGCGGGGCAGAGAGCTACAGGCTACAACTCCGCATGGTTCAACTTTGCACTGCGCACGACCGATACATACTATATGGGCGGCTCCAACACAGCTCCGCTCAAGGCGTATCAGACAAGGCGAGTTCCCGAGCCGCGCATGACCGTTACCTACTACCCGATAGTAAAGACGGGCGCTACATATGTGGATATCGCTCTTCGCTACCAGCAGTACCTCGTTGAGGAGAAGGGCATGACCAAGAAAACAAGCGAGGGGCAGTCCCCGTTCTACCTCGACCTGTTCGGCGGAACAGTCAAGGAGCGCTCCGTTTTCGGCTTCCCCGTAAAGCTTGAAACTGCTGCAACGACCTACTCCGAGGCGAAGCAGATAATCGAGCAGTTCGTTCAGCGGGAAGTCGGCAACATGGTGATAACCTACAACGACTTCAACAAGGCAGGCATAACGAGCCGTATCTCGGATTCCGTTGAGTATTCGGGAACGCTTGGCGGAAAGAAGGACTTCCAGTCGCTCAAGAGCTACATCGACGGCATCGGCGCGGTGTTCGCTCCCGCGGTAGATATGCAGGAATACGAGAGAAGCGGCAACGGCTACTCCAAGACGGGCGCTTCGTCGATAGCCGTAACAAAGGCTTACGCAACGCAGGGCGCTTACGAGCTGGCGTTCGGTACGCCGCACGACACCAGGGCGAACTGGTACATCTTAACGCCCGCTTACTACGAAAAGGCTGTCGGAAAGGTCCTCACGGACTACACCAAGCAGGGACTGAATGCGATAAATCTCGCGGACATGACCTCAAAGCTCTACAGCGACTTCAGCTCGAACGGCGGCAAGACCACTTCCAGACAGCAGGCTGTTGAGAACCTCAAGGCGTGCTATCAGATGGTGGCAAACACGCAGGGTATGACCTTTGTGGCGAATGCCTGCAACGATTACGCGCTGCCGTACGTTGACTTCATAAAGAACGTTCCGCTTTACAGCTCGAACTTCGATGTGTACGACTATGATATCCCGCTGTACGAGATAGTAATTCACGGTTACATTCCCTACACGACAAAGGCAAAGAACGCAAGCTCCAGCGCGGACGAACTGTTTCTGCTGTCTGTAGCGACGGGCACGCCTGTTCACTACGAGCTTATGTTTGAGGACCCCAACGAGTTCACCGACTGCACCTACGATACGCTGTTCTACACCGCGTACGAGGGCTGGCTCGACGTGGCTGCCGCTGAATACAAGGTATGCAGCGACATAGTAGCGCCGCTTTCGGACAAGACGATAACCAACTTCGTTTACCTCTCTGAGGACGTAGTTGAAACCACATTCTCCGACGGCACGGTAATAAAGGCTGACCTTGCAAACAACACATTAACCGTAAACGGCTCGAATGTTGACCTTGCCGCTTATGGACTGAAAGGAGCGACGACTGACTGATGAGTGACGAAAGAAAACTCGGCATCGACGGAGAAGAAACCGTCGGCGCGGCAGCAGACGCGCTCGAAAATACTGCACCTGCCGCTGAAGCGGCTGCTCAGACGGAGGCTCCCGCTGTGGAGCCTGTCGCTGAGAAGCCCGCGCCCGTAAGGTCTGCGCACAACACGGCTGCCGCTGCGGCGTTCAACGCTGCGGGCGAAGAGGTCGATATACGCAGAAAAGACGGTGAGAAGGTTCAGCGTAAGATAAAGACCAACAAGATACCCTATGAGAAGAAGAAGGGTCTTTACGGCTACGGCTTCATCGCCCTGTGGGCAATAGGAACGCTCTGGCTGTTCGTTATCCCCGTAATCACATCTCTCTGGTACTCTTTCTGCAACACCGAGCTTCTCGACAAGGCGGGCGCACTTCAGAAGGGCATGACCACTGCGGGTATCTACACCGAGTGGAACGGCTTCAAGAACTTCATCAAGGCGTTCACGATTGATACGGACTTCCCGAGATATCTGGCTGAGTCGCTTACGGAGATACTTCCGCAGGCAGCCGTAATCCTGATATTCTCGCTGTTCATTGCGGTTATACTCAACCAGAAGTTCAGGGGCAGAACGCTCGCGCGTGCGATATTCTTCCTGCCTGTGCTTATCGCAACGGGTCCTATCATCTCCGTAATCAACGGTGATATGGCTTCCCAGGGCGTATCCGACGCTTCGCAGTTCTCCACGCTCTTCAAAACGGACCTTGTGTCGGAGCTTATGGAGTTCATCGGTATCTACAACATAAACCAGACGTTTACAGAGTTCATTCAGGACATTACGTCAAACGTACTGAACCTTGTATGGAACTCGGGTATCCAGATCCTGATATTCCTTTCCGCACTTCAGAATATCCCGCCGTCCGCAAAGGAAGCGGCAAACATGGAGGGCGCTACCGCATGGGAGTTCTTCTGGAAGATAACCTTCCCGATAATCTCCCCGATGATACTTGCAAACCTTGTTTACACGATCATCGACGCGTTCGTATCAACGGACAACGTGGTAATGGAATACGTTCTCGCGCAGTCGAGAAACTGGGAATACGGTTACTCCGCAGCCCTTGCGTGGATTTACTTCGCTATTGTCGGCGCGGTACTCGGTCTGGTATGCTTCATAGTCAACAGATTTGTTTACTATGAGAATGAATAAGGAGGTTTGAGCAGTGACAGATAAGATGTTTGATGAAAATGTTGCTAATCAGCCTGCTGACGAGGTAACAGATACCGCTGTCGAGGCAACGACCGAGAAGATAGCGGAAACAATCGCGGACATAAACGCGAACGCTCCTGCGGCGGCAGCTGCTGCTCCCGCAAAGGAGAAGAAGAAAAAGAAGAAGGACGACTACCGCGTTTCCAACTTCGACATCATCAGGAACTACCGCTTTTACAATGCAAAGGAAAAGAAGCACTACAAGTACATTTTCTGGCGCAGAATAGGCGCGTGCGTATGGCCGATATTCAGATTCCTTATAATCTTCGGTCTGTCGTTCGTAATCCTGTACCCGATACTCTACATGATATCCACCTCGCTGCGCCCGCAGTCCGAGATGAGCGACCCCTCCGTAATGTGGATACCCAAGACTGTCCGCTTTGAAAATTTTGCGGAGGTATGGGACGCTATCAAGTACCCGAAGACTCTCTGGGATACGCTGGTGCTTAACATCGTGTCGTCCGTTCTTCAGGTAGGAACGTGCGCGCTCACCGGCTACGGCTTCGCGAGATTCAAGTTCAAGGGCAAGAACTTCCTGTTCGCCATTGTTCTTCTTCAGATAATCGTTCCCGTACAGATTATCCTTATCCCGCAGTACATGCAGTTCCGTTACTTCGACATATTCGGGCTGCTTGACGCGCTCACGGGAAGCGCGATGAACCTCACCAACACGAACTTCGCGATGTATATTCCCGCGCTGTTCTGTAACGGTATAAGAGCGGGTCTGTTCATTTACCTGTTCAGGCAGTTCTTCAGAGGGCTTCCCAAGGAGCTTGAGGACGCTGCATACCTTGACGGCTGCGGTCCGTTCAAGACATTTATCAGCGTAATGGTGCCCAACGCAGCAAGCTCGTTCCTAACGGTATTCATCTTCTCGATAGTATGGTACTGGAACGACTACTATGTAAGCTCCATGTACTTCAAGGACCCCAACACCATCGCCATGAAGATAAACAGTATCGCAGAAATCATGGCTATGAAGCTCACGGGTAAGGTCGGCGTAGCTTCTGACTACATCGTATGGATGGAAGCAGGCTGTCTGCTGGCTATCGCGCCTATCGTAATTATGTACATCTTCTTGCAGAAATACTTTACGGAAGGTATCGAGCGCGCAGGTCTTGCAAACTAATCGCAACAGAACATTTCAGCCCTCTTTACGGAGGGCTGAATGTGTGTAAGGGGAAAAAATGAAATTTGTAGAAATATACACCGACGGTGCCTGCAGCGGAAACCCCGGCGCAGGCGGCTGGGGCGCGATACTTCGCTGTGACGGCAGGGAGAAGGAGCTTTCGGGCGGGGAAGCGCACACCACCAACAACCGCATGGAGCTTCTCGGCGTGATAAACGCGCTCGAGGCGCTGAAGTATCCCTGCCGCGTGAAGCTCACCACCGACAGCAAATACGTTGTTGACGGCGTGACAAAGGGCTGGGCGGAGAGCTGGCGCAGGCGCGGCTGGAAGAAATCCGACGGCAAGCCCGCGCTCAACACCGACCTGTGGGAGCGCCTGCTGGGGCTGCTTGCAACGCACGAGGTGGAGTTCGCGTGGATAAAGGGGCACGCAGGCCACGCTGAAAACGAGCGCTGCGACGCTCTGGCAGTTGCGCAGAGGGATCTGCACAAAAACTGCTGAGAGCCCGCATAAAAACTGAGAGCCGTCCGACAAGGGCGGCTCTCAGCGCGTTCAGGATTTCTCAGCGTCGATGCGTGCGCCGAAGTAGTCCTTTGTAAGCCCGCAGACGGGGCAGTGCCAGTCGTCGGGAATGTTCTCAAAGCGCGTTCCGGGCGCTATGCCGTCAGCGGGGCAGCCGAGAACCTCGTTGTAGATATAGCCGCACGGGCAGAGATATTGTTCCATAGAAAAGCCTCCTTTCGCTCAGGATAGTATGCGCGCGCGGGGGCTCGATTATAACAGGGGCGGCTTTTATTGAACCGGTACGCGCGAAACGAAAAAGCTATGACGATTCACACAAATATGCCGCAAAATCGGGCTCGGATTTGTCAAAATCGGCAAAAAGCGTGGCAATCGGGGCGGTTGGTGTTGCATGATACAGGGTTTTGTGCTATACTTAAAGTGTACATCTGCGCGGGAAATCTCCTGCGGGAATAAGCGCCACGGCGCGTGGTATCATAAGGTAAGCAAATGATAAGAGAAAATCAGAAGCTTCTCAACCGACTCAACATATTGAGCGATATCCTGCTTGCATTCTGCTCGGTAATTGCGGCGTATCTGCTTATATTCTATGTTCTCGGATTTGAGAAGAATTATCCGTTAATGGATTATATAAAGGTAGCGGTGCTCTTTGCGCCCATGCAGCTTATGACTTTCGGCTGCATGGGACTTTACGGCAGCTTCCGCACAAAAATGTTTGTGGAGGAGTTCAGCAGGATTGTAAAGGCGTTTCTTGCGGACGGCGTTATCATGATAACGCTGCTCTACATCTTCCACATATTCAACTTTTCGCGGTGGGCTCTTTTCGTGTTCATGCTGACGGATATGCTTGTAATATCTGCCAAGCGTTTTGTGCTGCGGCGCATACTCAAAGCCGCCCGCGAAAAGGGGCAGAACAAGAAGTTCGTGCTGCTTGTTGGCACGGGAGAGGCCGCGCGCGCCTATCTCGCGGCAATAACAAGCGAGCGTCAGCTCGGGTTTGAGTGCGTGGGCTACGTCGGCGATGAAAGCGACATGGCGGCGCAGCGCCTTGGCGGCTTTGGCGATATGCTGAGCGTGCTTGAAAGCCGCGGCTACGACGAGGTGGTGTGCGCGCTCGACAACGACGAGGCGGAAAGGCTTGCGGATGTTGTTGAGGCGTGCGAGCTTACGGGTACTAAGATATCCGTAATCCCCGTAATATATAAGTATATGTCGGCAACGCCCGCTATCGACATGGTGGGAGATGTGCCGCTGATGAACATTCGGCGCATTCCGCTTGACAACATAGGAAACGCCTTTCTCAAACGGCTTACGGATATAGTGGGGTCGCTTGTGCTTATCGTCCTCACATCGCCCGTAATGCTGGCGTCCGCGCTTGTGATAAAGCTCACGATGGGCGGGAACGTTATATTCAGGCAGAAGCGCGTGGGACTCAACAAAAAGATATTTACGATGTATAAGCTCAAATCCATGCGCGACAGCGCCGAGTCCGACACCGCATGGAGCACGGACAGCGACCCGCGCAAAACGCGTTTCGGGGCGTTCATCAGAAAGCTCTCGATAGACGAGCTGCCGCAGCTGTTCAACGTGCTTAAGGGTGATATGAGCCTTGTGGGTCCGCGCCCCGAAATACCGTTTTATGTCAACACGTTCAAGGACAGCGTGCCGATGTACATGATAAAGCATCAGGTAAAGCCCGGGATAACGGGGCTTGCGCAGGTGAACGGCTATCGCGGCGACACCTCGATAGAAAAGCGCATAGAGTACGATATACGCTACATAGAGGGCTGGACGTATTTCCTTGACCTGTCGATACTTCTGCGCACCCTTTTCAGCTTTATGAACAAGGAAAAACTGGTGCACGGAAATAAAAAGGAACAGACTGCCGACGAGCAGACAAAGCAAACGGAGAACAACACATGAACAACGACAAAAAATTTGACTATACGGTGCTTGCGATATTCTTCCCCGCAGTGGCGGCGCTTGCGCTCATTCCCATACTGATGCACGCAACGTTCGTAACTACAGATTTTCTTGAAACCTACAGGCTCTTTTCGGGAACGCTTGGCGAGGACGGGCTGTACTACTTCGTGGACGTGTTCTCGCAGTGCAAGGCGTTTGCGCTGGTGGTTTTCGCGATAATAATGTTGGCGGTGACGCTTTTCAGCTGCATTTACCTTTTCAGGCGCGTGGAGAAGCGCAGCCTTGTCTACGTCGGCGCTTCGGTGGTTTTTGTGGGAATGGCGCTGGCTTCCGCGCTCACGTCGGACTATACCCACATAGCCTTTTACGGCGACTTTGACCGTGCGGAGGGCTTTATCACCACGGCGTGCTACTTTGTGATATTCCTCTTTACGATGTTTGCGTTCCGCAGGGAGCAGAACTTCCGCCCGCTGATGGCGGCGCTCTTTATCTGCGTAGGTGTGAACGCCGTTCTCGGCGCGTTCGAGTATTCGGGACACGCGCTTGTGAATTACGACTGGTTCTCAACGCTCATCGTTGACAGGAAGTACGCTGACCAGATACAGCCGGGCAGCGCTGCGGCGGTCAGGGGTTCGCTCTTCGGCGCGCTTTACCACTACAACTATGTCGGCAGCTTTGCGGGCATGATAGTGCCGCTTTTCACGAGCCTTGCGCTGTTTGAAAAGCAGCTAAAATGGCGCATTCTGTATATCGTGTTCGACCTTGCGGCGCTGTTCCTGCTGTTCGGCAGCGCGGCGCGAAGCGGTATCGTCGCTCTCGCGGCAGCGCTTGTTATGGGCATTATCGTGTTCGCGAGGGTTATCGCAAAGCACTGGAAGGCGGCGCTTGCGGTGCTTGCGGCCGGTGCTGCGGCTGTCACGGGGATCAACTTCGCGGTGGGCGGCGAGCTTTTCAGGCGCGTGCCGTCGATCGTCTCGGATATGGTGGAGCTGTTCATTCCTGCGGACGAGGCGGACGCCGACCTTTTCAGCAAGCTGCCCGTGCGCGATATCGTGCACAACGCGGACGGCTCGCTCTCGTTCGTTACCAACAGCGACACGCTTACCATAAGCTACGACGCGGCGAACGAGGAGTACCTCTTTACGGACAGCGCGGGCGACCCCGTTGAGATGATATACGACGAGAACGCTGTAACGTCTGACGACGGGCGCTTTGCGGGCATATCCATGCTTTTCGGTGAGTACACCGAGGGCTCGGGCGTGGACGATATGTTCCTCATGTGGTTTACCGGGGACGAAAAGAGCTTCCTTACGTTCAGGCTTTTCGGTGAAAACACGATACATCAGACAGACCCGAACATAGGCGACAGGATAACGGCGCACAACGCGGAGGCGATAGGCTTTAAGGGCAAGGAGCTTCTCGGTTCGTCGCGCGGGTACATCTGGTCGCGCACGATCCCGCTTCTGGACGAGTGCATAATAACGGGCTACGGCGCGGACACGTTCCCGTATGTGTTCCCGCAGACGGACTTTCTTGCAAAGCACTACGCGTATACCGAGGGCTTCAACATAACCGTTGATAAGCCGCACAACCTCTATTTGCAGATATTCTTCAGCAACGGGCTTATAGCGCTGCTGGCGTTCCTGTTCATCTGCGTGTGGTATCTGGTGGACTGTCTGCGGCTCTACGCGTTCAGGCGCGAGTACCGCCACGCGCAGGTATACGGCGCGGCGGTAATGCTTGCGGTGACGGGCTACCTTGCCGCGGGGCTGTTCAACGATTCCGTGGTATCCGTGGCTCCCGTATTCTGGATACTTCTCGGCACAGGCTGCGCGCTTAACATGATAAACCGCAGGGCTGACAGGGGCGGGGACCCTGACGGCGAGGAGAACGCTCCCCGCAGGGCGACAGCGGACGAGAAGCGCATAGAAGCGCAGGCGGAGGAGATGGCGCAGCAGGTTGTGGCAAGGCTGCACGCAAACGACAGCACCGCCCCCGCTGCGGAGACTCAGGAAAAGCGGCAGGCAGAAAAGGAGCGGAGTATTTCCGGAGAAGATATGCAGGCGCTCATGCAGCGCGTAAAGAAGATAGCGGACGCTCCGCGGGACGGCGCGGAAAACTCTGACAGGAAAGAATGACGGCACAGCCCGGTGAGTGAACAGGTGAACATATGAAATTCAATTTAAGCGACATCACAAAAATTCCCAATATACTCACAGCGGTAAGAATACTGCTTATACCGCTGTTTGTTGCTGTGTTCCTCTGGGAGAACGGCAACGTGGACATCGGCGCTGACCCCGAAAGCGAGGGCAGCGGGTACGTTATCGCGGCAATAATAATCATCATATCGGGGCTTACCGACGCTGCCGACGGCTTCATCGCCAGAAAGTTCGACATGATAACCGACCTTGGCAAGGTGCTTGACCCGTTTGCCGACAAGCTGACGCAGGCGGCGGTGGTTGTGTGCCTTATATTCAGATACAGCGAGATATGGCAGGCAGTCGCAGCGCTTTTCGGGATAATCCTTATCAAGGAGATAATAATGCTCGTTATGGGCGTAATGTTCCTTAAAAAGGGGCAGGACCTCGGCGGGGCGAAGTGGTTCGGAAAGCTTGCTACCATCGTGTTTTATGTGCTTGTGATAATCCTTATCGGCGCGCCGAGTCTCAGCACGCCCGCTGCGCTTGTTATGGTGTCTGTCATGGCGCTTTTCGCGGTGCTGTCGTTCGTGCTGTATATGCGCGAATACTACAGGCTGTGGAAGCTGCGGGAAAGCGGTGGCGATGATGATAAGGGCTGATTTTCACGCGCACACGTCCTTTTCAAGCGACAGCGACGAGCCGCTTGAGAGCGCGGCTGCGGCTGCGGTAAGGCTCGGGCTTGAAACGCTGTGCCTTACGGAGCATATGGATTTCGACTATCCTACGGGAGAGTTCATGCTTGACACGGCGGCTTACCGCGCGGAGCTTATGCGCGTGAGGGAGCTTTATGCGGGCAGGCTGGAGCTGCTTTTCGGCGTGGAGCTGGGGCTTATGGACTGCCTGGCGCGGCGCCTCGCGGAGTATACGCGGGCGTGGGACTTTGACTTCATCATAGGCTCGTCGCACCTTATCGACGGCGAGGACCCCTATTACCCTCCGTATTTCGACAGGCTGGGCGACAGAAACGGTATACTCAGGTACTTTGAGAGCATTCTTGCGAATGTGCGCGCGTTCGACGATTTCGACGTGTACGGTCACCTTGACTATGCAGTGAGGTATTCCCACGCGAAGGACTACGACCCTGCGGACTACGCGGAGGTCACTGACGAGCTGCTGCGGCTGCTTATTTCAAAGGGCAAGGGTATTGAGCTTAACACGGCGGGGCTGAAATACGGCCTTGGCTGGGCGCACCCGCACCCGAAGCTTCTGCGGCGCTACCGCGAGCTTGGCGGCGAGATAATCACGGCAGGCTCTGACGGGCACTGCGCGGAGCATTACGCGTGGGAGTTCGGGAGAGCTGCGGATATCCTGCGCGAGGCGGGGTTCAGGTATTACACGGTGTTCCGCAGGCGCCGCGCGGAGTTCGTTAAGCTATAAACCTGTTTTTATCAATATGTAAGAAGTTCCAGAGGAAAATTTGTGATAATTCAATAAAATTTCGCCGAAAGCAAAGAAAGCTCTTGTATAATTGCAATAAATATGGTACAATTGTATTTAGGAACAGCACAGGCAGGCACAGAGCCATTCCGTTGTGCGGTCCTATGCGCGCGGCGCAGGCTGTTCTGCAAAATACATTTTCGGAAGGATGATAGTGATGAAAGTTACAATTACCGCAAAGAAGCTGAATATTTCGCAGTCTTTTACAGATTATGCGGAGCAGAAGCTCAACGCAAAGCTCGACAGATTTTTCCCCGAGGAGGCGGAAGCGAAAATAACGCTTGCTGAGCGCCGCGAAATGATAATCCTTGAGCTTACCGTTAAATATAACGGCATAATATATCGTGCAGAACAGACCGCAAAGGACAAGAACGACGCGCTCGATGTTACCGTTGACAGAATTATCCGCCAGATAAGAAAGCAGAAAACAAAGGTTGAAAAGAGCCTGCGCGCAGGCGCGTTCGCAGGGCTTGAGCCCGAGGGCGAGGAGGCCGAGTACGAGGTTATCCGCCACAAGAGCTTCAAGCTGCGCCCCATGACGGTAGACGAGGCTATTCTTCAGATGAATCTGCTGGGTCACAAGTTCTTCATGTTCAAGGACGCGGAAACGGGGCTTATCAACGTTGTATACGCCCGCGAGGAGGGCAACTACGCCGTTCTCGTTCCCGAAGAGTAATTGACGAACAAAATTATGATGCGAAGGGGCTGGCTTGACGTCAGCCCTTTGCCATATGCGGAAAGGAGCGGCTATGGAGCGGAAAAGAAACTACGCGCGCGAGCTTGAAGCGCTCACGGCGGGGCTTGGCGGGAGCGCGCCGCGGCTTTTGCTGCACGCGTGCTGCGCGCCCTGCTCAAGCGCCTGCCTTGAATACCTCTCGCGCTGTTTCAGCGTGACGGTGCTGTTCTACAACCCGAACATTGCGCCCGATGAGGAGTTCTCAAAGCGCGCGCAGGAACTTTTGCGCCTTGTGGGCGAGCTGCCTGCGGAAAACCCCGTGAGCGCGGTCATCGACCGCTTCGACCCGCAGGAGTTCTACAGCGCTGTGCGCGGGCTTGAAGCTACGGGCGAGGGCGGCGCGCGGTGCGAGGCGTGCTTCAGGCTGCGTCTCGGCAGGGCTGCGCAGTACGCCGCGGAGCACGGCTTCGACTACTTTTGCACTACGCTTACGATAAGCCCGCTTAAAAACGCGGGGCTCCTCAACCGCGTGGGAGAGGAGCTCTCGGAGATATACAAGGTGCCGTTTCTGCCGTCGGACTTCAAGAAAAAGGGCGGCTATGCGCGTTCGGTAGAGCTTTCGCGCGAGTATGGGCTGTACCGCCAGAATTACTGCGGGTGCGTGTTCTCGCAAAGAGAGGCGCAGCAGCGCGAACAGGCGCGCGTTCAGCCGCAGTCGACGCTCGACCCGCAGTCGACGCTCGACCCGCAGTCGACGCTCGACCCGCAGGAAGCGCCCGCGCCGAAATAGTTGCGCGTTTCGCAGAAGTGCGCTATGTGGTCGAGCGCGAGCGCCTCGGGCGTGATGTCGAAATACCGCTCGTAAGCGTCGCTGAACACATGGTACTTGCCCCATGAGTAGCTGTTGGGGCTGTTCCACACGGGGTCTACCCACACGCGCCGCCCGCCGGCTTCGGCAAACACCCACTCGTGGTAAGCGCCCGTAACTGAACTGTCCGCAAAGGTGCCGCCGGGCGACGCCTCGCCGCGGACGAGCGTGCAGGGTATATCCTGCGCGGCACAGAGCGCCGCGAGCAGGTTTGCGTACCCGCCGCATACGGTGCGGTGCGTTTCAAGAATGTGCGACAGGCACAGGGTCTGCCCGGTGAGGTTTTCACGCGCGTCAAAGTCGTAGCAGATGTTGGCGCTCACCCAGTACGCAAGGGCGTGGAGCTTGTCGTAGTCGCTGCTGAGCCCCGCGCAGACCTCGTCGGATATCTCGAGCACCTGCTCAAGCGCGCTTTTTATGCGCTCGGGGTCAAGCTCGGAATCAATGTACGTGAGCGTTCCCTCTGCGGGGAGCGCTCGCGGCGCGCTTACCGCCTTCTCGGTCTTTGCAGCAAACCCGGAGGTGTCTATGGGCAGCACGCGCCCGTCGGCGACCTGCACGATGAAATGCTCGGAAAGGCGCTCTCCTTCAATAAATATCTCGGTGAATCCGTCTTTCGGCTCGTCATAGTCAAGCACGGCGCGAAACTCGCTGCCGCTGTACTCGGGCGCGGCTGTGCGCTCCATTGCTGAAGCAAGGTACACCGAGCTTACGTCAGAGCCGTCGTACACGCCCGTGACTGTAAGCGAGCGCTCGTTAAACTCGATACGAAAGTAGTGGAGCGGGTCGTACGATGTCAGCAGGGTAGGCGGCTCGTCACGGTCATCGGGCGGCTGCGTATCTTTCGACTGCGGGTCGTGCGGCGGCGCGGTTTCTTCCGACGTAACCTGCGCGCTTGTGGAGCCGCCCTGCGAAGCCGCAGGCTTCATCACGAACGGCGGCGCGCCGTCATTTTTGCGGCAGCCCGTGCAGAGCAGCGCGCCCGTGAGCGCCGCAGCCGCCATTGCGCGTGATAGATATGTGTTCACTAAGATTCCCCCTGACATTTACTGCTTTGATTGTACAGCAAAGCAGCGCCTTTGTCAAGGGAAATCCGTCGGAATGCACAAATTACCTTATCTCGTCCCCGCAAGCACCGTAACAAAGCCGTCCGCCTCAGCGCTTGAGATGTCCGCGCCGATTATCTGCCCGTCGAGCACAAGCAGGCTTGCGAGCATGGGCACTGCCGGAGCCTCGCCGCCCGCTTCCTTTATGTTATAGGTGTACTTTTTAACGATGCAGGCGCGGTAGCGGCGCAGGTCGAACCCCTGCTCTAGCTGGAGGGCGTTGTACTGTTCATACGCCTCGTCAAATTCGGCGGGAATGCGCACCTCGCATACGTCCGTATGTATTATCCCTGCGTCCCAGCCGAAGCTTTCTATATAAGACAGCCTGTCGGTGTTGGTTTCGCCGCAGACGCCGCCGCTCCCCGCGTCGTTCAGCCTGAACAGTCCCCACAGCGCCGCGCCCACAAGCAGCAGCACGCCAAGCAGCATGGTTTTTCCCGAACGCCTTTTCTTTTCGCTCATAATTTTCTCCTTAAACAACAGCCCCGCGCGGAATAAAACGGGTCGCGATATGATTATTCGTGCGGATTTGTAATTATTTGTGTTATAATCAACAAAAGACTATTGTTAGTTTTGTGACAAACGCCAAAAATTCAGCCGAGCCCTGTGACAAGTGCGGTTTCATAGCCGTTTTTTGTGCAAATGTACCACTTGAACCCCAAAATATAGGGCTTTTTTTGTCAACGTTAGTGAAAGTACATAAACGCATTCAAAAATATTTGTTGACTTAGGCTCTTTTATTTTATTCCGAGTTTTGGTATTATAGTATTAGCGAGAAATAGCCGACCGCCCGTGCGGCAGGCTGTGTATAATTTCCGTCAAAAAATCTTTTGTATATCAGGAGGTCATAATAAATGGCAAGCTTATCACTCAGAGGCATATACAAGCGCTACCCCGGCGGCGTTGTTGCCGTTTCGGACTTTACCATGAACATCAAGGACAAGGAGTTTATCGTACTCGTAGGTCCTTCCGGCTGCGGTAAGTCCACAACACTTCGTATGATCGCAGGTCTTGAAGAAATCTCCGAGGGCGAGCTGTTTATCGGCGACCGCCTTGTAAACGACGTTGCTCCTAAGGACAGAGATATCGCGATGGTTTTCCAGAACTACGCTCTGTACCCCCATATGACAGTATTCGACAACATGGCGTTTGGTCTTAAGCTCCGCAAGGTTCCCAAGGACGAGATCAAGAAGCTTGTTGAAGAGGCTGCCAAGATACTCGATATAGCACACCTCCTCGAAAGAAAGCCGAAGGCTCTCTCGGGCGGTCAGAGACAGCGTGTAGCGCTCGGCCGTGCAATTGTCCGCGATCCTCAGGTATTCCTTCTCGACGAGCCGCTTTCCAACCTCGACGCTAAGCTGCGTGCACAGATGAGAACCGAGCTTTCCAAGCTTCATAAGAAGCTGGGTACCACGTTCATCTACGTAACGCACGACCAGACAGAGGCTATGACGATGGGCGACCGTATCGTTGTAATGAAGGACGGCTACATTCAGCAGATCGATTCTCCTATCAACCTTTACGAGAACCCTGTAAACAAGTTCGTTGCAGGCTTTATCGGTTCTCCGCAGATGGACTTCATCAATGCGAAGCTCCTGCTTGTTGACGGCAAGTACACCGTAGAGTTCGGCTCTGAGGACACCAAGACCACAAGAGGCCGCAAGTTCTATGTTGAGCTGCCCGCAGCCAAGGCTGACAACGAGGCTCTCAAGTACTATGTAGACAAGGAAGTTATCCTCGGCATTCGTCCCGAGAACATTCACGACGAGGAGATGTTCCTCTCCAGCGCAAAGACCGGCATCATCGAGGCTACCGTTGACGTAACCGAAATGCTCGGCGCTGAGACCTACCTCTACCTCACCTGCGAGGGTATCCCGCTTACCGCACGCGTATCGCCCAGATGCACCGCGCGCCCGCAGGACGTTGTTAAGCTCGCTCTTGACCCGAACAAGATCCACCTGTTCGACGCTGCTGACGAGCACTCCCTGCTCTCTTGATGAGATAATAGCGTAAATGAGCGGCGCAGCCTACAAGCTGCGCCGTTTTTGTATAGAGCGGGCAGCTTTCAGCGTGAAAGACTGCCATGCACGCGGAGGTAAACGATGAATGAAAAGGTTGAGCGCTTAATAGGCAACATTGAAAGCGTGATAATCGGCAAGCGGCAGGTTATTGAAAAGGTGATATGTGCAATGCTTGCGGGCGGGCACGTCCTTATAGAGGACGTCCCCGGAGTAGGAAAAACGCTTCTTGCGCAGACTCTCGCAAAAAGCGTTTCGGGAACGTTCGGGCGTATACAGTTCACGCCCGACCTTATGCCGTCAGACGTTATCGGCTACACCTATATCGACACGAGGAGCGGGGAAGCGAGCTACCGCGCGGGCGCGGCAATGTGCAACTTTCTCCTTGCGGACGAGATAAACCGCACCTCGCCGAAGGTGCAGTCCTGCCTGCTGGAGGCGATGGAGGAGCTTCAGATATCCGTTGACGGCGTGACGCACAAGCTGCCGACGCCGTTCATGACGCTTGCCACGCAGAACCCCATCGAAACCTACGGCACCTATCACCTGCCGGAAGCGCAGCTCGACCGCTTCCTGATGAAACTCTCCATAGGCTACCCCGACCGCGCCTCGGAGCTTGCAATGCTCGGCGAAATGCCGCAAAGGCTTGACGTAAAGCCGGTGATGACGCTTGCGGAGATTATGGAAATGCGCGCGGCAGTCGAGCGCATAGACGTTTCTGAGCGGGTAAAGGCGTATATACTTATGATAGTGAGCGCCACGCGCAGCCACGGCGAGCTTAAGCTGGGCGCGAGCCCGCGCGGCTCGATTGCGCTTTACAGGGCGGCGCAGGCTATGGCGTTCATGAACGGCCGTGCATTTGCAACGCCCGACGACATAAAGGCGGTGGCGCACGAGGTGCTGTCGCACAGGCTGATAACGCCCTCGGGCAAGGCGGCGGACGCGGCGCGGCAGGTCATCACCGAAATACTTGCGCAGACCCCTGTGCCTGCGTGAGCGCTGAAAGGAGCGTGCGGCTATGACGGAAAAAAACGCCCTTGGGCGGGTGCTGATGATATCCCGCGAGGCGTACTCCGCGCTTGCAAAGGACGACGGCGGGCTTAACGGCGTGGCGCTTCTCGACAGCCTTTCTGCGGCGCTTTCTCATTGCGGCAGCACGGAGAAGCCGCTCGGCAGGCTTATGGGTACGCTTAAGCGCGAGATAAAGGCGAAAAACCGCGCGTTCTACCCAAAGGTTAAGCTTTACTTTTCGCGCGTGTATCCCGTGCTTGACTACGACTTTGACAAGGCGTGCAGGCATATCCCCGCGATTATATACGGCAACGACAGCGTGTGCGCAAAGCTCGTTGCGGGAGAGCGCGCAAAGGCGCAGTCCATGTGCGACGCCATGAGGAGCTACCCCGGCTTTCTTTTCGGGGAGTTCGCCGCGCTGTCCGACAGGCAGTTCTACGACCTCGTTTTCGGGTACTACCCGAAGCTTTACGAGGAGGAGTTCATGGAGAAGATGCGCAGCTTGTTTGAATAAAACGAACGGAGCAGAAAAACTGCTCCGTTCTGGCTGTCGATAAAGGCACCCCGGAAAAGATACTTTTTTATATTACAGCCTGATTGCGGCGCTTTACTGAACTTTATTTACCGCGTCATAGAACTCGTCAATGTTAATATAGGAGTAAGTTTTGCCCTTGTAGCTTATGCTGTTCGGTTGTGTACCGGAAAAAGCGTCGCGGCCGATTGAATCGACGCTGTCGGGGACAGTTATACTTGTAAGGCTTGTACAGTTGCTGAAGGCTTCCATGCCGATGGAGGTAACACTGTCGGGGATAGATATGCTTGCGAGGCTTGTGCAGTTGCAGAAAGCATAATCGTCTATAGAAGTCACGCTGTCAGGGAGCGATATGCTTGTAAGATTTCTGCAATCGCCGAAAGCCCTGTCTGCAATAGCGGTTACGCCGTCGGGTACAGTAACGCTCTTGTCAAGGTTGGCGTGGTATTTGGTAAGAACGCCGTCAACTACCACTATCGGCCCGTTCGATATATTCAGCGGTTGGGCTTCGGATATCGTTTCTGCGGCGTCGGAATATTCGCTGCTGTTCACATCGGGCTGTGTACTGCGGCAGCCGCAAAGCGCGCCTGTGAGTATGGTCGCCGCCAGAAGCAGCGGTATAGTTTTTTCATCTTTTCCCCTCCATTTCAATATAATTTGCTATTTGCCATAATTATTTTAATTTATATCAACAGGTACTGTCAATATTGAAAAATACCAAAGAATAAAAGCTGAATATATAAATTATGTACGATGTATAGCGTGCCGCATATGAGGAGTGATTTTTTGGACAACAGCTAATATATATAGGTTTGTCAATGATTTTGGACACGAAAGTTAGAAAGAAATTCAACGGGAGAAAGCCAGCCCAGAGGACGCAT
>CAKSEE010000020.1 GCA_934446455.1 uncultured Oscillospiraceae bacterium | reverse complement strand
TGGTCCTTTGCCGTGAGTTTGAAAACCTGAAGATAATCCTTTTCGGTTTTCATGCTGTCGATGCAGTTCCAGAGGATTATTTGTGTCAGTATGGGGACTGTTTCCGATATTCCTCTTGTGCTGTATCTTGGGTTGCTGAACATTTCTGTTACCTCCTGTGTGGCTCTGTTATGCGGTTTGTGAGCAAAACAAAAGCCCCGCTACCGTGAATTTATATCACGGCAACGGGGCTGTGCTCTGTTGTGAAAATCTGGTGCAGGGTAAACCGAAATAAACTACTTCTTCAGCCGGAAGTCCGTGCTGTCGAGGCGTTTCATTTCACGTTCTGCGTCGTCGATTTTCTGCTGAAGCTGGCTGCGCTTCTCGTCCTTTCGACGCTCAGTAGCTAAGCCGATTATTCCGGATATCACAAGGATACCTGCCTCGGCTATTGCGGCGAGCGTCTGTGCGCTTATTCCTTCATCGGATCACCTCCTCACAACGGTATAATATACCTTTGTGGGGATTGGCTTTTCGGGGCGAACATGGGATTAAATAAACCGAAAAGGAGCGTGTTATAATGCTTAACAATACAAAAGATATACTGACACTAAAAGAGCTGCAGGAGCTTCTTCATATAGGAAAAAAAACACCGCTCTGCGGTTGGTGCAGAGCGGTGAGATTGAGGCGTTCAGGGTCGGGAAGCAGTGGAGGGTCCTGCGTGAATCTGTTATTTCATATATAAAGAGGCAAACGTGAACTGCGATGTAAATAATCAAAGATACTCAACGCCATCCGAGCCCTGTTCCTTTGAGACAACCCCAAATCTTGTGTAAACTCCATAAATAGTGTGGGCGCGACCAGTAAATGAATTGTTTTCGGGGATAGGCGCACAATTTCAACTCACACGCCCCGTGTGGGGCGCGACATTGCCGCGGGCGTGGTTGATCTCGTCGCGACGAATTTCAACTCACACGCCCCGTGTGGGGCGCGACGTGTGGTATGACGGTACAGACAGCGGATTTATTGAGATTTCAACTCACACGCCCCGTGTGGGGCGCGACGTCGGGACTGCTCAGCGATTTGACCGTATTGCAATTTCAACTCACACGCCCCGTGTGGGGCGCGACAAGTTCATTGCGCAGCCTCTCCGCTTCATCTTCATTTCAACTCACACGCCCCGTGTGGGGCGCGACTTATAACTGTTTACATACTTGTGCAGGACGTAAATTTCAACTCACACGCCCCGTGTGGGGCGCGACAGCTGCTGCACATACGTCAATGGGGCGCAGACCTCATTTCAACTCACACGCCCCGTGTGGGGCGCGACCGCGCGCAGCTTCAATCCACGTGACATGAGTATTCATTTCAACTCACACGCCCCGTGTGGGGCGCGACATGTACTGTTATCGGTAAAACACTTCCACGCAGCATTTCAACTCACACGCCCCGTGTGGGGCGCGACACGGTGCAATGACAACAGACGGCTCTCGCATTCGCATTTCAACTCACACGCCCCGTGTGGGGCGCGACCAAGGATATAGACACAAACGGGTATATATTTCCAATTTCAACTCACACGCCCCGTGTGGGGCGCGACCCTACATTTTGTGAATGAAAGGCCGCGTCCCTACAAGGGGTGGACAAAAATAAAAATGAGCAAGGAAGTTCGACACGAATCAACATTCAAAATGAGCAAATAATCACGCGAACCTCCCGACGTTTCAATATTATTATGGGTTCGCGGTCAGAAAATCAGCGTGCCCTCGGGGTCGTAGGTTTCCTTTGTACCGAAGTGCTCGATCTTCTCATGCCAGTTGTTGCCGAGATAGTATATTCTCAGGCTGTCCTGCGAGGGGTCTATTAGCTTTAAGAGCCTGTCCCTGACCTTAAGGAACGTACCATAGTCAACATCTATCTCAAACACGGAATTCTGCACGCGCTGCCCGTGGTTCAGGCACTCCTTTGCGACCTTTCGCAGGCGCGTTCTGCCCTGCCTGTCGACCGTGCTTACATCGTAGCTTATAAGCGTCATCATAGCCTTAGCTCCTTTGCAGGTATGCGGGGTATTCGGGAATCTCCCCGCGAACGTACTTTGCCAGCAGGCTGCTTTGTATGAACGGCAACAGCCCCAGCGGTATCTTCTGCCTGAGATAGAGGTGCGTTATCGTCGTGCGTTTTTTCTCCTGCCAGAGCTTCACGACCTTTTTCCTGCCGTCGTCGTTCAGAAGCACCGCCCCGCTCACCTGCTCCTCGAAATCGTCGGGCGATACCTGCTTGAGATTTATCATCGTCAGCACGAAACGCTCAACGATACACCGCGCTTCTTCCACAAGGTCGCACGCAAGTGAACACCGCCCCGGGCGCGGCTCGTGGTAGAAGCCGATGTAGCTGTCCAGCCCCACGGACTCAAGCGCGGAAGCGTAGTCGTTCGTGAGCATTGCGTACAGGAACGACAGCAGGGCGTTAGTCCTGTCAAGCGGCGGTTGCTTTGTCCTCATTGTCATGCGGAAGCTTTCGCGCTGCTGAACTATAAGCCTGTCGAATACCCCGAAATATGCCTTGGCGCAGCTCCCCTCAAGCCCCATTATCTCCGCCTTGCCTTCAAGCTCGTATACCCTTTGGGCGGAGTCCGTAAGCTGCTGCACAAGCGCGCTCAGCGCCCCGTCCTCGCCAAGCCCCGGGCGGTCCCTTAGTGAACGCCTGACTACATACGCCGTATTGGCGACCTTTGCGGCAACATTGTCCCTTACAAGCGCGGGCTGAAACTCCGTAAAAAGCTTCGACTGCGTTATTCTCAGCAGAACGTTACCGCGCATTCGCCCCTCCACGCGCCCAAGGAATCTGCCCGAGGGACTTAAAAAGCACAGCCCCGTGCCGTTTTCACAGCACTTTCCAAGCAGCGCTGGCGAACAGCCGAGATACGAAAAGCACACTATGGATTCAATGTTTGCGAACGGAAAACGCGCGCTTTTTCCCTCGTCAGCGGTGATGACGATATTCTCGCCATCAAGGGTTAGGTAGGCACTCTCGTTCATTATGTATAGCGTGTTGAGCAGCTTTTTCATACGTCCTCCCGTGCTATTTTCAGTATCTCGTCGCGAACGGAATATCCCCCCGTTTTCGGCAGGCATACGCTCTCAATGGAACAACCGCTGCATCTCTGCCCCTTTGCGCGCAGCGGAATCGTCCCGCTTTCAAGAACCGAGCGCATTTGCGACAGCAGATCGGTCAGAAGCGCGTAATACTCCCCGTACTGCGTATCGAACGGCAGCCTTACGCGCCTGCGGACGTCCGCATAATACATAAAGCCCTCGCAGCTTACGCCGAATATGCTGTCCGCGCAGACCTTCTGCGCAAAGCATTGTATAGCGTCAGAGCGCTCCGCAAGGGCGCTTTTCGGCTTTGAGGGCTTGTATTCGATAAGGCGCACAGCGTACCTGCCGCCGAGCAGCGGCGAGTATTCCGCGCTCCCGGAGCGCTCAAATTCCACGCAGTCCGCCTTGCCGTATATGTCCAGCTCGTCGTTGTAAAGCTCAACGTTGCTGCGGCAAAAGCCGTTTTTGTCGGAGTATTCGTGCTCGCCGCTGTGAACGCGCTCGTGAACAAGGTCGCCCTTTGCAACAAGCGCGTTTTCCTGCCAGTCGCGGTTTATTTCAAGAAGCCCGTACCTGCGCGGGCAATAGAGATAGTGCTGAATGCTGCGTATCGTTACAGCCCTGCTCACAGCCGCTCGATAAGCTCAACGCCCACGGGCATATTCCTGTCGATGTCAAGCGTGTAGTCGCCGAAGCTGCGCGGATACTCAACGTCTGCGTTTTTCTCCACCTTAATCTTGTCGAACAGAATGTCGGACGGGCAGCAGCCGAGTATGTCGCCGTGCCTGAATATAATGAGCTTTCTGAGGCACATTTTGCCGCGGGCAGCGCTGTGGTCGTTCTCAAACATATTGATTATAGCGTTCCACATAAGCTCAAGGTCGGCGTCGGAGAAGCCCGTTTTCTGCGCAAGCGCAGCGCTTACATAGCCCTCCATGCGGTAAAGTGCGTACGGAACGATGTTCTTCTTGCCCATTTCGGTCTGGGCTGTTTCATTCTTTTCCGCGGTGGTGATGGCCCGGCGCGTTATCGTTATCTCCTGTATGGATATCTGGTCCACGCTTCTCGCAAAGTTAAGCTGCACGGGACCTCTCACAGTGCCGCACTGATCGTTGCCCGTGCTCATTACTGCGCCGAATGTGCGCACGTCGAAATAGTTCGCGCACATATACTCCTGCGCAGCCCTTACCGAGGCGGAATTTTTACCCTTATCGCCCTTTTTAAGCCCGAGCGCCTCGTATGCGTCGGTAAATTTCTCGTTGAGCGACTTTTCGGGGTTTATGAGAATGCAGTAGCCCGGCTCGTTCTTTACAAGGTCAACGTAGTTGCGTATCTTGCGCTTTATGCACACGTCGGTGACAATGCCCTTCTGCGTTTCGGGGTCGATTCGCGGCATATTGCCCGCGTCAGGGTCGCCGTTGGGGTTGCCGTTTTCCACGTCGAAGAGAATTACAAATTCATAGCGGTTCTTTATTGCGTCCATTTTCAGTTATCCTTTCTGTCGTTGTTTTCGTCCTTTTTGGTGTAAAGCGCCTTGTTCTGCTGGTAGTAGCCGATGATGAACTCGCCCTGCCGGTCGGTCGTAAGCGTTGTGGGGAAGCTGCCCTCAAGCCCGCCTATTACCTCGCTGATAATACCATTGAGGTAGCCGCCGCTTTTCGCCTTTTCAAGGTGGTGCTGCGCGAGCATGATAAGCCGCGGGAATACCGCAGAGGGCTTTGTCGCCGCCGATGAGAAGTACGAATCCTTGATCGTTCTGTTGGGATTGTTGATGGCGTCCGCCTGCGCCTTTTCAAGCAGCGCAAACAGTCTTCCGCAAAGGTATGCGGGGCTTGTGTTCTGTGTGTCCAATGCCATTGAAATGACCTCCTTCTTATCTGAAAGCCGCGCCGCCCTGTTAAGGCATGCCTTTATAATAGCGGCTCTGATATCGCTTATACGTCCGCTGTCCGTCTTGCAGCGCCTTACCACCGTTTCAAGCAGCGCCCTCGGGTAGCGCGTTCCGTTGAAAACGCTGCTGAAAAGCGCGGCATAGAGCGGGTTTGACGGCTTTTTGTCGGTAGTTTTCGGCGGCAGACATTCCGCCGTCAGCCGCCATATCGAGGGCTGATCCTTAAGCCCGTCGTGCGCAAGGTCGCGCTGATGCTGCGCTATGTTCTGAAGCAGCCTTATGGTGCTGCTGCGGCAGAAAAACTTCATGGAAATCCTGCTCATATTCGGCGTGAAGCCCGCGGCGTAAAACGTTACCGACGGGTCTATGTCGAGCTTTTCAAGCTCCGCCGAGGTAAGCCCCGACTGCGCCTTTTTCATCGCATCCGCAAGCGCGTTTTCAACGTCGGCGCTGTCGCTCGGTCTGCCAAGCACGCTGCCGAAAAAGTCGCACAGCACGTCCTCGGAAGCCTCGCTGCCGCTCATCGCCCAGTAAACTATCGTCATCTCGTCTATGTACGCCCTGTGGTAGGGGCTTGCGGTGAGATAGTTGAGCGCCGCAGCGTACTTCTTTGCCGCCGCCGCAGATATGCTGCTGTTGTAGGACTGCGTTTTGCCGTAGGATTCGTCGCACGGATTATTGAAGCAGATGAGCTTTCCGCCCGTTGCGTTCGTACCCCTTATGCCCTTTATGTAGTCGTGCAGCGGCGGTATCGGAACGCCGCTCTCTCCCGTCACCGCGCAGCTTCCCGTTACAGCGCCCTCGGCGGTCTGTTCAGAGCCTGCGGCGCCTGCCATTGCCCTTATCTCGGCATTGTCGTATCCCAGCGGCTTTTCCGCAAGTCCCTCAAGCGCAAAGGCGCTTGCAGTCCCCATGCCGAAAAGCCCCTTGCCGTACTGAAGCAGCTTCGGATCGTCAAAATGCTCCTCAGGCTTCCAGCTGAGCAGAAAATTTCTGAACGCGCTTACACCCGCCGAGGTCATACCCTCGGTGAGCGCAAGGTTAAGCTCCACAAAGGCGCGATGCTTTGCAAGCGATTTGTCGGTAGTGCAAAAACCGCCTTCCTTGCTCCAATCAAGCCCGAATATGTAGTCGCTGCGGTGGTCTAGCGGGTACGCGGCTATTTTGGTGGTCTGCGCGCGGTAGGGCAGCAGAAGCCTGCGCGGCACCTCCACATTCTTCGCCTTGCCGTTCTTCTGCGGCAGGGACTTCCGGTCAACATACGGTATTATATCGGCAAGAGAGCCGTCCGCCCTCAGCACTACAAGCCTTGTCACGGCCTGCTCCGTCCACCCGTCGGGCACCAGCCTGCCCATATCCGACAGGATATCATAATAACCGCAAAGCGCGTTTATCAGCATTTCAGATCCCTCCTGTACGCTGCGACGTCGATAACGCCGTCTATCATATGCGGGCGGTAGTAAACTGCGTCGGCTTTATCGGAAAACTTAGGGTCATTCCAGTTGCCGTTGACGGGCATTGAATTGTCCGCGTACTTCATTGCGTAAAGCATAAAGCCAAGGTCCGTATCTCCCTCCAGCTCAGGCGATATCTGCTCAAAGGGAAAGCTCTCCACAAGCCTAATGCTCTTTACCGCAAACTCGCGGCAGCCAAGCACGGGCTGCCTGAAACACTGCCCCTGGCGCAGGCGGCGCAGCAGGATATTGTAGTGCTTCTCCTCGCACTCATCCTCATGCTCGTTTCTGAGCCCCGTAAGCTCAAAGTGGAACTCCACGCCGTAGCGCACGTCCCGCAGCACCATGCCTGAGCGCTGGCTTATCATTTCGCTGTTTATGAAAAGCTCCGGGCTGCCGCCCTTGCCTTTCATCGCGCTTGTAACGGCGCTCATCTTTATCTTTTCCTTAACCTCGTTGCGGCGAATGTTCATAAACCTTATGGGGTTAAATACCACGATCTTGTCGATACGGTAGCGTATGCTCGGCTTCCAGTATACCGACTTTATCATGCCCTCCAGCGCGCACGGCGTAGGCACGTCGTATGACACCCTCTCAACCTTCATTTCGGGTCTTGTGAAACACGCGTTATCGCCCTCAACCATTATTCTGAATCCGTAACCCATAAAACCGCCTTTCCTCATATAAATATTCCATCAAATTGATGCTCAGGATCAAGCCCCGTATTTTCATCGTAATATTCCGCCATCTGCAGGACATACGCGCCCCCGCGCTGCGCCACTACGCCCTGCTGCACAAGCTTTTCCAGCTCGCAGTAATGCAGCGAAGCGCAGCTGCGTGCAAGCCTTCTGTAAACGCTGCGGCCGCCGCGTTCAAGCGCAGCCACGTCCTCGGCGTTCTCCCCGTCGGGGATAACAACGTTCACCGAATCGCTCTCGATAAGCCTGAACCGCTCGGCGTAATCCGCAAAGGGTATCGTGTCGGGTCTCATGCCGTCGCGGTGTATCGTCGCGCACTCTATCGCGCTTTCGTTCATCATGTAAAGCCGCCTGTAATACTCCCTCACGCACTCCTGCGAAAAAATGTCCCCGTACTCCTTAAGCAGCGCGCGGCATATGTTCGCTTTCATCTTAAGGCTGCGCGGAATCTCCGCGCCCTCGCTCTCAAAAACGTACATAAAGCCCTCGTTGCGCCTGCCCTCGCGGTTGCAGCGCCCCGCGGACTGTATTACGCTGTCAAGCCCGGCCGTTTCGCGGAACACCGCCTCAAAGTCAAGATCTACTCCCGCCTCGACAAGAGATGTTGAAACGACCGTGAGCCTTTCCTTGCCGAGCAGTTCGCGTATCTGCGCAATAGTGCGCGAGCGGTGCTTGGGGGTCATGTAGGTGGACAGGTAAAAGCGCCGCCCCGTGCATTGCTCATACAGCTTCCTTGCGCGGCGGCGGCTGTTGAGTATGATAAGGCTGCTTTCGTGAGCGCCCGCCCTTTCAAGCAGCTCCTCGTCGCAAATGCTGCCAAGGTCGCGGCACGCGCAGTTTCTGAACGCGCCGAAAAGCCGCTTGTCCGTTATAAGATCGTGCGGATTTGCTGCGGTGGCGTAACGCGCGATAAGCTCGGAAAAATCAGGCATGGTCGCAGACATGAATACTGCCTGCGCGCCAAGCATCTGCGTAATAAACCCGACGCCCCGCAGACACGGCTGCAGGAACTCCACGGGCATCATATGCACCTCGTCGAATATTATCACGCTCTCCGCCATGTTGTGCAGCTTGCGCAGCCTTGACGACTTGTTGTGATAAATCGACTCGAAAAACTGCACGTTGGTGGTTACAATAAGCGGTGCGTCCCAGTTTTCCGTTGAACGCCTGATCACCTCGGGGGCGCCCTGCGCCATGTCGGGCGAGTAGTTGTGGTGGTGCTGCATTACGGGCAGCACATCGCCGAATATCTCCTCAAACTTCTGCGCGGTCTGCTCTATAATGCTTGTGTAGGGGATAACGTAGATTATGCGTTTTTTTCCGCGCACGGCGCGCTCCAGCGCAAGTTTTATGCTGCACAGCGTCTTGCCGCTGCCCGTGGGCATTTCAAGTATGCTTATGCCAGAATCGTCCGCCGCTTCAAACGCCTGCGCCTGCAGCGCCCTGCGCGCCGCGCACACCGCGTTGTCCTCGGGCATTTTTGCAAGCGCGGCGTTCACGCGCTCCAGTGCCGCCGCGAAATCCCCCGCAAGCCCGCGCTGCGCGTTTTCGTCGCAGAAACGCTCGGTGTCTATAAAATCCGCGTCGGTAAGGCAGGAAAAAAGGTAGCGCGTTAAAAACGCGTAGCCCTCCGTAACGTCCTGCGGCGAACGCCTGCCAAACATCTTAATAATATCCACAATTTTCGCAAGCTTATTTTCCTCGGGCGGAACGCTCAGCCCCTCGAACAGCGGGCGGTATCCGTCTATGTCCGATACGTCGCGCGACAATGCGTCGCTCAGAGTGCCGCCTACGCTCTCTCCCGCCTTTCCGTTCTGAAGCCCCGCGTGGTGTCCCGCAACGCAGTATTCAAACATGGGCGAAAGCATACGAAACATATTCCCGCCGCTGCGGGCTCTGCGCGCTATCTCCTGCGCGCCCGCACAGGCGTGCTCGCACGGGCGGGTGCTCTCGCCGTAGATCCTGTGCTGAAAACCGTCGCGGTATTTGCCGATGTCATGCACCCTGCCGATATATTCGGCAGCCGCGCAGAGCGGCTCTTCCGCGAATTCCGCTGCCAGGGCGGCAGTGCCCCGGCAGTGTTCCTCAATTGTCTGCACCGCGCCGTCGTCGCGCAGGTGCGCTGCAAATTCTCTGTCCATTGTTTGTCCCTCCGCCGCGCGGCATTGTTTCAAGTTCCGTGCACTACCGAGCGCTTCTTTTCAAGCACAAATTCCGAGCCTTATCGTCATTCTGCGACAGCTAATACTTAGATTGATTATAACATAATAACCACGCAATGTCAATTTGGCGTCAGACAAAATACAACGCATTTTTTTTGGCAACATTCCACAAATGCAGATATGAAATTGTGCATAATCCCCAAAAGCAAAAACATTCTACTGGTAACCTCGCATGAATAATCCGCCGGAATGCAGCGCATAATAACTCCCAAAAAGAAAGGGGTATCTATTTATGGAACCTATGTTTTGTTTTCAATGCCAGCAGACAGCCCACAACACAGGCTGCAACGGGAAGGCAGGCGTATGCGGAAAGCGCTCGGACAACGCCGAAGCGCAGGACGAGCTCGTCGGCGCGCTTATTGCCATGGCGCAGGCGGCGGAATTCGGCGCGCCCACGGAAACCACCGACGAGCTTATGCTTAAGGGGCTATTCACAACGATAACCAATGTAAACTTTAACGTTGTTACGGTAAAGAAGCTCAAAACCAAGGTCGTTAATGAAAGAAACAGGCTGAGCGCCGAAAAATTTGACGACTACGATATGCGGCTGCTGTGGAACGAACACGAGGATATCCGCTCGCTTAAGTCCCTGCTGCTGTTCGGGCTTAAGGGAATGGCGGCATACGCCTATCACGCGCGTATTCTCGGCAAGACCGACAGCACCGTAAACGCCTTTTTCTACGAGGGGCTGCGGGCTATCCCCGCCAACCTGTCCGCGCAGGAGCTGCTTAAGCTCGTGCTTAAAACGGGCGAGGTGAACCTGCGCTGCATGGCGCTTCTCGACGCCGCCAACACCGAGGCGTACGGCAACCCCGTCCCCACCGAAGTGCCGCTCACCATTGAAAAGGGCCCGTTTATCGTTGTGAGCGGTCACGATCTGCACGACATGAAGCTGCTGCTCGAGCAGACCGAGGGCAAGGGGATAAACATCTACACCCACAGCGAAATGCTCCCCGCGCACGGCTACCCCGAACTTAAAAAGTACCCGCACCTCAAGGGCAACTTCGGTACGGGCTGGCAGAATCAGCAGTCTGAGTTTCACAATATTCCCGCGCCCGTGCTGTTTACCACAAACTGCATTATGCCCGTGCGCCAGAGCTACGCCGACCGTGTTTTCACCACCTCGATAGTGTCCTACCCCGAGCTTGTGCATATCGGCGACGACAAGGACTTCACGCCCGTTATCAAAAAGGCGACTGAGTGCGGCGGCTACAGCGAGGACAAGCATATGACGGGCATGAACGGCGGCCACACCGTTATGACGGGCTTTGCCCACAACGCTGTGCTTGCGAACGCTGAGAAAATCGTACAGCTCGTTAAGGACGGCAAACTGCGCCACATCTTCCTTATCGGCGGCTGCGACGGCGCTTCGCCCTCGCGCAGCTACTACACCGACTTTGCAAAGCTCACCCCGCCCGACACCCTCATTCTCACCCTCGCGTGCGGCAAGTACCGCATTAACGACCTCGACCTCGGCACGATAGACGGCATTCCCCGCATTCTCGACTGCGGGCAGTGCAACGACGCCTACAGCGCCATCGCCATTGCGGGCGCGCTTGCAAAGGCGTTCGGCTGCGGACTTAACGACCTGCCGCTTACCCTTGTGCTTTCGTGGTACGAGCAGAAGGCGGTGTGCATTCTGCTTACGCTGCTGCACCTTGGTATGCGCAATATGCTGCTCGGCCCCACCATTCCCGCGTTCGTTTCTCCAAACATTCTCACCGTCCTTTCAGAGCGCTTCGCACTCACCCCCACAAGCGAGCCGCAGAAGGATATCGAGCGCATTCTCGGCGGCAGGTAAGCGCTCTGTAAAACCCACTGTGAAGTCTGCTTTGTGTCGTTTTTGTGAAATTGGTGAAAAATAGAAGAAACTTAGCACTCTCCCCTTGACAGTGCTAAAAAGTTGTGATATACTATAACCAGAACAAAAGAGAGGGACAAAAAAGGACCTCTCGGGAGTTCCACAAAAAATAAAAACATGACAGCAGCGCATACTGAAATACAGAACGCTTGCGAAAGGAGAAATGACTTATGTTAATGCCCAGCATCAGAAATGACCTGTTTGATGATTTCTTTGGTCCGTCGTTCTTCTCTAAGAACGCGGAGAGCGTTATGAAAACCGACATAAAGGAAACCGACGGCGCGTACGAGCTTACGGTCGACCTGCCCGGCTTCAAAAAGGAGGACGTAAAGGCACAGCTTAACGACGGCTACCTTACGATAAGCGCGGAGCACTCCTCCGAGGACGGCGAGAAGGACAAGGATGGCAAGTATATCCGCCGCGAGCGCTACAGCGGCTCCTACAGCAGAAGCTTCTATGTGGGCGACGGCGTAACGCAGGAGGACATCGCCGCTAAGTTTGAAAACGGCACGCTTAAGCTCACCGTTCCCAAGAAGGACGCGCTTCCCGAGAAGCAGACAAAGTATATCGCAATCGAATAACGGCAGCCGAAGCCGCAGATCCGCATAACAGTAAGCCCCCGCAGACTTTATAGCCTGCGGGGGCTTTTGCCTTTATGAATGCCGGTATTTAGCGCGCTTTGGCTCGGGCGGGGCTGCCTGCGCCCGCGCCGCGCGCATCTGCGCAGAACGGATATGAAGCAGCCAGAACGGCGTCATGTTGGGCGTGCGCTCGCCGCCGCGCGCAAAAAGCACCTTTATCTCCTGCGTTCTGCCCGCAGCGCAAATGGTTACGCTATAGCCGCGCGTTCTGCCCATAATCGTCATCGGCTCAAAGAACACTCCGCTCACATCGCCGTAGCGGTAGGTGTGCCGCGCTCCGCCGTACTCAAACGAAAACACCTCGGCGCGGGCGCTGTACGGCACGGTAACTCCATTTGCGGCAAGCCTTACGCATACCGCGTCAATTACGAATATAACCACCGCCGATATAATAAAAGCGCCCCAGAAAGTAAAGCTAACCGACATATCAAAAAAGGCGTGTATAACCTCGTCGCCCCTGTTGAGCGCCGTTTCAGAGTCGTTGCCCGTGAGGACGAACCACCGCAGCAGCATAAACGCCGCGGCAAGAGCCAGAATGCCCGCAGCGATAATCACCGAAACCGTGATTGTTTCGCCCTTCCTCGGCGCAAGGAACACTCCCTCGTCCAGAATGTCGAAGCGGTCGTCTGTTGCGGATTCGTGCAGCGGCTGCATGGTATCACTCCTCCCTTGTTAAATAATAGCATATTCCGGAGAGAATGTCAACACCCCGTTACTCGGGAGAATACCCCGCAAGCGCCCGCTGCGCCGTCATGCGCGGAATGCTGAACCACTCGAAGCCGCTCTTGTCCTCGATGTCGAACCGCCGCGCCTCAAGAGCCGCGCGCAGGTCCGCTTCGTTTTCGGGAGCGTCCCCGCGTTCGAGCGCCAGCACAATATACTTAACGCCCGAATCGCCGCAGTTGTTCAGCACCCTTGCGTCAAGTCCGGAAAGCTCGCCGGTGCAATAGGCGTTGTAGTTGTGCGCTGCAATAACGCCCTCGGGGTTGCTGAAGCACAGCACACCGAACATCACCGTAAAAGCCGCGAACATTATCCGCCAGAACGGCAGCTCGCGCACCTGCCACGCTATGATAAGCACGAAAGCCGCAGCCATCACCAGCATAAACCACGAGGTGTAAACGCGCAGCTGCGTCATGCCCATGCTGCGGATATAAAGCGCCATCTTGCTGAGCGCACACGCCGTAAGCAGCAGCGAAAACACGCAGAGCGCCGCAGTGTATACCCTCAGTCCCACGGGGCGGACGTCGCCCTCGCCGCGCCTCGTGAACGCCTGTATCGCCGCAATAACGCACAGGTTTATGAACGCCACCGCGCAAAGCTCAAAAAAGCCCCTGCGCGCGTACTCCGAAAAGCTGAGTCCCTCGGGCAGCTCGCCGCCGAAAGCCGCTGTAAGATACCGCAGCTGCGAAAGAATGTAGATAAGGTAGAATACGCACACGGGCGTTACCGCCGCATAGCTTACCGCCGCAGGCACAAAACGGTACGCGGGTGCGCCCTCGGCGCGCCGCTCTATGGGGATGCGCATGGAAAAGAGCATTCCGAAAATGAAGAACCCCACGGGAACTCCGAAAATGAGCTGCACAAAAAGCTGCGCGTTTATTTTCGGCAGGCAGGAAAGCAGCCGCTTCATTATCCCCTCAAAAGCGCCGTCAGAGCTTATGAGAAGCGGCACGACAACTAGCGTGAGCGGTATCGCCGCAGCAAGCCCTATCAGCACGTAAAGCACCGTCTTTGAGCGCCTGCCGCTCTTAAACAGGCTGAACGCCGCGCGCGGCGCGCTTCCGAATCCGCAAAACGGCCGCGCGAATACCGCGCTCAGCATTTCCCTTATAAAATGCCGCCCGAAAAGCTCCGCGCCGCTTACCGAAAGCGCAAAATAGCATATCAGCGCAAACGAGAATATCGCCGCAAACAGGTTCAGCATTCTGTCCGAGCAGAACAGCGGCACCGCGCAGAATACCTCCGCTATCGCGAATACAACCCACTGCCCCGCCGTAACGCAAAGCCCCTTTATTCTGGCGTAAACCACCGTAAGCGCACCCACAAGCGCCCAGAAAATCCCTCCGGACAAACTCATACCCGTTGCGGCAACCCACCGCGTGAACAGAAATCCCAGCAGCAGGCAGCCCCACGCCGTCAGCGCGTCGCGTATGTCAAGCGGCGGGCGCAGCGGCTTTGCGGGCATATAAGCCGCATTATCCTCAGTTGGTGTTAATTCCGCCCGCGCAGGGACAGCGTTATTGTTTTCTTCCATGTCAAAGCCCTCTCGTACAATATTGTTCCATAGTTTATAGAAAATGTAATCCGCAGGGTGCAGAGCGCCGTTTACAGGCGCCCGTTAATCCTGCTTTGTGTATTCAAGTATGTCGCCCGGCTGGCAGTCAAGCACCTCGCACAGCCGCTCAAGCGTGGAAAAACGCACCGCCTTCGCCTTCCCCGTTTTCAGTATGGAAAGGTTCGCGGGGGTTATCTCGATTTTTTCGGCAAGCTCGTTTGAGGATATCTTGCGCTTTGCCATCATCACGTCAAGGTTCACTACTATCGGCATGACTACGCCTCCTCATATGGTAAAGTCGTTTTCTTCGCGCAGAGCCGCAGCCTGCTCAAAGCAGTTCTTTACAACGCGAAGGATAAGCCCGAAGAACGCCGCCGCAAAAACGATAACAAACGCAAACGGCTTAAGAAACGCGAAATACACGAACACCGCAGCCACCGCAAAGCAGCAGTATGAAATAGCGCGCAGCAGCTTTACGTTTTTCTGCGTGAACGGCTCTCCGCGCCTTATGTTGCGCAGCAGCAAATCAAGGCAGACAAGCGCGCCGACAGCTGGCGGCACCACCGCGTAAAGCGTTATCAGCAGCGGCACGAACACCGACGGAAGCCCATGCGAGAGCTGCACTGTATCGTCGTAATACCGCACCATCACGGGCGCGCACACGCAGCACGCCGCCACCGCGACATAAAGCGCCCTTATCGCGCAGCAGGACAGAAGCATTGACTTATCCTTGTTCCACATAGGAAATACCTCCTTGTTGTTCTGTACGTCTATAATAACATATAAAATATTATTTGTCAATAGATTTTTATTGAAATTCGATATTTTTTTATTGTGCAAATACGCCACGTTACTCACGTCCGATATCCGCGCCACTTACCAAACGCTTGAAATCGCACAAACAGGGCGCTTCGGCCGTCTTATGATTTATGCACTATACCGTTGAAAGCCGCGCCGATTTATGTTATAATCAATACGGGAGCGAATAAGAGAAATATAAGGCAATACCGCACAAAATCCAATAAATGGTCTTTGTGCGGTGATGCCATAAATATAAAAGGAACAGCCCCCGATTGCAGGGGCAGAACGGAGAGTCAGAATGAAAAGGCTTTTTTCACTCATGGCAGCTCTTGGCATATTATTTTTGACCGCTGCGCCCGCTTCGGCGCACGCCGAAAAGCTCTGCACGCGCGTCGCAACGGTCTACAATGACAGAAACGGGCTGCCTACGGGAGAGGCGAACGACATCGTTCAGACGCCCGACGGATATATCTGGATAGGAAGCTACGCGGGACTTATCCGCTACGACGGCACGCAGTTCTGCAATTTCAGCGATGAGGGCAGGATACCCACGTCTACGGTGCGCTCGCTTTTCGTTGATTCAGGGGGCAGACTCTGGGTCGGCTCCAACGATATGGGCGTTTTTGTAATGGACGGAGAGAAGTTCGTTCAGCCCGAGGGACAGCCCGCAGACAGCTTTCTTTGCATAAGGGACATTACCGAGGACTGCATTGACGGCAGCATGGTGATATCCTCGTCCTCGGGACTGGCGCGCGTTGCAGATGGGGTAATGACGTGTTTCACCAGCTATGTTACGGGCGGAAAGACCGTGTACTCCGCAGCCGTGGACAGCACGGGCAGACTGTGGGCGGCTGCAAGCTCGAGGCTCTATATCATCAGCCGCGACGGCGTGCTGCTTGACGTGCTGCAAAGCGAGGACATATTCGACAACGGGCAGGGCGTATACTGCATTACGGGCGACCGCAGCGGCACGGTGTGGGCGGGTTCAGACGCAAACACCGTTGCAAAAATAGTGTTTGAGCCGCCAAAAACGGAAATTGCGGACAGGCAGACGACTTACTATGTGCTGTCGGACGTTACAACGATAAACAGCCTTTCCCCTACGGACGACGGCGGCGTTAACGCAAACGGGCTTTACGGCTTTGCAAGGATAGGCAGGACGATAACCGAGCTTGACGAGAGCGAGAACGCCGTTTCCGTCACGGGCTCGTGCATTGATTACGAGGGAAACATCTGGCTTGCCTCCTCCTCTATCGGCGTTGTGAAGTACACCGACGGGTGCTTTTCAAGCCCCAACAGGACAGCGGGTATAGAAAACGAGAAAATCAACTGCATTGTGGGTGGCAGCGAGGGGTTCTACCTTGGAACCGACAACGGCGTTATCACCTGCACAAAGGACTGGGAGCGCGCAGACAGCCCGCTTTCCTCCGATACGCTCGGAATGCGCGTGCGGCACCTTATCTGCGACAGCAGCGGGAGGATATGGGCGGCGTGCTACTCTGAAACGCCCGTTATCTGCTACGACCCCGCAAACGGCTCCGTGCGCCGCTACACGGTTAAGGACGGAATAACGAACGCGGGCGCGCGCGTGCTTCTCGAGCTGTCGGACGGCAGCATTGCGGTAGGCACGCAGGACGGACTGTGCGTTATTTCCGTGGACGGCGCCGTCAAATGCTTCCCGAACCTGTCATATGCGGCGGTGTTATGCCTGCTTGAAACCGACAGCGGCTCGCTTCTTGTCGGCACGGACGGCGACGGCGTGTACGAGCTAATCGGCAACAGCGCCTCTCACTACTGCGCAGCAGAGCTGAGCGAAAGCGTTGTACTGCGCATGACGAGGGACGCCAAAAAGGACTCGTACTTTATAAGCACGGGCAACGGGCTGTTCTACTCAAACGGAACGCGCACGCGGAAAATCGAATCTCTCAACAAGAACGCAGGAAATATCTTTGATATGTACCTTTCGGACGGAAAGCTGTACCTTGTGCAGAACAGCGGTATCCTCGCGTTCAACCGCTCGGACGTTATTGCGGAGAACGGCGCGCTTCCGAGCGTTATGGGCTTTTCGCAGGGGCTTACGGGTTCTGTTTACGCAAACACATGGAACTGGCTGTCGCCCAAGGGGAAGCTTTACCTGGCAACGGGCAGCGGGGTGAGCATTTTCGGCTTTACAACGCCTGCGCACCCGCTTCCGAAAGCCACCATAAGCCGCGTTACGGTTGACGGCGCAGAGTATACGGACCCGCAGTCGCTCACGCTCGCGCACGACGCGGGGCGCATTACAATAGACTTCGCGGCGCTTTCGTACACGGATACAACGCCCCTTTCATTTTCGTATATCCTTGAGGGCTTTGACAGCGGGAAAACCGTAATAACAGGCGAAAAGAGCGGCAGCGTAAGCTACACAAATCTTCCCGGCGGCAGCTACACGTTCAGGCTAAAGCTGAGCCTTGCCGACAGCCCGTGGAAAACCGCGGAATACACCGTGAACATAGAAAAGCAAAAGACGCTCACCGAGCAGCCGTGGTTCATTGCGGCGGCAATAACTACGGCGGTTCTGTTCACCGTCGGCATTACCGTACTGTGTATGTTTATCCACATATCCTACCTCAACCGCAAGCAGCGTTTCTACCACGACATGGTGGACCAGTCCCTGCGCACCTTTGCGGGAACTATCGACGCCAAGGACAGATATACAGAGGGTCACTCGCAGCGCGTGGCTATCTACTCAAAGGAGCTTGCGCGCCGTATGGGCATGAACGCCGCCATGCAGGAACACATCTACTATGTGGCGCTTCTGCACGACATAGGCAAGATAGGCATACCCGACAGCGTACTTAACAAGCCCGGCAGGCTCACCGACGAGGAGTACGGCATAATCAAGCGACACCCGCTCATCGGCGCGGACATCCTGAAGAACTACACCGCCATAAAGGACGTTACGGACGGCGCAAAATACCACCACGAGCGCTACGATGGCAAGGGCTACTGCGAGGGTCTTGCGGGCGGGAATATCCCGCTCATCGCGCGGATAATCGCCGTTGCGGACACCTACGACGCTATGTCCAGCAAGCGCTGCTACCGCGAGTCGCTCTCCTCGGAGGTCATCATCGACGAGCTTGAGCGCGTTTCAGGCTCACAGCTGGATCCCGCGATAGTACCGCACATGATAGATATGATAAACGAGGGCGCGGCGCCAATCCTGCTCACTG
Source organism: uncultured Oscillospiraceae bacterium (assembly GCA_934446455.1). GTDB lineage: Bacteria > Bacillota > Clostridia > Oscillospirales > Ruminococcaceae > CAG-115. Next base: position 25,899 of record CAKSEE010000020.1, on the reverse strand, counting down.
AGGACCAGTACCTCAACCTCATGGTGTGAGAAGCGCCCTCGCGGGGGCGTGGCGCCGCTTCGGCGCTACGCTCTTGTCAGGGCAGTCCCCCTGCGCTCGCCCGAGGGCACTGTAAACTTGTACCCCACACCGCGGACGGTCTTGATGTGTTCCGAGCAGGGCTTGCCGATAAGGCGCTTCATACGCGTTATGTGCGAGTCCACGGTGCGGTCGTTGGTAAGGTTCTGCCCCCATACGTGGGCGGCGATCTCCCCGCGGCGGAACACCCTGTCGGGGTTCGACATGAGCAGGTAAAGTATCTCTATCTCCTTTGGCGGCATTGAAATGTACGTGCCATTCGCGCATACCGTGTAGGAGTACATATCCACCGAAAGCCCGCAGGCGCTGCTGCAAAGAGGGCTCGCCTCGGAGCGCAGGCTCGCGGAGCGGTCGCGGCGAAGTATGGAGCGGAGCTTAAGCACCACCTCGCCCGCGTCGAACGGCTTTATGAACACCTCGTCCGCGCCAAGCTCAAGGTAGCTGAGCCGCTGAGAGCCGTCCTCCTCAGAAAGCATGACGGCAAGCGGTATCTCGGGCATTCCGTTAAGGCCCGACAGAAGCCGCGCGCAGTAGTTTTCCCCGGGCGCCGCGCCGAGAACAGCCGCGTCCGCAGTACGCCTGCCAAGCATATCCGCCGAAATCCCCGCAGGGGTCATGCTGGTAACGAGAAAGCCCGCCTCCGTGAGAAGGTTGTAAAGCAGTACGCGCATATGGCGGTCGCTTTCAACAAGCAGCACACGCCCGAATGCCATTCGCTCACCCCCTGCCGTCAAGCGCCTCTGACAGCACGTTAGTATAAGTCACGCCGCGCCTTGGCGTAACGCACTTTGCCTTAAAGAGCTCCGTTACCGTTACAAGCTCAAAGCCCCGCGCCAGAAGTTCGGGTATTATCACGTCAAGCGCCTGCACCGTGCGGAAGTTGCCCGTCATGTCATGCAGCAGTATCACGTCCCCGTCGCGCGACTGCGCAAGAATCCGCCCTGCGCGCTCGTCCGCGGACACCTCGTCAAGCCAGTCCTCCGCGCCTATTCCCGCAATAAAGGTAAGGTCTGTGTTCTCGTACATCTGCTCGCTTATCGCTATGTACGGCGGGCGGAAGAAGCGCGGCGGCTCTCCCGTTATCTGCGCTATGCGCCCGGACGTGTACTCAATTTCCGCGTGCATCTGCGCGGGAGAAAGCTGCGGCATGGCGCTGTGCGTACGGCTGTGGTTGTTTATTTCGCAGCCCGCTTCAAACGCCCTGCGCGCAACCTGAGCGCTTTCGGGCGTGATGTTGTCCCCCACAAGGAAGAATGAAGCGACAACGCCGTACTTTTGCAGCTTCTCCAGCACCTGCGGGGTGGTTTCGGTGTTCGGACCGTCGTCAAACGTAAGCGCGATTACCTTTCTTTCAGACATGGCTTTCTCCTTTCGGCGGATTATAACCGCCGTAAAAAAGCGCCCCCGACAGGGGTGTGTCAAGGGCGCACTTTCTTTATCTGACTTTGTCGGACTTTACTTAACTACGATATTTACAAGCTTGTTGGGAACCGCTATCTTCTTTACTATGGTCTTGCCGTCGGTGAGCGCCTTTATCTCGGGCAGCGCAAGCGCCATTTCCGTAAGGGCTTCCGCGGTGCTGTCAACGGGCGCGGTAAAGCGTCCCTTGAGCTTTCCGTTCACCTGCACGACAAGCTCTACGGTGCTGTCAACGCAAAGCTTATCGTCGTACTCGGGCCACTTCTGCTCGTTGAGTACCCCGCCGTAACCAAGGCGCTCGTAAAGCTCCTCGGTGATGTGCGGCGCAAAGGGATTGAGCAGCATAAGCAGCGTCCTGTACTCCGTGCGGTTGAAGCCGCCTGCGGCCTCCGCCTCGTTCATAAGCGCCATCATTGTTGCAATTGCGGTGTTGAACTTAAGCGTTTCAATGTCCTCGGACACCTTCTTAACAGTCTTGTGCATGGTGCTGCGCAGCTTGTCGGAGTATTCGTCCCCGTCCTTAAGGTTCTCCGCAGCGTTCCACACGCGGTCAAGGAAGCGCTTGCAGCCCTTTATGCCGTTTTCCTGCCACGGAGCCGCCTTCTCAAAGTCGCCCACGAACATCTCGTACAGTCTGAGCGTGTCCGCGCCGAACTCCTTTACAACCTCGTCGGGGTTGACAACGTTGCCCTTGGACTTGGACATCTTTGTGAACTCGCCGGGACGCTCGGGATCCTTGCCGAGTATCATGCCATGCGAAGTGCGCTTCATGTACGGCTCCTTGCAGGGAACGATACCCTCGTCGTACAGGAACTTGTGCCAGAAGCGGCTGTACAGCAGGTGGAGCGTTGTATGCTCCATGCCGCCGTTGTACCAGTCAACAGGCATCCAGTATTTGAGCGCTTCCTTGGAAGCGAGCTCCTTGTCGTTGTGCGGGTCGCAGTAGCGCAGGAAGTACCAGCTCGACCCCGCCCACTGCGGCATGGTGTCGGTTTCGCGCTTTGCGGGACCGCCGCAGCACGGGCAGGTGGTGTTGATGAAGCTTTCAAGCGTGGACAGCGGGCTTTCGCCGTTGTCTGTGGGCATATAGCTCTCAACGTCGGGGAGCTTAAGCGGCAGCTCGCTTTCGGGCAGAGCCACCCAGCCGCACTTTTCGCAGTTTACAACGGGTATGGGCTCGCCCCAGTAACGCTGGCGGGAGAATACCCAGTCGCGCAGCTTGTAGTTCACCTTTTCCCTGCCGACGCCGTTTGCAGTCAGCCATTCCTTTATCTTTACCTTTGCGTCCTCAACGGAAAGCCCATCAAGGAAGCCGGAGTTTACCATAACGCCCGTAGCGCAGTCGGTGAACGCCGCTTTCTGTACGTCCTCGCCGCCCTTTACTACCTCTATTATCGGCAGACCGAACGCCTTTGCGAAATCCCAGTCGCGCGTGTCGTGCGCGGGTACCGCCATGATAGCGCCCGTACCGTAGGTCATAAGAACGTAGTCAGAAATGAATATCGGGATCTGCATGCCGTTTACGGGGTTAATCGCCATAACGCCGTCAAGCTTTACGCCCGTCTTGTCCTTGTTCATCTCGGTGCGGTCGAAGTCGCTCTTGCGCGCGGCTGCCGCCTGATATTCGCGAACGGCGTCCATATTGCCGATTATGCCCGCCCACTTCTCTATAAGCGGGTGCTCGGGGGATATTACCATATAAGTCGCGCCGAAAAGCGTGTCGGGGCGCGTGGTGTAGATAAGCAGGTCGTCGCCCGCGGTGCTCTTGAAGTATACCTCCGCGCCCGTGGAGCGGCCTATCCAGTTCTTCTGAGAGGTCTTTATCTTCTCGAAATAATCAACGGAATCAAGGTCGTCAAGCAGCTTCTGCGCGTACTCGGTTATCTTGAGCATCCACTGGCTCTTTACCTTGTGGATAACCTCGCTGCCGCAGCGCTCGCAGACGCCGTTTACTACCTCCTCGTTGGCAAGGACTACCTTGCAGGAGGTACACCAGTTTACGTTCATTTCCTTCTTGTACGCAAGACCCGCCTTAAAGAGCTTAAGGAATATCCACTGCGTCCACTTGAAGTAGTCGGGGTCGGTGGTGTTTATCTCACGCTCCCAGTCGAACGACAGGCCGAGCGACTTGAGCTGCGCCTTGAAGCGCGCGACGTTGTTCTTTGTAACAATCGCGGGGTGAATCTTGTTCTTTATCGCGTAGTTTTCCGTAGGCAGACCGAATGCGTCCCAGCCCATGGGGAAAAGCACGTTGTAGCCCTGCATACGGCGCTTTCTGGAAACAATATCCATAGCAGTGTAGGGGCGCGGGTGTCCTATGTGCAGTCCCTGACCCGAGGGATAGGGGAACTCAACCAGCGCGTAGAACTTGGGCTTTGAGTAGTCGTTCTCCGCATGGAACGTGCGGTGTTCGTCCCAGTATTTCTGCCACTTGCTTTCAATGGCGGTAAAATCGTAATTCATCTGTCTGTATCCTTTCGAGAAAATAGCGGAAGCGCTCACGGCGCGTCCTATTTATCCAATATTATATTATACAATATTTTTGCGCCGTTGTCAAGCACGGCGCGCCCGCGAGAATATCCCGAGCGCAGCCGGGGCGGGGCTGAAAAACGCCCTGCCTGTATGACAAAACGCGCCTGTTATCTGCTCGTTTTCGTTATATATTGTGCTTATATTACATTTTGTATACAAACAATACAGCGTTATTGCTCACCTGTCCGCCAATATAGTTTACGCGCTTGAGTCCCCGCCCCTTTCAGGCAAACCTGCCGTTTTCCCGCATAGTCTGCAAAAATCCTGCCATATATACCGCAATGCGCGCTTATTCTTTTCCATTTGTTATATTATGCCTTAGAATTACAGCTTGTATTTAGATTCGTCCGTTTTATTGCCCGAACGTCTTTGTTCGAGTTTTTTCTCGCCTCCAAAAACACCCGCCCGACATTTCGCCACCTGTTCCACCATAATTATGCGAATATGCGACAAATCGTTATATTTCCTCACAGATATACAAATTGTAATACCATTCTGCAAATAAATCCCCCCGCCGAAGCGAGGGGACATAAACTCAATTACTTGTTCCAGTCGTAGAGCTTGCGAATCTCTGCGCCAACCTTTTCGAGCTGGTGCTCAGCCTCGATACGGCGGCAAGCGTTGAAGTGCAGTCTGCCGTTCTTGTTCTCGGCGATCCACTTGTTAGCAAATGTGCCGTCCTGAATCTCGGTAAGAACCTTCTTCATTTCCTTCTTGGTTTCCTCGGTGATGAGGCGCTTGCCCGTCTCGTAGTCGCCGAACTCAGCGGTATCGGAGATGGAGTATCTCATTCTGCTGAAGCCGCCCTGGAAGATAAGGTCAACGATAAGCTTCATCTCGTGAATGCACTCGAAGTAAGCGTTCTGGGGGTCGTAGCCTGCCTCAACGAGGGTCTCGAAGCCTGCCTTCATCAGCGCGGTAACGCCGCCGCAGAGGACAGCCTGCTCGCCGAAGAGGTCGGTCTCAGTCTCGCACTTGAACGTGGTTTCGAGAACGCCCGCACGCGCGCCGCCGATACCCGCAGCGTATGCAAGACCCGTATCCTGCGCTCTGCCCGTTGCGTCCTGGTGAACGGCGATAAGGCACGGAACACCGCGGCCTACCTTGTACTCAGAGCGAACGGTGTGACCCGGACCCTTGGGCGCTATCATAATAACGTCAACGTCGGCAGGGGGAACGATAAGGCCGAAGTGAATGTTGAAGCCGTGCGCGAACATAAGCGTCTTGCCGGCGGTGAGGTTCGGCTGAATGGACTGCTTGTAGAGGTCAGCCTGCTTCTCATCGTTAATAAGTATCATGATGATGTCGGCTTTCTTAGCTGCGTCGAATGCGGTGTAAACCTCGAAGCCGTCAGCCTCGGCGGTCTTCCAGCTCTTGGAGCCCTCGTACAGACCGATAACGACCTTTACGCCGCTGTCCCTGAGGTTCTGCGCGTGCGCATGACCCTGAGAGCCGTAGCCTATAACGGCAACGGTCTTGCCGTCGAGCATGGAAAGGTTGCAGTCACCAGAATGAAACATCTTTGCCATTGTAATTATCTCCTTTGAAATATGGTATATTCACGACGCCGCAGGCATATCCCGCAGGCGAGGTAGGACAGAATTAAGTCAGACCCTCACGGAGGCCTCGCCCTTTTGTACGGCGATAGTGCCCGTGCGCACTACCTCCTTTATGCCATAGGGCTTGAGCAGCTCCTCAAAGTTGTCGAGAGTCTGCTTATTGTCGGACATCTCGATAGTAAGGGAATTTGCGGATATGTCCGAAATTTTCCCGTGCGCCAGCTCGCATATGCTGATTATCTCGGGGCGCTGCTTTGGCGTGCAGCTGACCTTTATCAGCACAAGCTCGCGCGACACCATGCTGTCGGGCGCAAGGGTCTTTACCTTTATTACGTCTATGAGCTTATTAAGCTGCTTTTCTATCTGTTCGAGTGTGTAGTCGCTGCCGTCCGCGACGATCGTTATGCGCGAAACGCGCTCGTCGTCCGTAACGCCCACGGCAAGGCTGTCAATGTTGAAGCCGCGCCGTGCAAACAGCCCCGCCACTCTCGCGAGAACGCCCGCGTGGTTTTCCACGAGAACGGATATCGTATGCTTCATGCGGACACCTCCGTCAAAGAATGGACTTTTCGTATTCCTCTACAGCCACTTCCAGCAGGAACGGCCTGTCCGAGGCTATCATGCGCCTTACCGCGTCCTCAGCCGTTTCGTGGCTGTCAACGAGAACGCTCTCTATCCCGTAAGCCTCCGCAAGCTTTGTAAAGCAGGGGCTTCCGTCAAGGGAAACCGCGCACGTTCTGTTGTCGTACGCCCTCTCCTGAAGCTCGCGCACCATGCCCAGGTAGTTGTTGCGCATCACTATCACCTTTACGGGGATATCGTGCTGAACCGCCGTCGCAAGCTCCATGGACTGCATCTGAAACGACCCGTCGCCGCAAATCGCAACGACCGCCGCGCCCGGGTCCGCGGACTTTGCGCCGATTGCCGCAGGCAGCGAGTAACCCATAGTTCCCATGCCGCCCGAGGTGATGAAGCGCCTGTTCTCCGAGAAAGTAAGACCGCGCGCCGTCCATATCTGGTTCTGCCCGACGTCCGCCGCAATAACGCTGTGCTGCGGCAGCGCCCTGTCGAGTATTGCCATAAACTGCTTTGGATTTACAAAGCCCTTTGCCGCAGGCTCAGTAGGCAGCGCCGTGCGGTGCCCGTCAAGCTCCTGCTTCCACGCGGTGCGGCCGGGACGCTCCTCCGCCTGCTCAAGCGCCGCTATAAGCTGCCCGAGCACAAGCGAGATATCGCCTACTATCGGGATATGCGCGCCTATGTTCTTGCCGATTTCGGCAGGGTCTATGTCAATGTGAATGACCGTCATTTCGCTGCGGTTCTTCATCGTAGCTATGGTCCTGTCGCCGAAGCGCGCGCCAAGCACGATAAGCACGTCGCAGTTGTTCACCGCGTAATTCGCCGCGGCATGGCCGTGCATTCCGAGCATTCCGTAAAAGCCCGCGCTGTCCGTGGGGACTGCGCCAAGCCCCATCATCGTGGACACCGCAGGTATGTCCGTAAGCTCCGTAAGGCGCCTGCAAAGCTCTGCGGCGTTCCCCGTGAAAAGCCCGCCGCCCGCGCAGATAAGGGGCTTTTTCGCCTCGAGGATAGTCTGCGCCGCGCGCTTTATCTGGTAGCCGTTGCCCGTGGTGCTGGGTCTGTAGGAGCGGATATCCACCGTTTCGGGGTACTCGAAATCTATCTCAGCCTTCTGCACATCAAACGGAACATCTATTAGCACGGGACCCCGCCTGCCCGTACCCGCGATGTAAAACGCACGCTTGAACACCTCTGCGGTGTCCTCGGGACGCTTGAGCAGGTAGCTGTGCTTGACGAACGGTTCTGCCGAGCCTGTGATATCCGCCTCCTGAAAGACATCTCTGCCTATCTGGTCGGAGTTCACCTGACCCGTGATGACGACAAGCGGCACGGAATCCATGTAAGCAGTGGCAATGGCAGTTATAAGGTTGAGCGCGCCGGGACCGCTCGTGGCAATAGCTACCGCAGGCTTCCCCGTGACTCGCGCATAACCGCTCGCCGCGTGGCCGCCGTTGACCTCGTGGCGTACAAGCACGTGCTTTATGTCCGTTTTATTCAGTTCGTCGTAAAACGGGCAGATAGCCGCGCCCGGGTAGCCGAATACGGTGGAGATACCCTCCGCCTGTAAGCAGCGCGTCATTGCCTTGGCAACTGTCATACGTTCACCGTTCAAAAGTAACATTCCTTTCGGATTTATTGTATTAAAGCCATAAAGTGCAGCGGATATGCTCAGAGTGCTGCACCCTTTAATTATAGCAGACATCTCGCGAGTTGTCAAGGCTTTGCGCCATTATTTCACGCAAGCGCCGCCAAAGCAGCCGCAGACCCGCGCCTGCGTAATGCAGCCTGAGCGTTTCTGAAAAATCCGCGCAGGAAATTTGTGCATTATGCCCGCGTGCGCCCTTCGGCTTTTGGCGCATATTTCAGCATTATGCTGCATTTCAACACACGGTTTTTGTTGAATCCCACCTAAAGCGCCCTGCGGGTCTTCACCGAAAGCGCCTTTCCCCCGCAGAGGATTCGTGACGACTGACAATTGCCCTTTGCCCTGCGCCGCTGTATAATAAATACGACAAGATAAGCCGTATGGAGGTGCTGCAATGGATTACGCGAACAGGATAGAGCTTGAGATAAGCGGCGAGCGTGCGCTGTTTTCCGAGCCGCTGCTGTCAATGGGCGGCGGGCGCGTCACGCTCCCCGTGCCGACCTACGGCGCGCTACGCGGAATACTGCGCAGCGTGTATTACAAGCCCACCATAGAGTGGTATCCCGAGGAGCTGCGCGTTATGAACCTCATCACCACCGACCTTGCGGGAATAAGGCGGCTGCGATGGAGCGGCGGCGAGGTTATCCAGAGCGCGCTGTACCTTAAAAACGTGCGCTACCGCCTGCGCGCGCATTTCGCATGGAATGAGCAGCGCCCCGACCTCGCGCCCGACAGGAACGAGCACAGGCACTTTCAGGGCGCGTTGCGCATGGCAACGCGCGGCGGCTCACGCCCCGTATTTCTCGGGGTGAGCGCCTGCCCCGCCGAGGTAAGGCTGCGGCGCTTCGACGAGGGGCGCGGCTTCTACGACAACAGCGGGCGCATTGAGCTGGGGCTTGTTTACTGCGGCAGGGAGCTTTGCGGCGCGTACCCGCAGGCGCTTGTGATGAACGGCGGCGTTATACGCTATGAAGCGCCCGCATTCCCGCCGAATAAGGCGCCGTGAGCCTTTACGGACGCCTGAGCGCCCTTTACGACGAGCTCCCCGAAAAAGCGCCGCTCTTTTTCGAGTACCGAACCGCCGACATCATAGCCGACATAAACGACGACGGCGTTATTCTTTCAGCCGTGCGCGAAAAGACCGCTGTTCCCGTGCCCGCAGGCGCGCTTGCCGACCCGCGCCTGCGCAGACCCGCGCCGCTGCCGCTTTTCGACAGGCTGTGCTGTCTTGCAGACGATCTGCCCGCCAACCGCGCCCTGCATACGCTCTACCTTAAGGGGCTGTGCGCATGGGGAATGTCGCAGCACACCACGCCGCAGCTGCGGGCGGTTATGCGCTGCGTCGCGAAAAGCGGGCTGTGCGCAAGGCTTGCAACGTTCGGCGTGCTTTCGGGCGAACCCTCGCGCGACAGACGGCTATTCACTGTGTTCACGCTAAACGGACAGCATTTGTGGGAGAATGTACGCTTTGTACGCTCGTACACCGCCTTCTGCCGCGAGCGCCTGCCCAAGCCCATGCCCTGCGCGGACATGAGCACCGCAGAGCCGCCCGCCGTTTACTTCCCCTCGCGGCTTACGTCTGCGCACAGCGCCGCAAGGCTCATCGCCGAGCCCCCGCGCGGCGTGCTCCACTGCGGGGTGCAGGTATGCGCGGGGCTTGAAAGCACCCTTAAGGCGCACGAGGCGCTGAGGCAGCTGCTGCGCAGCGCGGGGGTGCGGGTGGGCGAGAGCTTCTTCGCCGCGTTTACCGAGTGCGGTGCGCTGCCGCTCTACGGGCTGTTCGACGGAGAGGTGCGCTCGCAGCAGAGGGCGCAGGGCGTGACGGTAACGCTGCTGTGCGTATCCGAGTATATCGCAGGCAGGCTGTACGTAACGCTTCGGCGGGACGTTTCCTGCGAGGACTTTAACGCTGCGGTAACCCGCTTTGCGGAGAGCGGAGCGCTCCCCATACGCGAGGAGGCGCTGCGCAGGGCGGGGACGAACGGAAGATACGCGCAAACGCTCTGCCGCAGGCTGCTGAACCGCCTGCTTGACGATTACATGCAAAACGGCGCGGCTGTTTTGCCGTCCCCCGGCGGACGTGTTTTTAACTGAATGAGCCGTCGGCGCTGCCCACAAAAGCAGCGCCGACAAGCGTTTGCGTGAAAAAAGGGGGGCGCTATTGTGAGCGCCCCCTTATAATCACTTGTTTTCTGCATCGCGCATTTTGCGGAAATTCCACGCGTCGCGGCACATATCCTCAATGCCAAGCTCCGCCTTCCAGCCAAGTTCCTTTTCCGCAAGGGAGGGGTCGGAATAGGTGGAAGCGGCGTCGCCGGGACGGCGCGGACCTATCGTATAGCCAAGGTCTATGCCGTTCACGCGCTCAAACGTATCGAGTATCTCAATTACGGAGTAGCCCTTGCCCGTGCCGAGGTTGTACGCAGGGCAGCCGCCGTTCATCGAGCGCGCCTTTCTTATCGCCGCAACGTGGCCCTTTGCAAGGTCCACAACGTGTATGTAATCCCTTACGCAGCTGCCGTCGGGCGTGGGGTAGTCGTTGCCCGCAACCGCAAGCACGTCGCGCTTGCCCGCAGCCTTGTCAAGCACTATCGGCATAAGGTTGTTGGGGATACCGTTGGGGTCCTCGCCTATCTTGCCGCTCTTATGCGCGCCCACGGGGTTGAAATAGCGCAGGAGTATCATCGTCCATGTGTCGTCTGCCGCATACATTTCGCGGCAGAGATTCTCAATAATAAGCTTTGTCGAGCCGTAGGGGTTTATCGCGGAAAGCGGGAAATCCTCCTTTACGGGTACGCTTGCGGGAATGCCGTAAACCGTCGCAGAGGAGCTGAACACGAACTTCGTGCAGCCGTACTTCTTCATCGTTTCAAGTATGTTGAACGTTCCGCGCAGGTTGTTGGAGTAATACATCAGCGGCTTTTTGGTGCTTTCGGGGACGCACTTGTAGCCCGCAAAATGAATCACCTGCTCAATGTCGTTCTCGCTGAATATCTTGTCCACCGCGGCAATATCGAGCATATCCGCCTCGTAAAAGCGAAAGTCCATGCCCGTTATCTCACGGATTCCGTCAAGCGCGCGTGAGTTTGAGTTGTAGAAGTTGTCCATTACGACTATATCCTCGCCCGCGTTAAGCAGCTCAACGCAGGTGTGAGAGCCGATAAAGCCCGCTCCGCCCGTAACTAAAATAGCCATAGCACTTTACCTCCGATATTATCCGCACAGCAAATCCTGCTGTGAAAAAATCACTTTAATTATACCCGATTTTCTGCCAAAAGTCAATACACGCCCGTCAGATTTATTGCTCCAAGAGAAAAAATTTGCCCCGGGCATACGCCCGTGGCAAATTGTACAATTATCGCTCTTCCCTGAAATACGGGTCGCCAAGCGCCTTTGGCGGCTGATTTTCGCGCTTCTTGCGCAGCGTGATGAATATAAGCACCACGATCGTTGCGACATACGGCAGCATTTCAAGTATCTGCGAGGGAATGGTAAAGCCCCAGCCCTGCATCTTGAAGTTAAGACCTTTAAGCATACCGAAAAGGTAAGCTGCAAATATCGCCTTAAGCGGATTCCATGTGCTGAATATTACAAGTGCCACAGCTATCCAGCCAGCGCCAGCAGTTACGTTGTCCTGCCATGTGGTAAGGAACGCCGTTGAGAGATACGCGCCGCCGACTCCGCAAAGGAAGCCGCCAAGCAGCACGTGAACGTACTTGTAGAGCGTAACGTTTATTCCGGAGGCGTCCGCCGCCGCGGGGTTCTCGCCGACAGCGCGCATATTGAGCCCGAAGCGCGTTTTCTTGATGTAAAGGTACGCGAGTATCGCCGTAATTATCGCAAGCTGAACGTATATTCCCTGCGAGAACAGCGCCTTGCCTATTATCGGGATATCGCACAGCACGGGGATATCATAGGGCTTGAATGCTTTTATAACCTCCGCGGGTATGGACAGGCTGGAAACTTCCTTTCCGATAAAGCCCGCAATGCCCGTGCCGAATATCGTAAGCACAAGACCCGTAACGACCTGATTTCCGCGCAGCGTTACCGTAACGAACGCGTATATCAGCGCGCCGACAAGCCCCGCAGCGCCCGCCGCAAGCACAGTAAGCAGCGGATTCGCCGTGCTGCACGCCACCTTGTAGCCCACAGCCGCGCCCATAAGCATCATGCCCTCGATACCGAGGTTCATGTTGCCGACCTTTTCGCAGATAATGCCGCCGACTATCGCAAACAGGATATGCGTGCCCATCTGCACGGAAGTCTGCAAAAACAGTGAGATTTCATTCAATACACCCATTTTTTCAGCCCTCCACTTTCTTCTTGCGGAACGAAATGCGGTAGTTTATAAAGAACTCGCTGCCAAGTACAAAGAATATGATGACGCCCTGAAGTATCTCCGTTATGGAGGAGGGTATGCCCATCACCTGCAGCGACTTGCCGCTTTGCAGCAGCATTGAAAACGCAAAGGAAACCAACACTATCACAGGGGGCTTGAGCTTAGCGAGCCACGCCGTGATTACCGCCGTAAAGCCAAGTCCGCCCGACATCTGGTGCGTTATCGACTTTTCTATCGCAGAGGCCTGCATAAAGCCCGCCACGCCGCAAAGTCCGCCCGAAATCACTACAGCCGCGAGCATTATCTTGAGCGTGTTCATGCCCGCGTAGCGCGCGGTGGTCTCGCTCTCGCCGAGGACGTCTATCTGATAGCCGAGCTTTGTGTATTTAAGCAGTATCGTCATTATAACGACAAGCGCAAGGCAGATTATCCACCCCGCGTGTATGCCGAACACGTCGGGAAGAATGGCGTTGTCCGAAAAGCGCGCTATCTTCGCCGCGCCAAGGGATTCGGGGTCCTTCCACGGGCCTGTTTCAAGGTAGGAGATGAACGCTATCGCAATGTAGTTCATCATAAGCGTAACAAGCGTTTCGCTCGTTGAGAACTTCGCCTTGATAAGCGCGGGTATAACCGCCCACGCCGCGCCGAACGCAAAGCCCGCAAGTCCCATAAGCGGCAGCAGCACCGCGGGGTGCAGCTCGGGGAACCCGAACGCCACCAGCGCCGCGCCGAACGCGCCCATATAAAGCTGCCCCTCCGCGCCGATGTTCCAGAACTTCATGCGGAACGCCGCGGAAATGCCGAGTGAAAGCGTCGTAAGCAGTATCGTCTTGTTTATGGTGAGAACAAAGCGGCTGTACTTTGAGAACGTCGAGCTAATTATCTTCACGAATATCTCAATAGGGTTGTACCCCATTATAAGCATTACAAGTCCCGACGCCGCTATAGCCGCCACTACCGCAATAATGCGCGTGATAAGCTCCGTTGCCTTTGAGGTGCCGGTGCGCTTTGTTATATGAACTCTGTCCGCTATGCTCATACTGCCTCCTCGCCCGGCTTATGCCCAAGCATCATAAGACCGATATCCTCTTTCGTCACCTTTTCGGGGTCTACGATATCCACCGCTTCGCCGTCGTGTATAACCATAAGGCGGTCGGAAATGCTCTTGAGCACGTCAAGGTCCTCGCCGATGAACAGCACCGCAACGCCCTTTTTCTTCTGTTCGTTAAGCACGTGGTAGATGTTGTAGGAAGCGCCTATATCAAGACCGCGCACGGGGTACGCCGTGATGAGCACCCTCGGCGCCAGCCATATCTCGCGCCCCAGCAGCACCTTTTGTATGTTTCCGCCCGAGAGCTTTTTAACCTCGTGCGTTACCGAGGGCGTGGAGATGTCGAAGTCCTTTACAATCTGCTCCGCAAGCGTTTTCGCGAACTTTCTGTCAAGGAAAGGTCCGCGGTTGCGGTTGTAGCTTTTAAGGATAACGTTGTTCATAACGCTCATTCCCGCAACAAGACCCACGCCAAGGCGGTCCTCGGGAATAAAGCTCATGCTTATGCCGTGCTTAAGTATCGCGCGCGGCGACAGCCCGAGTATCTCCTCGCCGTCGAATCTTACCGAGCCGCTGTCGGCCTTCATAAGCCCCGCGATTATCTCGCACAGTTCCTTCTGCCCGCTGCCCGCAATGCCCGCAACGCCGAGTATCTCGCCGCCGTAAAGGTCGAACGACAGACCGTTGAGCAGCTTTACGCCGTCAAACGAGCTTTTGGTAAGCCCCTTTACGGAAAGCAGCGGCTTTTCGCTCAGTTTCTCTTTCGGGCGCTCTATTTCAAGCGACACCGCGCCGCCTACCATCATTTCTGTCAGCTGCTGGGGCGTGCTTTCCGCCGTGGCAACGGTAGCCACGGATTCACCCTTGCGAAGCACCGTAACGCGGTCGGATATCTCCATTACCTCAGCCATTTTGTGCGTGATGATGATAATGCAGCACCCGCGCTCCTTCATTCCGCGCAGTATGTCGAAAAGCGCCGTTATCTCCTGCGGGGTAAGCACCGCAGTAGGCTCGTCGAGTATCAGCACGTCCGCGCCGCGATAGAGTATCTTCAGTATCTCAACGGACTGCTTTTCGCTGACGGACATATCGTATATCTTCTTCTGAGGGTCTATCTTTATGCCATAGCGCTCGCACAGCTCGTTTATGCGCTCGTTCATTCTGCGCCTGCTTGTGAAAACGCCCTTGTCCTGCCCTATTACGATGTTCTCAGCCGCAGTAAGCACGTCTACCAGCTTGAAGTGCTGGTGTATCATGCCTATGCCCGCCTTTATCGCGTCCTTGGGCGAGTGGAACACCACGTTCCTGCCGTCTATCTCTATTTCGCCGCTGTCGGGCGTGTAAATGCCGCTCAGCATATTAACGAGCGTACTCTTGCCCGAGCCGTTTTCGCCGAGAAGAGCCAGTATCTCTCCCTTTGAAACGTCTATCGAAACGTCCTTGTTCGCCTGCACCGAGCCGAAGCTCTTGCAGATATTCTTAAGCCTGATGTACGGTTGAGACATCGTTACCTCCTTGAAGCGCTCCTGTTTGCTTTCTCAAACGGCGCAGGGCTGCGCCGCTCGGGAAAACAAACAGAGCAGTCCGCCCTGCGGCAGGCTGCGCTGCTTGCTTGTTAAAATTGAAATAAGTGCTTTGCTTATGCGGGGATAGTGCCTACAACGCCCTTAACGAACCAACCCATGTTCCAGATTTCGTCGTCGGTCATTCTTACGCCGTCCTCAACCTTAAGCTCGCCGTTCTGGTCGTAGAGGGGACCCGTGAACGGCTCGAGGGAACCGTCGATGATTGCAGCCTTTGCAGCGTCAACCTTCTCCTGCGTACCCTCTGCGCAGAGTGCGGAAAGGTCGTCAAGGAACGTCATGTTAGATGCAAGACCCTCCCAGTAAGAGCGGCTTGTCCATGTGCCATCGAGCGCTTTCTTGCAGTCGTCAACATAGAAAGTAGCCCAGTTGAAGCAAGCTGCGGTGAGGTAAGCCTCGGGAGCAGCGTCGGGAGTAGCGAAGTTGTAGCCTATGCAGTATGCGCCCTTCTCCTGTGCAGCAACCTGCGGAGCGGTGGTATCCTGGTGCTGTGCGATAACGTCAACGCCCTTGTTGAGAAGCTCGAGAGCCGCCTGCTTCTCTACTGCGGGGTCGTACCATGTATCGGTGAATACAACCTCAACGGTAGCGTCGGGGTTTACGGACTGAACGCCAAGGGTGAACGCGTTGATACCGCGGATAACCTCGGGAATGCCCTTTGCAGCAACGTAGCCGATGTAGTTCTTCTCGGTCTTCATGCCTGCAACGATACCTGCGAGGTAACGAGCCTGATATACCTTGCCGAAGTAGGTGGAAAGGTTGTCAGCGGTCTTGTAGCCGGAGCAGTGAGCGAACTTTACGTCGGGGTACTCAGCTGCCATTTCAACGGTGGAATCCATAAAGCCGAAGGAGTTTGTGTAGATGAGGTTGCAGCCCTCGTCGATAAGGGTTCTGATAGCGTCGTTGCAGTCAGAAACGGTCTCGGGTACGTCCTCAACGTAAGCGGTTTCAACGCCGAGCGCCTCGATTGCAAGTCTGCCCTGGTCGTGAGCCTGAGTGTAGCCGCCGTCGGTAATCTTACCAATGTAAACGAAGCCTGCCTTTACCTTAGAGGTGTCTACAGTGCTGTCGCCTGCCTCAGCGGTGTCTACGTTGCTCTCAGCAACGGAGCTGTTGTCAGCTGCGGAGCTGTCGCTCGCGCTTGAATCGCTGCTTGTCTTGCCTGCGCAGCCTGTGAGCAGGCATACTGCTGCCAGAGCAGCAGCAAGGATTCTTTTCTTCATGTTGTTTTCCTCCCTGTTTGTCTTGCGGTTATCCGCACCTGTGTATATCGGACGCGCTTTTATGCCCGCCCGCTGTTCAACGGCTCTCGCCGTCAAAAAGCAATGTTAAGGCTCACACCGTTTCCTCGCTGCGGAAAACGCAGCCGCCCTCTACGGACATACTGTCTACTATCGCGAGGGACTCAACGCGGATACCCTGCTTGCGCACAAGCTCTCCGCCGCACTGGAAGCCCTTTTCAATTGCAATGCCCGCGCCCGCTATCTTCGCGCCGCTCTCCTTGACTATGTCTATAAGCCCGAGAAGCGCGCAGCCGTTCGCGAGGAAGTCGTCTATTATAAGAATGTTGTCCTGCGGCGTTAAGAACGCCTTTTTAACGATAACGTTGTACAGGCGGTTGTGGGTGTAGCTCTTTATCTGCGTGCTGTACACCTCGCCGTCTATGTTTATGCTCTGCGCTTTTTTTGCGAAAACAACAGGGCAGCCGAAATACTGCGCCGTAATGCACGCAATGCCTATGCCCGACGCCTCGATGGTGAGTATCTTGTTAATGCTCTTGTCGGGGAACAGCCTGCGGAACTCCTTTCCCATTTCGTTAAGAAGCCCGATGTCCATCTGGTGGTTGAGGAAGCTGTCTACCTTAAGGACATTGCCGTCCTTTACCACGCCGTCCTTGTTTATCCTGTCCTGTAAAAGCTGCATTGCACGTTACCTCTCAGATTAGTTCTCTTCCCATAAGCACGCCCATTACCGAAGCCATCATAAGCCCTCTCGTCCAGCCGCTGGAATCGCCAAGACAATGAAGCCCCTTAATGTTTGTGTTGAAATGCTCGTCCATCTTTATCTTGTTGCTGTAGAACTTGAGCTCAGGCGAATAGAGCAGCGTTTCGCGGCTTGCAAAGCCCGGCACTACCATATCCACCGCCTTTATGAAGTTGATGATGTTCGTCATCGTTCTGTAAGGCATTGCCGCTGTGATGTCGCCCGCAACCGCGTCGGGTATCGTGGGCTTTACGTTAGAGAAGTTAAGCTCCTTTGGCCATGTGCGCTTACCGTCGAGGATATCGCCGAAGCGCTGCACCATTATATGTCCGTTACCGAGCATATTCGTAAGCTCGCCCACCTTCTGCGCGTACTCGATAGGCTGGTTGAACGGCACGCTGAAATTGTGGGAGCAGAGTATCGCAAGGTTTGTGTTGTCGGACTTTAAGTCCTTATATGAATGCCCGTTTACGACCGCAAGGTTGTTGTCGTAGTTCTCCTGGCTTACAAAGCCGCCCGGGTTCTGGCAGAACGTGCGCACCTTGTTCTTGAACGGCAGCGGGTAGCCGATAAGCTTCGACTCGTAGAGGACGGCGTTTACCTCCTCCATTACCTCGTTTCTCACCTCAACGCGCACGCCGATATCGACCGTGCCCGGCTGATGCGCTATGCTGTGGCTCTCGCAGGTCTTTTCAAGCCAGTCCGCGCCCTTGCGCCCCGTTGCTATAACGATGTTCTGCGCGTGCAGCTCGCGGCGGTCCGAGCCGTCGTTGTTGCTGATGATTACGCCCGTGCAGGCGTCGCCGTCGATTATGATATCCTCGCACTTGGTGTTGAACATCACGTCGACGCCGTTTTCAAGCAGGTACTTTTCTATGCGCAGATAAAGCTGCTGAGCCATTTCCGTGCCAAGGTGGCGAATGGGGCAGTCTACCAGCTTAAGGTTCGCGTTAATAGCCTTCTTGCGTATCTCGCGAATCTTTTCGGGAGCGCTTACGCCCTCTACGTGGGGGTCCGCGCCAAACTCAAGGTATATCTTGTCGGTATAGTTGATTGTTTCCTGCGCTAGCTGCTCGCCGATAAGCTCGGGGAGGCTTCCGCCTACCTCGCACGAGAGCGACAGCTTTCCGTCCGAAAACGCGCCCGCGCCCGAGAAGCCCGTTGTAATGTGGCAGTAGGGCTTGCAGTTCATGCAGACCTTCGTCTTTGCCTTGGGGCAGGCTCTCTTTTCAACGGAAACGCCCTTTTCAATTATCAGTATCTTCTTCTGAGAACCGCGGCGCAGCATTTCAAGCGCGGTAAATATACCCGCAGGACCTGCGCCGACGATAATAACATCATATTGCGCCATAAATAATCTTTGCCTTTCATATTGCTAGGAGTGCTGACACGTTTTTGCTGTCAGGCATAATTCTCCAACATATTTTAATTTAGCACATATCCGCCCTGTTGTCAACCATTTTTCGCCTGTTTTTTCCTGCAAACGCGTTTTTTCAGCACCTTGCCAAAAAATCCGTTCTGCCTGCGACGCAGCAAATGTTATTTTGTAGGAAATGTCAACAGCGTAAGCGCTTTACTTCTGCCGTTTTTTTCTTATTCCGGCAGCGAAATCCTCCCACGGAAGCTGAACGAGTATTACCGCCGCGAACACCACCGCGCAGCCAGCTATCTGGCGTCCCGTCATGGTCTGGTCGGTGCTTACTATCCCAAGCTTGTACGCCGCCACGCCCGATATTGCCGCAATAACCGACTCAAGCGAGAGTATAAGCGCCGCAGCCGTGGGGTTCAGCCCTTTCTGCCCGACGATTTGCAGCGTGTAGCCAACGCCGCTTGACAGAACGCCCGCGTACAGTATCGACACAGCGCCGTCAGCAAGCTGCGAAAGCGAGGGCTTCTCGAAGATAAGCGCGCCTGTCGTGCATACCACAAAGCACACGAAGAACTGAATGCACGAGAGCACCACGCCGTCCACCTGCGAGGAGAACTTGTCTATTATAAGGATATGTACCGCGAACGCCGCCGCGCACAGCAGCACCAGCAGGTCGCCGAGGCCGAGCGAGAATTTCTCGCCGCTCATGCACAGCAGGTACATTCCGAACGCCGCGAGAAGCGCGCCCACGATGATTATCTTAGGCGGCTTTTTGCCGATGAAAATGCCGAATATCGGCGTGAATATTATGTAGAGCGCGGTTATGAACCCGCCCTTGCCTACCGTCGTCATGGAAAGCCCGTACTGCTGTAAAAGGCTCGCCACACAGAGCGCCGCGCCGCAGCACAGCCCCGCTATTATCACGGTGCGCTTGTCCGCAGGCTTCTGCCCGTCCTGCGGGAGCTTCTTTTTCCTGCGCTGAGTTATGAATATCACGGGCAGCAGCACGACTGCGCCGAGCAGGTTTCTTGCCGCGCAGAATGTAAGCACGCCCATATGCTCCATGCTCTCGGTCTGAGTTACGAACGCCGTGCCCCATATAAACGCCGTGAGCAGCAGAAGCAGGCTGCTCCTTATCTTTGTTCCGTTCATTATATCTGTCTGTATCTCCTGCTCAAACGTTCAGTACGGAGTGCAGGAACGTTTTTGTTCTTTCGTTGGAGGGGTTGGTGAAAAGCTTCTCGGGCGTGTCAACCTCAAGGATAGCGCCCTCGTACATGAATACCACCCTGTCCGCAACTTCCTTTGCGAAGCCCATTTCGTGCGTTACAACTATCATCGTCATGCCGTCAGCGGCAAGCTGCTTCATAACCTGTAAAACCTCGCCAACAAGCTCGGGGTCGAGCGCCGAGGTCGGCTCATCGAACAGCATCATCTTGGGCTGCATGGCAAGCGCGCGCGCGATAGCCACGCGCTGCTGCTGTCCGCCCGAAAGCTTTGCGGGGTACGCGTCAGCCTTCTGCGAAAGCCCTACCTTTGCGAGAAGCTCGCGCGCGAGCTTTTCGGTTTCGGTCTTGTCGCGCTTTCTTACCGCTACGGGCGCAAGCATGATGTTTTCAAGCACCGTGAGGTGCGGGAAAAGGTTGAACCGCTGGAACACCATGCCCATTTCAAGCAGAGCAGCCTGCCGCTCCTCGGTTGTTATTTTCACGCGGTTTACGCCGTTTTCGCGGTCGTCAAGCAGCTTTTCCTCTACCCACAGCTTGCCGTTGGTTATCACCTCAAGGTGGTTGAGCGAGCGCAGATAGGTGGACTTGCCCGCGCCCGAGGGACCGATAAGGCATACCACCTCGCCCTGTTCTATTGAAAGAGTGCAGTTTTTCAGCACCTTAAGGTCGCCGAAATCCTTGCAGAGATTTTCAGTTCTTATCATCGACATAGCGCTTCACCTCCGTTATTCATACATGGAGAACTTCTTCTCCGTTACGGTAAATATCTTAGAGAATACAGCCGTGATAATAAGATATATCACCATCGACACGATATACACCGAAACCTCGCCCGAGGAGGTAAGAATGGAGTTTGTAATCTTTGACAGGTCCTGAAGGGCGATAATGGAGGTGAGCGACGCGTCCTTGAGAACCATGATGAACTCGTTTGCGATAGGCGGGATAAGGCGGCGGTAGGTCTGCGGAATGATTATCTTGCGCATGGTCTGCCCGTAGGTGAAGCCCAGCGCCTTTGCCGCCTCAAACTGGCCGCGGTCGATGGACTCTATTGCCGCTCTTATGTTCTCCGCGCAGTACGCCGCAGAGTTCATCGTGAACGCTATAAACGCCGCGAGGAAGCGGTCGGAAATGGTAAGCGCGGGGAAAAGCAGCGGCAGGCCGAACCACAGGAAGTACAGCTGCATGAGCAGCGGCGTGCCTCTGAAAAAGAAGATGTACGCGCGGCATATAAGCGACAGCGGCTTGAACTTCGACATCTTGCCGAGCGCTATGAACACCGAGCATATAACGCCCGCCGCAACCGACGACACCGTGAGCGCAACGGTTATCCACGCGCCGCTCAGCAGCGACGGCAGCCACGCGACAAAGTTCACAAAAAACGTTGTAAAGCCGTTGCCCGTGGTGTCTATTACCTGCCCCGCAATGCCCAGCATGGTGAGCTGGCGCACGTCCGCGGAGCTTATCTGCTTCTGCGCCTTGTATGCGGACATAATGCCTATGCTGTTAAAGGTGTCGGATTCCTTTTTCGCCTCAAGCTCCATGAATTCCTGCGGCACCTGCTCAAGGAAGTCTGCCTGCTTTGGCGCGGTTATGCACAGCGGAATGCAGGCGATTATAATAAGCGCCAGCACTATAAGCAGCACCCTGTGCTTTATCACAAACCTTACAAAAGCGTTTTGTGTGTTATCGGTCATTTGTTTCTAGCCCCTTTTTCAGTAGAATCTTCCGCGCTTTCCCTTGATTCATTCCGCGCTTCCTTTAAGCATATTGCCCTAAACAACTTTAGGCAGACTGAGCCGCCTGCCTAAACGCTGTATCCGCCGAGCGGCGGTATCAGAAATATGTGTTGAATATGTTGTCGAGCGTGCCGTCAGCCTTAAGCTCAGCAAGCGCTGTGTTTATCTTTGCCTTAAGGTCGTCGCTGCCCTTGGGCATGCAGACTGCGAACTGCTCGGGCTCGCCCTCGGTCTGAAGCCATGTCCGGGTGAATCTCTCGTCAGCGATGTACTTCGTCGCAACGGTGCTGTCGCTGATTACCGCGTCAAGGCGGCCTGCAGCGAGGTCGTCGTAAGCGTTCATCATCGTAGCATACTCGTAGGTTTCAACCTGAATGCCATTCTCGGCAATGTAGTTCGTAAGGTAAACGTCCGAGGTGGACTCCTCAAGATAGCCTACCTTAAGACCCGCAAGCTCAGAGGGGTCTGCGGGCTTTACCGCAGCGCCCGAAAGCGTAACGATGGACTGCCAGTTCTCGATATATGGGTCGGAGAAGTCGAACTCGAGCAGTCTGTCGGGCGTAATGGTAACAGCGGAAATAACCACATCGTAGTCGCCCTTGGAAAGACCTGCGAAAATGCCGTCCCACGCGGTGTTCACTATCTCAACCTCGCAGCCTAGCTTCTCACCGAGCGCCTTGGAAAGCTCAATGTCAATGCCTATGGGCGTGGTGCCGTCGGTATCGAAATACTCGAAAGGCGGATAAACAACGTCTGCGCCTACTCTCAGCGTGTCCATGCCGGAAGTTTCCTTGCCCTTGCAGGCGGTAAGGGAAAGCAGCATTGCAGCTGCCGCAATAACAGAAAGTACCTTTTTCATGCCGGGATATCTCCTTTCAGAAGATGACGTATTTATACATTTTATTTTCCATGAGCCGACATAGTTCAGCCCATGCAAGCACATAAATACAATATAACACACAAACCGCCGAATGTCAAGTTTTTTGCACCGATTCGCGCATAATTATTCATATTTTTATAAACATTTATATATTTTTCACCCTGCAGGCGCCCGTATTTTAGACACTTTATATATTTATTGCGGCGAATTATGGATAACAGAAAGCTTTTGACATGCATATTAAGCCACAACCATACCATTTTTTCCTTGCCTGCATATAATGAAGCAGGCGGCGCGAAAGCCGCAATAATCTGAAAGGACGCATTGCTATGAACGGCTTTACGATAAACATGAGAAATTTTACGCAGGCGGAAAAGGCGCGCGCGTTTCTTGCACGCAGCGGGATAAAGAGCATGGTGCGCCGCACGACGGGGCGCGGCGGTTGTACGTTTTCGCTTATGGTGGCGGGCGGGGCGGACAAGAACGAGGTGTGCAGGCTGCTTACGCAGATAGGAGTCAACTGTGATATATCTTGACAACGCCGCCACGACATACCCGAAGCCCCGGCGGGTATACCGCGTG
Source organism: uncultured Oscillospiraceae bacterium (assembly GCA_934446455.1). GTDB lineage: Bacteria > Bacillota > Clostridia > Oscillospirales > Ruminococcaceae > CAG-115. The sequence continues at coordinate 3,332 of CAKSEE010000020.1, read as the reverse complement.
TGGCAGAACGCCATGAGCGCCTACGGCGCGAACCCCGGCAGGGCGGGACACCTCTTCGCGGCGGAAACCTCGAGCGCGGTGTACGCTGCGCGCGCCTCCTGCGCGGAGCTTTTCGGAGCGCAGCCCGAGAACACCGTGTTCACGCTCAACTGCACGCACGCGCTCAATTTTGCGATAAAGGGGCTTGCGGTAAAGGGCTGCCACTTTGTCGCAAGCGATATCGAGCATAACGCCGTGATACGCCCGATATACGCCGCGGCAAAGCGCCACGGCGGCAGCTGCACGCTCTTTACCACATCTGAGGACGACGAGCAGACCCTGCGCAGCGCCGAGCGCGCCATCACCCCGAAAACGCGCGCGCTCGTATGTACGGCGGCGGGCAACGTCACAGGGCTGCGCCCGCCCGTAGAGGCGCTCGCGGAGCTGTGCCGCGCAAAGGGCATACCCATGATAATAGACGCCGCGCAGGGTGCGGGGGTGCTTCCGCTGCGGGTGGGCGGGGGTGTTAGCTTTATATGCGCGGCGGGGCACAAGGGGCTTTACGGTCCTATGGGAACAGGGCTTCTGATAAGCGACGGCACCGTCCCGCTTGAAACGCTTATCGAGGGCGGCACGGGCAGCGCCTCTGAAAGCCCCGAAATGCCCGAATTCACCCCCGACCGCTTTGAAAGCGGCACGGTGAACACCGCGGGCGTTATCGCGCTCGGCGAGGGCGCGCGCTTTGTCATACAGAAAACGCCCGCCGCCATTCTTTCGCACGAGCTTATGCTGTGCCGCCGCTTCTGCGCGGGCGCGCGGGAGATTCGCGGGCTTACGCTGCTCAACGACATAACGCCCGAAAACTCCGCGCACTACGCGCCCGTGGTGTCGTTCAACCTGCGCGGTATCGACTCCTCGCAGGCTACGGATATGCTCAGCGCAAAGGGCTTTTATATGCGCGGAGGGCTTCACTGCGCGCCGCTCGCCCACAAAAAGGCGGGTACGCTCGAAACGGGCGCGGTGCGGTTCTCGCCCTCGGTATTCACCGCCCCGCGCGACGTGGATTTGCTCCTCGCGGCGCTGCGCGCAATGCCCCCCGGCGAATGAAAGGAACAGTATAAAGCGCGGCAGGGTAAGAGCCGCGCTTTTTCTTTGTTCATATATTGAAAAAAGCATAAGTTTATGATATAATATTTTTGGAAGTATGTCGGGCTTGGCTGCACGATAAAACGGGATTTATTGCTTAGGAGGTTTATTATGACAAGATTAGAATTCCTCGAGTATGTGCCCAAACAACCCGGTTCATTTCATGACTCGTACACAGCAGGCAAGATAAATAACTGGATAAGAGAAGCATATGACGGTGTAATAAATACCGAGAAAATTGTAAGCTTTTTTTCGGGAATAGGGCATTTGTATTTTCATCGAACTGAAACAAAATCAGGCGATGAACTTGAAATTGATTTGCGGTGGCTGAACTGCATTGAAAATTGGGAAGATATAGGCTGCGCTGTAAATTCAATAGGATTTATTTCAAATTGTTCCGGAAGGATTGAGCAATTCTATATTTCCGAGTATGGTAAGTTCTATAACCAAAATCACAAGTTAATTGCAGAAGATGAGGGAGATTTCTTTGAATATATTACTTCGGTTGAATATGACTTCCACCCTGAAATCAAACAACGAACATACGATATGCTGCGGTTTTTCGGGTGGCACGAGGGTAGGCACATCGACACAACTGCGTTTGAACAAGAGCTGAATCGACGCGGAATCAAATTGTCTAAGGAACAGCTTGATTTTTTCGCAGAGTTCAGCGGTCTGGATTTTAATTTTGACAGTGACTGCTGGTATTTTTATTCGTTGGAACAAATCTTGGAACAAAATAAGATTATCGACCATGTGTTGGAAAAAAGGAATCCCCGTAAGCATCCAACGGTTTTGTGCGGAAAAACAATGGGCGGTCCGCTTGCTGTTGACGGTAACGGTATAATACAATTCTTTTATGCCTACCCTCAAGGCAGAACAACAATGGAATGCATAAACCACCTGTGTGAAAGCGTGAATAGGGACTGCAAATGGATTGCTCCATAGTAAAATTATGATTGGAAGGATTTAGGCTAATCTCTCTAGATGTCATTTAGTCAAAATTCAGCAAAAAACTATTTATCTGCAAAGCATTTTTTGACCGATAGCACTAACATAAGTTGGTTTTCATAGTCAAAGCTGTCTGTGGATTCTGTCCACTCAAAAATTGCCAGCACACTTTTGTAGATATCATTTTTCAATTAGATGAATAATCTATTATCAACAAAATTACAGGAGGATACTATGACCAAACAGGATTTTTTTGAGAAGCTATCATCGGCAGGTTCTGTATCATCATTTATGGAATATTCTGTAGAAGGGCTTGAAGCGAAAATCCATAAAGTTTATCCCGATAAATTTGACATGAATAAAATCATAGATTTTTTTCTGACAATCGGCGGTTTGACTTTTAAACGTTCTGAAAAAAAGTCACATGATATGTTGACGTTTGGCTTAAACTGGGTACGCGCCGTTGAGTATTGGTCAGATATCAACTGTGTTGTTAACGCAATTGGCTATGTGGAAAATTGTGCCGGAAGAATAGAGGACTATTTTATTTCGGAACAGGGCAAATTCTATAACCAAGACCACAAACTTATTGCCGAGAATATAGAGGATTTTGCAGAATACATCACTACTGTGGAATATGATTATCACCCTGAAATTACACAGCGAACATACGATATGCTGCGGTTTTTCGGGTGGTACGAGGGCAGGCACATCGACACGACTGCGTTTGAACAAGAGATGAATCGGCGCGGAATCGAGTTGTCTAAGGAACAGCTTGATTTTTTCGCAGAGTTTAGCGGTCTGTGCTTTTCATTTAGCAGCGACTTCTGGTGTTTTGATTCTTTAGAAGGAATTTTGGCGGAGGATAAATACTATGTTGAACAATCTTCAAATGATGGCAAAAACCCATACAAGATAATCTACTGTGGTGACACTATGGGCGGACCGCTTGCGGTTGACCCGAGCGGTATTATAAACTTCTTTTGGGGTTTCCCTCAAGGCAGGACAACAATGGAATGTATAAACAACTTGTGTGAGGGTGTTTCGGAAGATTGCAAATGGATTGCTCCGGGGCAGGACAATTAATAGCTTGATTTGAAACAAGGATCCCCCCTTTCGTACCGCATAAACTGTTGGCATATCACCGAACCGCCCCGCACGCGTGCGACAGCCTGCGCCAAGACAGCGCATTCAGCCGGAACCGACAGCGGAGGCACTCCGCCGCCCCGCCCGCGTGTGAAAACCCGCGCCAAGAC
>CAKSEE010000019.1 GCA_934446455.1 uncultured Oscillospiraceae bacterium | reverse complement strand
GCCTATACCTGCCTGACCCATGCTGTTGTCGCCCCAGCAGTAGAGGTCGTCGTAGCCGTTGATGTAGCCTGCGAAGCCGCTGCCGATTGATACGTACTCAATGTCCTTGCCTGTTACATCGGAGAACTTGGACTTGTCGCGGACTGTGCCGTCGCCAAGCGCGCCGAAGCTGTTCTTGCCGCTCATGAGCAGCTTGTCGTCGTTGTCGATAACGCCGCAGGCAGTCTGACCTGCGAAGATGTATGAGATGTTCTTTGCAACGCTTGTGGGGGTCTTTATCCTGCCCGAAGAAGTTCCGAGCTGACCGTTGGAGTTGTTGCCGAATACCCATACCTGTCCGTCGGTGTCAAGAACCATGGAGTGGTTGCTTGCCGCGGCGATGTCGCTGAAGGAGTCTGCCTGAAGCTCGTCCTTGCGGTTGTAAATCTCAAGCTTTTCAGGCTCGGAGATAGTGTTTACGCTGTAGTTGAGCCCGAGCTGACCGCTGCTGTTGGCGCCCCATACGTAAACGGCGCCGCTGTTGTCAAGCGCGAGAACGTGGTTGTTGCCGACTGCAAGCTTGGTGAAGCCGGAGCCGAATTTGTCGTAAATGAGCATGGGGTCCGTTACCTTGGACTGGCAGTCAAGCATACGGGAAGCGGAGTTTCTGCCCCAGCCGTAAATCTCGCCGCCTGCAAGCGCCAGGCAGAAGCCGTCGGAGGGGTATATTTCGATGTCTGCGTAATCGCTCAGACCGGGGTTTACCGTGGGAGTCTTTACAACGTTGGTCTTTGTCTTCATGCCGAGCAGCATATCCTTGTTGCTGCCGAAAACGTAAACCGTGTTGTCGCTTGTAAGAACGAATGTTATCTTGTTGCCGCACCATACCTTCACCGCGTCAGACTTAAGGCCTACCTTTGTGGGCTTTACGCGCTGAGAGGTGTCGCCGAGGCCGAGCTGACCGCAGTCGTTGTTGCCCCAGGTGTAAAGCGCGCCCGAGGAGGTGACAGCCGCCGCGTGGTCGGTGCCTGCGGAGTAGCTTATAACGTCCTTGACGGCAAGCTGCGGGGTAACGCAGCTGCTTGCAATGGACGAGAACAGCTCGCCGTAAACGCCCATGCCGACAGTAGAGAGAGTGCCGTTGGACTTGAGCATAGCGGAGTGGTGGTCGCCGAACGCTATGGAAACCACGCCCGACGCTACGTCGTCGGGGGTGGACTCGTTGTCGCTGCTGCTGTTGTGCAGCTGACCGTAAGCGTTATCGCCCCATGTGTAAAGGCGACCCGATGTGGTAAGCGCGCCCGAGGAATTGCCGCCCGCGAAAACGTAAGCTACGTTGTCAAGCGGAACGTTGTCGAACGTGTATTCGGTGGTGTCCGCATATCTTTGACCGAGCTGACCGCAGTCGTTAAGGCCGGTCGTCCATACGGAGCCGTCGGTCTTGAGCGCTACAGTATGCGCCGCGCCCGCCTCAACGCGGGAAACGCCGCTCAGGCTCTTTGCGGGGGTGTCCTGATTCTTGAAATTGCTCAGACCGAGCTGACCGTTGTCGTTAAGGCCGCAGCCGTAAAGCTCGCCGCTCTTTGTGACGAGAAGCGTGAAGCCGTCGCCCGCTGCGATGTCCGCAACGTCCTTCATAATTACGGTGGCGCCGTTCTTGCTGCTGTTTTCAGCCATGCCGAGCTGACCGTATGTATTGCTGCCCCAGCCGTAAGCCGTGCCGTCGTTGGTGAGCGCTACGGTGTGATCCATACCCGCGCTTACAGCCGCAACGTTGTCCATAAGCTTAAGGGGCTTGTTTACCATGTAGCTTGTGGTGCCCGCGGAAATCTGACCGCTGCCGTTGTCGCCCCAGCCGTAGAGCGTGCCCTTGTTGTCGATAGCGAAGCTTACGTTGTCGTTTGCTTCCGTATAGGTTACGTCGGACAGCACCTTAACGCCTGCGGAGCTGTCAATGTCCGCAACGCCGAGCTGACCGTACGAGTTGTCGCCCGCAGCCCACAGGGTGTTGTTGTTTCTGATTACAAGAGTGTGGTTCGTGCCTGCCGCGATAGTGTCAGGACTTGTTTCCTGCGCCGCAGCAGAGGCTGTCGTTCCGAACGATACGGCAGATACTACCTGTACCGCGCACACAGCCGCAGCCGTGACTTTTTTCATGAACGAGTTCATAGTTATTCCTCCCCATATTAAAGAATAATCGGCGCTTACGCGCGCTGCGCTTTCGCTTGCTGAAAACGCCTTTCATAATATAAAACAATCCAGACCCCCGAAAAGTTGCACTATTTTGAAAAAAATTTCGCAGAGTTTGGAATATTCAAGAGCCTGCGCTCTCATATATATTATAACGGATTTTTTGGTAAAAGGTTGCATTTTTTTCTGACATTTTTCTTAATTCTAATTTCCTGACAAGTTTTAATGTTCAATATTATGCAAAACGCACAATAGCTAAAGACAATGTTTGTTTTGCATATAAAAGCGCGAAATGAAATGCAGCACAATTCTTATAAAATTGTTGCAGATGTCGAAAGAGGGCGTGAAAAGCCCCCGCCTTGTGCAAATCGGCGGGGGCGAAATGTGGGGAGATTACGAAACGACTATTTTAACCTTTTTGGAGGAGCTGCCGCACTTTGCGGTGATAATTGCAGAACCCTTGCCCTTGGCGGTTATGCTGCCCGTGGATGAAACCGTAACGACCGAGCTGTTGCTGCTTTTCCATGTTACCGTGCCGACGTTTGTTACGGTAGCGCCGAGCGAAAGCGTGCTGCCCTTTGCAAGGTTTATGTTGATGTAGGATATCTTGGCTTTTTTTACTGTTGTGCTGGGGTAGGTGGCGGTAAAGGTGAGCTTGCCTGTCCCATTTCCAACATCACTGCCGATAGCATATATATTACATTGCCAGTTATATCGGATATAGTATTTCCCTTTTGAAACCGGATAAGTAATTTTACCTTTGTATTTTCCAATTGTTGTATTCCACGTACAATTCAAGTAATCCTGATAATCAAAATAAGCGGTACTTCCGCTGGTGGTGTCATACGTAGGATTCGGAAGAATAATTTTTCCGTTAGAATCATAAACAGAGATGTTAAGGTAATATGTTTCGGATTCAACGTTTAATTCCAATTCACCACTTTTTTCAACATTGAGTTTGTAATCCAAATTTTCATCGCTATCGTGAAAATATGTTGAGACTTTTTTCCCGCTTGTAATAGCCGTAGCCGTATCTTCAATACTATCCGCCCCGACAGGAATCATCAGCGCGGTGAACGCCATAGCCGCCGCAAGCAGGGCAGCTGCGATTTTCTTTGCAATTTTCATGTGCTTTACCGTCCTTTTTAGTTTATTTTGGGGTATCTGCTGATTATATTATAATCATATATAGTTATTTTGTCAAGAGATATTTGCTAAAATAAGCAAAAAATAATCAGAAAAAACAAAGAATAGCGCATAAAGGTGTTGGATATGATAACATAATGGCGAAAGGCAGGTATCTTATATGGCTTATTACAGGCGCTTGCGCGACCTGCGCGAGGACGCGGACATGACCCAACGGCAGGTTGCGGACTATCTCGGCACAACTACGCAGTATTATGGCAAATACGAGCAGGGCTTGTGCGAGCTGCCGCTTGAGCGTGCCGCAGCGCTTGCTGAGCTTTTTAACGTGAGCCTTGACTACCTTTCGGGCAGGACGGACGATAAGGGCGGCATAGGTCCGCGCGAGGGCGGGCAGGACAGGCTGTTTGCCGAATACGGTATGAGCAGGCGCTTTGCCGAGGGTTATTCCTGCTTATCGGAAAAATCCCGACTAATCGTAAGCAGCCTTGTAGAAGTGCTTTCCGAGGAGAAAAAATAGCGCGAAAAAGGGCGGTCTGCGCAAAACAGGCCGCCCTTACATTTATATAGGTATCACTTGCGCAGCTCCGCAGAGGAGTACACCACCTCCGCGTAAATTGCGGCTACTATCTGATAAAGCTCCTTGGGTATCGTTTCGCCCGCATTGAGCATTACAAGCAGCGCGGCTACGCTGTCGTCGCGGTAAATGGGAACGCCGTTTTCGTCGGCTATGTTTACTATGCGCTGCGCCAGCTCCCCAAGCCCCGACGCCACGACTACGGGCGCGTAGTTCATGTCGGGGTTGTATTTGAGCGCCACGGCTGCGTTCTGTCCGTAAAGGCGCTTGTTGTTCGCAGGCATTGACGGGTGCTTTTCCATTGTACCCTCCTTTTATACTCGGGTGTTGAGCGTTGTGCGCTTGTCGGTTATCTTCGGGAATATCTCGACGAGGTTGTGCGGCTTCTTGAGCGGCGCCGTTTCAAACGCCCGCGTGGAATATCCGCAGTTGCGCACTATCTTGTTTACGCGGTCTTTCATGGGTTCTATCTGCTTTTCAAAGCGCGGCGGGTAAAGCAGCGCTATGTTCACTTCCTCGCCGAGCGCGTACATATCAAGCTCAAAGCGGCCTATGCTCTCCACGTCGAACGTGAGGAACAGGTGGTAGTTGCGCTGCGTGCCGGGGGTGTTGTTGGGGTTGTTTTCGTCGTTGTCCACCCAGAGCTCGCCGAACGCCTTTGTGCCGTTGCAGTCGAGCGGCAGAATATAGTGAGCAAGCGGCGTGAACACGCCCGGGGCGTTGAGCAGGCTTTGCAGCAGGTTCGCCGCGTTAAAGCTGTCAAGCGATTTGAGCGCGGGGTGGTTTATGTTCTCCTGTATAAAGTCCGTAAGGCTGTCAAGGGTGGAGCTTACAGGCGGGCGCACGCCGTGCTGCGGCAGCTCGTTCTTTACCGACATTTTGTCTATTACCTCGACAAACACGCCGTAAAGCCGCTCTCTCAGCGGGATATCGGGCATGGAGCGCAGCACCTCGTTGAGCTTGTCGATAAGCCCCTGCATGGTGCTTATGCCCGAAAGCTCCCGCATAAGCTGCTCTGAAGCCTTTTCGCCCTCCTCGCCGTCGGGGAAAAGCCCCTGCGTGAGCGTTTTTATCGTGTCCATTCCGCTCATTTTGCCGCGCGAGTAGGCGCTCAGAATGCGCTCGATATTATAGCCGCTCTGCTTTAGCAGCTGGGTGTAGCCCTTTTCGCTCATGGCTTCGTTGAGTACGCGGCGGTAGCCGTCAAGCTGCTCGGGTTCGTCGGCTTCTGCGGGTTCGTCATTGTTCACAAAATTTTCTTCGGAGTTTTTGTCAATCTGCCGAATATCGTCCTCAATGCCCTCGGAATCCGAATTTTTGATAGTGGAATTGCCCGAAAGTGGTTGATTTTGTGATGTGTTTGTAGTATAATTATGTAAAGGCTCGTTGGCGGGCTGCGCTTCGGTGTTTTCCTGCTGAGAACGCTCGGGCATTCTGGTATGAGCGGGGTCCTGCATGGACTTCTCGGTGAATATCGCGGAGTACAGGCGGCTGAAAGAGTTCTTCAGAGCCTCGCGCAGCGTCGCGGAGGGTATCTGCGTCAGCAGCAGGTTGAAATACTCCTTGCACATATAGGGGCTGTTGTTGTAGCGCGAGAGGTTATGCACGATAAGCGGGATAAGCATCTGCGTCTTATCGTCGTTGAGGAGGCTTCCGCTCACGTCCTTGAGGATAGCGAGCGTTTCCCCCTTGAGGTAGTCGAAGTATTTGTCGGAGTCCTTTGCGCCCCACTCCTGAGAGAGCGAAAGCAGCTTTGCGGAGAGCTTCTCGTTGGGTGAGTAGTACTCGGACAGGAACTTGAGGTTGGCGCGCAGAGCGCCGAGTATCTCGTTCTTGTTCTGCGCAAAGTTAAGGGACTTGAGCAGGTTGCCGATAAGCTCCTTGGTGTCGGGGTCCGTCGTGGTCTGCGCGACCTCGCGCAGCACGTCGTAGAACTCGTGACCGCTGAACATCGTGTTCTGCTGCTCCTGGCTCTGTATTTCGTCTACAAGCTGCTCGGGGCTTACATAAAGCTGCTTCGCGAGATTCTCGAGCTTTCCGTACAGCTCGGTGTGACCCGTGATGAGCGCCTGATTGAGCACCTCTACGTTAAGCAGGTCCTTAAGCGTTTCCACGGCGAGCGTGGGGTTCTTTGCAACCTGCACGGACAGCGGGATAAGTTCCCTGTTGCCCATTTCAAGACGGCTTTTCGCCGCCGAATCGCCCGAAACGCCTGCGCCGCCCACGCCCGTGAGCTTTACGATGTCGAACGGCTCGGTGCTTGCGTCCTGCTGGCGCGGGCTGTAGTTATAGTTCTTGGCGGTTATCGGGTTGTTTATCTGTGGTATCTGTGCCATTGTTCACCCCTCCATTCAGCAAACCGGGATAAATGCTGAAATATCATCTGTATAATATTTTAGCATAAATCCTGTTAATATAAAAGAGTTTTTTGAAATTTTTTTCAAATTAAAGAAAAATCACGCAATGCGTGTCACGGAAAGGATATGTTATTATGGCAAAAATCGAACCCGGCATGGAAGCAATGCTTGATATGTATTTCTACGAAACAAACTCGCTGCTCGACCAGCTTGACGAGATCCTGCTGCGAACCGAACAGGCGAACGCGTTTGAAAGTGAGGACATCAAGGAAATTTTCCGCATCATGCACACGATAAAGGGGTCGTCGGCTATGATGGGCTTCGACAACCTTTCCGTGCTGGCGCATAAGGCGGAGGATATGTTCTTCGTTATCCGCGAGAACCCCGACGTAATAACCGACGTCAGCTTCGTGTACGACCTTGTATTCCAGGTATCGGACTCCTATAAGGCGCAGCTTGAGATAATCCAGAACAATGTCAACGGCGAGTATGAGGCGCTGGACTTCAGCGAGCTTATAGACAAGCTGCTTAAGGCGCGCGACGCGCTTATGGGCGAAACCAAGGGCGCTGATCCTGCGGCTGCCGCACAGGGAGCCCCTGCCGCACAGGAAACCCCTGCCGCACAGGAAACCCCTGCTGCACAGGCGGCTGTTCCTGCGCCCGCTGCCGATAACAAGACTACCGTCCGCGTGTTCTTTGAGGACGGCTGCCAGATGGAGAATCTGCGCGCGTTCCTGCTGATAAACACCATTAAGGACGAGTGCTCTTTCCTTGAGTACGAGCCTGCGGACGTTGAAACTAATCCCGAAACGGCAAGGGACATCATAGAAAAGGGCTTCCTTATCACGTTTATACCGCATGACAGCACGGATTTTGTGCTTAAGCAGATAGAAAGCGCGCTCAACGTGCAGTCCTATGAGATAGTAAGCGCACCCGCGCCTGCGGCGGCGCCCGCTCCCGCAGCGGAGCTTCCGCCCGAGTCTGCGGCGCCCGCTGCGGCGCCCGCTGCGACGCCCGAGGCAAAGCCCGCTCCCGCAAAGGAGCAGACGGCGGTTGAAAAGGCTCAGGCCGCTGTAGAGAAGGCGCAGGCGGCAGGCGGCGCACAGAAGCAGAACCTCATTTCCGTAAACCTTGCAAAGCTTGACGCGCTGCACGATATCGTCGGCGAGATAATCACGACGGAGAGCATGGTGATTTCCAACCCCGACCTTGAGGGACTGGAGCTTGAGAGCTTCAACAAGGCTGCAAGACAGCTCAGAAAGCTTACAAGCGAGCTTCAGGACACGGTTATGTCCATACGAATGGTACCGCTTGCTGGCGTATTCCAGAAGATGAACAGAATAGTGCGCGATATGCGCAAGAAGCTCGGCAAGGAGGTAGACTTCGTTATCGAGGGCGAGGATACCGAGGTCGACAAGTCGATAGTGGACAGCCTTAACGACCCGCTTATGCACCTTGTAAGAAACTGCATGGACCACGGCATAGAAGAGCACGTTGAGGACAGAACCAACGCAGGCAAGCCTCCCAAGGGTACGCTCAAGCTCACCGCGCAGAACGCTTCGGGCGAGGTTATAATCACCGTAAGCGACGACGGACAGGGCATAGACCCAGAGAAGATACTCAACAAGGCGAGAAAGCAGGGCATACTTACAAAGCCCGAGAGCGAGTACACCGAAAAGGAGATACAGAACCTTATTCTTCTGCCGGGCTTCTCCACCAACGAAACCGTTACCGAGTTCAGCGGACGCGGCGTTGGCATGGACGTTGTAAAGGCTAATGTTGAGAAGTGCGGCGGTTCGATAATCGTAGATTCCAAGAAGGGCGAGTATACACACTTTATTATAAAGATACCGCTTACCCTTGCTATCATAGACGGTATGGAGATAACAGTCGGCGACCTTGTGTTCACCGTGCCGATATCCACCATACGCGAGAGCTTCAAGGCAGAAACCAGCCAGATACTGCGCGACACGGGCGGAAACGAGATGATAATGATACGCGGCGTATGCTACCCGATTCTCAGAATGCACGAGAAATTCGGCATAGACACCGATGTAACGCAGCTTGAGGACGGCATTCTGCTGCTGGTGGAAACGGACAACAAGAGTATGTGTATTTTCGCAGACAAGCTCATAGGCGAGCAGCAGGTCGTTGTAAAGCCGTTCCCGAAGTACCTTGCGCGGTACAACATAAAGGGCGAGGGACTTTCGGGCTGCACCATCATGGGCGACGGCAGCATTTCCCTCATCATCGACACTAACACGCTTATAGGCTAAGGAGGACGAACAGCAATGACGAACGACGTTATCAAGGAGGCTGTCGCAAAGCAGCAGTCGGGCGACAGAAAGCTTGCTGCGGACAACAGCGTTCTGGGCAAGGTGATGACCTTCAATATCGGTGAGCAGGTTTACGGCATAGAGATACAGTATGTCACCGAAATAATAGAAATGCAGCGCATAACCAAGGTGCCGCACGTTCCTTCCTACATAAAGGGCATAATCAATGTGCGCAGCAAGGTAGTGCCTATCGTAGATATAAGAGCGCGCTTCGGCAAGCCTGAGATACCCTACACGGGGCGCACGTGCATAATAATCTTAGCGCTCGGCGATATCTCCGTTGGCATTATTGTGGACAGCGTTGCAGATGTTGAGGATATTCACACGGGTGACATTTCGGCAACGCCCGAGAATCACTCGGTAAATACAAATTGCTTTATACAGTACATGATACGCTCGGGAGAGAATGTAAAGCTCATTCTCGACGTATCCAAGCTGCTTGACGAGCAGGAGGCGTAATCTATCATGGAGATAACCGACCGCGAATTTCATCGGCTGGTTGACTTTATGCACGACAACTACGGCATAAACCTTTCTGCAAAGCGCGTGCTTATACAGGGGCGGCTTGGGAATATGCTGAGGGAGCGCGGTTTTGCCAGCTATGACGCGTATATTGACGCGGTGCTTGCAGACACCACGGGCGCAGAGGTAACTACGATACTTAACAAGCTCACGACAAACCACACCTACTTTATGCGTGAGCCGGAGCACTACACCTTTATGCGAGAGGTGATACTGCCGTGGGCGCTTTCCAACGCGAAAACGCACGAGCTGCGCATATGGAGCGCGGGCTGCTCTAGCGGCGAGGAGTGCTACACCACAGCAATGCTGCTTGACGACTATCTCGGCGCGCAGAAATCCTCGTGGGACACGCGCATTCTTGCAACGGACATTTCGCACAGCGTAATGGACAAGGCAAAGGCGGGCGTATACAGCGAGGAGGGCATGAAGGGGCTTTCCCCCGAGTGGAAGAAGCGCTACTTCAACGACCTTGGCGGCGGGAAGTACGAGATATGCCGGGCGATAAAGAATCAGATAATTTTCAAGCCCTTCAACCTTATGGACCCCATGCCCGAAAAATACAAGCGGCTGCCGTTTGACCTGATATTCTGCAGAAATGTAATGATTTATTTCGACCAGCCGACGAAAAACGCGCTTGTAAATCGTTTTTACGAGGTTGTAAAACCGGGCGGGTATTTCTTTACGGGACACGCGGAGAGCATTCCGCGCGGTGAAACAAAGTTCGAGTATATCAAGCCCGCGATATACCGCAGGCCGCTTCGCTGACGGCTGAAGTATGCGGCAGGGAGGCACGGATTTGAACAGGATAAAGCTGCTTGTTGTGGACGACTCGATATTGTTCAGGGAGCTTCTGGCGCGGTACATACGCCGCGACGACCAGATAGACGTTATCGGGATGGCAGGGGACGCTTATGCCGCGCGCGACATGATAGAAAAGAACGAACCCGACGTTATGACGCTTGACGTTGAAATGCCGCGCATGGACGGCATAGCTTTTCTGAGAAAGCTGCTTCCGCAGTGCTATGTCCCTACGATAATCATTTCCTCTTCCGAGGAGAAGCGCGCCGCGGCAATGGCTGCGGGTGCAATGGATTTTGTAACGAAGCCGCAGACGAGGACATCTGCGGAGATGGAGCGCTTTGCGCAGCAGGTGTGCATGGCGATAAAGCACGCCTATATAAGGCGCGACAAGGCTGCGGCAGCCGCAAAAAGCGCGTCCCCGCCCGAGCCGCGCCACACGGTGTTCCACTCTGTAACGCACCCGCGCCTGCACAAGTCCGAGGCGGTGATAGCGCTTGGCGCTTCAACAGGCGGTACAGAGGCGCTTGAGCAGGTGGTAAGGGCGTTTCCCGAGGACACGCCGCCCGTGCTTATCGTGCAGCATATGCCGGCAGGCTTTACAAAGCTCTATGCGGAGAGGCTCAACCGCGGCTGCCGCATGACCGTTAAGGAAGCCGAGGACGGCGACAGGCTGCGCAGGGGGCTTATTATAGTCGGCGCAGGCGACAATCATCTGAGGCTGTGCCGCGACAGGCAGGGACTGTACGTAAGCTCCAAGCCCGGCGAGCGCGTTTCGGGGCATTGCCCGTCGGTAGACGTACTGTTCACAAGCGTTGCAGAGGTTGCAAAGGACCGCGCTATCGGCGCTATATTCACGGGAATGGGGCGCGACGGCGCGGACGGTCTGCTGAAAATGCGGCAGGCGGGCGCGTTTACCGTCGGGCAGGATAAGGACAGCTGCGTTGTTTACGGAATGCCTATGGAGGCGTTCAAGATAGGCGCGGTGGAGGTGCAGGCCTCGCTTTACGATATTGCGGGGATAATCCTTTCGCAGCTGACGGACTGAAAAACACAATCACAATAACGAGCGGCGCTGCAATTTTGACAGCGCCGCTTGAGTCTGTCGAAAAAGTCTTGCGACTTTTCCGACAGGAACATCCGCACTGCGCGCACTCATTGCCGGCTACGCCGACAATTCGCACACTTGTGCGGATAGAAGTGTTTTTTGCCCCGGCTGAGCCGTGACAAAAAACGAATTTCAAAGCCCGCTTCGCGGGCATAACATACTTTTTCGACAAGCTGGAGCGGCGCTGCAATTTTGACAGTGCCGCTTTTTCGGCTTTCTGCAAAATTAGACGTAAAAATTTACATAAGCTATTGACAGCGCTCGTTTTGTATGCTATACTATTTACATGGAGCGCCGCTCATAACAAAAAACGCGCAAATCTCGGAAAGGGGGAGGACACCCATAGAAAAAAACGCGTCACCCGAGGAAAAGAGGACTGTCCGCGTTATTTCCGCGGACGGGGAAACGGCAGGCTTCACCTACCCGAAAAGGGCGAGGGGGCTTGTTAAAAAGGGTCGGGCACAGTTTGTGAACGACTTAGAGATTCGTATGAACGTGTCCGACGAAAACGACATTTCGGAGGAACATACGATGGAGTTCGATAACAATAATACCGTACAGAACGCGCAGCCGCCCGTAACAAGGCTTTACTTCAGCGCCCGCGAATGGGGCTTCAACAAGGACTGCTCAAACAACGTAGGCTGCCGCAGCTTTATGCAGGGTCCCGACGGGGTAGTGGCAGAGGCGTTTATGATAGGCGACTGGGGCTGGAACTGGACGGAAATAACGTCGAAAACGCTCATTTTGCAGAAGAACACGCTGCACACGTTCGTTTTCTGGCTTAACGGCGGCGAAAACGACAACAACAACGAGACTTGCAGGTTCGAGGTAATATTCAACAACGACTACGAAAACCGCTATACCTACAACCTCAACCGCAGCTTTATCCGTCCGCTCAGAAAAATCAACGGCTGGGAGCTTTACGAGATTCCCTTTATGACAGCTGACAACGAGTACACGCAGCTTCGCTTTGTGGCGCAGCGCGCGTATATGACGGTGCTTGCCGCGAAAGACCCCGAGGCGTATGCGGAGCTTCCCGACGTACCCGACGAGTTTGAGGGCGAGCGCCCGCAGCGGCACAATATCGTGTTCGACGACGGCTTCCCTACTGATAAGTGGTATTCCACCAAAAACCTGCGCGCGGCGCGCGAAAAGGCAGCAGGCAGCGCGGGCGAAAAAATGCCGCCCGCTGCGCAGAATAAAATAAGCACAGCCGACGCTATGGCTGCAATGCAGGGAATGTTTGACGAGATGAAAAACAGGCTTTGTCCCGAAGCGCTGGCGCAGAAGATAGAATGCTATTTTGAGAACTTAGGCGCTGAATATATGGAAGAGGCTGTACAGGACGCTGCGAGCAGTATAGCAGGCTCGATAGACGATATTGCAAACGAGTTTGAGCAGTTTTCCGAGGCTATGTCGCGGCTTGCAGAGCAATACGACAATTAAAGAGCGAGTTCCATTATTATAACGATACGACCCGTTCCCCCGCGCTTCTGCGCGGGGGATACTTGCCGTATGGGCGTTGTTTTTCCTGCGAAAAAAGAATATCCTGCGGGATTTACACGGGAAATTTGCAAAAAGTTATTTACTTTTATTGCAAACGGTGATATAATGAATTTGTAGTTATTGTGTCCGCGTATGCTTTAAGCGGGCAGGAAAGGAACAAAGAAATGGAAATAAGAATCGAAAAAACGAAAAACCCCAAGACCAAGCCCACTGATGAAACCAAGCTCGGCTTCGGGCATATTTTCACCGACCATATGTTTGTGATGGAATACGACACGGGCAAGGGCTGGCACGACGCAAGGGTAGTACCCTACGGCGACATCACGATATCCCCTGCGGCAATGGTGCTGCACTACGGGCAGGAGATATTCGAGGGACTAAAGGCGTACAGAACGGCCGACGGCTCGGTGCAGTTCTTCCGCCCCGAGGAGAACTTCAAGCGCCTTAACGTATCCGCAAAGCGCCTTGTTATCCCCGAGATTCCCGTTGAGGACGCGCTGCAGGCGCTGCACACGCTTGTTGAGATAGACAAGGACTGGGTTCCACATACCGACGGCGCTTCGCTTTATATTCGTCCGTTCGTTTTCGCGGCTGACCCGTTCCTCGGCGTTCGCCCGGGCGACAAATACTACTTCATAATAATCCTCAGCCCCTCGGGCGCATACTACTCTACAGGGCTTAACCCCGTTTCCATTTATGTTGAAACCAACTATGTGCGCGCGGTACGCGGCGGCATGGGCTTCACCAAAACGGGCGGCAACTACGCGGCTTCCCTTGCGGGACAGGACGAGGCGCACAAGCAGGACTATTCGCAGGTACTGTGGCTTGACGGCGTTGAGAGAAAGTACATTGAGGAAGTCGGTGCGATGAACATTATGTTCGTTATCGACGGCGAGATAGTAACGCCCGAACTTCAGGGTTCCATACTTCCGGGTATTACGAGAAAGTCCGTTCTCGAGCTTTGCCGCAAGTGGGGCATGAAGGTGTCCGAGCGCCGCATATCAATACAGGAGGTTGCCGACGCATACGACGCGGGCAAGCTTGACGAGGTATTCGGCACGGGTACTGCGGCTGTCGTATCTCCCGTAGGCCACCTTAAGTGGGGCGACAAGATAATGGAGATAGGCGTCAACAAGATAGGCCCGATAACTCAGAAGCTTTACGACACCATGACGGGTATGCAGTATGGCAAGCTTCCCGACGACATGGGCTGGATAGAGAAGCTTTGAGAGAGTTTTCGGTATTCCCGCGAGAGGAGGATAAACGGCTTGAATTTTGAAAGGTCCTGCGGCGCTGTGGTATACAGGCGCTCGCACGGAAACACCGAAATTCTTCTTATAAAGCACCTGCGTTCGGGCTGCTGGTCCTTCCCCAAGGGACATATTGAGGAGGGCGAAACGGAAACGCAGACTGCCGTGCGCGAGATAAAGGAAGAAACGAACATCGACATTTCGATAGACGACCCGTCCTTTCGTGAAACGGTGGTGTTCAGCCCCCGCCGCGACACCCGCAAGGAAGTCGTGTATTTCATTGGCAGGGCGCTCAGCATGGACGCTGTGCCGCAGGAGGACGAAATATCCGATATCCGCTGGGTGGAGATAGGCGCAGCCCCATCAAAGCTCACCTATGACAACGACAGGCTGATAGTAAACAAGGCGCGCGCGTATCTGGCTCTCAGTAAAATATAAACAGTATAACGCCCTAAGCCGCTCACGGTAATCCGTGGGCGGCTTTTTGTGTCGGGTTTTGTCGAATGAGAAAGCGCGGATCGGGCTCCTGCAAATAGCTTTATAATGCGGAATCTGAGCGCGGATAATCACAAAAAAGCGGCTGAAATATTTGTGAAAATTTTCTCATAGGGGTGGCGCGCAGCCGTAAAATATGTTATAATTATATCATAGAGATATAAAGGTCACCTCTAAAAACCTTGTTTGAGTGAAAATGTGTATAGCACACCGCCTGCTTCTGTCAACGAGCGAAATTTCTGATGTGACGGCGTCCATGCCGTCACTCGGTTATTTCGCTGCGCAACATCGTGTTGCACCTCCTCGCATTCGGCGCACTTTACCCATTTTCACTTTTCAAATCGGTTTTTAGAGATTCCCATAAATAAGAAAGCGGGCGGCAGACAGAACAAGGAGGGACACGGCTTGACATTTTTTATTCTTGTGGCGGCGGTTGTGCTGGTGCTTTGCGTTTATTCCGACAAGCTCAGCGGAAAGATAGGCGTGCCTGCGCTGCTTATCTTTATGGGCGTTGGTATGCTTTTCGGTGTGGACGGCATACTGAAGATACCGTTTGAAAATTACGAGTTCTCCTCGCTCATATGCGAGGCGGCGCTTATCGTTATAATGTTCACGGGCGGATTTTCCGTAAAGATAGAGAGCGCGAAGCCCGTTATGGTAAAGGCCTGTCTTATGTCAACGCTCGGCGTTGTGCTTACGGCGGCGGTAACGGGAGTGTTCTGCTTTTTCGTGCTTGGGTTCAGCTGGCAGGAAAGCTTCCTTATGGGCGCGGTAATAAGCTCAACGGACGCCGCTTCGGTGTTCGCGGTGCTGCGTTCAAAGCGGCTTAACCTTAAGAACGGCTTAGCGCCGCTGCTTGAGGTGGAGAGCGGCAGTAACGACCCATTCTCCTATATGCTGACGGTAATTGCGCTGTCGCTTATGAAAGGGGAGGGCGCGGGCTCGCTCGGGCTGCTGATATTCACGCAGCTGTTCTTCGGCTTGCTTTTCGGTGTGGCTGTTGGCGCGGCGGGTGTGTTTGCGCTTAAGCGCTTCAAGGCGCAGTCGGAGGGCTTCGGCTCAATACTGCTGCTGTCCGCAGCGCTTTTTGCCTATGGGCTGCCAACGGCGCTCGGAGGTAACGGGTATCTTTCGGTGTACATAGCGGGCGCTATCCTCGGCAGCGCAAGAATAAGCGGCAAAACCGAGGCTGTTGGCTTTCTCAACGGTATTACGGGGCTGTGCCAGATAGCGGTATTCTTCCTGCTCGGTCTGCTTGCAACGCCGTCGGAAATGCTTAAGTCCCTTGTGCCGGCGCTGCTGGTGTTCCTGTGCCTTACGCTTATTTCGCGCCCCATTGCGGTGGCGCTGCTGTGCTACAGGACCGACCTTAAGGAAAAGCTCTTTATAGCGCTTGCGGGACTGCGCGGCGCGTCTTCGGTCGTATTTTCGATAATGGCGGTAATAAGCAGCGGTCACACGGAAAACAACGTGTTCAACATAGTTTTCTGTGTATGCCTGCTTTCAATGCTCGTGCAGGGAACGCTTCTGCCGACCGCCGCGCGCAAACTCCGGCTTATCGACGACGGCTCGGATGTATTGCGCACGTTCAACGACTACCGCACGGACAATTCTCCTGCTCTTATCCGCGTTTTTGTAAACGAGGGACACCAGTGGGAGAACAAGCCGCTGAGCGAATGTCACCTTCCCGACGGCTCGCTTGCGGTTATGATAAAGCGCGGCGAGGAGAGTATAGTCCCGCGCGGAAACACGGTGCTTCACAACGGGGACAACGTTATACTCACCGTGCCGCCGTTTGAGGAGGCTGTGGGGCTGTCGCTGCGGGAGATAAGCGTGGGCGCCGACCACCCGTGGGCGGGCGGCAGGATAAGCGCGCTCAACCTGCCCGCCAACCTGCTTATAGTGCTGATAAAGCGCGGCGATGAGAGCATTATCCCCGACGGCGCTACGGAAATCCACGCAGATGACATAATTGTGGTAACGGACAGGGAAATGAGCGAAACTCCCGCGTAAGGCGGGTTACAGGCGGCAGGAGCAAAACCTGCCGCTTTTATTTATACGCCCTTGACAGTCCGCGCCAAATCTTATATAATCTAATTATATCGACATATGAAAGCGGGGGCAGGTATGGCTGAATTTCTGAGAGAAAACATTTTAAGCGTTATCCTTATGGCGGCAGGAGCGTTTATTCTTATATTTACCTACGCCGCCGCGATACGGAGCGTCGTTACGAAAAAGCACGTTTCGGGGCTGCCTGCAATGGGCGGATTTTTTCTGCTTGCGGGAGGGCTGATATCGTCCTGCAAGGCGTTGGCTCTGCTTGGTTTGCTGGACTACGGTGTGTGGACGCTGCCTGCGGCGCTGCTGAGAGGGGCGGCGGAGGAGCGCAGGCTGGCGAAAAGGCCGTTTCCACGCGAGATAGAGGGACTTGCGGTGCTTTCTCACACACGTTACCGCAGCCTGGGGAGCGTGAAAAAGCCCGAGGGAGAGCATATCCGAGTTTATACGGTGAAATATTATGCCGTGGCGGGCGGCGCAGACGGCTTTGTGCTGCTTTACCTTGACAGGGATATGAACGTATTGAAGCGCGAAAAAGCGGCTTCCGAAGAGGAGTGCAAAAGGCTTTCCGGCGTGCCGCCGCGCGAGTGGCGGCAGCTGCGGAATGCCGCTTGAGGACGGCAACATCAGCAAAGAGCCTGACGGCGCGTTCAACGAGGACTACTGCAAGTGGTGCTATGCCGACGGGAAATTTGCCTGCACGAGCCTTGAGCAGCTCACGGATTTTCTTGTGGAGCATATGTCGGGGAAGAACTTCCCCAAGGAGCAGGCGAGAGCGTATTTTGAGCAGACCCTGCCGCAGCTTTCTCATTGGAAGAACAAGGCGTAAAAGCGAAACGAACAAAACAGAGTGATACCCGTCCGTGGGCTTTCCCGGGCGGGCTGCTTTTTTGTGAAATTCGTAAAAAATCTATTGAAATCGGCAGGGGATTTTGGTATAATACAAATAAGGATCTGTAATAACGATTACAGATATTATTAAATGAAAGGAATACATATTATGTCAGTAAAGATAGGAATACGCCCCGTTATTGACGGGCGGCAGTTCGGTATCCGCGAGAGCCTTGAGGAGCAGACCATGGGCATGGCGCGCGCTGCCGCAGAGCTTATCACCGCAAAGGTGCGCCACGCAGACGGCACGCCCGTTGAGTGCGTGATAGCCGACACCACTATAGGCGGCATTGCGGAAAGCGCCGCGTGCGCGGACAAGTTCTCGCGCGAGAATGTTACCGCAACGCTTACGGTAACGCCCTGCTGGTGCTATGTAACGCAGGTTATCGACGAGGACCCCAACACCATTAAGGCGGTATGGGGCTTTAACGGCACGGAGCGCCCCGGCGCGGTATTTCTTGCGGCGGCGAACTCCGCATATGCGCAGATAGGCATGCCGTGCTTCTCCATTTACGGCCACGACGTGAAGGACGCTGACGACAGGGTTATCCCCGCGGACGTTGAGGAGAAGATACTGCGCTTTGCAAGGTGCGCGGCGGCTGTCGGCGACATGAAGAACAAGAGTTACGTCAACATCGGGGCTTCCGCAATGGGAATAGCGGGCGCTTACTGCTGCGAGGACTTTTTCAGAGAGTATCTCGGCATTCACCCCGAATGGGTGGATATGACGGAGATAATCCGCCGTGAAAAGCTTGGCATTTATGACGAAAACGAGTACAAAAAGGCGCTTGCATGGATTAAGGAGAAATGCCCCGAGGGCGTTGACATTAACCCAACGCCCGGTATGACCTATATGCGCCCCGTTCTCTCCGAAAAGGAAAAGGCGGAGAACTGGGAGTTCATTGCGAAAATGACCTGCATAGTGCGCGATATACTCAAGGGCAACCCCAAGCTTGCCGAAATGGGCTGGCTTGAGGAATCCAAGGGCAGAAATGCCGTTCTCGGCGGCTTCCAGGGGCAGAGAATGTGGACGGACTTTATGCCCAACGCCGATTTCACCGAGGCTATACTCAACTCCACCTTTGACTGGAACGGCGCGCGCGAGCCTATCCCCTTTGCAACGGAAAACGACACGCTCAACGGCACAACGCTTATGTTCCTGCACCTGCTGACGGGCAAGGCTGCGGTTTTCGCGGACGTGCGCACCTACTGGAGCCCCGAGGCGGTAAAGCGCGTTACGGGCTGGACGCCTGACGGCAGGGCTGCGGGCGGCTTTATCCACCTTATAAACAGCGGCGCGGCTGCGCTTGACGGCACGGGCGCAGTCAAGGACGAAAACGGCGAGAGCGTTATGAAGCCGTGGTGGGATATGACCGAAAAGGACATTGACGCGTGCCTTAAGGCAACGACGTGGCCGTGCGCAAACCTCGGCTATTTCCGCGGCGGCGGGTTCTCCTCGTGCTACTCCACGCAGGGCGTTATGCCTGCAACGTTCGTCCGCGTGAACCTTGTAAAGGGCCTTGGGCCTACCATTCAGATAATCGAGGGCCACACGGTAGAGCTGCCCGAGCAGGTGAACAAAACGCTTCTCGGCAGGACAGACCCGACATGGCCGTCCACATGGTTCGCACCGCTCACGGTAGAGGGCAAGGCGGCAGTTGCCGACGTATACAGCGTTATGGCGAACTGGGGCGCAAACCACGGGTGCTTTGTGCACGGGCATATCGGCGAGGATCTTGTTACGCTCGCTTCCATGCTGCGCATTCCCGTTTCGCTGCACAACCTCTCCGACGACAGGCTGTTCCGCCCGCACGCGTGGAGCGCGTTCGGCACGACAGACCCTGAGGGCGCGGACTACAGAGCCTGCGCGGCTTACGGAGCGCTTTACAAGTAAGAATAACAATAAGCGCCGCCTGCAAAACAGGCGGCGCATTTTCCGATTTATCAGAACTCGGGGGCGTCCTCGCGGTTGTTTATCTTTTTCGCCTTAAGCACGGCGTAAGCGAGGAAGAACATTATAACTCCGATAACCACGGAGAGCGCTGCGCCGACTATTATCGAGGGGACGTTCGCCGCAAGGTCGAAATCCTCTGCGAACATTTCGCCCGTGCAGAGCGTTCTGAGCGTAAACGGCTGGAACTGCGTGAGCTGAAGCTGCGTCAGTATCATCATCACAAGGCTTGTACCCACAACCATAAGTACGGTAACAACGCCCGGACGGCTTGTGCAGACGCCTATCGAGATATATACGGCGGTTATGAACGCCGTATATACCGCGCACAGAAGCGAGGCAAGCATTATCGTTCCCGCGCCTATATGCCCGTCGGGGAAAAGCGCGTTGCACATAAAGCCTGACAACGTGCCGCACACAAAGGTAAGCGCTGCGACAATGCCCGGGTAAAGCACGAATTTCGGCACGAGATAGCTGAAGTAGTCAAGACCTGCCGCCGCAGGGATTATTGTGGCGCGTTTTTTCTGTTCGCCGCCCGCCGCAGCCATAAGCAGTATCATCACTACAAGCATTCCCGTAACGCATATCTCGTTGAGCGCGGAGGGGAATACCACCGAAGCGCTTGACAGCACGCTCTGTGCCATGTCAAAGGTGTCCACGGCGGATTCGCCGAGCTGAGCGGACATATCAGGGTCGTTCAGAATAGAGCTATACATCATAAGAATAAGGCGGTACAGCAGGGGATTTGCAAACGCGTAGGAAACAAGCGCGATAATTGTGCCGCCAAAGCGGAATGTGCGCGAATAGTAGAGCCATTCCTTGACAAAGCCTGCTTTAATCTGCATTTTCATCAGCCTGCCACCTTTCCGAATATCTCCTCGAGCGTCGCCGTGGTTATGTTGAAGCTTTCTGCGGTCACGCCCTTTTCGCTCATAAGCTGCATAAGCCTGCGGGAGCATTCCTCCGCGGCAGCGTCGGTGTTTTCGCGCACGCCGAAGCGGAAAAGCCCCGTATCGTTGTTGTATTCCGCTTTTGCAAAGTCCACTGAGAGAAGCGCTATTTTCTGCTCCTGCGTGAGCGCGCGCGCCCTGAGGGTTATCACATTGCCGCCGTGCTTTTTCAGCAGGTCGGTAAGCCCGCCCTCCTCAGCGATAACGCCGCCGCGCACTATGCCTATGCGGTTGGCAACGCGCTCAACATCTGAGAGGATATGCGTTGAAAGCACAATAGTGCTGCCCATGCTTTTCAGGCGGTTGATTATCGCGATAACGTCCGCGCGGCCCTGCGGGTCAAGCGCCGATGTCGGCTCGTCAAAGAGCAGCAGCTGCGGCTTTGCGAATATCGCCGCGCCCATACCGAGCCTTTGCGTCATGCCGCGTGAAAAGCCCTTTGTGCGCCTGTCTGCCGCCTGCGTGAGCCCCACTATTTCAAGCACCTCGTCAACGCGCTTTTCGGGGTTTTCGGCGTAATTGCAGCACGCCGCGATATACCGCAGATACTCGCGCGCGGTCATGTAGTTGAATATCATCGGGCTTTCGGGGAGATAGCCTATAGTAACGGGCTTACCGCCGCCGAGCTGTATCTCGCCCTCGTCCTTGGGGATTATGTCGCAGATGATGTTCATTGTGGTTGTTTTGCCGCAGCCGTTGCGCCCGAGAAAGCCGTACACGTCGCCGTCGTAAACGTCCATGCTCAGCCCGTTAAGCACCGGAAATGCGCCGTATTTCTTCTTTAAGTTGCGTATCCTGATCATATGCCCGTCCTTTCGCCGCTGTTTATATTTGATATATACAGTTTACTACATATGTGAGTATTTGTCAAGGGGTATGACAAATTTTTTATACAGGCAGGCGGGATTATGCGGTATTACCCTGTAAACTCGCCGCCCGTCCATTTAAGTATGGTTTTGTAGCCGAGCTTTTCGTACCACCCTGCAACGGCTGTGTAGTGTATATAGCTGTAATCAAAGCCCTCGTCCTTAAGCAGCTGCGTTACGTTCCTTACCATGATAAGACCTATGCCGCGGTCGCGGTATTCGGGCAGCGTGCCCACGCACCCGGGGCCGCCTACTCTGAGAGAACGCCCGTTCACGCTGTGCGTGCCCATGTCCTCCACGATACAGAAGCTTGCAATGCTGCCGCCCACAAAGCCGCAGTATGCGCGGCTGTCCCTGTTAAAGAACTCTGACCAGCCGTTTATAACGCGGTCGGCGCATTTCTTCAGCCCGCTTATATCGCCGTTATAGAAGCCGAACGATATATCGGGGGCGGTTTTTTTGTCGTAAATGTGCGGGTCGAAGCCGCTGAGCGGCAGCAGCATTTCCTCATATACCTCGCCCTCGGGCAGGGCGAGGATATCCGCGCGCTCAAAGAAGCGCGGGTGCAGGGCGTTAAAGAGCGCGGCATAGTCCTGTTTGTTCATGCGTGCCTCCTTATGGGTGAGAAAAGGGCTGCTTCTGACGGCAAAGCCAAAAGCAGCCCGAATTTTTATCGAATCAGAATGCAATGCGCTCCTCGATGTACGCCTTAACGTCTGCAAGAGGTATTCTTACCTGCTGCATGGAGTCGCGCTCGCGGATAGTTACGCAGTTGTCCTTTTCTACCGTGTCAAAGTCGATAGTAATGCAGAACGGCGTGCCTATCTCGTCCTGACGGCGGTAACGCTTGCCGATAGCGCCTGCCTCGTCGTAATCAACGGGGAAGTATTTGGAAAGCTCCTCGTAAAGCTCCGTAGCCTTTTCGGAGAGCTTCTTGGAGAGCGGCAGCACGGCAGCCTTAACGGGCGCAAGCGCGGGGTGCAGGTGCATAACGGTGCGGCTTGTGCCGTCCTCGAGAGCCTCCTCGTCGTAAGCGTCGCATACGAGCGCGAGGAAAAGGCGCTCAACGCCGAGCGACGGCTCGATAACGTAGGGAACGTACTTCTCGTTGGTCTCGGGGTCGAAGTATTCGAGCGACTTGCCGCTTGTCTTCATGTGCTGGGTGAGGTCGTAGTCGGTTCTGTCCGCAACGCCCCAGAGCTCGCCCCAGCCGAACGGGAACATGAACTCAAAGTCCGTGGTAGCCTTGGAGTAGAAGCAGAGCTCCTCCTTGTCGTGGTCGCGCAGGCGGAGGTTCTCCTCCTTAATGCCGAGCGAGAGCAGGAAGTTCTTGCAGTAGCTTCTCCAGTAGTTGAACCACTCAAGGTCCGTGCCGGGCTTGCAGAAGAACTCAAGCTCCATCTGCTCGAACTCGCGCACGCGGAATATGAACTGACCGGGGGTTATCTCGTTTCTGAACGACTTGCCTACCTGCGCAACGCCGAACGGTATCTTTTTGCGGCTTGTGCGCTGTATGTTAGCGAAGTTTACGAAGATACCCTGCGCTGTTTCGGGACGGAGGTATATTTCGTTCTTGCTGTCCTCGGTAACGCCCTGGAACGTTTTGAACATAAGGTTGAACTGGCGTATATCGGTGAAGTTGGTGCTGCCGCAGTTGGGGCACTTAATACCCTTTTCGCGGATATACTCCATCATCTTTTCATTGGACCAGCCGTTGGCGTCGGTCTCGCCGAAGTCCTCTATAAGCTTATCCGCACGGTGGCGGGTCTTGCAGTCCTTGCAGTCCATAAGCGGGTCGGAGAATCCGCCGACATGACCCGACGCTACCCACGTCTGCGGGTTCATAAGGATAGCGGAGTCAAGACCTACGTTGTACTTGCTTTCCTGAATGAATTTCTTGCGCCATGCCTTTTTGATGTTCTCCTTGAGCTCCACGCCGAGAGGACCGTAATCCCACGTGTTTGCAAGACCGCCGTAGATCTCGCTTCCGGGGTAAACAAAGCCTCTGCCCTTGCAGAGCGCTACGATTTTGTCGAGCGTTTTTTCTGTGTTGTTCATTGTCAAATGTTCCTTTCACGCCCCGTATGGCTTACGGGGACAAAATGATAAACCTGCCGATGTAATTATAACGCATATCGCGCAATTAGTCAAGTGGTGAGTTATCCGCCGCCCCGCATATTGCGTGCAAAGGGCTTATTATTGAAAAGCCTCGGGCTTAAGCGCGTAGTCGCCGTCCATACGGCGCTCGGCGTAGCCGAACAGCTCAAGGTCTGTAAGCGCTGAGGTGACGTCTATAAACGACATACCCGAGCGCTCGACAAGATCGTCGATGTTCTGCGGTTTTTCGGCGATAAGCCGCACAAGCTGCGCTTCGTTCGGGTCGAGCGCCGAAAGCAGCTCTTCACTTGGCGCAACGGGCTGCGGCGCGGGTTGCTCCTGCGCGGTTTCCTCATGAGCGTGCGGGGCGGGCTTTGCGCGTTTTGCCGGGGCCGCGGGTTTTTCGCGCGCGTCCTCAAGCCGAAAGCCGTCCTTATTACGGAGCCGCTCCAGCATACGTTCCGAGCTTTTACCGTGGAGATATCCGAAGATATACTCGTTTACTATGTCGATATAGTTGAACACGGGTATGGCGCCGTCGCGAAGAAGCGGGATAACGCCCGCGTATTTTGTCGAGGTTATGTCTCGCGGGGGAACGCAGAACAGGTCGCGCCCCTGCTCGAGCGTATGCTCCGCGGTGAGCAGGCAGCCGCTGCGCGATGACGCCTCAACGATGAGCGTGCCGGAGGCAAGCCCCGAAATCATGCGGTTGCGCTGCTGAAAGTACGCCGCAAAGGTCGTTGAGTGGGGGAGAAGCTCGCTTATGAGCGCGCCGCCCGTTTCCAGTATCCTTTTCTTAAGCGGGGCGTTTTCAGCGGGGTAATCAACAAGCTGCCCGCAGGCAAGCACGCCGATAGTGCGCCCGCCCGCGTCTACGGTAGCGCCGTGCGCCGCCGCGTCGATACCCACGGCGCAGCCGCTCACAATAACCGTGCCGAGCTGCGCAAGCCTTGCGCATATGCTTTGCGCTATATCAAGGCTGTATTTGTCGCAGTTGCGCGCGCCGACTACTGCAAGCGTCACCTCATCGTTGAGCCCCTCAAGGCTGCCCTTTACGAAAAGCGCTATCGGCGGGTTGAAGATGGCGCGCAGGCGTGCGGGGTATTCCTCGTCGTCAAGCGTAACTATTCGGATATCGTTCTGCTCGCAGAGCTGAATAAGCTGCCGTACCTCGGCGGAGCGCACGCTTTTGGCGCTGCGCTTCTCCCTTTCGGTGACAAGCGGGCTTTCCTCGTCGCGAATGAACCGCGCCGCGCGTTCGGCGTCGCCGTCGCAGAGCGCGAGTATCTCATGCGTGCGCGGATTGAACGGCTGCATTACAAGCAGTATCCACAGCCATATCTCCCTGCTGCACATCGCGCCACCTCCGTCCGTTTATTTGAAGTAGTCCACGCCGCCCTTGAACAGCAGCTGCTCCTTGTCGCCGTCAACGTTCTTGCAGCAGTAGTCGGTAAGGCGCTCGGTGTGTCCCATTTTGCCGAGGACTCTGCCGTCGGGGGAGATTATGCCCTCGATAGCGTGCATTGAGCTGTTGGGATTGAACGCGGGGTCCATAGTGGGCGCGCCCTTGAGGTCAACGTACTGCATGGCTATCTGCCCGTTCTCGGAAAGCTGCTTTATCACAGCCTCGGGAGCGGCAAACCTGCCCTCGCCGTGAGAAATCGGTATAGCGTGTACGTCACCTACCTTTGTGTGCATAAGCCACGGGGACTTGTCGGTGCATATCCTTGTGTAGGCAAGCTGCGACTGGTGGCGGCCTATGGAGTTATAGGTAAGCGTGGGAGAATCTGCGGTAAGCGGCACGATATGTCCGAACGGCACAAGCCCGAGCTTTATTAAAGCCTGGAAGCCGTTGCATATGCCTATCATAAGACCGTCGCGCTTGTAAAGCAGGTTCTCAACGCCCTCGGTTATCTTCGGGTTGCGGAAGAACGCGTTGATGAATTTTGCGGAGCCCTCGGGCTCGTCGCCGCCGCTGAAGCCGCCGGGTATCGCTATCATCTGCACCTTTTCGATAAGGCTTGCGAACTCCTCGACGCTCTCCTCAACGTCCTTTGCGGAGAGGTTGCGTATAACGAATATCCTGCTGTCGCCGCCGAAGCGCTCAAAGGCGTTCGCCATGTCGTACTCGCAGTTTGTGCCGGGGAATACGGGGATAAGCACGCGCGGCTTTGCAAGCTTCGGGCTTATGTGGGTGGTGAGCAGGTCGCAGCCCTTGTCGTAGGACTCCGCCGCGGGTGCGGGCTGCACGGGCAGCTTTGTCTTGAATATCGGCTCAAGAACGCCCTCCCACTTCTTTTCAAGCGCTGTCATGTCAAGCTTCACGCCGTCGCAGATTATCTCGTAATCGGGCAGCGTTTCGCCTATCATGCGCACGCCCTCCGCGTCTGTCGCGCCGTCAAGCTCCATGACAAAACCGCCGTATACGGGGTCGAACAGCTCCTTGTCGGAAAGCCCCTTAAGCTCTGCGCCGACGTGGTTTCCGAGCGCCATTTTGAACACGCCCTCGGCAACGCCGCCGCCCGTTATCGCCCATACGGAGATAGCCTTCTTTTCTGCAATGAGCTTCTCAACGGTCTTGAACACGCGCTTTACGCTCTCGGCTATCGGCATGCCGTCCTCGTCGTACTCGGGTACGATAAGACCTATGCCGCTGTAGGGGCACTTGAACTCTGCGGAGATAACGTCCTGCGCCTTGGCGGTGCAAATAGCGAACGATACGAGCGTGGGGGGAACGTCGATATCCTCGAACGTGCCGCTCATGCTGTCCTTGCCGCCGATAGCGCCGCAGCCCATTTCAAGCTGCGCGCGGTATGCGCCCAGCAGCGCCGCGAACGGCTTGCCCCAGCGCTCGGGCTTGCCCTGCGTTCTCTCGAAATACTCCTGGAACGTAAGGCGGCACTTTTCTGCGCTGCCGCCTGCGGCAACTACCTTTGCAAGGCTCTCTGCAACTGCGCAGTATGCGCCGTGGTAGGGCGACTGCGCAGAAACGAACGGGTCGAAGCCCCACGCCATAACGGAAGCCGTGGTAGTATTTCCGCCAAGCACGGGAATCTTTGCCGCCATAGCCTGCACGGGGGTCTGCTGCGTTCTGCCCGAGAACGGCATAAGCACCGTGCCTGCGCCGATAGTGCTGTCAAAGCGCTGCACAAGACCTCTCTGCGAGCAGATGTTGAGGTCGCTCACGAGCGCCTCCCAGTCGGCGGGGGTGTTGTGGCGGTGCTTTTCGTAGCTTACCTTAACGGCGGGTACGGCAACGTCGGTGTGCTTTTCAGCGCCGTTGGAGTTTAAGAACTCGCGGGAGATGTCCACTATCGTCTTGCCGTTCCACTCCATGCGCAGGCGCGGCTGTTCGGTCACCTTTGCAACAACGGTGCTTTCAAGGTTCTCTGCTGAAGCCAGCGCGCGGAACTTCTCTGCGTCCTCGGGCGCTACTACTACAGCCATTCTCTCCTGCGACTCGGAAATCGCAAGCTCTGTGCCGTCAAGGCCGTCGTACTTCTTGGGAACGGCGTTGAGGTCTATTTCAAGGCCGTCCGCAAGCTCGCCTATAGCGACGGATACGCCGCCTGCGCCGAAGTCGTTGCAGCGCTTGATAAGGCGGGTAGCCACGGGGTTCCTGAACAGACGCTGGAGCTTTCTTTCCTCGGGCGCGTTACCTTTCTGAACCTCTGCGCCGCAGGTGTCAAGGCTCTTGACGCTGTGCGCCTTAGAGGAGCCTGTAGCGCCGCCGCAGCCGTCGCGGCCCGTTCTGCCGCCGAGCAGGATAACGATATCGCCGGGCTCGGGGCGCTCGCGGCGGACGTTGCGCGCGGGTGCTGCGCCTACGACGGCGCCTATCTCCATGCGCTTTGCCATGTAGCCGGGGTGGTAAATCTCGCTTACATGACCTGTTGCAAGACCTATCTGGTTGCCATAGGAAGAATAGCCCGCAGCCGCAGTTGTGGTTATCTTTCTCGGGGGAAGCTTGCCCTTTATCGTCTTTTCAACGGGCAGCAGCGGGTCGGAGGCGCCCGTTACGCGCATTGCCTGATAAACGTAGCTTCTGCCAGAAAGCGGGTCGCGGATAGCGCCGCCAAGGCAGGTAGCCGCGCCGCCGAACGGCTCTATTTCCGTGGGGTGGTTGTGCGTTTCATTCTTGAACATCAGCAGCCAGTCCTCGTCCTTGCCGTCAACGTCCACGGTTATCTTTACTGAGCAGGCGTTTATTTCCTCGCTCTCGTCAAGGTCGGGCAGAAGTCCGTCCTTTTTGAGCTTCTTTGCGGCGAGGGTCGCGATGTCCATAAGGCAAAGCGGCTTGTTATCCCTGCCAAGCTCGCTGCGGTCGATTCTGTACTGCGCAAAGGTGTCTGCGATGTACTTCGGGGCGATGTCCGCGCGGTCGATTATCGTGCCGAACGTCGTATGGCGGCAGTGGTCGGACCAGTAGGTGTCTATCATGCGGATCTCGGTGATGGTCGGGTCGCGGTGCTCGCTCCTGAAATAGTCCTGGCAGAACTTGATGTCGTCGTTGTCCATTGCAAGGCCGTACTTTACGACAAAATCCGCAAGCTCCTTGTCGGAAAGAGAGTTGAACCCCGTGAGCGTTTCAACCTCTGTGGGTATGGTGTACTTTGTTTCGAGCGTTTCGTACTCATCAAAGCCGCACTCGCGCGACTCAACGGCGTTTATCAGGTAGTGCTTTATGCGGGCAAACTCCTCGTCGGTCAGCCTGCCGCGCAGTATGTATATCTTCGCATACTTAACAACGGGTCTGTCGCCCTTGCAGAGCATCTGAATGCACTGCGCGGCAGAATCCGCGCGCTGGTCGAACTGTCCGGGCAGGTACTCCACCGCGAACATACGTTCGTTTTCGGTAAGGGCGGGAAGCGTTGTGAACACCTCGTCTACGGGCGGCTCAGAGAATACCGTGGGTATGGCTTTCTCAAAGTTCTCGCGAGGGAGCTTTTCCGCGTCGTAGCGGTTGATTATCCTCACGCTCTCCACGGACTTTATCCCGAGTGCCACGTTGAGGTCGGAAAGCACCTCTGCGCCCTCTACGGCGTACTGAGGCTTCTTTTCGACGTAAATGCGATAAACTGCCATTGGTTGGTTACCTCCGTTTTTTTGTTTGTCGGAAAAGTGCGGCGCGAAAGGCGTCACACAATATAATTATACTACCATCAGCGCGCGCTGTCAATCAATAATTCGACTATCTGTGCGCACGAACGGCAGGATTTTTTCTGCACATCTTACAAAAAGAGCGTTATTCCGCGGGCACGCCCAGGCAGTACCCGTCGCGGAATCCCGTTATCCTGACGTCCGCCAG
Source organism: uncultured Oscillospiraceae bacterium (assembly GCA_934446455.1). GTDB lineage: Bacteria > Bacillota > Clostridia > Oscillospirales > Ruminococcaceae > CAG-115. The sequence goes on along the minus strand of CAKSEE010000019.1, from coordinate 16,214 downwards.
CGAGTGGCGGGGAAGCTCCCTGCCGTAAATCCTCACGGGCGTATACCCTGCTGTAAAGCCCTGTGAGTAATCGGGCGTGCGCGGCTTTTCTATGAGAACGCTCTGCACGGTGCCGGTCTGCGCTGACAGAAAGCGCTCCTCAAGCTGCCTGCCGAGCGCTTCTGCGGCGCGTGCGCGCTGCGTCTTTATCATCGGGGGCACCTGGTCGGGGCGCTCTGCGGCGACAGTTCCGCGCCGTATGGAATAGGGGAACACGTGCAGCTTTGCAAAGCCCATGCGCTCCGTAAATTCCATGCTCTGTGCAAAGTCCTCGTCCGTTTCACCGGGGAAGCCCACCATTATGTCGGTTGTGAGCGCGCAGTCCGGGAACGCCCTGCGCAGCCTGTCCACGGTCTGCGCGAAAAGCGCGGAATCGTAGCGGCGGTGCATCTCGCGCAGCGTTTTATCGCAGCCCGATTGCAGCGAGATGTGAAAATGCGGGCAGAGCGTTTCTATGGAGCGCAGCCGCTCGACCTCGCTCTCGGTGAGCATTTCGGGTTCAAGCGAGCTTAAGCGTATCCTTGCGATGCCCTCCGCCTGCGCCGCGCTTACCGCGTCCGCGAGGGTCAGGCCGTACTCCTGCCCGTAGCAGCCGAGGTTTATACCCGTGAGCACTACTTCCTTATGCCCGCTCTGCGCGCACAGCTCTGCCTGCCGCGCTATCTCCTCGGGGCGGCGTGAGCGCACCCTGCCGCGCGCGAAGGGGATAATGCAGTATGTGCAGAAGCGGTCGCATCCGTCCTCTATTTTAATAAAGGCGCGCGTTCTGTCGATATCCGCGCCTGCGGAGCTCTCGTCAAAGTCGCGTGTGAGCGGCTGCACGCGCATGGTGCGCACGCGCGCGGCAAGGTACGCCTCCACAAGCGCGGGAATGCCGCCCTTGTGCGAGTTGCCCGTGACGATATCCGCGCCCGTCACACGGCTTGCCTCCTCGGGGTACGCCTGCGGAAAGCATCCGCACAGCACGATTACGCACGATGGGTTCTCGCGCCTGCACCGTGACACCGCCTGCCGCGCTTTTTTAACGCCCATGCCCGTAACGGCGCAGGAGTTTATTACGCACAGGTCCGCGCCCTGCTGCGCGGGGGTATAGCCCGCCTGCCCGAGCTGCTGCGCTATGGCTGCGCTCTCGCAGGAATTCACCTTGCAGCCGAGCGTGATTATCTCATATGTCATAGTATCGGTCCTCGCCAGAAAGTTTCAGAAAAAAATTGACAAAATAAACAAAACAGAGTTCGCTTATTTCTTTATTATACTTTATTCTCACGAATTTTGCAATAAGCTATTGACTATTTTCAGAAAAGTTGCTATATTAAAGACAGGAAGCGGAAGCTCCCGTAAGAACAGAAGAAAGATATATATACACCGGCAGAAAGGCGGCGAAGGTATTATGAAAGAAATGATGATTAAGCTTGAGTCCATTGACGCAGTAAAGGAATTTGTCGCGCTCGCGAACGACTGTGCTTTTGACATTGACCTTGTTTCGGGAAGATACGCAATCGACGCAAAGTCCATTATGGGCATTTTCTCGCTCAACCTCGACAAGGCTGTAAAGGTCGTTGTTCATGCAGGCGGCGCTTCCGCGGAGGATTTTGTTGACGAGATAAGGAAGTTCGCCGTATAACGTGCGGCTTCGACCGGCGCCGACGGAAAAAAACCGCAGACGCGCTTGACAGGCGCGGGCAGAATGTGCTAAAATAAGGTAAGTCTACAGACAGAAAGGAAGTATTACTATGACAACCGTAAAAATCAACATCAACACCATTAACGACGTAAAGGATTTCGTGTCTATCGTAAGCAAGTGCGATTATGATGTGGACATCATTTCGGGCAGATATGCCATTGACGCAAAGTCCATCATGGGCATTTTCTCGCTTGACCTGTCCAAGGAGCTCACGCTCAATATCCACAGCGACAACTGCCGCGATTTCCTTGACGAGATTGCAAGATTTATCGTAAAGTAAACCGAACAGACAGCAGCGGGCGCTCTCCATAACGGAGGGCGCCCGTTTTTTTGTCATGTTATCCCTGCGATTCTTCCGGGGAAGTCTCCTGCGTGGTTTCGCCGAACTTTACGGGAATGTACTCCGAGCCGTCGGTTGCCTGCACAAGCGCGGAAATAAGCGCGCTGCTGCGCCATTCGAGGTTTTCACGGTCGAAAAGCTCGCCGCCGTCCCACAGAAAAGCCGCCATGCCAAGCTCCTTGCAGCTGTGCGCAAGGCTCTCGCAGAAGAACATCATGCTGTCCTCGTCCGCGCCGTCAGCCACGCCGTACTCGCTTATTATAACGGGCACGCCATCCGCGGAAAAGCGCTCAAACAGCCTTGAAAGCAGCCCGTCCATTTCTATCTGCTCCTCGGGCGAGCCCCACTTCTGCGTACCGCCCGTAACGCAGAACGCGCGCGGGGTACGGTAATGCACGGATACTATGCTGCGACCTGCGGGGTCGTCGGGCATGACAAAGCGGCTGTCGAGGGTCTGCTCGACGTCCGCGCCGTAGCCCGCAATGACGATGTGCCGCTGCGGATTGTTCCCGCCGCTTTGCCGTATCACGTTCACAAACTCCTGACTTAAGCGGTTGTAAAGGCTGAATGCGCGGTCCTCGCTCAGCTTGTCGAACACCACCTCGTTCATGCTCTCGAAAATAAGGCGTTCGTTGTAGTTTTCAAAGCGCTCTGCTATCTGCTGCCATGTTGTTCTGTAGCGCACAACGGCGGCAATGCTTGCAACGTCCTGCGCGCCGCGCAGCCATGCGCCCATGCGCTTGTCGGCGGCGCCGTCGTGCTGTACGTTTATGATAACGTAAAGCCCGCAGTTATACGCCTGATCCACCACCTGCTGCACGCGGTTGAGCCACTCCGCGTCGATATTGCCGAACTCGTCGGTATGGGAGCGCCATGTCACGGGAATGCGCACGGCGTTCACGCCGCTGTCCGTAAGCGCCTTGAAAAGCTCGCGCGATACCTGCGGGTTGCCGTAGAGCGTTTCATCGTAGTCCATGCCGTGGGCGGGCAGCATATCGACCCTGCCGTCGAGGTCGAGGTCGCTGCGGCACGCGTCGAGCGAGTTGCCGAGGTTCCAGCATACCCGCATACTTTCCACCACCTGCGCGGAGGTAAGCGGCAGCATTACCGAGGGCGACTCTCCCACGCCGAGGTACTGCCGCTCCTTGTCGTTCTGCTCCTCGTCCGAAAGGCGCGGGTGCGAGAGCCATATCTGCTCCGCGCCGTCTGCGCAGCCGCTCAGAAGCAGGGTGCAGACGGCGAGCGCCGCGAGTTTTCTTTTCATGCCCCTGCCTCTCCTTCCGTAAAGGTTTTTCCACGTTTTCAACCTGCTTTTCAACAGCGAATAGCCGCGCAGGAATGGGTTTTCTGAGATAAAAGCGTTCTTTTTGTTGAAAACTCTGCCCGATTTATTGACATTTCAACATTATCAACAGGCTTTTCAACATGCAAATGTTGAAAAGCCCGCAAACCCGCCTGTCGTGCGCTATACGTTGCCCGAAGCCTGCTTCAGAATCTTTTCTATCGTGTCCATGCGCGTGCGCGAGAGCGTTTCAGGACCCTTGTAGTTTTCGAGAAAGTACATAAGCTCGGCGCTGCCTGCGCACACATAGTCGTTTTCGCGCAGGTTGAGCCGCAGCCGCGCGCGCGGCGAGGAGAAGTAAAGCACGGTGTCTATCCACACGTCCTCGCCTGCGGCGTTGAGTATGCTTTTCACTATGTCGCGCTGCCTGCGCATCTGCTTTATCGGGTTATCCATTTCGGTGCTTGTGGATTTGCCGTCGCGGTAGTCCTTGCGCTGCGTCCACTTTTCGGACTTCCAGCTGCCGATAATGGTGCCCGAGTGGTTTTTCACCTCGATGATGATGATGCCGCTGTGGCTTACCAGCAGCAAATCAAGCTCCGAGCGGCCGCGCTTATAGCGCACGGGCAGGTTGCGGAAAATAATGTTGTTGCCGCTCAGGCGCTTTACCGTTTTGTAGAGCTGCCGCTCGCCCCGCACGCCGCTGTTGAGCACGGCGTAGCGCTGCCCGAGCAGTATGTAGCCCACGTTGCACATCAGGATAAGACCTATGGCAACGGCTGCGAGAATGGGAATGCGGTAGAGTTTGAGCCACACGAACGCTATGAGCAGCAGCACGGGCATAACGCCGATTATTACCTGAAACACAAAGAGCGTTGCCACGCGTTTGTTATTGACGTTTCTGCTTTTGTTGACCTTGTTCATGAATTTTACTGAAAAATTGCGTCCTTAGTCCTTATATTATACGTTAAAGCGGAAGAGTGTGACATCGCCGTCCTGCATTACATAGTCCTTGCCCTCAAGACGTACAAGACCCTTTTCCTTTGCCGCAGCCATGCTGCCGCAGCTTATCAGGTCGTCAAATGCCACTATCTCGGCGCGGATAAAGCCCTTTTCAAAGTCGGTGTGTATCTTGCCCGCTGCCTGCGGCGCCTTTGTGCCCTTGGTTATCGTCCACGCGCGCACCTCCTGCGGACCTGCGGTAAGGTAGGAGATAAGCCCCAGCAGGCGGTAGCCCGTTTTGATTATGCGGGCAAGACCCGAGCTTTCAAGGTTCATCTCGGAGAGGAAGAGCGCCTTGTCCTCGTCGGACATATCGGATATCTCCGCCTCGATCTGCGCGCATATGGGGAGTACCTCGGCGTGCTCCTGCGCGGCTATCTCGCATACTGCCTTATACTGCGCGTTCTTCTCGATATCTCCGGTAAAGTCGGCCTCGGAGAGGTTTGCAGCGTAGATAACGGGCTTGTTTGAGAGCAGGGGAGTGTCCTTGAGCATTGCGCGCTCGTCGTCGGTGTAGTCGTAGCTGCGCGCGGACCTGCCCGTTTCAAGGTGAGCCTTGAGCGCCTCAAAGAAGTCCACTTCCTTTTGCAGGGATTTGTCGCCCTTGACTGCCTTTTTCGCGCGGTCTATGCGGCGCTCGAGAATCTCGAGGTCGGAGAAGATAAGCTCGAGGTTTATCGTTTCGATATCGCGCGCGGCGCCTATGCTGCCGTCAACGTGGATTATGTTGTCGTCCTCAAAGCAGCGCACAACGTGAACGATGGCGTCCACCTCGCGTATGTTCGACAGGAACTTGTTGCCCAGACCCTCGCCCTTGCTCGCGCCCTTTACAAGTCCCGCGATGTCCACAAACTCAAGCGTTGCGGGGGTGAACTTTTCGGGGTGATACATCTCGGCGAGCTTGTCAAGGCGCTCGTCGGGAACGGATACGATACCGACGTTGGGCTCTATCGTGCAGAAAGGGTAATTCGCGGATTCTGCGCCCGCGTTTGTCAATGCATTAAAGAGTGTGCTCTTGCCGACGTTCGGCAGACCTACCATGCCAAGTTTCATTTTTTTGCGTCCTTTCATAAAAGAAATACATTCTCTATTATTATATCACCGTTCGAGTTTTTTTGCAATAGGAAAACAAAAAACAATTGTGAGTTTCCCGAAAACAGAAGACCGCGCATTGTTCAGCCAAAAATTTGCCGCGCTACTTGCATTTTGGCGTGAAATGTGGTATCATAAAATATATATGGCATTAAGCGGGTACGCCCCGCACCAAAATATATCAAAAAAAGAAAGGTTCAACGACAATGAGCAAGGTTGTAAAGTTCGGCGGCAGCTCTCTGGCTGACGCAAAGCAGTTCAGAAAGGTCGCAGAGATAATCCACGCGGACGAGGCGCGCTGTTATGTGGTGCCGTCCGCGCCGGGTAAGCGCTTCAAGGACGACACAAAGGTAACGGATATGCTCTACCACTGCTATGAGGAGGTGGAGAACGGCGAGGACTTCGCAAAGGCGTTCGCGCCCATCAAGGAGCGCTACAACGGCATAATCAGCGAGCTTGGCATAGACCTCTCGCTCGAGGACGAATACGTTGCTATCGGCAGGAATTTTGTTGCGGGCGCGGGCAGGGACTACGCCGCTTCGCGCGGGGAGTACCTCAACGGCATAGTGCTTGCAAAGTACCTTGGCTTTGAGTTCCTTGACGCGGCAAAGGGAATTTTCTTTGACAACAAGGGCCGTTTTGACGGCGACATCACCAACGCCTGCCTCGGCGCAATGCTCGACAGAACGCCGAAGGCGGTTATCCCGGGATTTTACGGCGCAATGCCCGACGGCACGATAAAGACCTTTTCGCGCGGGGGCAGCGACTTTACGGGAAGCGTTGTGGCAAAGGCTGCGGGCGCTTCGCTTTATGAGAACTGGACGGACGTAAGCGGCTTTCTTGTTGCGGACCCGAGGATAGTTGAAAACCCCGAGGGCATAAGCGTTATCACCTATTCCGAGCTGCGCGAGCTTTCATACATGGGCGCGGGCGTTCTGCACGAGGACGCGATATTCCCCGTAAGAAGCGCGAATATCCCGATAAACATCAAGAACACCAACGCTCCTCAGGACGCGGGCACGCTCATCGTCCCCACGGGAACCGAGCCGCCAAGCAAGTACCTTATCACGGGTATCGCGGGCAAGAAGGACTTCTCCGTAATTTCGATAGAAAAGGACAGAATGAACTCGCACAAGGGCTTTATGCGCCGCATTCTTCAGGTGCTGGAGAACCACGGCATATTCCCCGAGCATATGCCCACGGGTATCGACACGCTCAGCATAGTTGTAAACTCCCACGAGCTTGACGGGCAGCGCGAGAAGCTCTCGCAGCGCCTTGTCGACGTAGTAAAGCCCGACCACTTCGAAATAATCGACGACCTTGCGCTTGTTGCGGTAGTAGGCCGCGGCATGAAGAGCGCAAAGGGCACTGCGGGACGCGTTTTCGCGGCGCTTTCCCACGCAGACATAAACATCAGAATGATAGACCAGGGCTCGAGCGAGCTTAACATTATTGTCGGCATTGACGCGGCAGACTTTGAAAAAGCCATCAAAGTAATATACGACATGTTCATGCTTTGTGAACAATAATCGGCGGGCGATAAGGGCGCACCTGCTGCGTCATGCTTACAACGGCAGGCAAAAAGCCTAGCCGTTGCAAGCATTCCTTGCATCTGCACCCTTCTCCCCCGCCTTGTGTGGATTGTATTTGTGGTTACGGGGGACGTCCCCATTGTCTTGGGCAATATTGGTGTTTGCGGTAAAATAAACGTTTTTGTTACGGGAGGGTGCGGCTTATGAAGCGTATTTCGGCTTTACTTCTGGCGATAGCGGCGGCGGTGCTCGCGGGCTGCGAATACCGCGGCGAAATAGCTGCGGCCGGCTCTGCCGCCGTGGGCGCGTCGCAGGAAGCGGGGCTTATCAGCGACATTACCGACAGGACGGCGGATTTTGCGGGCGGCTGGATCGCGGAGGATTCTGCGGAAAAGTGGGACTTTGACGAGTTCGGCGGGCTTACGATAAACGGCGAAAAACACCGCTATTCGGCAAAATGGTCGGTTTTCGGCGGCAGCGTGCTTACAATAGACGGCGAGCACTGTCCCTACAGAAAGCTTTATGACGGCACGATAAGGCTTAAATACGGCGGCGAAATCAGGCTCTGGGGCGAGAACAGCAGCGAATACAAGAAAGTCCTGCGCGACGAGCGCCTTAAAGGCGAATGCGCGGAGCTTCTCGCGCGGTACCCCGACAGCGACGGCTGGCTTTCGTACGTTATCGGCGGGGATATCCCGTTCCTTGCAGACCCCGATTACATTGACGAGTCCCTTGCGCAGGGCGGCTTTGCGGTAAGCACGCCGCAGCAGCTGGCAAGCGCGGTGTGGTATGTAAACACGCAGGAGGCGTCCCTGCCGATAATAGTGCTTGAGGCGGACATAGACCTTACGGGGTACGAATGGGCGCCCATGGGCTGGAACGGCAGCGCGGACCACCCGTTCAGCGGCATAGTTTCGGGCGGCGGCCATACCATAAGCGGCATGACGATAAACGTGACGTCCGGCGACGCGGGCTTTATCGGGTGGGAAACGTACTGCGTGGTGGAGGACATAACGTTCGACAGGGCGACCGTGAACGGGCGCGGTCATGCTGCGGTAGTCACGGGGCAGGCAATCGGCGGCAGCTACACGAACGTCACCGTAAAAAACAGCACGGTCACGGGCTCGCAGGCGGGCTCAATGCTCGGTTGGGACGCAAGCACCGGCAAAAAGGGCTGCATGGCCGACGTTACGGTAAACGGAGAGCCGTTCGCGTTCCTTTCCTACAACGAAAAGGAAAAAAGCGAGATAGTGATAGAAAACCCCGTGGTGATAACGCTCGACGAGCAGACGCACGAGGTAACGCGCCCCGAGGTGGAGGGCTACACCAATCTCGGCTGGATGGTATTCCGCGACGGCGAACAGATGCTGCACAGGAATGCGGAGAACGAATACAGCTACACATATTTTCTGACAGACCCCGGGTATTACGAGATATACCTTACGGCGTACGTTCAGGGGCAGTATGTGCCGATAAGCAACACGGTAAGCTACACGATAGAATAAGCACAGGGGGTAACGGATATGGAATATTCAGAGTATCTGGCAAACAGCATGGTAGCGGGCGGCAAGACTTCCGCCTACAAGAGCCATATCATAAAGAACATCGAGGTCATCGGGCAGAGAAAGCTCGTTATCATCGGCGGCGGCGCGGAATACGACCTGCTGATGAAAACCGTGGACGCTCTGCGCAAAAAGGGTGTGCGCGTTCCCGAGGTAGCTTTCAGGGTATGCACCAACGAGTACGAGGTTGACCCCGACAAGGATATACGCTTTATCGACGAGCTTCGCGGAAAGAACGCTGCGTTCTACGCGCTTATTTTACAGCCCTACACCGCGGTAGAGCAGAAGCTTGCGGCGATGGCGGGCGTAGTGGGCATTTCGCAGGAAACCGCGCGTGCGCTTGAAGCGAAGTACGGCTACGCAAAGCGCGACTACTGCCAGATGAACGACCCCGACGGCTCGGGTCTCAAGGGCTCGCTCGGCGACAGCAAGGCTGAAAAGGCTCTGGCTTCCGACGCCAAGAAGAGCGCCGCTGCGGCCGCGGTGACCTCCGCACAGCTTGCCGCATACGCGGGGAAGATGAACGGCTCGCGCTGCTTTATCATCGGCAGCAAGAGCGCAAGGCTCGATGTTCTGAACACGCTCTTTAATGAGCGTACCTTTGCCGCAAACGGGATATGCGACTTCTTTACGCGCACGCCGCAGCGCCCGAGCTGGTACCTGCTGACAAGCCCTGCTTACTACCTCGGCAACGGCAAGTACATAGAGGGCATGGAGTGCTTCGTAAACGGCGACGTTACGGTATTCGAGGACAAATTCAAAAAGAAGCCGACCTACATCGCGCATTTGTCGGGCGGTATCGTCGAGGGGCTGCCTTCGTTCTCCGACGTCCTCTCGCGCTGGGACACCGCGCGCCTTATGCCTCTCTATGAGATGACGCAGCTTGCGCTGCACATGGGCTTTTCGGAGATATACTACTACGGCTTCGACGGGATTTTCAGGTCTGAATACGACGAATGCGGCGTGGGAAGAAAAGTCGATGGTACGGCGGACTTCCCCGCGAAGGCAAAGGCGCTGCTTGCAGGCGTTAAGGCGTATGCCGACAGCAGGAACGTAAAGCTGTACACCATGTGCGAAACGGCGGGATTCTCCGATTTTGAGCCGATAAAGTTCGAGGATATCGACTTCTCGACCTCGGCTGTATTCGGAAAGCTTGACTGACGCCGCAAACAAAAAGAAAGAGAGAGCCGCAAATGAGCCTTGCAGACGAGATATTCATAAGCAACTGCCGCGATATCCTTGAAAACGGCACGTCCGACGAGGAGCGGAACGTCCGCGCGCGCTGGGAGGACGGAACGCCCGCGCACACCATAAAGCGATTCTGCATAGTAAACCGCTACGATTTGGCGCGCGAGTTCCCGATAATGACCCTGCGCCGCATATACTACCGCTCCGCAATAGACGAGATACTGTGGATATACCAGAAGAAGTCCAACCGCGTGGCGGAGCTTTCAAGCCATATATGGGACGCGTGGGCGGACGAGAACGGCACGATAGGCAAGGCTTACGGCTACCAGCTCGGTATAAAGCACAAGTACCCCGAGGGGGAGTTCGACCAGGTGGACAGGGTGCTGTACGACCTTAAGAACAACCCCGCTTCCCGCAGGATACTCACAAGCACCTATAACTTCGCGGATCTTAATGAAATGCAGCTTGCGCCCTGCGCGTACTCCATGACGTTCAACGTGAGCGGCAGGAAGCTCAACGCCATACTGAACCAGCGTTCGCAGGATATGCTGACTGCGAACAACTGGAACGTGTGCCAGTACGCGGCGCTGCTCATAATGTTCGCAAAGGCGAGCGGGCTTGAGGCAGGCGAGCTTGTGCACGTTATTGCGGACGCGCACATCTACGACCGCCATGTTGACGCGGTAAGGCGCCTTATCGAGAAGAAGCCTTATCCTGCGCCCGAAATGCAGGTGGAGGATATCACGGACTTCTACAAGTTTACGAAAAACAGCTTTACGGCGGTAGATTACAGATATCATGAGTTCACCGACAAGATACCTGTGGCTATCTGACAGGAGGATGTATGGAACTTTGGGACGTTTACGACGAAAACCGCGCCAAAACGGGAAGAACCGCCGTCCGCGGCGAGAGACTGCCCGAGGGCGGGCTGCACATCGTAGTCCATGTATGCGTGTTTAACGACAAGGGCGAGATGCTCATACAGCAGCGGCAGGCGTTCAAGCACGGCTGGCCGAATCTCTGGGACGTGAGCGCGGGCGGCAGCGCGCTTGCGGGCGAAACGGCGGCGCAGGCGGCAATGCGCGAAACAAAAGAGGAGATAGGGCTTGACATAGACCTGTCGGGCGTGCGCGCGAAGTTTTCCATGAGCTTTGACAAGGGCTTTGACGACTGGTTTGTTGTAACAAAAAACGCCGACGCCGCAGCGCTCTCCCTGCAATATGAGGAAGTGCAGGCGGTAAGGTGGGCGAGCCGTGCGGAGATACTCGCGCTTATACGCGAGGGGCGGTTTATTCCCTATTTTGAGAGTTTTATCAGCATGATATTCGACACGAACGGCCAGTACGGGGCTATTCGGGATTAAGAGGTAAAAATGTCAGACGAAAGAAGACTCGCGGTGCTTATCGACAGCGATAACGTATCCGCGAAGTATGCACAGTTTATTATGCAGGAGGTCGTGAAGTACGGCACCCCCACCTACAAGCGTGTTTACGGCGACTGGGAAAAGGGCGGCAACGGCTGGCACAGCCCCGCTGTGAATTATTCGATAATGCCCGTGCAGCAGACCTGCTATGTCGCAGGGAAGAACGCTACGGACTTCTCCATGATAATAGACGCTATGGATATTCTTTACACGGGCAAGGTGGACGGCTTTGTGCTTGTAACGAGCGACAGCGACTTTACGCGCCTTGCCATACGCCTGCGCGAATCGGGAATGCTTGTTGTGGGCATAGGCGAGGTAAAGACCCCGCGCGCGTTCACCGCAAGCTGCTCGTATTTCTGCTACCTTAACCAGGTTTGCGAGAATCAGGGTATGGCGGACGAGCCGACCATAAGAAAGGCGGTCCTTGATTTCGTGACGGAAAACCGCAACGAGCGGCTTGACCTCGCGAAAATCTTTGCGGTGCTCACATCGCGTTTCGGCAACATTAACTTTGACGAAATGGGCTACAAGCGCTTTTCAAGCTTTATCGACAGCTTCCGTGAGCTGCGCCGCAACAACACGTTCGTGACCCTGCGCAAAAAACGCGAGGAGCGCGCGCCTGCGCCCTCTGTGCGCACGGGCGAGCCGACAGAGCGCGATATAGCGGACACCATTGCGGAGTATTTTGAAAAGAACCGTCCCGAGCGCGACAACATGATGAAGCTTGAAAGCTACCTTATGTCGGTTTACGGCAAGATAGACTATTCGCGCTTCGGTTCCAAGCGCTTTGCAAAGTTTATTGACAGGCTGGACGGCTTTACCAGGAACGGGACGGACATTGCGCCCGCGGGCTATAAGGCGGAGGGCGGAAACGCTCCGCAGACGACTTTGCCTGCGGTGGCGACAAAGACGCCGCCCGCTGTTATTCGCGAGGCGCCCGCGGCAAAGGACGTTCATGCGGAACGCACAGCCCACGCAGGACGCACTGTCTCCACGGAACAGGCTGTTCCCGCAGAACGCGCTGTCCCCGCAAAGCCCGAGCCCACAACGCCCGCGCCTGCCGTAGTTATTGATGATACGCTCAAGGAGAAGCCCGTGCTTTCTGCGGCGGAGGAGCTTGTCATGAGATATGCGGCGGAGAATATGCCCGACGGCGGCAATCTCGGGCAGCTCAACAATGAGCTTATGGCGAGATTCGGCAAGGGATACCTTGCGGCGCTCGGCGCGGAGGATATAAAGTCGCTGCTGGCGCAGATGAAGGATATCCGCGTTCGCAGGAATCACGTTTTCCTGACGGACGCCAAGTATGCGGAGTGGGATTTCTCGCAGCCCGCAGAAGTGAAGCGTGAAACGGAGGCTGAAAAGCCCGCGCAGCCCGCAGTCGCTGAAACGGAGAGCGCTGCTCCCGAAGATAACGCGTCTGCCGCACAGGACGCTCCTGCTGCACAGGACGCTGCTGAACAGAACGCTGTTGCACAGAACGTTTCCACTGTGGAAGCTGTAGTTAAGGAGCCCGTTCAACAGGGCGAACAGAACGATGGCGAGAACGCCGCCGAACCTGCGCAGAAGAGCCGCAGACGTCACAGACGCGGCGAAAAGCACGCGCAGCATGAGCAGCACGAGCCGCAGGCTCCCGAGTCCGACGCGCCCGCGCAGGAAGCGCCCGCAGACGAGCAGCCCGTAAAGCCTCAGGAGGCGGAAGGCGAGCCGACAGCGCAGCCCGCGGAAAAGGCGGAGATAAACGCGGTAAAGCGCGAGATACTGCACTACGCCGCTTCTGAGGAGCGCCCGACCCTTTCGGGACTTGGCACGCTGATGTCCGAGCGCTACGGCAAGGGCTGGCTTAAGGAGCTCGGCTTCGGTTCGGTAAAGAATCTTCTCGGCGAGATTAAAGGCGTGAGCGTAAAGGGCAGCGCGCTTGCAATCGACGAGGAGTTCGCGCAGCGTACAGAGGAGATAGAGCGCTTTGTAAACGAATTTGCACGCGCGGAGGGCAGCAGGAGCGTGAGAGCGCTCAGCAGCAAGCTTAAGAGCCGCTTTGATGGCTTCGACTTTACGGACTACGGCTTTGCGAAGTTTACTGATTTTGTGAACGCCATTGACGGCGTAAAGGCCGACCGCTACCACATAAAGCCCGTTGACGCCGAGTAACGGAGGCGCGCATGAAAAAGGATACGATCTACAGCTTCTCGTCGCCCTACAGGGACGACTTCCGCGTGACGGGCTACCGCTTCGGCAGCGGAGAGCGCGGCGCGGAGAGCGGCAAGACCTGCTGCATAATAGGCTCGCTGCGCGGCAACGAGATACAGCAGCTCTATATGTGCGCAAGGCTCATACGCGAGCTTGCGGAGCTTGAAAGGCGCGGCGAGATGGCTCACGACTGCGAGATACTCGTGATACCGTCGCTCAACAGCTACAGCACGAATATCTCAAAGCGCTTCTGGTGTCTTGACAACACCGACCTTAACCGCAGCTTTCCCGGCAGCGCGGACGGCGAAACCACCGAGCGCATTGCGGCGGGGGTTTTCTCTGAAATAAAGAAATACCGCTACGGCGTGCAGTTTGCAAGCTTTTATATCCCGGGCGTGTTTATTCCGCACGTGCGTATGATGAAAACGGATACGGAGAACACCTCGCTTGCAAACCTTTTCGGGCTGCCGTATGTGGTGATAAGAACGCCATCCTCTCTCGACCAGACAACGCTCAACTATAACTGGCAGCTAAGCGGCACGTCTGCGTTTTCAGTCTACACAAACGCTACGGAGGACATCGACGAGGGCTCCGCGCAGCTTGGCGTGGGCGCGGTGCTGCGCTTTCTGTCGCGCATGGGCATGATACGCTACAGGTGCCACGGCGGTTACATGGGCAGCATTATCAGCGAGGACGATATGCTGAGCATTATGTGCGGCGCGGCGGGAATATACCGCCCTGTAAGGTCCGCAGGCGACGAGGTGGAGCACGGAGAGCTTCTCGCGCAGATAATCCACCCGTATGAGGGGACGGTAATTAGCGAGATAAAGGCGCCCGCAGACGGCATTATATTCTTTGCGCACAAAAGTCCGCTTGTTATGCAGAACAACGTGCTTTTCAAGATGATAAAACGGCTGCACAAATAAAAATACGCCCCGCTTTTCCGTGTGGAAAGCGGGGCGTTTTGCGGTCGGTTATTCGGGAATATCCGCTATCTGGCGGCGGTAAATGCGAAGCATAATCAGAACGGAGAGAATGCAGGCGACTATCTCGGCTATCGGGTAGGCGTACCACACCTGCTGCGCACCGAGCGTGTTAAGCAGGATTATTATTGCCGGCAGAAGCACCAGCGCCTGTCTTATGGCGCTTATCAGCAGCCCCGAAAAGCCCCTGCCGAGCGCTTGAAATACGGCGCTGAACACGATAGATACGCCGCTGAACACAAAGCTCGAGGCGATTATCCTGAACGCGCGGCTTGCAGCGTCGGCGGTTTCGGGCGTGGGGTTAAAGAGCTTAAGCACCGGATGCGGGAAAATACATAGCGCAGCCGTGCCAAGAGCCATAACCCCGAGCGCTATGGCAAGCCCGAAAGCGGAGGTCTGCATTATCCTTTTTCTGCGCCGCGCGCCGTAGTTGTAGGCGATTATCGGGATAATGCCATTATTAAGCCCGAATACGGGCATGAACACAAAGCTCTGCACCTTGAAGTAAACGCCGAGAATCCACACGCCGACCTCGGACACGGGCATAAGCAGGGCGTTTACTATAGTAAGGATAACGGAATTGAGCGCCTGCATGACGATAGAGGGCAGCCCGACGGAGTAGATGTTGAGTATCATTGCGCCGTGGGGCTTCATTCTGCGAAAGCTGATGCGGACTTCCTTTACCCTGAACATGATGATCATGCAGGCGAATACCGCTGCGAGAATCTGCCCGATAACGGTTGCCGCAGCCGCGCCCGCAACGCCCATTTCGGGCAGACCAAGCCAGCCGAAAATCAGTATCGGGTCAAGAATGATGTTGATAACGGCGCCAACAAGCTGCGTTATCATGCTCCACGAGGCGCTGCCCGTCCCCTGCATTATGCGCTCGCAGTTGATCTGCACAAAAAGCCCGAAGCTGAAGCAGGTGACGGTCCGCAGATAATCCGCGCCCATTTTGCAGATTTCCGCATTATCGGTCACGGAGGAGAAAAACACCTCCGAAAAGAAAAGCCCGAAGATGAGGAACGCGGCATAGCTGCACGCGGCAAGGAAGAAGCCCTGATTCGCGGCGGTTTCGGCGGCGACAAAGTCCTTTTCGCCGAGCTTGCGGGACATGAGGCTGCTCATGCCGACGCCCGTGCCCACGGCTATAGCGATCATCAGCATCTGCACGGGGAAGGCAAGCGAGAGGGCCTTGGTCGCGTCCTCGCTTATCCGTGCGACAAAAACGCTGTCTACTATATTATAGAGAGCCTGCACGAGGTTTGACACGATGAGGGGAAGCGCCATAGTGATGACGAGCCGCTTTATCGGCATTGTGCCAAGCTTGTTTTCTTTTGTTGTTTCCATTGTTCTGCACGTCCTTTATTTAATAATACAGGAATCATTGTAACATAATAAAACGCGGCTGTCAAACAATAATGCCGTTTTGTGGAATAATAAGCAGGCTTTTGTGCAAAATGTCCTCATAGGGCGTGGAAAAAGCGCTTGCAGTATATAAAATGAACATAAATAAAAAAGTTTTGAAAAAACTGTTGACAAAGCGCGAAAATGGTGATATAATAACAAAGCCTTAGGGAAACGGAACAACGCTGAAGCGGCGGACAGATTCGTTTGAAAGGGCATGTATCACAAGAGAAAGTCAAGAAAATTTCAAAAAAAGTTTGAAAAACCCCTTGACAAAATCGGAAGAAAGTGATACAATATATAAGCTGCTCGAAAGGCAGCGATCACGCGAGGCGGTTGAAAAAAGTTTTTTGAAAAAAATCAAAAAAACTCTTGACAAATCTGCTGAGATGTGATATAATAATAAAGTCGCTCGAAAGGGTGACAGAAAGTTCCTTGAAAATTGAACAATACGAAACAAACGAATTAACATTTACCTTGTCGATTCTCC
>CAKSEE010000018.1 GCA_934446455.1 uncultured Oscillospiraceae bacterium | reverse complement strand
AGAATGCAGCAGGAACTCCTCGACAAGCACTACCTGCGCAAGCACGGCGCAAATGCGTATTACGGGCAGGGCTGAACCGACCTATAAACAGAGCGGTATCTCGCTGTGCCCGACTTGCGAAGCAGCCATCCGCAATGCCGCGGGAGGCTTCATCGGAAAATCTCCGTATATTTTTTGAAAGTTTAAGGCGCCGCCCTCTGCCGAGAAAGCAGGGGGCGGCGCCTTAAACAGGTATAGGAAAATGGTGGGTAAACTCGGTTATTCCTTGACAGAGCCGGTAACGAGATTGCTGTATATCGACTTCTGGAGGAAAAGGAATATCACCAGCGACGGAATGATACATATGATGATTCCTGCGAAGATGACTTCCCATTGAGCGCCGTAGGGACCGATAAACCGGTACAGCGCCGTGGAAACGACCGCGAGGTCCTTGCTTGGCATATAGAGGTTGGCAGTGTAGAAATCGTTGTAGATTGCGACGAACTTTATTACCAGAACGGTGGCTATTGCGGGGCGCAGCATAGGAAGGATAATGCTGAAGTATACCCGCGGATAGCTTGCGCCGTCCAGTATCGCGCTCTCGTCAAGCGATTTGGATATGTTGTTCAGGAACTGTATGAAGATGTAGATGGAAATGATGTCTGTGCCGATGTACAGTACGCAGGGAGCGGCAAGCGTGTTGTAAAGCCCCATCTTGCTGACTATCCGGAATACCGTAACCTGCATGGAAATGTTCGGGAGAAGCGCCGCAACCAGAAATACCGCCTTGACCGCCTTTGTGAAAAGCATTTTGAACCGCTGTAACACAAACGCCGTCATCGTGCCGGTGATTATCGTGCCGAAGCAGGATACTGCCAGTATCAGCAGCGTGTTGAAAAGTCCCTGCATCACCTTGCCGTTTACGAAAGCCGTTTTGAAGTTCTCAAACTGCGGCACCGCAGGCAGGTCGAACACGCCCGTGGAAATATACTCGTCATGCGTCTTGAAAGCGCCGATGAGCACGACCGCCAGCGGAACGACGACAAGCAGGCAGCACACTGTAAGGAAGGTATACTTAAGCGTCTGACAAATGAATCGCCTTACGCGGCAGCCCCTGTTCTCGTCAGGTTTCTTTTTGCTTTTCTTTTCCGGAGTGACCATCAGCTATTTTTCCTCCTTGAAGAACGCTTTTTGTATCGCCGTGACGATAAGGATTATCGCCAGCAAGACTATTGCCATTGCAGACGCCAGCCCGACTTTCTGATATTTGAACGCCGTTTCTATCGTCTTGATGACAAAAGTGCTTGTTCCGTTCTTGCCCTCGGTGATGATGTAGGGAATCTCAAACACCGACACAGCGCCCTTTATCGCAAGGATAAGCTGTAACCCGACAATGGGGCGGATTATCGGAAACACAATATACCGGAAGCGCTGCCACGGGTTTGCGCCGTCAAGGTCGGCTGCCTCGTATATTTCAGGGGAGATCGACTGTATAGCGCCTATGTACATTATGATGTCAAAACCTACGTAGCGCCATATCGACGCGAATACCAGGCAGATATTGACCAGATTCCGGTCGCTCAGCCATCTTACGGGTTCTGCGCCGAACAGCATCAGTATGCTGTTGAGTGTGCCCTCGGTGTTTGTTATGCCATCGCCCTTCTGAAAGAACCTGCGGAAGATAAGAGAAACCGCAACGCCGTTCATCATATAAGGGAAGAACAGAACGCCCTTGAACAGATTGGCGAATTTCAGCTTTGAGCAGAGAATGGTTGCAATAAGCAGCGCGAACGCCTGCTGCACAAAGGAGCCGATAAGGTAGTAAATCGAGTTGGCAAAGGTCTGCAGATATGCGCCGTCCGTGAAGATACGCTTGTAATTGTCAAGCCCTACCCATTCCCAGCTGACGCCGAGCTGGTCGCGCTTCTGAAAGCTGTATATTCCCATGTTCAGCGCAGGAATAACCGTGAACAGCACCAGCAGCGCCAGCGGCACCAGCAGAAACAGTACGGTCGTCACATATTTCTGTCCGGTGTAGCCTTTCAGCCATTGTCCAAGGCTGCGCTTTTTCGCAGCAGAATTGACCGCCATAAATGTCCTTTCACCTCGTATATCGTTTTTCGGTGCGAACCGCGTATTGCGGCATTACCTTGGTTTCAGCCCTCCCCAAGGGACGCGCCTGCGCCCCTTGCAGAAAGACCGAGGAGAAACCTATGAAAATTATTCGGAATTGTCAGAATCAGCCTGCGTTTGCCTCAAGGTAAGCGGCAAGATCGGCGTTGGCGTCGCGCGTAGCGTTCCACTTTGCATTTGTGTCTGCAACAATGGACTTGAACGCGTCCTCGCCCTGACCTGCGAAAGCAGCCTCAGCCATCTTTATCTTGAAGTTGTCGGCGTCGCCCTGCCATGTACCGACCTCGGAATCGTTGTTGATAGCGTCCCATACGCCAGTGAGACCCTCGGGAGCAGCCTCGGTGATGAACAGCTCGCAGTCGGCGAAGTCTGTGAGGTAGTCGGGCATCTCGGAGCCCTTGAGAGCGCAGATGGAGCCTTCCTTCTTAGCAAAGCCGCTTTCCTCAACGAACCATGTGATGTACTTCTTGCCGAGCGCCTTTATGTCGTCGGAGCGGTTCTTGTTTACGCCGAGGCAATAGTCGGGAGCGGACTCAGCGTACTGCTTGCCGTTCGTGCTGAACGGAGCGGGCATATAGCCGATGTCCTCGGGGTGGTCGCCCGCCTCCTGGAACTGAGAAACAGCCCACGAACCCATAACCATGGTAGCAATCTTGCCGCTGTTGATAGCCGCCTTGCAGCCCTCCCAGTCGGTGGTCATCGGATCCTCTTCGTGGAGTGTGGAGTCGGAGAATACGTCGAACATCATCTTGTAAACCTCATAGTATGCGTCGCCCTCGACGAAAAGGTCGCGCTTGGAGGTAAGAATGTCGTTTTCGTATGTGCTGCTGCCGGAAGCGGAGTTTACGAGGGAAGCCCACTGAACCAGCGTCCAGCTTGCGTCCGCGTAGTTTGTGTAGTAGGGGATAGCGTCGGTATTCTCGGCTATGAGCTTAAGGTCCGCAACGAACTCCTCGGGAGAGGACGGGAGCTTGTCGACGCCCGCTTCCTTCCAGATACGCTTGTTGTAGCAGATGCCGCCCGCAACGGTGCCGAGGTGTGCAATGCCGTAAACCTGCCCGTCGTACATCTTCTTGTCCGCCCAGTAATACTTTGCGTCCATGTCGGCGTACGTGCCGAGCGGCTCGAAGAAGTTGCCGAGGTCCTTTATTTTTACCGTATCGGGAATCATCAGAACATCGCCGTAGTCGGTGGTGCTCATCATGGTGGATACGTCGGAAGCGTAGTCGGTGAAGCCCTGATACTCTACCTTACAGTTGTTCGCTTCCTCGAAAGCCTTTGTCATCTCCGCGAGGGAGCCGTCCTCGAGACGGTCGGTGCGGTGTGTGAGCACCTTGAGCGTAAGTCCGTCGTTTTGGGGGCTGCCAGAGCTGTTGTCGGTGCTTGTGCCGCTGTTCGCAGCGGACTGTGTTCCGCCGGAAGCCGCGTCGGAGCCGCCCTTGTCGGTGCTGCATGCTGCCATGCAGAATGCTGTGCCTGCGGCAAGAACCGCTGCCATAATCTGCTTGAATTTCATTGTATTACCTCCGTTTTCTGAGTTTTAGGTTATTTAGGCGAATTACGGGCTTAGCTACTTCTGAGTAAATATCAACCGCTTGTCACCTTATTACAAGGTAATTTTAGCATATATTTTAGCTAAAGTCAACACTTGAATCGCAAATTCGTTAATTACAAATATGAAAATATAAAAAGTATTGTGCAATTTGCACTGATACGCGCGATTTTTTATTATTTACGTTATTTATTCATTTAAGTAAAATTGCAGCGTTAAGGAAATAAATCTGAAAATAAAGTGAAAATGCCATGTGCAAATTTTCACACATGGCATTTTATAGTTATACAGCAGGCTCATTCGCCTGTCCAGCAGGCGGAGTCCTCAAGGGCTGAGCCGTCTGAATACACCGCGCGTATCGTGACGGAATTTTCCCTGTCCCGCTCAAGCTGCACATTTTCCCAGACAAACACCGTTGGCAGCCGCTTGTCGGTATTCCTGCCGAAGCCCGCGGAGCGGCCGTTGACGAAAAGCTCCACGCTCTGCGCGTTGGCGTACGCGCGGACCACGGGGACCGCCGACGGGCGGCAAAGGAACCTCTTTTCCGTTATGCGGCAGGTTTTAGAGCCGCTCCACACCGAGCGATAGAACCAGTACGCGTCCTTTGGGATACGTTCGCGTGTGCACAGTCCTTTGTCGTTGATTCCTGCGGTGTCGCCTTCTTTCCTGCCTGCGGAGGGAAAATCGAACATACACCAGACGAATTTCCCCCAGAGATAATCCCTTTCGGAAAGCTGCGCCCAGATTCGCTCGTGGAGATACGACTGATAATTCTCGTAGTGGCGCTCGCCGTTCGGGTCTATCTCGGTCTGCCAGTCCACGTTGTCCTTGTGCTGAGTTATCGCTCCGCCGCCGCCGTATTCCGAAACGCACAGCGGTCGGCGCTGCTCCCTGTGCGCCTTGTCCAGCCACTCGCCGAACTTCTCCGCGTCGCCCGCCTCCTTGTACCAGCCGAAATATCTGTTATATCCCACCGCGTCTGCGGGAAGCTCGCGGAATTTCCCCCAGAACTGCGCGTCGGCGTACACGGCGGCGCGCCTGTCGGGACGGCTGCTTATCATCTGCTCCATTTCGCGGAACAGCCCCCATATGCTGTCGGACATCTGATATATTTCGTTGGACATTCCGTACATTATTACGCACGGGTGGCTGCTCGTCTGCCCGATAAGCTCGCGCAGCTGACTCAGGGCGCTCTCGCGGAATTCTGCGGAAACCACGGGCTCTGCGGGCTCTCCCGGGCACAGCTTGCCGATTATTCCTATCTCGGTCCACACGCACAGTCCCAGACGGTCGCACAGCGCGTATTCCTCCTCGCAGTGCTGGTAATGCGCCATCCGCACCGCGTTGCAGCCCATATCCCTCATCATGGCATAATCGCGCTCGCGCTGCTTCTGCGACATCGCCCAGCCGTTCTTCGGGGCGTCCTGGTGGTAGTTCACGCCGTGCAGCGGGGTCGGCTTCCCGTTAAGAAAGAATCCTCTCTCCCTGTCGAATGCGAAAGTGCGCACGCCGAACTGCTTTGACAGGCTGTCCACACATTTCCCGTCAACCATAACGCTCACTTTCATCGTGTAGAGGAACGGGTCGCGCACCCCGTCCCACAAATGCGGGGAGGGCAGCATTATCTCAATGGCGCACGTGCGGTTTTCCCCGCGCGCCACCGCGTATTCTCCCTGCGAGGAGATACTTGTATCGCCGCCGTATACCTCGGCTTTTACCGAAACGCAGGCGTTTGCAGCGCCGTTGTTCTCAAGCTGAAATTCCGCCGTGACGCGCGCGGCGCCGTCAAGCGCCTCGGCGCGCGGGCGGAAATCGCCCAGATGCACGCGGCAGGCGGAAACGAGCCGCACGGGGCGGTATATTCCACCCATTTTGGTAAAATCGCCGCAGTCGCATATCGGCGCGACATAATCCGATGCTGCATTGCTTACCACCACCGCAAACAGATTATCGGTGCCTGTCCTAACATATTTTGTGATGTTGAAGCGGAAAGCGGAATATCCGCCCTCGTGCCTGCCGACTTTCTTTGCGTTGACGTAAAGCTCCGTGACGGTATTGGCGCCGCCGAACTCGATAAACACCTCCCTGCCGCGGTACTGCGCGTTCGACAGGAACACTTTCCTGCGATAGCAGCCCGCGCCGCGGTAGTATCCCTCGGAGTATTCCGGCGCCGAATCCGCCCTGCCGGTGCAGTCGGAGGAATTCCAAGTGTGCGGGAGGGTGACTTCCTGCCAGTCGCTGTCATCAAGCGCGGGAGCTGCAAGTTTTGCGGGCTGGGCGCCGCTGCATTTGCGGAAATGCCAGCCGTCGTTTATGTATTCTCCTGTTCTTCCCATTGTTTTCTCCTGTTTCCCATACCCTGAAAGCGCATTGCGCCCTGAATCCAGTATATCACAGGCTTTTGCGATTGTCAACCGTTCTGAAAAAGGGGAAGCCTTCGGCGCCGCGCTCGAATTAGCTTCCGAAAGACAGAAATCCGCAGACATTTTGCCTGCGGATTCAACCGTATTGCTATAAGGTTTTTTACGAAATGCTTGCGGGGGCAGCGTCGGACAGGTCGCTCCATGCGCCGTTTACATACGCCTTTACGGCGAAGTAGTATTTACCGCCGCTAGCAAGTCCCGTTGCGGTGTAGGAGGTCTTTGTTCCCGCAGAGCCGAGCGAAATCCAGAGCGTGCCCTTTTTCATCATCACAACGTAGTTGGAAGCGCCCTTTACCGCGTTCCATGTTACGGTAGCCTTGCCCGCGCCGCCGACGGCCTTTACGTTCTGCGGCGTTGTGCATACGGGCGTTGCGGAAACTATCGCGGAGTCGTCGCTCCACGAGCCGTTTACGTAAGCCTTTACGGTGTAGTAGTATTTGCTGCCGTTTGTAAGACCCTTAGAGGTGAACGTGGTAGCGGTTCCCGCAGAGCCGAGATTGAAGCTCGTGCTGCCCTTCTTCATGAATACAACGTAGTTGGAAGCGCCCTTTACCGCGTCCCATGTGAGCGTTACCTTGCCGTCGCCCGCGAACGCCTTGACGTTCTGCGGCGTTATGCAGGCGGGTATGCCGAATACGACCGCGGACGGATTGCTCCATGTGCCGTTGACATACGACCTTACCATATAATAGTATTTGCCGCCGTTTGCAAGCCCTCTGGACGTGAAGCTCGTGTTTGTGCCCGCAGAGCCTACGTTGAGCCACGACGTGCCCTTCTTAAGGAATACCGCGTAGTTGGAAGCGCCCTTTACCGCGCTCCATGTGATCGTAACCTTGCCGTCGCCCGCAACAGCCTTTACGTTCTGCGGAACGATGTTGCCGAGGGGAGAAGCGGAAACTATCTCGGAGGAAGCGCTCCACGAGCCGCCGACGCACGCCTTTACGGCAAAGTAATACTTGCCGCCGTTAGCAAGCCCCGTTGCAGTGTATGTAGTCTTTGTTCCCGTGGAAGCGAGCGTGAGCCACTCTGTGCCCTTTTTCATGAGCACGGAGTAGTTTGAAGCGCCCGAAACGGCGTTCCACGAAAGCGTTACCTGCCCGTTGCCCGCAACAGCCTTTACGTTTGTGGGCGCAGCCGCAGCGCTTGCCTTGGTGTACGCCTTGATGCAGTAGTTTCTGGTTTCACCCGCGGACAGGTCATACCAAGAGGAGGAAGAGGTGAGCGTGGTGTCGTCTGTGTCGAAAGAAGCTCCGGTTGTCGGCGCGTTCTTGTCAACGCATACCCAGTAGCAATTGTCTGAGCTTTTGGTCATCGTGGTGAGGGCTATTGCAAACTTTTCGCCCTTCTTGAGCTGAACGGGTTTGCTGAGCTTGACGGTGTGATAGCCCGCATAAGTCATTTTCGCCGTCTGAGATGTTACCACGGTGCCCGTGTTGGGGGCGGTGGTTACTCCGCGGATAACGGAAATCTTATAGGTGGTGTCCGCCTCAAGCGTATAGAAGCCGACAGCGGAAACAGCGCTTGTATCAACGGCCGTAAACACGTTTGCCGCGGTAAACGGAGAAGTTCTGCCAAACGCATTGTCCAGCCTGCCGTCGTGCTGGTAGATGTGGTTGTAGTTGTTGTTCTTTTCCACATCATAGGACGCTACCATATCTATGGACGGCTCTTCGTACGAAAGGTAGAAGTAACCGTTCTTGCCGTAGGAGGTGCCCCAGCTGTTCTTGATTATCCACGCGCCGTTGGACTTTGGGCGGCACGAGGCGTTGAAGTTGTTGCGGCTGTAGTTGTCGTCCCAGCCGACAACGGTAACGGCGTGGTTGGCGTTGTTTACCACATCGGAAAAATAAGCGGCGGTGCTCTTATTATAATAGTTGCTGCCCTCGCCCTCGGCGTAATAGCCGATGGACATAGCGCCGTACTTTACAAGGGCGTTCTTTATGCCGGTCTTATCCGTCGGGTCATATATGTTCATGTTCTGGAGATGCGCACAGCTGTCGTAGCGCGTGGACTCCGCGGGGGTCTTGTAGTTTTCCGCCTGGCTGTAGGGGAACTTGGATTCAAGCTGAGCGCCCGTCCAGCTGCCGAGCGTGCCTGCCGCACCCCAGTCGTTTCCGCCCAGCGCGTACGCCTTCTTCGGGTCGGAATATACGCCGGTATCGCCGCAAAGCGGGTCTTTTGCGTTGTTGTTGCCCGCGCCGTTGGTAAACCATGCAAGGTGCCCTTCGGACAGGTCTATAGTCTTATTGGCATAGCCCTTCGTTATCAGGTTGGATTCCATGGAAGCGAGCGCAGAATGCGCCCAGCAGGTGCCAAGCGCGCCCTGGTCCTTGACTGAGGTCACCCTGCCAAGCTCAACAAGGTTGTAATAAGAGCTTGAAGCGTCTGCCTCGGGCGCTTCTATGGTGTCGGGAACAAAGTTCTGAATAATTTCGTTTCCGTCGGTGTCGTAAATTCTGGGCGACACATACCCGCCGATTACGCAATCGGGTTCGGTTTCATCCTGCGGAATGTCGGCGAACGCCGTCAGTCCTGTTGACGCGAGGGCTATCGCCGCCACTATAGCGGCCGACATAAGCCGTTTGAAAAGCCTCATATTTAATACCTCCTTTTTTTGCCCGTAATGGACATTACAATATAATTATAGCACCGATTTATTCATAAGTCAATAAAAAATTGTAGCATAAAGATACCAAAAAATGCGCAAGGTTCTGTATATTATGCACATTTTGGGTGTACGGCGGGCAGATAAGGGCGGCGCAGTATCTCATGCGCCGCCTCAGCTTGTCGAAAAAGTATGTTATTCCCGCGAAGCGGGTTTTGAAATCCGTTTTTTGTCACGGCTCCGCCGGGGCAAAAAACACTTCTATCCGCACAAGTGTGCGAATTGTCGGCGTAGCCGGCAATGAGTGCGCGCAGTGCGGATGTTCCTGTCGGAAAAGTCGCAAGACTTTTTCGACAGACTCGGGCGGCGCAGTATCTCATGCGCCGCCTTTTTTGCGCTTACTTAGCGGAGGATATTTCCTCCTGCCCGTCCTGCGCGCTGTCCGCCGCTGTCTGCGTCTGCGCACCCTGCGCGCCGCCGCGCGCCGCCGCGATAACGTTTGCTATCACCTCGCGCGCCTCCTCGGGAAGCTCTGCGGGGAGGGCTTCCGCGCCGCCTTTGCTGAGCGCGCTTACCGCCTGCGCCGCCTGCTCCTCGGAAATGCCCGCAGCGCTCAGCTCGTCGGAATAGAGCGCGAGCGCCTCTGTAAGCTCCTCCCCGGTCGGCAGGGAGCTCTGAACTACCGCCTTCTGCGTGCCGTCCGCGTCTATGTAGTATTCATCGGGGAAGATAAGCTCGCTTACGGGCACGAACTCGTAGCCCTGCGACTTAAGCTCGGTTAGAATCTGCGGCAGCGCCTCGGTGGTGTTTTCAAGGTCGTTGTGGAACAGCACTATCGACCCCGACTTTACCTTGCCAAGAACGCGCTCCTTTATCTTTTCGGGCGAGGGCTTATCCCAGTCTATGCTGTCAACGTCCCACTGAATGACCTTGTAGCCCATGCCGTCAAGCGTGGTGAGCGCCGCGTCGTCGTATTCGCCGTAGGGCGCGCGGTACAGCGAGGGCTTTTCGCCCGTTATCATGGTTATCTTGCGTGAGGCCTCGTTCGTATCCGCAATGAGGTCGTTCACGTTTATGCCCTCAACGTGCGGGTGCTTGTCGGAATGGTTCTGTATCTCATGACCCGCGTCGTAGAATGCCTTTACGTCGTCGGGGTACCTGTCGCACCAGTCGCCCGTGATGAAGAACGTCGCGCGCGCGTCGTATTCGTCGAGTATCTCGATAAGCTCGTCGGTGTTGGAGTTCTCCCATGCCACGTCAAAGGTGAGCGATATCCTGTTGTCGCCGCGATCCACGCAGTATATCGGCAGCAGCCTGTTCTCCGCCTGCGTTCCCACGGAAGTAAGCACCGCTATCACCGCCACTGCCGCGGTCGCAGCAGCGATAACAGCCCCTGCTGCCAGCCGTCTTGCGCCTTTTTTCGTTATTGTAACAGACCTCATATATTTCCCTCCGTTTATCAGCCTTTCGGCAAGTTCTTTTGTGTGAATATATGCAAGCCCCCGGACAAATATGCGTATTTGATATGTCATTTCGGGGCAAAATGGACGCTTGTTCAAAATTAGTGGAAAACTCATGTTTATGTTGAATATTAAGTTGAAAAATTTTTGTTGGAATTGCACAATAGGCGGCGTTTGCGTTTGTATTTTATACGCAAAAAAACAGAAATTCAACTTAAAATATATCAAAATTTAATTTTTCTGTTGACGGGCGCGGATATTTTGGATATACTAGTATCAGAAGATGAGCAGAAAATGCTCTCTCGGCGGCGAAGAAACAGAAAGCATACGCCGCACGGAATACGAACAGAAGAAAAGAAGCAGTTATTTCAGACCGTTCAGTCGGTAGCTATTATTTTTGGAGGTTATGTATCATGTGCATGAAAGACATTGAAGTTAAAAATCAGGTAGGCTTACACGCAAGACCCGCTACGTTCTTCATTCAGAAGGCTAACGAGTACAAGTCCTCTATCTGGGTTGAGAAGGAGGAGCGCAGGGTAAACGCAAAGTCCCTGCTCGGCATTCTTTCCCTCGGTATCGTAGGCGGCGTAAAGATCCGCATTATCGCTGACGGCGCAGACGAGCAGCTCGCAGTTGACGGTCTTGTAAAGCTTGTTGAGAGCGGCTTCGCTGAGTAATTCAGAAAAGACAAAAGCAGTATCCTGTAAATTATAGCGGCGTTAAGCGCCGGTTTGTCGGGGCAGGAAGCGGCAGGTGCCGTATTCCGCCCCATTTTTGTATTCGGGGGGGATTTTGATGAAGAGGACCGCCGCGCTTCTTTTGGCGCTTGTGATAATGCTTGTGAGCGGCTGCGCGCTTTCCGTTCCCGAGGGCTTTTCCGAGGTGAAGCGCGCAAAGGAGCTTTACGAAAAGCTGGGCAGCGGCAGGCTTACGATGACGGACGTTGCGAGCGGCGAAACGCTCATGGAATTCTCGTTCTTCATCAACAAGAAGGACGAGATGATTTTCAGCTACATCTCTCAGGACGAAAACGGCACGGAGGGCGCGTACAGCGACGGAGCGCAGTTCTTCTACAAAAACCGCGGCGACGAAAAGTGGCGCATAATAAGCACCGATGACGAGAGCTACCTATACAATCTTTACTCAAAGACCTACCGCTATCCGTACGCGCGCGGCAGTATATTCTTCCTTGACGGAACGTCCGTTGAGTCTGCGCAGCTTACGGAGAACGCGGACGGCTCGCTTACCGTGCGCTACGATTACGACCCCGAAAAGCTCAACAAAAACGCCGTGGGAATGCTTGACGGCGTGTCGGAATTCTACGCATTCTCTGCGGTTTACGAGATAGCCGCCGACGGCTGCATGGCGGCATTCACCGAAACGGGGAGCGTTGCGGACGAGCAGGGAGAGCGCAGCGACCTGAGCATAAGGCTTACCGTATCCGACCCGGGCAACGTTTACGATATCCCCAGCCCCGTGGGCGAGATTGCTGAATAAGGGCGGTTTGTGACGGTTTTCTGAAACATTTCGGCGAAAGTTACAAAATGGTTACAAAAAGGTTGCAAAACTATTACAGATGTGTTATAATCAAAAGGTGTGAATAACGCATTTATTATTGTGGCAATACCGCACAAAGATTGTGCGTGTATTGCGCAGTCAGATTGTACAATGAGGACGGCGCAAGGCTGTGTGCCTTGCTAGGACGAATTGTGCAAGATGACGGAAAATATGCAAGCAAGACACGTGCAAAATCCAATAAATGGTCTTTGTGCGGTATTGCCTTGTATAGAGTATTGACGGAGCGCCGCCCGCGGCGCGCGGCAAAGGGAGATATAAATGGCACAGATTACAGCGCAAAGTCCTGCGGCTGAAAAAACGAGCGTTTATGACGCCGTGTGCGGACTTGGAATGTACCTGTTCATGACGATGATGTCTGCGGCGGGTTTTATAGGCGGGCTGCTGGTTCAGCTGCTGGCGGCGCTTGGCAGGCTGCTTGCAAGGTTTGGCGGCGTGCTGGCGGAGCTTTTCAGAAAACTCGGCAGTGTGCTTGCCAAGCCGTTCGTGCGCTATGGCAAGGCGTTTGACATGGGCAGGAAGGAAATAAGAAAAGCGGCTGAGGAAAAGGGCTTTTTCGCTGCGCTGCGGGCTTCGCTGCGCATGGCGGGCAGGATACTTTTCGGAAAGCGCGGGCTTGCGGTGACAATATGCAACTACGCGCTGCCCGTTATAAGCTGCGTGTTCCTTTTCAGCGTGGTGTCCTATGCCAACAACCTCACCTATGCGGTAAAGCTTCATGTAAACGGCGATTTTATCGGGTACATAGACGATGAAACAACGTTCACCGCAGCGGAAAAAATCGTTCAGCAGCGCATAAACTACATGGACGAAAACACCGAGCCCGTAACGTTCGAGCCGTCCTACGAGGTGGACATGGTGGGCTACAGCACGCCGCTTCTCACGCAGTATCAGCTTGCGGACAGAATGCTCACGTCCATGGGCGAGCAGATAGAATCGGGCTTTGGTATGTATATCGGCAACTCGTTTTACGGCGCGCTTGCAGACAAGACGGCGATAGAGGACACTCTTGACGAACTGCTTGACGTGTACCGCACCGACAACGCAACGGAAACGGTTCAGTTTGAAAGCCCGATATCCTTTGAACCGGGGCTTTACCTTGCGGACAGCATGGTGTCCGAGGACTCGATAATAAAGCTTATCACCTCAAAGAAAAAGGTCGCGGCGTATTATTCCGCGGTAGAGGGGGATTCGCCGATAGGCATATGCTCAAAGCTCGGGCTTACCATGGAGGAGCTTGCGGCGCTCAACCCCGACTTTTCAGAGGACTCAAGCATATATGTGGGCGATAAATTCCTTATAGACGAGGAGGAGCCCTTCCTCGCGGTAACGGTAACGCGCACGGAGAATTACGAGGAAAAGACCAAGTACGACACTGAGTATGTCAACGACGCAACGCGCTACGAGGGCGCTACCTATACGATAACCGAGGGCGAATACGGCACCGAGGCCGTAACCGCTGACGTATCCTACATCAACGGCGTAGAGGTGCGCAGGAAGGTGACGAACCGCGTTACCCTTACCGAGCCCGTGACTGAGGTTATAGGCGTTGGCACAAAGCCCATTCCGCGCGGGCAGATAGTAAGCATACAGAACGTTTCGGGGCAGTTCTACTGGCCTGTCGGAAGCGCTACGGGCGGCATGATAAGCGAAATGGTAGAAGCGCGCGGCGGCTACTGGGGTCACTCGGGCGTGGATATCGTAGACTACTATGGCTCGCCGATAGTTGCGGCGGATTCGGGCACGGTTCTTGTCGCAGGCTGGTACTACGATTATGGCAACTGCGTAATTATCCAGCACTCCAACGGTCTGGTAACGCTTTACGGGCATATGAGCTACGTTCATGTATACGTGGGCGAGTATGTAACGCAGGGGCAGCAGATAGGCGACATGGGCGCTACGGGCAGAGTTACGGCAACTCACCTGCATTTTGAGGTGAGGGTAGGCGGTAAGGAGGGCTACAGGGCGGACCCGATAAATTACCTGCCGTATCACCAGCGCGCGGCGTGGTGCAGGGAGCTGTATTGATTAAGGAGCAACAATGACAGGCGTACTCAATAAAATAGAAATACCAAACTACACGCGCGGCGAGGAGATATTCAACATGACCTCGCACATAGTCGGCGGCGCGGTGGGAATCGCGGCGACGGTGCTTTGCGTGGTGTTCGCGGCGCTGCACGGCAGCGTATACGGCGTTGTGAGCGGCGCGGTTTACGGTGCGATGATGATAGTGCTTTACAGTATGTCGAGCATTTACCATGGTCTGCACGCCGACCTCAAGGCGAAAAAGGTGTTCAGGATACTCGACCACTGCGCCATATTCCTGCTTATTGCGGGGACGTACACGCCGCTTACGCTCTGCGCGGTGCGCGAGCAGAACGCTGCGCTCGGCTGGACGGTGTTCGGCATCGAATGGGGGCTTGCCGCGCTCGGCATAACGCTCAACTCCATTGACATGAAGCGCTTTAAGCGGCTTTCCATGCTGTTTTACCTCGGGCTTGGCTGGTGCGTGGTTTTCACCGCGCCCACGCTTATTGCGGCAATGCCCGCGGGCGGGCTGTGGCTGCTGCTTTGCGGCGGTATCGCCTACACGGCGGGAGCCGTGCTATATGCGGCGGGCAAAAAGCACGCATATATCCACTCGGTTTTCCACCTCTTTGTTTTAGCGGGAAGCATACTGCATTTCCTGTGCATTCTGCTATATGTTATCTAGTCGGTAGCCGGTAGCCCGGCAGGCAGTTCCGGCTGTATGTATCTTTTTGGCGGCGCTTTTCACACGCGGGAAGTGCGGCTTGCAGTTTTGTTAGCCGGTAGCCCGGCAGGCAGTTCCGGCTGTATGTCCTTTTTTGGCGGCGCTTTTCACACGCGGGAAATGCGGCTTGCAGCTTTGTTAGCCGGTAGCCCGGCAGGCAGTTCCGGCTGTATGTCCCTTTTTGGCGGCGCTTTTCACACGCGGGAAGTGCGGCTTGCAGTTTTGTTTTCATATATATAAAAGGCGGCTCGGTTACAATTCGAGCCGCCTTTAATGCGTGTGAAAAGTGTGTTGAAAGCTCGCAAACAGCCGTAACTATGCTATCCCGTACTCGTCCAGAATATCATTGTACAGCATAAGGTTTATGTCCGCGCTCTCGTACACGCCGAAGTCCTCGGGCGAGATATTGCCCGTTTCCTGCGCTATCCTCTCCTCAATGGCGAGGTACTGTTCAAGCTCCTGCGCGTTCAGCGCGTAGAACTCGCCGCCGTTCGGCATTATGTAAAGCCCGCTTTCTGCGGCGTCCATTTCGCTTTCGGAAAGCGGCGTATGCTCCGCGAAAATCTCGCCGCGCCCGTCCGCTATCGACTGCACGGCGGAAACTGCTGCGTCAAGCCCGTCGTTCGGCAGGGGATACCGCCCAGAGCTGTCGCCCGCGCACCAGTATGTGCCGCTGTGCGCGCCCTTATAAAGGAACATTATCCACCTGTCGCCGCTTTGCATGGGCGTCATGGCGCTTGACGTTACTATTTGGTTATCCTCGGGGACGTACCCGCACCTTTGCGAAACCTCGATTTTGTCGGCGCTTTCGCCCTTAAGCACCTGCTCCACCTCAACGCTTACGGTGGACTGCACCGTGCGCACAATGTCCCGCCCGAACTCCTCGCTGTACTCGCGGGTTATCTCGGTATCGGGCGAACCGCTCACCCTGCCTATTATAACAAGCTCGCTTGCGGCTTCAAGCTCGTCAAGCGTGTGGTAAACAGCCCTGTCGGCTGCAAGCCTTACTACCTCCGCGTCTGCGGGGATACCGCCCTGCGCCGCGCATCCGCTCATAAGCAGTGCGGACAGAAGCAATGAGTATATTACTAATTTTTTCAAAGTTATGCTCCCCACTTTCCAATGATGTTTATTTCGTCATGTTCTTCTATTGCTGTAGCTATCCACGGTTTTGATGAGGAAGCCGGTCCCGAGTTCATTATAGCCTTTGGCACACCACCATAATAAGTATGACCTGACAGGCTAAAATTTGCAGAAGGGTGTTTTAACTTCAAAGCATGACCAACCTCATGAATAAACGTTCGTCTTGCCGCATTTGAATTAGCAAACGCAGAGGTGTTATTGTTCATACTTATTTCGGCCGTGTACCAATTGCTGTCCATTGAAACAATTTTTCCTTGTGCATTACGAGAAATCAGTTCTCCATAAGTGCCGTCATCATAAGATGTGCCATAAACTGTATAAAATCCTGTTGTGGGCATTCCAGACGCAGCCATAACGACGCTTACATTCACTTCGGTGCTTATATTGTTCCATTGTGTACCGGCAGAGTAAACCGCGCTGGTGAGTATAGAATTTCTTGCTGAGCTTTCTACCCTAAATTTAAGATTTGATTGATTGCAAGTTGCGCCGGATAGATATTGCCCGGAATGGTAATCACCAACGTGTGCAAAAGCGCTAGTTGCTAAAGCTAAACTTATAACTCCTGCTGAAAGAAGTGCTGCCGTTTTTTGAACAAGTTTTTTTCTTTGCATAAGCGTTCCTCCATACATATAATATACCCGCTAGAATGAATTAGTGCATCTGGAATAACATACATCATCTTATGCGTGTTAATTGCATTATAACATCGCCACTTCAAAATGTCAATAGATTTAGCGAATAAACGTTATTGACTTTTTGCACAAACTTTTCTCATAGAAACTCAACATATTATTCAAAATTGATAAAAACCGCTTTACAAACAAGGAGTATAGTGCTATAATGTAAATATGAAGAAAACCCGCAAGGGTTGCATATACAGAAAGGACAATGACCTATGGAATTAAAGAATCTCATCTCCGAAAGCGAAAAGGTGCAGATATACGAATGCGAGGGCAAGTGCGTAAAGGTGTTCAAGGACCCCAACGAGCCCAAGAGCGTTGTGCTTTACGAGGCGCTGACCCACACGCGCGTTGAGGAAACGGGCTACACGCGCATTCCCGCGTTTGAGGAGATACTGCGCATAGACGGCAGGTGGGCCATTGTCTACCGCTTTATCGAGGGGCAGACCCTGCGTCAGATAATGGACAAGGACCCCAAGCACGCCGACAAGTATCTTGAGCAGATGGTTGACCTGCAAATCGAGATAAACTCTCTGCGCTCCGCAAAGATAAGCAAGCTTAAGGATTATCTCAAGCGCTCCATAGAGGGGCTGGACATGATAGACGACGTTAAGAAGTACGAACTTCTCACCCGCCTTGAGTCCATGCCGAAGCACGTTAAGCTCTGCCACGGCGACTTCTGCCCCGAGAACATAATCGTAAACAGCGACGGCGTTTATGTTGTTGACTGGCTGCGCGCAAAGCAGGGCAACGCCTCTGCGGACATCGCAAAGACCTACCTGCGCCTGTGCCTGTCGCACAACACCGAGTATGCCGAGAAGTATCTCAAGCTTTACTGCGCAAAGACGGGCACCGCAATGAAGTACGTTCAGGACTGGCTGCCCATAGTTGCCGCGGCGCAGCTTAAATTCAAGCGTCCCGAGGAGCGCGAGCTGCTGCTCACATGGATTGACATTGCCGACTATTCATAAGAAGCGGTATTCTTAAAAAGTTATCGGGTACATATTTACAGGGGCTGCTTGCGGCAGCCCCTTTTCTTTGCGCTTCATTTCACAAACATTCAAAAAAGTGTTGAAAAAAAGCGCGGGATATGTTATAATGATAGTAGTATTCAAAAAGCTGAAAGGGGATCGTGCGATGAAATGTGCGCTCTGGCTGAACAGGCGCAGGGTCTTTTCTGCGGAAGAGATTCCCGCGAGCTTTGACCTTGCTTCGCTGCGCGGGTATTTTCTCGCAGACTCTCTTGTTCCGTGGCTTTGCGACAACGGCGGCGCGGCTTTTGCGGAGAAGCTGCGCGGGCTTTCTGCGGACGACCCCGCGCTAAACGACCGCCTGACGGAGATTTTCTGCGGTGTTCTGCCCGAGCCCTGCAGACCGCAGAGCGTAACGCCGTTTACGGGCGAGGCGGAGCGTGCCGCACAGAGCGCGGGTGCGTTCGGCAGCTTTTGGCGGAGCGGCACATCGTACAAGGGTTTCGGCAGCTTTATGTGGGAGAGTTTGCAGTCGCTCGGCTCATGGCGCGCGGCGACGTCGTATAAAGGCTTTGGCAGCATGGCTTGGGAGCGTTTGGAGCGCGCTTTCGGCGGTTCGTTGAGCGCGGCGGCGTTTGGCTCGTTCGGGGCGCTCGGCAGCTTTTGGTACAGCGCAACGTCCTACAAGGGCTTTGGCAGCATGGCGGGGAACGGTGCGACCGCTGCGAGCGGCACGTTCGGCGGTTCTTTCACGCTTGAAAGATTCCTTGCGAACTGGGAGCGCGTGCTCAGGTGGGAGCAGCCGCGCGGTTCTTTCGCAATGCTTGCAGAGGACGAGTACGACCGCATTCTGTTGCTTACTCTTGCAAAATGCCCGCTTGACCGCTTCGGTTACGGTATCCATGTACTTTACGACTGACCCGCACCGCTATGCAGTGCGGGAATTTTCTTGCGCCGACATTCGCGCAGAAAGGGGCTTTGATGAACGCTATCCACATACTCTCCACAGCGCCCGCGCGCGCCCGCGGCAGGGAATACCGCGCGGAGGACTTTGACCTGTACTGCATGGCGCTGTCGGCGCTTACATGGCGGCGGTATAACGGCTCAATAGCGCTCTGCACCGACAGCGCGGGCGCGGCGTTCTGCGAAAAAGCGGGGCTTACCGCGCTCTGGGACGAGCTGCGCGCGTGCATAGCGGACGACCTTGAGGGCATAGACCCCGGGATGTTCTGGGCGGGCGGAAAGCTGCTTGCCCTGCGGGATACCCCCGCGCCCACAGTCATGCTGGACACTGACTTTATCGTGTGGAAGCGCCTTGATTTCGGCGAGAGCGTTATCGCAGCCCACCGCGAGGAGCTTTCGGAGGAGGTCTACCCGCCGCTGTCGTATTTCAGCGCGCACGGGCATATTATACCCGACTTTGACGAGAACGCGCTGCCGCTCAACACCGCGTTTTTGTATCTCCCGCACAACGATTTGCGGGAGTTTTACACCGCGCAGGCGATAGCCTTTATGAAGTCTGCGCAGCGCTGCGGGGAAACGCTGCGCTACATGGTTTTCGCCGAGCAGCGCATGGCGGCGATGTGCGCGGAATACACGGGCACGCCCGTTGAAACGCTTCTTGACCACCGCAGCCTGTTCTACCCACAGGACGATTTTACGCACCTTTGGGGCGCAAAGCAGCAAATGCGCGAGCGCCCCGAGCTGCGCGCAGAGCTTGTCGCGAACTGCCGCAGGAGGCTTCTCAGGGACTTCCCGGAGTACAGCTTTATTGCAGAGGCTATAGATAAATATTGCAAAGATAAATAAACAAGCTGTCGATAAAGGCACAGCTGCGTTGTCAACGACATTTTCGGCAGGCAAAAAGCCTGACCGAAATGCCGTTTCCTAGCATCTGCACCTTTCTCGCCCGCCTGGTGAAATGTTTTTAGACAAATAGTAGCGCGGGATACTGTATGTTCCCGCGCCTTTTTCAGCTCACTATTCTGCCGTCTGATATCCTTATCAGCCGCTGCGCCTCGCGGGCGGTCTGCTCGTTGTGCGTTATCATCACGATGGTCTTTCCCCTGCGGTTGAGCGCGGAGAGGATATCCAGAACCTCGCGCCCCGAGCGGCTGTCGAGGTTGCCGCAGGGTTCGTCCGCGAGTATCATGGACGGGTCCGAGGCAATGGCGCGGGCAATCGCTACGCGCTGCTGCTGTCCGCCCGACATTTCGCAGGGGCGGTGCAGCGCCCTTGCCGACAGGCTCACGCTTTCAAGCGCCGCGAGCGCCCGCTCCCGCCGCTGCGCCTTCGGAACGCGGCGGTACACCAGCGGAAGCTCCACGTTTTCAAGCGCTGTAAGGCTCGGTATAAGGTTGAAACTCTGGAAGATGAAGCCTATTTTCACCCCGCGTATCTCGCTCAGCTTTTCATCGTCAAGGCAGGACACGTCCGTTCCGTCGAGGATATAACTGCCCGAGGTGGGCTGGTCAAGGCAGCCGAGAATGTTCATGAGCGTTGACTTGCCCGAGCCGCTCGCGCCCGAAATGGTGACATACTCGCCGTCGGCTATGTCAAGGCTCACCCCGTCGAGAGCCTTGACTCTGGCGTTTCCTATGCTGTAGTACCTGCAAAGTTCCTGTGCCTTTATCGGCATGGCAATTCCCCCTTTCGCCGCATATATTCTTGACAGATAAAGGGGGAATTATCCGCAGGATTTACGCTGCGAAAACGTACACGCCGTAAATTTCCGTGTAGTCGCTCGCCATAAGAATGAGCCTGCCCATATCCCAGCGGCTTACGCCATACTGAGAGAATTTCGCGGCGATATCGTCCGCGCTGTAGTAAGCGATGCCCGTTGAGGAGCGGCTGTCCGCGTTTACGTTCACGTTCCAGCTGTAGTCGTAGGCGTTTTCCGCAACGAAAACAGGCGCGGAGCTGCCGCTGTAGATAACGGCGAAGTCGTAGCTGCCGTCAAGCAGGGAGGTGTCCCACGAAACGGTCGTGGAGTTCCACGCGTTGAGGCAGGCTGCGCCGTCGCTGCCGAATATCATATGCCACGAGTAGTCGGTATCGTCGGACGGCTGCTCGGTAACGACTTCCTGCGCGGTTACGCCGTAGTAGGCGGTGCTGCATACCGTAAGCATACAGATTTTGCTTACGCTGCTCTGGTTCATGCCGTTTGCGCTGAGAGCCGCCGCTATGGAATCCGCCGTGTAGTACGCCTTGCCGTCGGATACGGAGGACGCCTCGATGCGGGCGTTCCAGCTGTAGTCGCCGATTCTTTCAAGCACAAGCTGGGGCGCTGTTTCGGCTGTGCAGGAAATAACGATGTCGTGCTTGCCGTCTGCGTAGGTGTTGTCGGTGAAGAGGGTCAGCGCGCTCCATGCGGAAAGCGAGGTATCGTCAGAGCCTGTGGAGCCCGAGTCCGAAGTACCGCCCGAAGAAGAGCGTGCGCCCGAAATTATCGCGTTCACATAGTCGTAAGCGCCCGAATTCAGCGTGCAGGAGTTTCTGTTAAACACACCGAAGCTGTCGCCCCATGAGGTGGTGACGTTGTTGTCCCACAGAATGCAAGGGAAGCCCGCCGCAGAAGCCTGCGACATATAGTCGCGCGCCCACTTTATGCGCTCGGAGGAGTTGTTGAAGTCGGAAGCGCCGAACTCGCCGATGATAATTGGAACGCCCTTTTCCGACTGAATCTTTTTGAGGTCGTTCATTACGTTGCTGAGGAGCGTTGGGATATAGCCGCCGTACTGGTTGTTGGATTCGTAGATATGGGACTCAGAGGTGTCCATTGTGAAAGAATACGGCTCGTATGCGTGAACGGATATTGCAAGATTGCCCGCGTTGGACGGAATTGCAAGGTTAGAGAGCGCCTCGTAATTGTCCGTTGCGTGATAGGAGGGTATCATCAGCAGGCGGGAGCGGTTGTTTGCAGAGTCGTCTGCCCGATAGGTGCATTCAAGCGTGTTGCCGAGATTCCAACCCGCGCCCATATCCGCGGTTATCGCCCATGCGTCGGGCGCCGCAGCTGCGGCAGGCAGCTGTGCGGGAAGCGAGAGCGCAAGCGCCGAAGCGGCGAATGCGCATACTGCCTTTTTCAGAAATGACAGGTTCATAGAGTTCTCCTTTTTAGTCGTTAGTTGACATACAGCACTGTATTTTCGGGTTAAGTAATCGTTTTCATTCAAGCGCAGACCAAGCCCATGCATTAGCGCTTTATGCAGCCCCGTCAAAGCCTAAAAGATTCAACGATGCTGGAATTATTATAGCATTATGCACAAAAAGATTTCAATGGACAAATGCAACAAAAAATATAATTTTTATTAAAAGATTTTGGGACATATGTTACATTTTCATATATTGAGAAAATAAAAATATACACAATTCACAGTAAAACATCGGGTAATATTTATTGTTTTACCTAAATTGCGTAAACAAAATTGTAGTTAACTGACATTACCCTTGTGGCAGAAGCGTTTTTTCATCTGTTTTGTGAAAGCTGACGAACCGTTTATGTAACGCAATGTAACAAGAAGCCGCAGAATTTCCCCTTGATTTTTGCGGGGAATTGTGCTATAATGCAAGGGTGACTTCATTATATGACCGCGGGACGCGAGAGCGTCATGAGGAAAGTCCGAGCATCACAGAGCAGGGTAACTGATAACGTCAGCCGAGGGCGACCTCAGGGCAAGTGCAACAGAAAAGATACCGCCGCCGTTTTCGGCGGTAAGGGTGGAATGGTGGGGTAAGAGCCCACCGGAGCGCAGGAGACTGCGCTGCCGTGTAAACCCTACCCGATGCAACACCGATTGGTGCGGAGGATAACGCGTCTGCTCGGCGCGCTTCGTTGAAAGGTGGCTTGATCCCGTCGGCGACGGCGGGGCTAGATAGATGGTCATACACGACAGAACTCGGCTTATCGATGGAGTCACACCCCTTTGCTTTACATGGCGCTTCCGCTGCGGCGGGGGCGCTTTTTTGCGGCTAGTGCAGGCAGCATATGCAAGAAAACTGCGGTGCTGTTTCATATTCGACAGAATTTTGCATAATGCGCGAATAAAATTCATTATAATCCTGATAAAAAACAAGCCCGAATGCCGTTGAAAAATGTGAAATCTTATAAAAATCCATATCAAGAGCAGAAAAAGTGCAATTTTTTGTTGACTTTATTGCAGAGTTGTGATATCCTTTTCTCATAAAACAAACCATAAAAACAGGGCGCCGATAAATCGGGAGCCCGAAAAGCAAAGGAGAAACTAACATGAAAAAGGTGTTTTCGGCGCTTGCCGCCTGCACGCTGGCGCTTTCTCTTGCGGCGTGCTCCACGGGCAAGACTTCCGGCAGTTCGTCTGACTCGGAGAGCGCAAGCTCCGCTGCGGGCGAGGGCTTCAGGATCGACAAGCTGCGCGTCGGCTCGGACATTGCATATCCTCCGTTTGAGTATTTCGACACGGACGGCGTAACCCCCATCGGCGTTGACGTTGAGCTTGCCTACGCTATCGGCGAAAAGCTCGGCTGCGAGGTTGAGATGGTGAACACAGGCTGGGACGGCATTTTCTCGGGTCTTGCAAAGGGCGATTACGACATCGTAATGTCGTCTGTCACGATTACGCCCGACAGGCTTCTTGAGTTCGACTTTTCCGAGCCGTATATTGAGAACTGGCAGTCCATAAACGTTCTTAAGGACGCTGCGATAAAGCCCGCTTCCCCTGCGGAGCTTGCGGGGCTTAAGGTAGGCTATCAGGAGGACACCACGTCCGACTTCTATCTTACGGACTACATAGAGAAGAACGGCATAGAGGTGCAGACGTTCGAGTACGCGACGGTTATGAACGCGTGGGACGACCTTGCCGCAGGCAGACTTGACGCGGTGATCTCCGACAGCACGGTTGCCACAAAGTACCTCTCCGAGGGCGCCTATGAGCAGACGTGGAACCAGCAGTCGGTCGAGGGCGACGTTCCCGAGCAGTTCGGCGTATGT
Source organism: uncultured Oscillospiraceae bacterium (assembly GCA_934446455.1). Classification (GTDB taxonomy): domain Bacteria; phylum Bacillota; class Clostridia; order Oscillospirales; family Ruminococcaceae; genus CAG-115. The sequence continues at coordinate 21,613 of CAKSEE010000018.1, read as the reverse complement.
ATGCCCAAGGGCAGCACGGAACTTCAGGCGGCGATAAATAAGGCGCTTGAGGAGATAAAGGCTGACGGCACAATGGACAAGATACTTGATACTTATTTCTGACAGACTGTGGGGGCGTTGGTCTGTCGGTCAGCCCCTCTGTCGCTGCGCGACACCTCCCCAACGGGGAGACGCCCCACGCCCCTACTTTCTTTTGTGCCAAAAGGAAGCGAAAATCAATTCGCTACGCGGAAATTAAATTGTAATCTGAAAATCAAAGTGCGCGGAGCAAATTGCTTCGCGCACTTTTTATGCCTTGATTTACGTTACTTTTCCTCAAACTCAACGTCAATAGAATCGGGCTGCTGATTCTTTACGATTTTTACCGCGGTGATTACCGTGCTGAAATTAAGCACGCCCTCTGACAGCAGCGAGATACCGAGCAGTATCATAATGAGCCTGCTGCCGCCTGCGGGGTTCAGAAGCAGCACAAGCCCGAGCACGCCCGTTACAAGCGCAAGCGCGAGAATAAGCCACCACTGTCCTATACCGAAGCGCTTTGCCTCAAGCGCTATCTGAATCTTGAAAAGCCCGTCCGCCATGATATAAAGCCCGAGCGAAATGCAGATGAACGACACAAGGCTCTGCGGGTGCAGCAGGAATATAACGCCGAGCGCCACGAGAAGTATTCCGAACGGCAGGTCGTACTGAAACGCCAGCCTGTAAAGGTCGCGCGAGAAGAACCCCACGAGCCTTACCGTGCCGAACACTATCATCATAATGCCTGCGATTATTCCGAACGCCTCTGCAGAGAACGACGGGAAGACGATAAGCACCAGACCCAGCACGCACAGCAGTGCGGATACAACAATATAGCCTGTTTTGGCTGCCTTCATTGGAGCGGTAGACCGCATATAAAACACTCCTTCCGATATACGGGTTTGTCTGTTGATTTTATTATAACACCGTAAAGCGGTTATATAAACGGGCAAAAGCGCGCCCGCTGTCCGATTTTTCGACAGCGGGGAGATTTTGTATAAAAACAGGGCAAAAGCGATAATATGCCCAAAAAACGGTTTGCATGGGCGAATGCACGTTTAGGGCAATACACGCACAAAATCCGATAAATGGCCTTTGTGCGGTGTTGCCTTAGTGTTTATTCAGCTCGCGGCTGCGGCGGATAAGCTCTGCGGAAAGCCCTCTGCAAAGCTCGGTGACGTGGTATATCTCCTTTATGGCGTCGTCCTTCATGCCGTTGGAAACCCAGTCGACGCACAGCCCGAAAATCTCGCACTTAAGCAGGCGCACGGTAACCGCGCGGTCGTACTCGCTCACAACGTTCCTGCCGAACGCCGTATCAAGGTAGGTGCGCACGACATACTCGCATATGTCCATGAGATAGCGCACATATATGTCGCGGTTTATGGAGTTATATATATGAAGCACGGCGCGCTTGTTCTCCACCGCAAACCTGAACGCGAGGTTAAGGCACTCGTCTATAGTGTTTATCGTGGGGTACTTCGCTATTATGGAGTCTATCTCGTCCTTTGCTATTTCCTCTATAAGCGCGGGAATGTCCTGATAGTGGTAGTAGAACGAGTTGCGGTTTATCCCGCACTCCTCCACAATGCTGCGCACGCTTATCTTGTTAAGCGGCATTTCGTTCAGCAGCTTCAGAAAGGCGGTTTTTATCGCCTGTTTGGTGAAGTTGGGCATGGCTTTCCTCCGTTGAATGTGGTGCTTTCATTTTATCATGTTTTAATGTTAATGTCAAGCCGGCATTGACAAAAGCCGCTTTGCGGGGACGACTTTTTGAAAATGCATTTACAAACGCGCCTTTAAGTGCTATAATAAATACAAGTTAATTTTCAAACATTATGGGAGATGTAACCATGAACAAACACAAACAGCTTTAGCGCGGCGCTTCTTGCCGCAGCATTACTGACCCTCGCGGGCTGTGCGCAGGGCGAACCCGCCCCCGAACCCGCTTCCGTGACCGAGCCTGCCGCACCCACAGCAGAACCTACCACAGAAGCCGCAACCACAGCAGCCACAACGGCAGCAACAACAGCGGTGACAACGCCTGTGGCAACAACAGCGGCTGAAACTGCGCACGTACCCGAGGAATCCGATGAAGCCTACCAAAAGGCACAGGAGCAGCAGACTGCCCATGAGGAGTTGATTACCACACTACTCAGGACGAAATCGATTTTGCTGAAGCCATGTGGAAGCGCGACCGGGAAATCACAGACATAATAATGTCAGGCGGTTCACTGACGATAAGCGAAGGCGGTATGGAGGGCGCTACGCAGGAAGAGATTGACGAACTTAATAAACTCTTTGGTCTTACATCTTAAATAAGTAAAACCCTGTAGCCAGTAACTGCAGGGTTTTGTTTATACTGTCAACAATTCAAAACAAGCTTCCCGGAGAGGCATGTCGAATATGACAGAACAAGATAAAGAGGATTTAAAGAATCTCCTTGGTCGGTAAGTGAACTGCTCCCGGAATTATTCCGGGAGCTCAGTCTGTCGAAAAAGCCATCTTTCGTAGATAGATTTATAATACAAGCGCAACACCCGAAAAAAGTAATGACACATAAAGCAACTCGTGTTATAATGGGAGTAACCACACAACCACAAACAGGAGGAACAATATGTGTCATTACACTCATTTTACCACAGAAGAGCGGGAGTTGTCAAGAGTTTTGAAAGCTCAGGGGTTAAGCATTCGGGCAATTGCCCGAATGATTAACCGGTCGCCGTCCTCGGTAAGCCGGGAGTTCCGAAGAAATAGCTATTCAAACGGTACATACGCAGCGCATCACGCAGACAAACTATACCGAAAACGACGAAAAAACTGCTTTCATTTTCTCGCACTGAATTGGCTCACCCTTTTTTCCATGAATGCAATACCAACAAAAATCACAAACTGGGTCACATACAACATCAGTGCAGATATACATGATTTCATCTCATTAAATTCTGATTTGTACCGCTGACAAAATACCCCACAACAAATAATATACCACACTAAAAAAGAAAAATCAACAGTTAATCATGATGAAGATGTCCTATTTTACTTTATTAAATTAATGTCAGATACAGTTTCACAAACTGCATCAATTTATAAAAAACAGCGCCGGAAATTCCGGCGCTGCAGCTTGTCGAAAAAGCCAGCTTTCGTTGAAAAGTGAAAGATGGCTTTTTGAATATTAAACAGCGAGGAAACCGAAAGCCGAAAAGTTTGACAATAAATGCAAGAAAAAGCACTATAACCACCTATGCAGTACATACTTTTTAAGATTCATGGCAGCAAACTTAAGCCTGACCCAGTTAGTGACACGAGTCAAGCTACGAAAATATGTAAATCTCATAGAGTGCTTTTCTTTTGCGTCCGCGAAGACACGCTCAATCGTTTCCTTGCGGCGGTCGTAAAGCTTGCGAAGCTGCGGAGTATGTCGGTAGTCCTCGGCTAACTCGAGGTAATCGCTCCAGAGGTGCTTGAGGACAGTTTTAATGCAGGATGAATTGGCAGTGCATTTGCTGCGGGAGGGGCAGCTTTCGCATATGTAGGGCTTGCTTTTGAACTCGCGGCAGCCGTCGCGATTGGTTGTGGAGTAGCTTAAAACATGGTTTTCGGGGCAGAGAACGCAATTGAAATACTCATCGTAAATGTATTCATAAGGTCTGAAAAAACCGTCTTTGCCCATCGGGCGCTTGTAAGGCAGAACAGGAATCAGTCCGTCGTCTATGACACGTTTGCATATCCAAGGGGTCTTGTAGCCTGCGACAGCAACGACATATCGCATTGCAAAGCGCTTTTTCAGTCTTTCGTACAGCCCGTCGAATGCAACGCTATCGTGAACATTACCTGCATTGACTGTCGCATCAAGAACATACCCATTCTTGCCGCAGGCAGTCTGCGCGGCATAAGCAAAGCATTTCTTATGCTCGCCTTTGTGGAAAACTCCGCATTCCGGGTCGGTTTTGGATTCAGTTATTACTTTCTCTTTGGGTGGGTTTCCACCGTCAAACGGTTTCTTGCCGTGGTTTCACGGTCCTTGTTTATCTCGTCCAGCAGCTGTTCGCTGTAGATTTTGGAAGCCTCCGGAACGGCTCTGCGAATGGCTTTATTCATGTTTGCGTTAGCCTTGATGTGTGTCCTGTCAATGAATACTGCCTCGGGTGAAAGATACCCTGCGTCGTTTATCTCGTTGAGTATCCAGTCGAAAATTTGCTGCACCATATCTTCCGTAAACCTGTGGCTGAAGTTATAGCTGAATGTTGAGAAATGCGGAGTTTTCTCAGTCAGCGAATACCCAAGAAACCAGCGGTACGCTATGTTCAGGCGAATTTCCTCGGCGGTTCTTCGCAGCGATGGGATACCGTAAATATGCTGTATTATTGCTGCCTTAAACAGCACCACAGGGTCGGTGCTCGGTCTGCCTTTGTCCGCGCTGTACAGCTTTCCTACTATGTCATATATCTTCGTGAAGTCCACTGTTTCGTCTATCTTTCGCAGCAGATGGTTTTCCGGCACTAGATCTTCTATGCAGATTATTTCGCTCTGGCTTCTTTCCTTTTGTTCTCTGCTCAACATTTTTATCACTCTTTTTTATTATACCATATTTACGTAAAAAAGCCCAGCTTTCGCTGGACTTTTTCGACAAGCTGAGGCTCTCAGAGTATTCTGGGAGCCTTATTACATTTATGAAGCTCTCTACAAGATCGTAGGGAGCTTTTTTCACATATTCAGCGCGCATACAGCGCAAGAACTGCGCGCAGGTGCTCTATAATACAAAAAGCCGATTTCTCGAAATAGATACTTTTACGAAATCCGCAATAATTCAATGGCAGATGGCATACTACCCCTTATTGAAATTATACAAGATTTCACTTAAAATTTCAAGTATAATGCTGAAAATCGGCGGTTTGTATACAAGAGGACTGACTCAGATGTGCAGATTGCTATTCTGAGGGCGTTGGAGGGCTACTGAATGGAGAAAACAGGTATAACTATTACAAAGCGTAAAGACGGGCGGTATGTCGGGAAGTTTATCATGGACTATGACATCAGAGGCAAGGCACAATATCATTATGTCTACGGCAAGACCTACGAAGAAGCCGAAAGCAAGGTTCTGATAGGACGTGAGATTGCCACACGCTATCTTTCGGGCAGATATATCACAGTCAACAAGGTGTATCGGGAATGGCTGAATGCTGTGGTAAACCGTGTCAAGGAATCTACGCTTGCCAACTACCAGAACAAGTTTGAAAAACACATTCTGCCTGAATTTGGCGATATTCCATGTGCCGACCTGACCGCAGGCAGGATCAATGCCTTTATAAACAAAAAGCTCGCAGACGGCTTATCTGCAAGCTATGTGAGGGATATATTTACTGTTTTCAAAACGATGCTGAAATATGCACAGGAGGAATATGGGTTCAGGCTTTCCCTGAAAAATGTCGTTCTTCCTAAAGCCGAAAGAAATCAGGTCGAGAAGATCAGCGATACAGAGCAGAAAAAGCTCGTTTCTTATCTGAAAGCCAATATGTCGCTGACTGCTTTCGGTATCCTGCTGTCGCTTTTTATGGGACTGCGTATTGGTGAGCTTTGTGGTCTGAAATGGGAAGATGTGGATTTTCAGAACAAGATACTGCATATCCACAGGACTGTTCAGCGTATCAGTTCCGCCAATGGCAACAGGAAGACAAAGATCGTGATCTCCGCTCCGAAGTCTGCAACATCATTCAGAGAGATTGCCATCCCCGATATGCTCATGAAGTATTTTGAAATGTTCCGTGATGAAGCCGATCATTTCATCTTATCGGGTGCGGACAAGCCCGTCGAACCTCGCACGATGCAGTACCGCTACAAGAAGATACTGCAATCGGCGGAGGTAGAAAGCCACAATTATCACAAGCTCCGCCACACTTTTGCGACCAATTCCGCAGAGAAGGGATTCAACGTCAAAGCCCTGTCCGCCGTCCTCGGTCATAGCGGCGTTACCCTGACACTCAACAGATATATCCACCCTGACCGCACCTATGAACGCAGGCTGATGAATATGTGTATGCAGTTGTAAATTGGTGTCAGAACAGCATCTTGAAAATTGAATAGTGACGATTTTACGCTGTTTTGTGAGCATTATCCTGAATGTATCTATTTCGAGAAAACTATCTTCTCTCCAGATACTTTACATAGTATAACACCGCATTTATTAGGTATGCAGGCATAACTCCCGGTTTAGCCAAGTGAGGAGTGTTCCTTTGGAAGAACTGATAAAACTGGATGCTTATCCGATCAGAGGGCTGGTAGGGCGTCTGCTGCAGGATAAGACCACACGGAAAAATATATTGTTCGCATCGGACAGTTATGCTGGCTACGGTGCCGGATACAGAGATGATTCGCAGATGACTGAGGGCGTGCTGCTGGGGTTTGATTCCTGCGATATTCAGCCGAGAGTATACAAGGCGGCAGCGGAGCAGACGGAGCGCACACGAAAACGTGCCGAGGTCTTCACGCCTGCGTGGATCGTCAATCAGATGAATAACCACTGCGATGCGGAGTGGTTCGGGCGTGCCGATGTGTTCAATCATCAGGACGGACAGGAGTGGACGGTCAGCACCGAGCCGGTCACATTCCCGGAGGGAAAAGACTGGAAGCAGTATGTGGATTCCCGTCGGCTGGAGATCACCTGCGGTGAAGCGCCCTACATCGTTTCACGCTACGACACATCGACAGGTGAGATCATTCCGATCGAACGGCGCATCGGTATCCTTGACCGCAAGCTGCGTATCGTGAACGAGAACGCCGCCGATGAAGCGGAGTGGTTCAAATGGGCGTTCCGGGCATTTCAGAGCGTGTACGGCTATGAGTATCAGGGGGACAACCTGCTGATCGCACGCATGAACCTGCTGTATACGCTGGCGGACTACATCGAAGCGAAATGGCACAGGCAAGCGACACGTAAGGAGCTTGAAAAGTTCCTGAATGTGATCTGCTGGAATTTCTGGCAGATGGACGGCTTGAACGACACACCGCCCTATAGTATCCCGTCCGATGAGGTCGTGCAGATGTCACTATTTGATGATGAAGAAGAAACAGCGGACGATGAGATCGTCTACTGCAAAATATATGACTGGCGAGCAGATACTTCCAAACTGTTTAAAGATTTGAAGAAAAGAGGTAAAGGTATGAAATTTGATTTTGTGATTGGCAATCCGCCGTATCAGGAGGAACAAACTTCAGACGATACTGTTAAATCTTTGAAAAATTATGCACCGCCTATCTATCATTTCTTTATGGATGCGGCATATACTGTTGCGGATAAAGTTGAACTTATTACCCCTGCAAGATTTTTATTTAACGCAGGCAGTACCCCCAAAAAATGGAATTTAGAACGGCTGAATGACGAACATTTCAAGGTGCTGTATTTTGAACAGGACAGCAATAAAGTATTCAGTAACACAGACATCAAAGGCGGTGTTTGTGTAAGTTACAGAGACAGCCAAAGTCAATATGCCCCTATAGAAGTATTTTCTCCATATGAGGAATTGAATAGCATTAAAAATAATGTGTTAAAATATGGAAATTTTGAGAGTTTTCAAAAGATTGTATTTAGCCGTACAGCATACCGTCTAACTCCTAAAATGCATGAGGAACACCCAGAAGCATTAGCTATGCTTAGTAATGGTCATCTTTATGATATGTCCTCAAATATTTTTGATAGACTACCTCAGATTTTTTGTGATACTAGACAAAATGATGGTCAATATATACAAATTATAGGGCGTGAATCAAGCAAACGAGTGTACAAATGGATTAAACGTGATTATGTTAATAATCCAGCAGATTTTGAAAAATGGAAGGTGTTGATTTCACAAGCCAATGGAAGTGGAGAGCTTGGAGAAGTAATATCCAATCCTTTAATTGCAGAACCTTTTCTTGCACACACTGAAACGTTCATGAGTATAGGCACATTTGAAACCAAAGAAAATGCAGAGTCATGTTTAAAGTATATTAGCACAAAATTTGTTCGTGCATTGTGGGGAATTTTAAAAATTACACAAATCAATCCTCCAAGCACATGGAAATACGTCCCCCTCCAAGACTTCACCTCCACCAGCGACATTGACTGGAGCAAATCAATCGCAGAAATCGACCGGCAGCTCTACAAAAAATACGGCTTGACGCCCGACGAAATAAAATTCATCGAAACCCATGTAAAGGAGATGGAATAAGTGGCTAACATCAACATTCAGACCACCAGAACGGCTATGCCGCGCTGTTATTGCTATACCACTCCCACGATCTCCGACCATGACGGGTGGGTGAAGATCGGCTACACCGAGCAGGACGATGTGGAAGACCGCATTCGTCAGCAGTTACAGACAGCGCATATCCCGCACCGCACCGAATGGAGCGATGTTGCTGTTTTTGCCGACGGCAGGACGTATTTCCGTGACAGCGATTTCCACGCCTATCTCAAAAAGCAGAGTGTTGAGCGCATGAAGCCGATGAACGGCGACAAGAAACAGCCTGAGTGGTTCCGCATTAGCGGCGATGAGTCTTTCACGCTGTACTCGAAATTCCGCCGTACCAAGGGCGTTTTGGATACGGTCGGAACGATCGCCTATGAACTCCGTGCCGAGCAGGAGCAGGCAGTTTCGCAGACCTTTGACTATTTTCAAAGCCACGAAAAGGGCGAATTTCTCTGGAATGCAAAGCCCCGTTTCGGCAAGACGCTGGCGACATACGACCTCTGCAAGCGCTTGCAGGCGACCAAGGGCGACTATGCCTGCAATATCCTGATCGTGACGAACCGCCCCGCTATCGCAAATTCGTGGTATGAGGATTTTGTCAAGTTTATCGGCACGGAGTCGGGGTTCCGTTTCGTGAGCGAAGTCTCTGCACTGAAAGGCAAGCCGTTCGTGATGTCCCGTGATGAGTACACGGAAAGCCTGACTAAAGAATTGGCGGACTGCATCGAATTTGTCAGCCTGCAAGACCTGAAAGGCTCTCTGTATTTCGGCGGTCAGTACGACAAGCTGAAAGAGCTTATCAATATGAAGTGGGAACTTCTCGTCATTGATGAAGCGCATGAGGGCGTTGATACTTCCAAGACCGATGTGGCGTTTCATCAGATCAAGCGTAATCACACTCTGCACCTGTCGGGTACTCCGTTCAAGGCGCTGGCAAATGACAAATTCCCGTCCGATGCGATCTATAACTGGACGTATGCCGACGAACAGAAAGCAAAGGCGGGCTGGAACGATGCGGAGCGCAATAACCCTTATGAGAACCTGCCGCAGCTCAATCTGTTCACCTATCAGATGTCCGAGATCATTCGTGAGGAGTTGCAGCAGGGTATTGAGATCGAGGGCGAAACGGAGGAGTATGCTTTCGACCTGAATCTGTTCTTCTCTGTCAAGGCGAACGGTGATTTTGTGTATGAGGAGTCGGTTGACCGTTTCCTTGATGCACTGACCACGCAGGAGAAATTCCCGTTCTCCACACCTGAACTCCGTGCGGAGCTTAAACATACTTTCTGGTTGCTGAATCGTGTAGACAGTGCAAAGGCTCTGGCGAAAAAGCTAAAGGCACACCTTGTATTCGGAGACTACGAGATTGTACTTGCTGCCGGTGACGGCAAACTCTCCGAGGAAGAGGAGACTAAAAAGGCATACGACAAGGTGCGTGATGCCATCGACCACAACGATAAGACGATCACGCTGTCTGTCGGACAGTTGACCACGGGTATCACCGTTCCGGAGTGGACGGCTGTGCTGATGCTATCCAATATCAAGTCTCCGGCGCTTTATATGCAGGCGGCTTTCCGCAGTCAGAACCCGTGGCGCTATCAGGAGAACGGCACGCTTCATGTGAAGAAGAACGCCTATGTATTTGACTTCGATCCGGCAAGAACGCTGATCATCTTTGAGGAATTTGCAAATGACCTGTCCTGCGGTACTTCCGGCGGCAAAGGCGACAGCGACCAGCGAAAGCAGAATGTCCGTGAACTGCTCAATTTCTTCCCGGTCATCGGAGAGGACGAAAACGGCGAGATGATCGGGCTGGACGCTGAAAAGGTGCTGTCCATTCCGAGAAAGATACGATCTTTGGAAGTCGTCCGCCGTGGATTTATGTCGAATTTCCTGTTCCAGAATATCGCCAATATCTTCAATGCACCACCGGAGGTCATTGATATTATCAGTTCACTACCCAATGCACCGGAGGGAGATCTGGTAGATGTATCTCCTGAAACAAGGGAAGACCTGTCCGTCAATGATGAGGGTGAAGTGGAGCTTTCGGACGAATTTGTTATCGGTACAGCACAGGACGTATTTGGAGACAAGATATACAGCGATATTTCCGAAACGCTGGAGCGCAAGACCAAGGAGATATTTGCCGCCCCTGAATCGACAGAAGATCAGCAGATATCCCATTTGCAGGACGTGTTCCGCAAAGAGCTTGTTGCACCTGTGATGCAGGTAACAAATGATACCTATGGCGCTGACCTGAAAAAGCGTGATGCACAGAAGCTCCAAAAGCAGCTTGAACAGAAAGCGGACAGGCTTGTGACGCAGGAATACGGCGATTATTCCATTCAGAAGAAAACGCTGGAAGCACAGCGGCAGGATGCACTTTCACATCTGAGTGAAACAGGGCAGACTGCTGCCGAGGTCAATGAACAGTTCGATACACTGGTGCAGGAGGCGACCGATGCTTTCAAGGAGCGTGTCAGCAATGTGCTGGAGGAGACTGTGCCAACTTTGTGCGAGGAAGTCGTAAAGACTGTCGAGACCACGAAGCGTGAGCGTACCAAGGAGACCATCGAGGAGGCAGTCCGTGACCATCTGCGTGGCTTTGCAAGGACGATCCCATCATTCCTGATGGCATACGGCGACGATGAGACCACACTCTCCGCTTTCGATATGATCATCCCCGATGATGTATTCTATGAAGTGACCAGTATCACGCTTGACCAATTCCGCTTCCTGCGTGACGGCGGTTCTTATACGGACGCAGAAACGGGCGAGGAGAAGCACTACCCCGGAAAGCTCTTTGATCCTGTGGTATTCGATGATTCTATCAAGGAGTTCCTGTCACTGCGTACACGGCTGGGCAATTACTTTGATGAAACCCATACCGAGGATATTTTCGACTATATCCCACCGCAGAAGACCAATCAGATCTTCACACCCAAGCGTATTGTGAAGCAGATGGTCGATATGCTTGAGCAGGAGAATCCAGGCTGTTTCGATGATCCGAGCAAGACCTTTGCTGACCTGTATATGAAATCCGGTCTGTACATAGCAGAGATCGTGAAGCGGCTGTTCAACAGCGACGGCATGAAACAGGCATTTCCTGACGAGACACAGCGGTTACAGCATATCTTTGAAAATCAAGTGTACGGACTTGCACCGACAGAAATCATCTATCAGATAGCCCTGCACTTCATACTTGGCTTTGAGGGTGGAGAGCTAATCGAGAAGCATCATCTGCGCCAGTGTGATGCACTGCCGCTCGCTAAGGACGGGACATTGGAAGCAAAGTTGGATAGTATTTTCGGATAAGTCATAGTATAGTGAAAAAGACAGATACCTCGCAATGAAGTATCTGTCCTTTTTATTTGACACCTCTTGACATTTTCACAGATTCATGCCATACTACAATTAGCACTCAATGTGCGAGAGTGCTAAAAACTAATGGAAGATTTTATTATGAACATTTCTGAACGTCAGAAGGATTTCCTGTCAGTTATTGAAAAACTGGATATTTCGCCAACACAATTTAAGAATGCTCAAAGCAAATATGAAGCCCTTGCTGCGTTCTTAGATGAACATGGTATTGAGGCAACCATATATCCACAGGGCTCATTTGCATTAGGAACGGTTACTCGTCCTGCAAAGAAGGCTGATAGTCCAAGTTATGATCTTGATTGTATCTGTCAGGTTACTGGAACAAAGTCAGATTACACCCCGAGTGGTTTGAGAAACCTAATTGAAGACACACTGAAAGGTAATGATACTTATGGCGGAAAGCTTGTGAAATGGGAGGAATGCTTTACTATTGAGTATGCTGATATCAATGGTGTTAGCTTTTCGATTGACTTAGTTCCGGCGGTGAGCGATTCTGATTCTGAGAAGGCAGCTCTCCTCACAAAAGGACTAACTCCTCAAATCGTTGATACAAGCATTGCTATTCCACGGCAGAATTCTGAAAAAAGCTATCGTTGGATATCAAATAATCCCAAAGGCTTTAAAAAGTGGTTTGATGAAATTAACGCTCCGTTCTTTAATGTATGCTCCAAAATATACAGAACGCGGTATATTTGAAAGCGCCACTGCTGAGGAATTACCCAATGAGGTAAGACGCTCTGCTTTACAAAGGGTTATACAGATTTTGAAATATCAGCGAGATGCATATTATTCCAAACTTTCCGGTGGTGACGAGATTAAGCCGATTTCTGCGTTGATAACAACAATGGCTACTCGACTCGCATCTAACTACGGGAAGAAGAATTGTTCTGTATTTGAGCTACTGGAATATGTACTGAATAGACTTGAAATGTGTATTCACCAAACCGAAATGACTTTTGAACAATATGCTTTGCGGTATGATAATTCTCCAGTTTTATCCTATAAAAATGGAAAATGGATTGTCCCGAATCCTGCTGATCCCGATGATAATCTTGCAAATAAATGGAACGAGGATGAGAGAATACCTAAGAGCTTCTTTAAATGGGTGACAGCTATAAAAAATGACCTTTTTGAAGTGCTGACTCAGAAAGACGATAATCAATTTGGTGTTGTCTTGGAGAATAGTTTTGCAAATTATGATCCTAACAATCCGATTATCAAAAAATACAGAAAGGCTCGTGTTGCTACACCTATCAATGCTTCAACTGCTTCAAAGCCCTATCATTGCTCATGAGAATAAACTATAATCATATTAAACCGCAGATTGATGATCTTCTTACATCATATGACGGCTTGAATGAAGAAAATACTGATAAAAAAACATCAATTGTTCTCTCTGGAAAAGTTTCGATCAATCGCTCTTACAATGGTTTCACTGTAGATAAGGAATATGATGTCCGAATCCTCATTCCTCTAAACAATGACGAATTACCCGATGCCTGGGATATCGGAAACCATATTGATAAATCATATATTCACCGATATCCTGATGGAGAGCTTTGTGCTTCTATAATGGGTATAGCCTATTGCAATGGATGAAAAACATAGTTGAACCATACTATTATTCTTATGAGTATTTCTCACGGTTTGGGGAGTTTCCCTATGGTGATCGAGGGCATGATCTTGTTGGTGTAATAGAGACATATCAGCAAATTTTCGATGAAAACGATTGTGCGAAAGTATATAAGCTACTTCAAGCAATTTCTCGAAGAAAATACAAAGGTCATTTACCTTGTCCTTGTGAATCGGGGCTGATCACAAGACGATGTCATGGGAGATTTATTTATCCATTTATTAGCGATGACTATTTATTTTCTATTGCCAAAAATGATTATTCGAGTTTATGTGAGGCGATAAAAGAGTATGATAAACAATCAAATCATTAACAATCGTCAAAATGAAAACCTGTTATTGAAGATTCAGTATGCTTCAAGGAGGTATTTCAATTCTGCGGAAAAAGTAAATTATGTGAGTTGGTTATTATGTATAGCATCTGCTATGATGATATTTGTACCTGATTCTGCTTCAAAAATCGTCAGTATGGGGATTCCGGCGTTATTAGAAATTTTTGCACTGATAACCACTTTCGTTTTCAGTAGTATGTTAAAGAATGCTGCCGCTCTACGAAATTATTTTGATTCTCATGTTTTAATGATATGCGAGGATAATTATACAGATATTCGCAAACAGAAGTTAAGAGAAATCGCCTTAAACGCTTATAATAAACACAAAAAAGAAGCGGATATCCACATTCATAATACTGGTCGTGACAAACCACCGGGAGTAAGGAACTGTTATGAGTTTAAAAATACTGTAGCTGATCTTCAAGCTCAATTTGAATGTCAAAAACAGAATATTTGGTGGAATAAGAAGATGGTTAAAAATCGCATGATTATTTTACCTATCATTTTGTTTATAATGATATCTTTTTTTGTTGCTATGTTTGTCTTATTCAAATCTGATGCAATGAGTATTATTGTTTGTGCAATCGGAATAATACTGAAAGTTGTTGAAAGAATTATTGAACACTATTCTTATCACAAAACATCCATTAAGATAGATGCTATCCAAAGCCCCGCTGAAAGAGAACTAACGGCTGAAACTGTAAAGGAGTTGCAAGAACTAATTGATGAAAGACGAGAAATACCGGTTCTTGAAATAAACATTATTCATAAACTAAAAGCTAAGCGATACTCTTCATCGTATGAAGAAACATCATAATGAAAAATAGGCAGAACTTCGTTATGGAAGCTCTGCCTACTCTGTTTTATAGCTCACTGTATAGGTCTTTCATAATAGCTGTTGAAAAACTTCTATATGAGAGTACTGACCTAAAGAAGTATCTGCATTTTGTTTTCATAGCTCGCTGTTTGGGTCTTAATATAGTGGTTGATTCTATACTGCTATATTAGCGCCACACTTTCGCTGGACTTTTTCGACAAGCTGCAGCGCCGGAAATTCCGGCGCTGTTTTAATATTTATGAGCTTTCTTTCTGTATAAAAGTCCACGGCAATACCTCGGAAGAAACCTCCCTGCCGTTCAGTATATCGACGAGCTTCTGCGCCGCTATCCTGCCGATGTTCCTGTCCTCATAGGAAAGCGATGTTATCGGCACCTGAGATATCCGGCTGAGATTGCTGTTGTCGAAGCTGACTACCGCAACGTCCTCCGGAACGCGTCTGCCGGCGGAAAGCAGGCATTTCACAAGCCCGAACGCCACCTCGTCGTTATAGCATACGACTGCCGTGTTATCGCCAAGGCGCCTTAATACTTCCTTCGGATCGTCAAAGAGATTTTCCTTTGTTTCCGTGGTGTACCAGAACACGTTCTCGTCGGGAATTATCAGACCGTTGCGGAAAAGCTCCGAAATAAAGCCCGAATACCGCTGATGCCCCTGAATATCATCGCTCTTGAAATATCCCGCGATTTTCGTATGGCCGCGGTCAATGAGATGCCGCACAAGTTCTGCGCCGCCCGACTGATTGTCCGCGCATACTGAATATGTGCCGCTGAGGGAAGGGTAATAGCCGTTGAAAAAGACTATCGGAATTCCCATGTCTATAAGCTTTTCATACAAATCGAAATTCGGGTTCGGCATTGCGGATTTTGTTCCCTCTATCAGTATTCCGTCAACGGGATTTTTCAGTATTTCTTCGAGAATAGCGCGCTCGTTGCAGACGCGGTTGCGGGTCGCGGAAAGAACCGCAGTGTACTTGTTTTCAGACAATACCTCGTCCACAGCGCGCAGCTGGCTCGGAAAAATGTAGTCGCTGATGTATGTTGCAACCACCGCTATTTTTCCGGTCCTCAGGTTCAGCCGCTTCGGGCGCACAACCGAACCGCTGCCCTGCCGCTTTATTATAAGATTGTCCTCTACAAGGAGCGCCAGTGCCTTGCGTATCGTCTGGCGGCTGACGTCGTACTGGGCGGTGAGCAGCTCCTCGGTAGGTATCGCCTGTCCCTCGGTATATACGCCGTTTTCAATATCAGTTTTTATTGCCCGCGCAACTGCTTCATATTTAGTCATATATTATCGCCCCTATATTAAAGTACAAATCTAAATTTACGAAGAATACAAATCTGCTCACGTATATAATACAACTTTATTCTTTGTTTGTCAAGATGTTTTTGATTTCTGCTTATTTGTTCGCTTTGAAAAAAACGCTTTTGTATTATGTGCACAAATACTTTTCCAAAAGAATGTGCATTTTGTGTATTGCATTTATCTGCGCTTTGTGCTAGAATAAGGACAGCAAGCAGGAATGCAGACAAAAACAAAATTTGTAGCAAGTGTGCTGAGAATTTGTTCTGATATTCCGAAAACAAAACCACAACGATCATTTTTTTATCGGAGGGAAAAGCTATGAAAATCAAGAAGATACTCGCATCGGTACTCGGTCTGGCACTTACTGCAAGCGTATTTGCAGGCTGCAGATCAGGCAGCGGCACTTCCGGCAGCAGCGGATCTGGCAGCAGCGGATCTGGCTCTGGTTCTGCAGGCGGAGACCTCATCAAAGTAGGAATAATCAACAACGACCCCAACGAGTCCGGCTATCGTACAGCCAACGACAAGGATATGAAGGCTACATTTACAAAGGAGAACGGCTACGACGCTTCCTTTGCATACAGCCTTAAGAATGACGAGCAGATCGCAGCAGCGCAGACATTCATTCAGTCTGAGGTGGACTACCTGCTCATCTCCGCTGCCGGCACTTCCGGCTGGGACTCCGTGCTTAAGGACGCTCAGGCTCAGGGGATCAAGGTTATCCTGTTCGACAGAACCATCGACGCTGACGAAAGTCTGTACGAGGCTTCCATCGTATCCGACATGGCTAAGGAGGGTCAGACCGCAGTTGACTGGCTGGCTTCCCAGGGACTTTCGGAGTACAACGTAGTACATATCCAGGGCACGATGGGTTCCGCTGCACAGGTCGGCAGAACCGGCGCCCTCGACACCAAGGTAGCTGAGGACGACAGCTGGAACCTCGTTACACAGCAGACCGCTGACTGGAACGCAGAAACAGCACAGCAGATCGTTCAGTCCATCATCGACAGCGGCACTTCCTTCAACGTTATCTACGCCGAGAACGACGATATGGCAAAGGGCGCAGTTGCAGCCCTCGACAAGGCTAACATCTCCCACGGCGTTGGCAAGGACGTTATCATAATGGGCTTCGACTGCAACAAGTGGGCTCTTCAGAACCTCCTTTCCGGCAGCTGGAACTACGATGGTCAGTGCAATCCTTTCCAGGCTTCCTACATCGACTCCATCATCAAGGATCTTGAGAACGGCACGTCTCCCGCAAACAAGGTCATCATTATGGACGAGAAGGGTTTCGACGCCTCCACAATCACTCAGGAGGACGTTGACAAGTACGGTATCTGATCGTTCTGAACAGCCTAGCTGAATCAGCTGATCAGCCATGACGGAAACGGTCCGATATGATGGATAACAAATCCCTTGTATCGGACCGTTCTGTTAATTAACAAACCGGAGGCGAAGACAATGCGTGATGAAAATGTTGTTCTCAGGCTAGAGGGCATATGTAAGGAATTCCCCGGTGTGAAAGCGCTCCAGAACGTTGAATTCACACTGCATAAGGGCGAAATACACGCGCTGATGGGCGAGAACGGCGCTGGTAAATCCACACTTATAAAAGTACTCACCGGTGTATACGAAAAGGACGGCGGCAGCATCTATATGTCCGGCAATCCTGAGCCTGTCGTTATCAGATCGACCCAGGACGCCCAGAAATCCGGAATAAGCACGGTTTATCAGGAGATCACACTCTGCCCGAACCTTACGGTCGCCGAGAATATGTATATCGGCAGATCAAAGGGCGCTTTCACCAAATGGAAGAAGATGTATTCGGACGCCGGAAAGCTTCTGGAATCGCTTGATATCCCGGCAAGACCGAATCAGCAGCTCGGAAGCTGCTCCCTTGCGGTCCAGCAGATGGTCGCAATAGCCCGCGCGGTCGATATGGAATGCAAGGTTCTTATCCTCGATGAGCCGACTTCCTCCCTGGACGAGCAGGAAGTCGAGAAGCTGTTCAGGCTAATGCTCGACCTCAAGAGCCGCGGCGTTGGAATAATATTCGTAACGCACTTCCTCGACCAGGTTTACGCGGTCTGTGACAAGATAACGGTACTGCGCGACGGTAAATTCGAAGGCGAGTACAACGCGGCGGACCTTCCGAAAGTCGAGCTGGTTTCCAAGATGCTCGGTAAGGACCTCAATAAGCTGTCCGACATGGATAAGCCCCACGAGGTCGGGCAGGAGGCCAACGGCGAGGCTCCGGTATTCGAGGCGGAGGGACTTGTCAGCAGTGCCGGCATAGCGCCTTTCAATTTCTCAATAAGAAAGGGCGAGGTAAACGGCTTCACCGGACTTCTCGGCTCAGGCCGAAGCGAATCTGTCCGTGCAATATTCGGTGCGGACAGCATAACAGGCGGCACAGTCAAGATGAACGGCAAGACCGTCAAGATAAGAAAGCCGCTTGACGCAATGAAGCACGGCATAAGCTACCTCCCCGAGGACAGAAAGCATGATGGTATCATCGGCGACCTGTCCGTCAAGGATAACATAATCCTTGCGCTCCAGGTAATGCGCGGAATGTTCCGTCCGATATCCAAGGCGGAAGCTGCGAAATATGCCGACGAGTACATAAAGCTGCTGGAAATAAAGACGGCTTCCCCGGATACGCCGATAAAGTCGCTTTCCGGCGGTAATCAGCAGAAAGTTATCCTCGCAAGATGGCTTCTTGCGAACCCCGTATACCTTATTCTCGATGAACCCACAAGAGGAATCGACGTCGGCACCAAGCTCGAGATACAGAAGCTGGTGCTCAAACTCGCCGCCGAGGGAAGGAGCGTAACGTTCATCTCCTCCGAGATAGACGAAATGCTGAACGTATGTTCAAGACTTATTGTAATGCGCGACAGAAAGACCGCAGGCGAGCTTACCGGCTCCGACCTGAATCAGTCCAAGATAATGGAAACGATCGCAGGAGGTGAAAAGGTTCATGAAAACGCTTGAAAAAACAGGCGGGAACAAGTTCCTTGCTTTTCTGAAAAGAGCGGTCAGAAATCAGATATTTATTCCGTTGGCAGCGCTGCTGATACTGGTGCTGTTCAACCTGGTCGCTGACCCCTCGTTCTTTGCGATCAAATATGCTCCGAACAGTGTCGGCGATATGGTAATTTCGGGCAACATCATCACGATCCTCGACAACGCTTCGGAGCTTGCGATACTTGCTATCGGCATGACGCTGGTAACATCAGCTTCCGGCGGACAGGATATCAGCGTTGGTGCAACTATCGCAGTTGCAGGCAGCGTTGTCCTCAGAGTCCTCTGCGGCGGCGAGGTCAGCCCGGCTGCGCTCCATGCGCCGATAATCGTTGCATTCCTTGCCTGCGTTGTCGTATCAATGCTTCTGGGCGCGTTCAACGGCGCTCTGGTGGCTTACTTCAAGATACAGCCGATGGTCGCAACGCTTATCCTATTCACCGCAGGACGTTCCATAGCGGCATGGATAAACAACAACCAGCTCCCCGTCATCAACGATGAGAGCTTCGGCTGGTTCGGCAACTTCATTCCCGGACTGCCGCTTCCGACCCCGATATTCATTGCGGCGATATGCGTTATAATCATCGCGCTGGTGCTCCGGTTCACAAAACTGGGACTGTTCACCCAGGCGGTCGGCATAAACTCCGATTCTTCCAGACTTAACGGCCTGAACCCCGCACGCATCAAGTTCATGACCTACGTCATACTTGGCCTGTGCGTTGCAGTCGCAGGCTTCATCAAGGTCAGCCGTATCTCCTCCATCAACTACTCGGTAGTTGCAAAAGACATCGAGATGGACGCTATCCTTGCGGTAGCACTCGGCGGAAACGCCCTCAGCGGCGGTAAGTTCAACATGGCGTCCTCAATACTCGGCGCTTATGTTATCCAGTTCCTGACGACAACTCTTTATAAGTTCCAGGTAGCTCCTACTGCGCTCCCTGCATACAAGGCGGTTGTAGTAATTATCCTGGTAGTTCTCAGCGCTCCCACTGTACGCAGAAAGCTCGCAGCGCTCCGCAAGAAGATAGCTTCTCGCAGGAATCCTGTCAAGGAGGCGAATTAGTATGAAATTTCTGAAAAATGCCAACGGCTGTTCACGGAGATTATCTGACTCTAATCTGCTTCTGGTTATCACCATTGCGATATTCGTTGTAATGTATATCTGCGCGGTAGCGTTCATCGGCTCCGGCTTCACGAAGGTGCAGACCTTCTTCAACATACTCAATGAAAACGCGGCTCTGATAATCCTCTCCTGTGGAATGAGCCTTGTAATGATAACCGGCGGTATCGACATCTCGGTCGGCGCGGTTACGGCGCTGGTATGTATGTGCTGCGCAATGAACCTCGACTACGGCGGAGGCAATGTATTTACCTCTGTCCTCATAGCCCTTGGAATAGGCACCGCTTTCGGACTTGTCCAGGGTTATCTGATAGCGTATCTGGAGATACAGCCGTTCATCGTAACGCTGGCGGGAATGTTCTTCGCAAAGGGCATGACTACTATCGTCAATGCAACGCAGTTCAACGTTGAGAACGAAGAGTTCCGCGCACTTAAGGAAACAAGAATATCACTTCCCGGAATAGGCTCCACCAACAAGCATGGCGTATTTGTTCCGGCGTACATAGAAATAGGCGTGGTAGTCGCGCTGCTGATTGTGGCAATACTGTTCGTGTTCCTCAAATGGGGCAAGCTCGGACGTGGCTTCTACGCTATCGGCGGAAACAGCCAGAGTGCAAATATGCTCGGTATCAACGTCAAGCGCACAAAGTTCTTCGCTTACCTGATGTGCGGAGTGCTCGCAGGTATAGGCGGCTTTGTTTACTTCCTTCATGTCGGCTCCGGTTCACCCTCCCATGCAAGCGGAGCCGAGATGAATGCGATCGCTTCATCCATCATCGGCGGCACGATGCTCTCCGGCGGTTCGGGCAACATCATAGGAACGCTGGTCGGAGTCATCTCGCTGAGTACGATAAAGAACATCGTTTCCTCCCTCGGACTTGACGACGCATGGTGGACGAACATTACCGTTGCGGCAATGATCTGCCTGTTCCTTGTTATCCAGAGCGTTGTTCTTTCCAGAAAGAACAAGAAAAAGGCATAAACACAAGCCGCACTGAATATTTGTTCGGTGCGGCTTTTCTGTGAAGGAGAATAATTATGAACAAGATATACTTTGTTACCGGAAGCCAGGATCTTTACGGCGAGGAGACCCTCGCGCAGGCTGCCAGGGACAGCGCCAAGATGGCTGATTATCTGAACGCAAAGCTCTCGGACATCGCAGAAGTAGTATTCCAGCCGGTGGTAAAGACCGCCGATGAAGCCGAGGACATCTGCGTGCGCGCCTCCTCAGACAGGGAGTGCATAGGCGTTATCATGTGGATGCACACATTCTCGCCCGCCAAGATGTGGATAAGAGCGCTGAAAGCCCTGAAAAAGCCAATGCTCCACCTGCACACGCAGTTCAACGAGAAGCTCCCCTACGACAGCATCGACATGGATTTCATGAACCTCAACCAGTCTGCGCATGGAGACCGCGAGTTCGGGTTCATCTGCACAAGGCTCGGAATCAAGCGCGAGGTCGTTGCAGGCTACTATCAGCACGGGGACGTTACAGAGAAGATCCGCAGATTCGCTCATGCGGCTTCCGCAGTATCGTTCAGCAGGACTCTGAGAGTAGCAATGCTCGGAAACAATATGCGTGATGTTGCAGTCACTGACGGCGACCGCGTTGAAAGCGAGATACGCTTCGGCTGGAACGTGAACTACTACGGTATAGGCGACGTAGTGGAGATCGCCGACGGCGTTACCGAATCCGAGATAGACGCCAAAATGGCTGAATACACCGAAAAGTACAC